>JBBRBC010000005.1:0-112177 GCA_038206205.1 Opitutales bacterium
CTTCGCCTTCTCTGAACGAAAGAGGTCCAGCCGGTAGTTCCCCCGGTTCAACACGTGGTACACCCCCGCCGCCGACTCCAAGCGCAATGGTCTCGCCATGCCCGCCAGAAAACCAGCTCACCGCATCAGCGCAAGCGCAAATAACCAAGCCTGACCCCATCGGTCATCTTTGACCCCATCGGTCATCACCGAAACGATCTGCTACGTGAGCAGTCTGCCGATGGTGCCGGAGAATGCGATGAGGCTACAGCTGTTAATCCGCAGCTACTGGGGCATTGAGGCCGGGCACCACCAGCGGCTGGATGTTACGGCGAAGGAAGACGCCAGTCGCGTGCGCCACCGTAACAGCCTGCTCGTCCTCGGCCGTGTCCGTCGGATCGTGCTGGGGTTTTATTATGCCTGGCTCGCCGCTCGGAAAAACAAGCGCCAATCAACCCTGAAGGACTTCCACGACGCGATGGATCGCCACCAACATCGCGACGCCTGGCGCCTCATCCAAACCTAGCTCCGTGCAAAAATCCGCCGTGCCCTGGCAGCCCCCAGCCCACTATTGGCTTCACATCCTGTGCGGTGGCTAGTTGATTGTCTCCGACGATGAAGAACGACCCCGTCGAGCCGGCTGACCCGCTCAACCTCCTCCGCCAGCAACTGATCCTAGCCCAGGTGCGCATCATGGAGCTGGAAGATGTGCGCGATGAACTCGCCCCCCAATTAGCCGATACCGAAAACCTGCTCACGAGCGCCCAGACGTTGGCTGATAAAAAATCCGAGGAAGCCGCCCATCTCGCCAAAACGCTCTCCGAACTTCAGACGCAATACGACCATCTGCGCCACATGCAGCACGTCACCAACGAGGCGCTCACTGACACCCGCCGCCAGTTGAACCTCACCCACGGCCAATTAACCGCTGCCCAACAACGGATCACTCAACTTCAGCGGGAAATCATCGCCCTCACGGATCAAACCAATCAGCTCACCGACAATCTCAAGCGGACCCAGCGCGAATTGGATGAAGAAAATTCCATCGCGATGACCCGCTTGATTCGGAACAACGAACTCGAAGCCGAGCTCCGTGCCCTCAAAGCCTCGCGCAGTTGGCGTTGGACCAGTTGGCTCCGCTCACTCGAGGATTATTTCGTGGATAAGAAATCATGAAGGCCACGGTAGTCCCTCAGTTACGCGGTGAAATCGAAACCGCCCGCCCTTTGCGCGCGACGGAAGAAAAATGCTCGATCACCGGCTGGTGCCTGCTGGTGGATTTTCCGGAACCACCACTCGTGCGCCTTGCCGCCTCTGCCGGAATCCTGCCCTTGACCGCGCGCATCGAACGCACCGATGTGCCGCGCCTCCTGCCCGCGCAACCGGCAGCCGCGCGCTGCGGATTTCTGATCGAAGGCCGGCTACCCGCCGGGGTGCATCTCGCCCACTTTCAGGCCCAGCTCCCCGATGGCACGTGGCAGACTTTCAAAACTCTCAGTCTCGCCATTGCCCCCACGCGCCTCTTGGCCGGGATCGAATCACCCGCCGAATCCGGCACCGTCAGCCTGCGCGTGCAAGTGGAAGGCTGGGCGCTCCACGCCACGCAACGGATCACCGCACTCGCGTTGCGTTACGGACATCAGGAAATCCCCTGCACCCTCGGCACCCAACGCACGGATGTTCCCCTCCTCCATCCCCACGCGCTCCACGCCGCTGAATCCGGCTTCAAAAGCAAAATCATTCTCTCCGCCGGTCGCGGCCCCCTGCGCCTGAAAGCCAAACTGGCAGACGGCTCCGTCGCTCTCGTCCGCACTGACCTCACGATCACCGTGCGCTCGGATGAAAACCTCGGACCTGCCATTGATTTGGGCGGAACCAGAATTGCCCTGCCCGGCCATCTCTCCCGACCATCATCTCCTCCAACCGGCACATCGTCCCGCCCATTAAACATCCTCTTCATTCTCCACGGCAGTTTTGCCTCGAACAGCGCCTTGCATGTCGCCGCCCTGGCCAACGAACTCAGCACTCAAGCCCACGACTGCATGGTCGCCTGCCCACATGATTTAGAAACCTTGGCTTATCATGCATCCCCCCGGTTTCGCGGTGTCGCGTTTGCCGAAGCCGAACAAAACCTGACCTTCGCCAATGGCGGCGACGTCGATCTCATCCATGCGTGGACGACCCGGGAAAATGTTCGCCGACTGACCGAAAAACTCCGCGTCCGCCACAAGGCCAAGGTCATCGTGCATCTCGAAGACAACGAGCAGGAGATTCTCTCGCTCACCCTTGGCCGCGATCATTCGGCGTTGGAAAAATTGCCCGCCGATGAGCTTGATCGATTGGTTCCAGCCGATCTTTCCCATCCCCGCCACGCCCGAGCCTTTCTCGCCGCCGCCGACGGCATCACGGTTGTCCTGGAAAAACTCCGCGCGTTCGCTCCGACCGACCGCCCGTGTCTCACGTTAACTCCGGCAGCGGATGCCCGTTATTTTTTTCCCCGGCCCGTCCCGGATAAATTTCGCCACACGTGGGACAGCGCACCCGACACCACTCTGCTCTTCTATCATGGCAACACCCATGCCTCCAATGCGGCGGAAATGCGGGAGCTCTACACCGCCCTGCTCCTGCTAAATCAAGCCGGTCATCCGACAACCCTGCTCCGTACTGGCCTCGATTGCGTGGACTTTCTTGGCTCCATGGCCCGAGAAGTCGCGCCGTTTGTCGTCCCCCTCGGCCAGATCATGCACCACCGACATCTCCCGCCACTCATGGCGCTCGCTGATATTTTCGTGCAACCCGGCGCACCCGACGCTTTCAACGATTACCGTTTCCCGTCGAAGTTGCCGGAGTTTTTTTCCATCGGGCGACCCGTCGTATTGCCCCGGACCAATCTCGGCACGCAACTGCGCCACGGGGTGGATGCGTTCGTACTCGACCGCGCGGATGCCGCCGGTATCGCCCGCGCCATCGTCGAGTTGCGCGCTGATCGCGCGCTCTACGACCGGCTCAGTGCGGGCGCGGTCGCTTACGCGGCGGCCCATTTTAGTTGGCGGCGCAGTGCGGAGACGCTTGCCAAGTTTTATACCACCCTGACAGGGTAAAGTTTCATGTCTTCGATTGTTTCTGCTCCCAAGCGCATCGTGGTCACGGGTGGACGTGGCCGACTCGCCTCGCTCATCGCTGATCATTTTCGCGCTCCGGCCCACCACGTCACGCTCTTCTCCCGCTCGGGCGGCGAAGGATTTCTTCCGCTGGCGGAATTAGCCGCGAACCTGCCGCCGGCCACCACGGTGCTGCATCTGGCCTGGAGCACGTTGCCCGCCTCCTCGGAATTTGGCGGCGGCCTCGAAGGAAAAATCGATCTCCCCCAACTGGAAAACCTGCTGAAAGAAATCACTGCGTTGCCCGCGACCCAGCGCCCGCATTTCATTTTCTTTTCCTCGGGCGGCGCCGTTTATGGCAACGCCCCCGGGCGCGCCAACTGCGAGACTGATCCTTGCCAGCCCCTCGGTTGTTATGGTCTGGCCAAACGCGCCGCCGAGCAACTCATCGAAGCGTACGCCACCCAACAGGGTCTGGCCGGCACCATCCTGCGCATCTCCAATCCCTACGGTTATCCGGTGCCCAAAGATCGCGTCCAAGGAATCATCCCCCACGCGATCCGCTGTGCCGTCGAAGGCCAGCCTCTCAGTATTTGGGGCGATGGTTCGGCGCGAAAAGATTTTCTCTACTACACGGATTTTCTCTCGGCGGTTGAAACGGTGATCACGCAACGCCTGACCGGCACCTTCAATCTGAGCGCCCACGAATCCCACACCGTGCAGGAAGTGCTCACACTGGTGGAGAAAAATACCGGTCGGACCATCGCGCGGCGTTATCAACCAGGCCCCGTTTGGGATGTGCATGACAGCCGGCTGGACAACACCCGCTTGGTCACCGCCACCGGCTGGCAACCCCAAGTTGCCCTCGCCGAAGGCATCCGCCGCGCGACCGCCGGTTACGTCGGGCACTAAAGCGGAGACCGCGCATTCCGCCCAACGAGCATTCACTCGATCACCAGTGGGCCGACGCAGATCCAATCCCGAGTCGCATTTCCTTGCGGACCCGGCCCGAAGAACAATTCAACTTCCGCCGGTTTCGTGAGGGTAAACTCTAGCGTCAGCGGCACCCAACCTCGATCCTCCTTCGTTGCGTACGGCTCGAGCATACGAGTGAACAGCACGGTGGGTTCCTCAGTGGCGCTCAATTGGGTCAGAGTGATCTCGACCCCATCGGTGCGTTGATCGCTAGCCAGATTTTCGTCGTAGGTCTCAAGCGATAATAGCAATGACGACTTCAGGCGATGCCGGCCCGCCGGCAATTTGAAAACCAATTTGGTATCCGGATGCGCGCCAAATCGGACCACGGACGTGCTGCCATCGAGCACCGGTCCATAAGTGGAAAAGAATCTGACCGGCTCCGGCTGCATCGTGCTAAACAAGAACCTTTGATAATCTGGCAGACGGCGAGTCTCGATCCACTCGCCCGCAATATTATGCACCGGCAACACCACGTCTTTGCCCCAAACCACTCCAGCATAACGCGCGTTCAGGATTTTCAGAATATTTTCGCTCCGTCTCGCCAAGGGCAGGTAAACCGTCGCATCGTGCCATGAATACAGGGGCTGAGGGTCAATGCCCCGCTCCTCCGCCCACTTGATCAACTCCTCACGTCCTTGGGTTTTCTCCCCCAGCACCAAGGCACCGATCGGCTCGCCTTTCAACGCCGCCTGGGCGGCCTTGAGCAGCTCAGGATCATTCTCGGCCGATGTCTTGATCATCAGCGCCCGGCGCCGGGCGTAATACGGCGTCATCGAATTCCAGTCCTGCCCGATGATTACCAGCACTTCATCCGGCCGGGTCAGACCGCGCAAGGAATGCGACAACCCGTCACCGCCATCGGAGATGCCTTTTTGCGCTTGGTAATAGCCCTCATAATATCGCGTGATCTGTCCACCGGTGAAGACCAGCAGAGCCCCCACAACCATCCAGACGGGTCGCCCACTCTCCGCCAATCCGACGAGGACCAGCCCCAGGGCGATCAAGAGCAGCAGGCCGTTCGCGATGAAATAATATTCATGGAGCGCATACAGTACCGGGAGAATCACCAGCGCGGCTCCGAACCACAACAGCAGCCGAAACATGTCCGCCCCGCGGCGTCCGCCCGTCAAGATTGTCAGCGCCAGCCCGCCAAGGAGCAAGAGCGTCCACGACAATTGCCCGGTGATGATCCGCCATTTCTGCTGCCACAAATCAGGGGAAAGATGCATCGCCCACGTTCCCCAGGTAAAATCACGCACGTTACCTTCACGAATAAATTGGGCGCAGGGATTGAGCGCCTTGACGGTATCGGCGAAGTGGAGCCACCACAGCGTCAGCGCGAAGGGCAAGGCCACTGCGGCCGCCATCCAGATCAAATCACCGCGCCACCGCCCGTCGCTCCGACTGCTCCCCAAGCGCCGCAGCGCCCACCAACCGCTCGGCAACAGATAAAGCATGAAAGTCGTCACCTTCACCAACCCCGCGCCACTGCCGGCCAGCATCGCCACCGCCAACCAACGCCAATTCCGGTTTTCAACCGCCTCCTCAAACGCCACCCAAAACCACAGGCTGAACATCAGCGCCATGGTTTCCATCAGGAAAGCCCGCGAATAAAAAATGTAGAACGGGCAGGTGACCACCACGGCCAGCACCAACCAACGTCGCCCCGACGCCACGCGCATTCGTCGCAGCAGTAAAAACACCGCCGGCAAACACAGGTAGAAACACCCTTGGCTGATCACGCGTCCCGCCTTGGTCAGCTCCAAACCACTCAGATTGCTCAAGCCCACCACCGTCCATTGGTAGAGGGGAAACTCCATCGGGATCGACCACGGCTTGCCGAGAACTGGGGTCGGATAGGCGAACGAAAAATCATGATCCTGCTGGATAAAATACGCCGAGATCGCGGTCTGGGCTTGGCGGTACTCAATCCCGGGCAGATTGCGACTTTCCCACCCGACTCGCGTCCCCCAAATATTAAACAGCAACCCCGCCGCAAACAGGGAGAAATAAATCCAGAACTCTGGATCGCGTGATTTCTCCTCTCGGCGTAAGAACGACATGGCCAGAGCGAAAGATCACCGGGTGCTCTTGCAACCAAGAACTGTCGCCGGTTGCACTCCGCCACGACCAGAGCCCAAAGATGCCCTATAAAAACGGAGGCGAGATTGACTTAGTTCCGCGCTTTACTGGCCACCTCGCAACCGTTTCATTGGCTTGCTCAATGACCAACCAGGTTGCGCTTCAATTCCATCTCGATCACCCCACCACTTGGCGGCCCGATTCGCCTGATCTGGAAATTGTCGGCTGGCTCTATCCCGGTGTGACGGTACTCTGCACGGATATTCGCGCGCGGGTGGATGGCCGGATTTATTTTGGCCTCTACGGCCTCGACCGGCCGGATACCGAAAAAATATTCAACACCGGTCTGACCTCCCGGCGCACCGGTTTCATCCAACGCGTGAAAGTCTGGCGGGGCGCCCGCACACTGGCGCTCGATTTTCACGACGGCCTGGAATGGCGCGAGTTTTTCCAAACACCCCTCGACACTTCGCTGCTACCCACGACCGCCGCCCGCCCGACACCGATTCTGCGCACCGCCGTCGTCCAGCAAACCCTCGCCTATCTCTACCGCCACTTCCACCGCGCCTCGTTCGCGCAGATCTGCCGCGAAGCCGATCACGTGCTGGCAAATATTCTCGCCCCTACGATGGACGTGACCGGCGGCACCGTGTTTCTCGGTCACATCGAAAATCCCGGTTTCTGGGTGAACATTTCCTACGAGAAATTCCGCACCACCGGCTGGACTTTTGCCATCGGCGGAGAAATCAACCAGCTCAGCGCCACCACCGGTGTCCTCACCGAAAACCGGCTCGTCTTCCCCAAAGATCGCCCCGACGTCGCCGCCCATCGCGCCGATCACCCCAACGCGCGCAAATCCGGTTACTACGGTCTCGTGGATATTTCGCCCGACACTCCGAGCCCCGCCAACCTGAAGATTTTCGCCACGCTCCCCGACGGCAGCCGCCAGCTCGCTTTCGCCCGCCGCGTTTATCTCGACCGCACCGACGAGCATTCCGGCCCGATCCCCATCTATCGTCCTTTTCTATTCTATAAAGTCTGCGCCGCCTTCCTGCGGGGCGCGTTGTTGGGCCGCTTTGCTTTCGATAACTGGCAGGAAACTCGTGCTGAAATCACCCGGCTGAAAACCCAACTCGCCTCGACACTGGGCCACGGCGAAGCTAAGAAAATTCCGCCCGCCATCATCCGACGCCGCGATCAAGATCCGTACACGCGTTGGTGCTGGCACAATCGTCTGACCCCGCGCCTCAGTGCCGCGCTGCAGCAGGATGCCGATGCACTCGTCCGCTCGGGCGGTCCGCTGATCAGCGTCGTGGTCCCCGCCTACAACACCCCGGAAAAATATCTCCGCGAGCTGCTCGATTGTCTCCGGCAACAACTCTACCCGCGCTGGGAACTCTGCATCGCCGACGACGCTTCACCCCAGCCCCACGTCCGCCGTATCCTCGAAGAAGCCGCCCGCACCGACGCACGCATCAAACCGTTTTTCCGTCCCACCAACGGCCACATCGCCGCCGCCACCAACTCCGCCCTCACGATCGCCACGGGCGAATTCGTCGCCCTCCTCGATCACGATGATCTGCTGCCGCACGACACCTTGCTGCACATCGCCGAGGCCATCGCCCGCCACCCGACGGTGGGCTACCTCTATACCGACGAAGATAAAATCGACGACACCGGCCGCCACTATGATCCGCAGTTCAAGGGCGGCTGGAGTCCCGAGATGGCGATCACGCACAACTACACGCACCATCTCACCGTCATCCGCCGCACCATTGTCGAACAAGCCGGCCGGCTTCGCCCCGACTTCAACGGCGCGCAAGACATCGATCTTTTTCTCCGCTGCTGGGAGTTGATCGAGGCGAAGGACGTCGTCCACGTTCCTTTCATCGGCTACCACTGGCGCGCCCACGCCGAGAGCACCGCCACTCGCGGCGATCAGAAAGGTTACCTCTTCGACGCCGCCCGTCGCGGCATCGCCGAAACGATCCAGCGCCGCCAACTTCGCGCCGAACTGATGTTGCCCGAGTTCGCCAAGCAAAACGCGCTTTGCCTCCACCAATTGAAATGGGATGCTGCCATTCTCCGCGAGAATCCGGTCACCATCGTCATCCCCACCAAGAATCGCGCCGATCTGCTCCGCACCTGCCTCGACTCCCTCGCCCGCACCACGCCACGCGAGAGCGTGAAGATCATCGTAGTGGACGATAATTCCGACGACGCCGAAACCCTCGCGCTCCTGAAAAGCCTTTCGTCACGCTCCGATCTGCGCGGCGAAGTCGTGAACGCGCCCGCCTCACCCGATGGCTTCAATTATTCCCGCCTCGTCAATCTCGGCACGGCCCGCGCCGACACCCCGCTCGTGCTCCACCTGAACAACGACGTCGAGGCGCTCACGCCCGGCTGGTTGGAAGACATGGCCGGCTGGCTCAGCATTGCCGGCGTCGGCATCGTCGGCGCGAAACTCCTCTACCCCGACGGTACGCTCAATCACGCCGGCATCAGTCTCAGCCGCCACGACGGACTGCCGCATGTGCTCTTTGAAAAAGAACCCGCCGAAGATCTCGGTTATCTTTTCCTCCCGCACGCCGCGCGCAATGTCGCGGCCGTCACCGGTGCCTGCTTGCTCACCCGCACCGCGCTCTACCGCCAGCTCCAGGGCTTCGATGAGGAGAAACTCGCCGTCGCGTACAACGACGTGGACTTTTGCCTGCGCGCCCAAGCCGCCGGCTTCCGCACCGTCTATACTCCCCAAGCGACCTTGCGCCACACTGGCAACGCCTCCCGCGGCAACACCTACGCCGAGCGCGAACACGTGGAATATCTCGCACGCCACGGCGGCTACCGCGATCCGTACCACAGCGAAACGCTCAGTTTCCCTCCGGCCAATCTCCCACTCAATCCCTACCATCAGCGCTACGCGCAGACCGCCCGGCCCTTTCGCGCCCTCGTGCTCACGCACAACCTCAACTACGAAGGCGCGCCGATCTTCATCTACGAACTAGCCCGCTTTCTCGCCGAACAGCCCGGCGTCACGATCACGATAGCTTCGCCCACGGAAGGCCCACTGCGCTCGCGCTTCGAAGCGCTCGGCCTGCGCGTCGAGATCTGGAACGCATCTGCGATGATGGAAGCGAAGTCGCCCACCGATTTCGCTTCCGCCCTGACCAAATTCGCGGGCACGCGCTCGTGGGACGACACCGATATTTTCATCTGCAACACGATGCTGACTTTCTGGGGCGTGCATTTGGCTGCGCACCTCGGCAAATCCTCCGCGCTCTACATTCACGAGAGCAAAGCCGTCAGCCGTTTCTTCCAAGCCTCGCTTCTGCCTGCCCTGCATCCGACCGTGGAGGATGCTTTCCGACTCGCCACGCGCGTCATCTTCACCGCCCGTTCCACCAGCGAGGTTTTCACCGAACTGAACGCGAACGACAATTTCCGTTTACTGAATAGCTGGGTGGATTTCGCCCGCATCGAGCAATTCGCCGCTATGCACGATCGCGCCGCCCTGCGCCGCAAACACGGGCTCGATCCCGACGCCGTCATCATCGTCAACATCGGCTCCGTCTGCGAGCGCAAGGGCCAGCACATCTACATCCGTGGCATCGAACTGTTACGGAAAGAACTGCCCACGCTTTTTCCCGATCAGAAAATCCAGTGGACCATGGTCGGCGCCCGGCCCGGCCTCTACATGGAAACCCTCGCCGAGGACATCCAGCTCATGGGTCTCCAGGAAATTAAAATCTTCCACGAGACCGGCGATATTTATGATTTCTACCGGCTCGCAGACATTCTTGTCTGCACCAGCTTTGAAGAGTCATTCCCGCGCGTCCTGCTCGAAGCGATGGTCTTTGGCACGCGCATCGTCAGCACCGACGTCAATGGCATCGCCGAAATGCTGACGAACACCGACGAGGCCTACCTCGTGCCCGCCGGCGATCCCTTCAAGCTCGCGGCCGCGCTGAAGCTCGCGCTTGCCGATCATATTGCCGGCAACCAAAAAATGCTCTCGATGGCCTACGCCCGCGCCGCCCGCAACTACCACCAAACCCGCGCCTTCCCGCCGCATCTCCAGATGATGCGCGAAGCGTGGTTGGGTTGAACGAACATGCAGACGATTTCTTCAGCAATGCATTCTTGGAGGGGGGTGCCCCCACCCCGCGAGGCATTACCGAAAATCATGGCAGGTGGTGCGCTTGTCGCACCATTCTGCTGGCCAGCAGAACGAGGCAAGCTCGCAACCTACACTATAGTCTGATGCCTGAAACCGCTTTCAGTTTCAGCAATCTCGAGTCGCCCGCCGCAGGCGCGACTCTGCCGCAAGGTAAGCATCTACTTACCGGTTGGGTCTGGCCTAAATCGGGTGGACACTTCGTCGATGTGCGCGCGCGGATCGGCTCGCGGATCTTTCCGGGTGTTCATGGCATTCCTCGCGCCGATCTGGCGGCTCATTTCCAAACCGGAAAGAAATTCGCGCTCGCCGCTTTTCAGGTCGTCGTGGAATGCCCGCCCGGCCCAGTTGCGGTCTTCCTCGAGGTGCTCGAGATCGAAGGCTGCTGGTCCCTATTTCAAACCGTCAATTTCCAGATCGCCCCGCAAAATCCGCCTGTAGATTTCGCGATGCCGACCGGCGCGTTGAACTGGCTCGATTTCACCCGTGGCTTGCAGCGCCTGTTGCGCGAAGTCGCCCGTCGGCCCGACGAAACTCCGGAAAAAATCGCGGCGGCCTTGCTCGCCGAGTTGCCGTATCCCCGTTATCTTCGCTATCCACCGGTGCCGTTGCTCGGATTCGTGGATCAACCGGCAATGATCACCTGTTGCCGTTTCGGTCGCATGCCGGCTTTCGGTTACCTTTTTCATCCCACGCTCCGGATGCGCCGTGTCCTCGGCACGGTCGATCTGCAATCGTGGCAACCGCTCACCTACGGCCAACCTTCCCCGGGACCAGCCGCGCACTATAAAATGCCCAACGCCGTTGGCTGCGGTTTCGCCAGTCTGGTCGACGTGCCCGCCCAACTCCCCAATCCACTCAGTCTGCGGATTTATGCCGAGTTGGAGGATGACAGTTTGCAGCTCTGCCACGTGGTGCGAACCCGCGCTCATCCGGTCGAAGAAGAAAAACTGCCCTACCCCGTCCAACAACCCGGCACCTTTGAAAAAATTCTCGCCGCGTGGCACGACAGTCTCGCGCAGCACGGCATGAACGTGGAGCAAAATTCCGAACTCGAACGCGCGCTGGCTGAGCTGCGCGACGAATATGAACGCCGCGCCCCGCTGCGCTCCATCCCCGTCGCCGCGCCCTTGCGCGAATCGCCGCTGCACACTTCCGCCACTCACGCTCGCCCACAACGCGTGATTCTCGCCACCCACGGACTCAGTCTCCAAGGCGCCCCGCGCTTCCTGTTGGACTACGGCCGCACTCTCGCCGCGACCGGGGTGCAACTGCACGTGATCAGCGCGGATGACGGTCCACTGCGCGCCGAGTTCGCTGCCCTCGGTGCAAAAGTTACTCTGCTCGAAACCGGAGCGGTGTTCACCGCGAACTCCGCCGCTGAAGCAAAATCTGCCATCGCAGGATTAAACGCCGCCGCCGACTGGGCGTCAGCCGACTTGGTCGTCGCGAATAGTTTCACCACCTTCTGGGCCGTGCATGCCGCGAAAGCCGCCGGGTGTCCGACGATTCTCTACGTTCACGAAAGCACTACTCCCGCTACTTTCTATGAGCAACGCGTGCCGCCAGCAGTTGTCTCTCTCGTCGAGGAAGCCTTCACTTTGGCCGATGCGGTTTCATTCACGACGGCGTCGACCCGCAGCTATCACCTCGGCTATGGCCGGCCGGAACGCCATCGCCTGACTCCGGGCTGGATCGATGTTCAAGTGCTGGATCGCTGGCTCGCGGCGCACAATCGCGCAGCACTGCGCCAGAAATTCGAACTGCGTCCCGATGAACTGCTCGTCTGCAACATCGGCACAGTGTCGGATCGAAAGGGACAGCATACCTTCGTCCGCGCGGTGGATCTTTTTTGCCGGCGACATCCCGTTCTCGCGGCCCGCACCCGCTTCGTGCTGCTCGGCGGCCGGGATTCACCGTTCGATCAGATGCTGGACGATGTCCTGACCGAGCTCGGCCGGCCCAATCTCGTCGTCCACCCTGAGACGACCGATTACCTCCCATACTATGCGGCCGCAGATATTTTCGCCTGCTCCAGCTATGAGGAATCCTCGCCCCGCGTCGTGATGGAAGCGATGGCGCTCGGCACGCCGATCCTCGCCTCCGCCGTGCAAGGCATCCCGGAACTCGTGCGCGCGGATCAGGAGGCCTTGCTGCTGCCCGCCGGCGACACGGCGGCGTGGTGCGCTGGTCTCGCGCGTTTGTTGACATCGCCCGAACTTGCCCGCGCCCTCGCCGCCCGCGCGCGCACCCGGGTCGAAAGCTGCTTCTCCGCCCAAGCCGTATTGCCCCGACACCTGGCCCTCGCCGCCGAGGTGAGCCAAGTTCGAAGTAATTAAAAGACTGCCCTGCCTAGCGGCTGATCGGGTTGACCTGTAGGTTGCGAGCTTGCCTCGCAACGTAGTGTAGCGCGACAAGCACGCTACCTACCTCAGAACGATCCCGTCAGACTCATCGCACTCGCCGCCCGCGCCGCACTCGGGTTGAAGGTAACTTTTCCGCCCAAGCCGTGCGGCTCCGACATCTGGCCCCCTCGCCGCCGAGGTGAGCCACGTCCGAAGTTATTAAAGATCGTACAATAGACTGACCTGCATAGCGGCTGATCGGGGTCGACCTGTAGGTTGCGAGCTTGCCTCGCAACGTAGCGTAGCGCGACAAGCCCGCTACCTACCACGGAAGGATCCCGTAAGACTCTTATGCGAGGTTGAAAATCCAGCTTTACTAAATTTTCCGCTAGGGGCGTGAAGTTTTAGTGGCAATTATGCACACCCGCTTCTGTAGTTGAGGCCGATAACCCAGCCATCATGCCCCCGCAAATTCCTGCCGAGCAGCATAACATCGAAATCCAGCAAAACCAGGACTCGTGGAAGAAAAAGCCGGTTCTGCATAAAATCTATCAAGATTTCTACCAGGAGATGGCCGCTTTTCTCCGTCCGGAAATAGCCGGGAGTACCGTGGAACTCGGTTCGGGCATGGGAAATATCAAAAGTGTAATCCCTCACTGCATCACGACGGATTTATTTCCCAATCCCTGGCTCGATCGCCAGGAAAACGCTTACGCACTCAAATTCACCGACCGCGCCATTTCCAACCTCATCCTGTTCGATGTCTGGCATCACCTCGCCCATCCGCAGACCGCGCTAAATGAATTCGCCCGCGTCCTCTCACCCGGCGGCCGGCTGATTATTTTTGAACCGGGCATGGGCTGGCTCGGCCAGATCGTTTATGGGCTGTTTCATCACGAACCCTTGGGCTGGAAACATGATTTCAGTCTGGAGGCAACCAAAGGTTTTTCTCCGGACAACGCGCCCTACTTCGCCGCCCAAGCCTCCGCCACCCGGATTTTCCTGCGCAACCAACCATCCTGCCGCCTGAGCGATTGGCGCGTGGTGGCAACCCGCCAGCTCACCTCCCTCGCCTACGTAGCTTCGGGCGGATTCAGCAAACCGCAGTTATATCCCATGAGCTGGTTGCCTGCAGTCCAGCACTTGGACAAGTTGCTCTCGCTGGCGCCCCGCCTCTTTGCCACCCGGCTCCTGATCGTTTTGGAACGCCAATAAGCTCATCTGCCATGAATCATTATTCCCTCGGTGAACTGGCTCAACGCCACCTGCGGATTATTCGGGAGCACTATGAAACCAGTCCGGCACCCGCTGGGTCCACGCTTTCCTACCGGAAAATCCTCGCGCACTATTACAACCTGATCATTCCCGCCGGCGCGAGTGTGCTCGAAATCGGTTGCGGCAGCGGCGAGCTGCTGGCCCGGCTCAAAACTCAGGCCGTGCAGGGAATTGATCTCTCGGAAACGCAAATCAAACGAGCTAGGGAAAGCGTGCCGCATGGGACTTTTTCGGTGCAAGTGGGAGAAATTCTGGATCTCGGCGGACAACGTTTTGATTACATCATCATTTCCGACACGTTGAATCTGACCGCCGATGTCCAGCAACTTTTCCAGCAGTTGCAAACGTGCGCGCATGCCAACACCCGCTTGGTCCTGAATTTCCACAGTGCGTTGTGGCGTCCCATTCTTTCACTCGCCTCGATTTTTCGCTTCCGTCCGACCCCACCCCACAGCAGTTGGCTGGCGTCTGCCGATGTGCATGGACTCCTGTTCCTCACCGGCTGGGAAACGATCAAGACGACACCCCACATCCTCTGCCCACTCCATCTCGGTGGGATTGGCGAATTAGTGAACCGGTGGCTGGCTCCATTATTCCCGGTCTTGTGTCTTTCAGTCTTCTCGATTTCACGCCTCCGACCCCAAGCTCAGGCGAAACCAGCGACCGTGTCGGTCATTATTCCGGCGCGCAACGAAGCCGGAAACATTGAAAACGCCGTCCGCCGCACGCCCGACATGGGCGCGGGCACCGAACTGATTTTTATCGAAGGCCACTCCACCGACAACACCTGGGCGGAGATTCAGCGCATCGAGGCTCAGTACGGCGCGCAGCGGAAAATTACAATCCTCCGGCAAACCGGCAAAGGTAAAGGTAACGCGGTGCGCGAGGGTTTCGCCGTCGCGACCGGCGAAATCCTGATGATTCTCGATGCCGATCTCACAATGCCCCCCGAAGAATTGACGAAGTTTTATGAGGCCATTGCCCAAGGCCACTGCGACTTCGCGAACGGGTGCCGACTGGTTTATCCGATGGAAGGAAAGGCCATGCAATTCCTCAATCTCTGCGCGAACAAAACCTTCGGTCTCCTGTTCTCGTGGCTCTTGCGTCAACCCGTCAAGGACACCTTGTGCGGCACGAAAGTTCTTACCGCGGCCAACTACCAGAAGATCGCCGCCAACCGACACTACTTTGGCGACTTCGATCCTTTCGGGGATTTCGATCTGCTCTTCGGCGCCGACAAACTGAATCTGAAAATCGTCGATATCCCGATTCGTTACCGTGATCGCACCTATGGCGAAACCAACATCCAGCGCTGGAAACATGGCTGGCTCCTCCTGCGCATGGTGGTGTTCGCGGCGCGCAAATTGAAGTTCGTTTAAATTGATTCGCGGAATAGACTACAAGATCGTTCCGTGGCAGGTAGCGCGCTTGTCGCGCTACGTTGCGAGGCAAGCTCGCAACCTACGAATCAATCCCAGTCATCATTACTGTCCGCACTCGCGAGCTGCGGCGATCCAGTAGAATGGATGCACTATTTCACCTCGATCTTCACCCAATACGCCCAGTCGCACGTCGTGGCTTTATTGGGGCGCGTGGAAAATTGCAGCGTTTCCCCCGGTCTCGACCGATAGGGAACGACCGCGTGCTGTCGGCCCCGATCAGCCGGAACATTCGTCGGATCCAGCAGGCGACGATAAATCTGGCGACGCTCGCCCGACGGAATTTCCCCGGTGATCAGAAATTCAACCCCATCGGTCTTCGCGTCAGCCTGCTCATAAGCATTGGGGAAAATGCCATAATCCCAAACGACTTGGGTCGCCTGCGCGGGCGATTGGAGCCAGAGATCACTGTTCGGATGGGCAAACATCACCTTGTCGCCATCAGCCTCGAGATGACTGAGACCGAATTCGAAGTAGGCGCGAAACGGCGCAGGTGAAACATTCCCGAAATTGACCCGGGCCACCGCGGCCGAAATCGCAAACGGCTGTTTCGGATCAGTCGGTTTTCCCTCTGCATCCTTTAGCTTGATGGAAACCTCCCCATAGTGACGCAGACACTCCTGCACGAAATCACGCTCGCTCGTTTTGCAATACACGTCAGCCACCGGGTGCGTGAAAGTCGGGACAGCTTCCATCCCGAATTTTTCCGCGACCCGCTCGACCAACGCACCGTTGTCGCGGGCCTCGCCGGTCAACACCAGGGCGGAAACATATTCATCCGCGAGATCGTCGAACACCTGCGTCAGATAGGCGTCATCATTTTCCAAAGCGCTCCGGATCATCAGCGCCTTGCGCTGGGCATAAAACGGAATCATTGCCGCCCAGTCGGACCCGGCCACGATGATGACGGATTTTTTTGGAGTGAGATCACGGATGGCTGCGGTAAAAGAAAAACCTCCACTCGATTTCACGATTTGGGCCGGACGGTAGCCGTGCCAGTAAGTGTGGAGCTGCGCCACGAAAGGAAGCGCGATGATCAACCAGACGCACCAGCGGGGCAGACGGGAATCAAGCACCCCGTGCAACCCCAGGCCGAGGGCGGCGAGAAGAAACACCGTGCAGGCGTAATAATAATAATCCTGATAGGCGTAGGCGAACGGAAACATGAACTGCGCCAGCATGAACACCGCGCTCAGTCCCAACACGCGCCAACGCACGGCCCGCAAAAGCGCCACACCGGTCAGCACGCTCAGCCCGATCAGCCACGGCGGCATGATCGCCTCCTGCCAGCGCTCCAGCCAGATGCCCCAAGTCTGGCGGGAAACCTTGCCCGCGATCTCCAGCAGTCCGCCCTGCGAAAGATTTTTTGACGTAAAGATCCAGGCGGAGTGATGCGCCGCCTTGATGGGATCGGTCAGAAGAATCCACCACCGGAGCGCCCCTAGTGCCACCGCGACACCGGCCGCGCCCCAAAGCACGGTGCGACGCGCAGGCCGCCAGCCTTGGCCGCGACGCCAGTCGCGCCCGAGCATCCACGCGCCATAACCAGCGGCCGGCACCAGCCAGACGGCAAAGGTAAGGCTTTTGATCAGCGCCGCCAACGTGCCCGCAATAATCGTCAACGCCAGCCAGGACCAGCGTCGCTCGTCCATCGTCCGGACAAAGCCCAACAAAAACCAGGCACAGCACATAACGGCCATCGATTCCATCAGGAAGGCGCGCGAGTAGAAAATATACACCGGACACGTCAGGATCAAAGCCAGCGCCAGCAACCGGCGCGGTCGCCCCAGTCCCAACCGCCCGAGCAAGAAATAGAGCGCCGGCAGCGCGAAATAAAAACACGCGAGCGAAACCGTGCGCGCCGCCATGAAATGCGACACGCCAATCGCGCGGCTAAGCCCCACGACGCTCCACTGATAAATCGGCACCTCCAGCAACACGGAGACCCAGGGCTTGCCCAACAACGGCAGCTCATACCGCAGGGAAAAATTATTCTGCTCGTCGATGTAGTAGGCAACCAGCGCCGTCTGCGCCTGTCGAAACTCGTGCCCGGGCATGAACCCGGAACTCCAGTTGGACGTGGCAAAATAAAAATGGGCGAGGAGCGCGGCGCAGAATAGCACTACGAGTAAAAAACTCTCCCAGCGTAACGAAGTGCGATCAGACATTGGTTTTAAAAAACATTTCTAGAACGTGAGGCAATAAATCTATCCGAGCTCCAACCATTCGGCAGAGATCCGCCTTGGGCCAATCGCAAGGAAGCGAAGCTTCATCTTTCCCCTCCACCTGAAGTCACGTCGATCCTACTTTGTTGAGTTAGATATCCCATCACTTCACCTCGATCTTGACCCAATAGGCCCAATCGAAATTGGGCGATTTGTTCGGACGAGTGGAAAATTGCAGCACTTCTCCCGGTAATGGCTGGTAGGGAATAATCGCGTGCTGCCTGCCGCGATCCGCAGGCACATCCAACGGATCGAGCAATCGGCTAAATACCTGCCGGCTTTGGCCAGCCGCCTCGCCCATTATCACGAACACGGCTCCGTCGGTTTTTTCGCCTTCCTTCTCATACGCCTCAGCGATGATCCCAAAATCCCAGATGATCTGTTTCGCGGTCACGGGTGCACGCAGCCAAAGATCAGTATCAGCGTGAGCAGTGAGCGCTAGTTCGCCATCCACCCATTGATGGTTGAGCCCAAATTCCAAATAAGCCCGAAAGGGAGCGGGCGCAATATTGGCGAAGGACTCACAGGCAACACTGGCCGCAATGGGGAATGGACGGCTCGGGGCTCTCTCATTCGGCGCCCGGGGCTTCATAGTAATGCCGTTGTATTCGCTGCTCTCGCGCAAGCTCTCTTGCACGGAATCGACGCATAATGAGCTGCAAAAAACATCCGTATTAGAGTACGAAAAAGTGGGAGTCGTATCCATCCCGAACTTCGCCACGGCAAAATCGATCAAGTTGCGGCGCTGTCGCGTATTTCCGACTAGCACCAACGCGACGACATTCTCGTCAGCCAAGTCATTAAAGGCCCGTTCCAAATAGGCGTTATCATACTCCAGGCCGTTGCGAATCATCAGCGCCTTGCGCTGGGAATAGAGTGGGATCATGGCGGCCCAGTCGGCTCCGGCCACAATGATCGCCGAGCCCTCCGGCGTGAGATTACGCAAGACCGTCGTCAATGGAGATCCGCCATCGGATTTCATCATCTGCGTCGGGCGATAACCCTGCCAGTATGTACTCACCTGCGCCCAGAGAGGCACCGCGATAATCAGCCAGCAGCACCATCGAGGCAGGCGGGAATCCAACACGCCGTGAAGCACAAAACCGAGCGCACCGAGCAGGAATATCGTGCAGGCATAATAGTAATAATCCTGATAGGCATACGCGAAGGGGAACATGAGCTGCGCCAAAAAAAACACCGCCGCGAGCCCCATGATCGGCCAGCGCACCAACCGGCAAAAGGCCAAACCGCAGGCTAAGCCAAGGCCAATGATCCACGGTGACATGATCGCCTCCTGCCAGCGGTCCAGCAAGATGCTCCAAGTTTTTGGTGAGAATCGCGCCGCGATTTCGAGGATACCCCAATTGCCCGCGGAAAGATTCTTCGAAGTAAAGATCCAGCACGAAGGATGGGCGGCCTTAATCGGGTCCGTCAAATTGATCCACCAGCGGAGCGCACCGAGTGCGACGACCACAGTCGCTACGCCCCAAAGCAAAGTTTTCACCGGAACCAGCCAACCCCGGCGAATTCGCAAGTCCCGCCATAATAGCCAGACCCCGTAGCTGGCGGCAGGCACGAGCCAGACCGCAAAGGTAACACTCTTGATCAACGCGGCTCCCGTTCCCGCCATGATGGTCAGCCCCAGCCACGCCCAGCTTCGTTGGTCCATCGTCCGGACAAAGCCCAACAGAAACCAAGCACAACACATGATCTCCATCGACTCCATCAGGAAGGCCCGGGAGTAGAAAATATAAACCGGACAAGTCAGGATCAAAGCGAGGGAGAGCAAGCGGCGTGCTCGCGGCAGGCCCAACCGACCGAGCAACAGATAGAGCGCGGGCAGGGCGAGATAAAAACAGGTGAGCGAGACCGTCCTCGCCGCCATGAAATGAGGAATGCCCATGGCGCGACTGAGCAATACGACGCTCCATTCATAGATCGGCACCTCCAGCAACACCGAGACCCACGGCTTGCCCAAGATCGGCGTCTCATAGAGCGGAGAAAAATTATTCTGCTCGTCGATGTAGTAAGAAACGATCGCCGTCTGCGCTTGCCGGAATTCGTGCCCGGGCATAAACCCGGAGGTCCAGTTCCTCGTAGCAAAATAAAAATGAGCGAGGAGTGCGACGCAGAATAGCGCCACCAAGAAAACACCTTCCCGTCGTGTAGCATTCGGAGCAGACATGGTGCTTTTAAGAAATGAGACCGACAGGAAGCGGCAATGGTAATTTTTCAGTCCATGGCGGTAGAACTGGTTTATGACAGCCGAATGGCCCGCCACCGTATCTTGACAAGCCACCCGCCTGAACCGCCATCGGCCCCATCGATTTTAGCCAGTTACCCTGCGGATCATTATTTTCGGCTAAGCCTGAACGATGCAGTGGGTGGGCGTCGGTTTCCACACCGACGCTCTGTCGCCGATGTGGAACGGCCTTCGCCCAGCTACGGACCGACAAGAATCGGCGACCACCTTCAAATCCGGGCGAGGGAAAAGTACTTTTGTAGAGCCGGTGCATGCGCCGGCCACGGATATACGCAAGGCCGCCGCAAGCCCGTTCGATATGCTCAGGGCCCAGAGCGAAGTCGTGGGGCAGCGGCCCGACATTAAACGATTCGGGCGGCCTTGTTGCATTCAACTCCATCCCCACGCTTCGCTTTACATGCAGCACCGGGTTCGCAAGCCTGCGGGTTTCGCCGCTCCTCCCCTGCATGCAAGAAACCGCCGATCTCATTTTCCACCTCGATCCGCCCCCCGTCCCGGGCCTATTGCCGACCGGGCCACTGGTGCTGCAAGGCTGGGTGTACGGCAAACCCGGTCGCCACATCGTCGACGTGCGTGCGCGGTACCTTGGCCAGATTTATCCTGCGGTGTTCGGCATTCCCCGCGCCGATCTCGCGGCGTATTTTAAACATCACCAGCCCCAGCTCATGGCCGGCTTCGATCTTGGTCTGGTCCTCAGCCCAGGAAATAATCTCATCGAACTCGAAGCCCTCGACCTCAGCGGCACCTGGCTGTCACTCGGCACCCACCCGGTGAACACCCCGCCGAACCACGCGCAGGGCGCCTCGCCCGCCGGCGCGCTTCATCCCTACGATTTTTCCCGCGCACTTCGACTGCTCATGCGGCGCGCCTCACAGGGCGGCGATCTGACCCAGCTCGCATCCACCTTGGCCGGCGAACTTCCGGCACCGCACAGCACGCGTTTTCCCAATCTACCTTTTCACGGCCACCTCCACCACCCGTCCCTCGCGGCCTTCAACTCCTTTGGCCGGCTCATCGTCGAGGGCTGGCTCTTTCACGAAACCCAAACCATCCGCCGCGTCCTCGCCAGCTACGATCTGCTCGCGTGGCAGACCATGGATTACGGCCGCGCCATGCCTTACGTCGCCGCGCAATTCCCCCAATTCGCCCAGGCCCGCACCTGCCGGATCCACGGCCACATCGACGTGCCCGCGCAACTTCCCTCGCCCCTCACGCTGCGCACCTACGCCGAACTCTCCGACGGTTCCTGGACGCTCTGCCACCTGCAACGTTCCCACTTGTTCGACGCCGAACAGGTCAAAGTTCCCTTCGCGCTCCGCAGCAACCTGACGTTTTGGCGGGCCTGGCGCGCCTTGCTCTCCGCGCTGCGGCAACGCGGCTTCACTGTCGACCTCGATAAATTTTTCCGTTCCGAGCTGCTCGTCTCTTGGCGCGAATACCGGGCCCGCGCGCCGTGTCGTCTCCTCGCCGCCACCAATCACGCCAACGCCGCCCTCGCATCCGCGCCCGCTCACTCGCACCCACAACGCATCACACTGATCACGCACAATCTCAATCACGAGGGCGCGCCACTCTTTCTCCTCGAATATGCGCAACACCTCGCCGCCGCCGGCACGAAACTCACTGTCATCAGCGCGGCAGATGGTCCGCTCCGCGCCGACTACGAAAAACTCTCCGCTACTATTCAGCTCGTCGATATCCAGCCCTTGCTCCGCGCCCCGAGCGCCGATGCGCTGCGCCGCGCCATCGCCGCCCTGGGAACCCAAGTCGATCTCCGCTCCGCCAATCTTGTGGTCGCCAATACCGTGTCCGCTTTCTGGGGCGTGCATCTCGCCGCGCAAGCCCGCCGGCCTTCCCTCCTTTATATTCACGAGAGCACCACGCCCGACGCTTTTTATTACGGCCACCTCGCCCCGAGCGCATTAGTAGTCGTGGAAGAAACCTTTGCGCTCGCCACTCACATTTCGTTTCTCACGGAAACCACTAGGCACTATTACCGATCCGTACTGACGCGCCCCAACCATAGCATCAACCCCGGCTGGATCGATCTCGCCAGCATCGACCGCTTTCGCGCGACCCACTCCCGCGAGACCTTGCGTACGGCGCTGAAGCTCGCTCCGGATACAAAACTCATCATCAACGTCGGTTCCGTGTGCGAACGCAAGGGTCAGCATATTTTTATCCGCGCCATCGAGCAGCTCTGGCGCGAACAACCCACTCTCGCCGCCCCATGTCATTTTCTCATGATCGGCGGGAAGGACACTTCATTCGATCTCGCCATGGCCGATCTCCTGCAAAATATCGACCGCCCCAACGTACAGATCATTCCCAACTCGCCCACACCCTATCATTATCTTGGAGCCGCCGATCTCTTTGTCTGCTCCAGCTACGAAGAATCTTTCCCCCGGGTCGTGCTTGAAGCCATGGCCTTCAGCCTGCCCATTCTCGCCACGCAGGTTCATGGAATTCCTGAGATGGCTCGCGCCGGACAAGAAGCCGAACTCATCCCGCCCGGCGATTCCCACGCTCTTTCGCGCGCTCTCACCCACCTGCTGCAAAATCCCGAGCAAGGCCGCCAACTCGCGGCGCAGGCCCGTCTCCGCGTGACCGAAAAATTCGACTCCGCCCGCCTCCTGCCCCTCCATCTCAACCTCGCTTGCTCCGTCGCGATTGCGGCAAAATGAAGCGGCACCCTGCCACGTCAAAGCCCCTGGTGCCATAACCCCAACGTGGGTTGTTTATTAAACTTTGCCGGACCTGAAAGGTAGGCGCGGTGGCCCTCAACCGCCATGGGCGATGGATTGTATTTTGCAAGGCAGTTGAGTGCGACTGCCCTGCCAGATAGGTCCAATGATCCTGAGCTGTTGATAGAACACCGACGACAAAAAAGGCCGGTCACATGGACCGGCCTTTTCGGGCGCCTGATGGCGCGGGCTAGGGGTAGAAAAGTGAAAAACTCTTATTGCAGAGAAGCGACCGCAACTTTCCATTCGGTCTTTTCCCGGTCAACCGAGGCTTTGCGATAGTTGGCAAAAGCCATTTGGAAAATCGTTTCATTCAACGCCGTTTCAAAAGATTTATCCAGCATCGCGGAGAGGGTACAATCATCATTCCGCACCAGCAGAGTAACCACATGCTTGGTATTACCAGTGGACGGCAACGCCTTCAGTCTTTTGAAATCACTGTTCAGCAAAATCGCAGGGGTGCTGGTGCCAATCACGGCGACCAAATCATATTCTCCGCTAGTCAAACCGGCCGAGGCCTCTTTGGCCTCAACCACGATTGCTTTGAGCGGAACAGGAGTTTTGTAGCCCTGGCTGATTTGAAAAGCCAAGCTGGCCACAAAGGCCTTGTGCATCCGCTCATTGGCGGGATTGCGCTGGTCGGCATTGATGATGGCCACTTTCATCGTGCTGGAAGATTCCACCCGCAGCGCTGGCAAAGTATCAGCGCTATGGACAATGGTCGACGAGAACACGACCACGAGAAGGCAACTAAGGATCTGGGGGAGTTTCATGGGATGACAGAGTTGGGGGTTAAACTTGAATCTGCGCCCACCATACAAACGCAGGCATACACCCCAATTCTATTCGTAAACGCATGGGTAGTTTTACCCATTACTAACATTTTCGCCGCCCTCCCCTTTCTCTCACCTCCAGTCCTACAGTCCTCGTATCTGAAACGATAATAATAATTAAGAGCACAATGCGAGGCAGGTGATTGAGCTATTCCCCCTTCAGCTATGGATCGAGGGAAAGGAGTGGTTCCACTTCATTCAGCGGCTCATCGCCATCACCTGTTTTTCATTAAAGCTCGGTTCTTCCACCGTTCTAAATCCCGCGAGGCGGATTCCACGCTGCACCTCCGGCGCCTTCATGAAATTTTCCCACACAAAACCGCTGCGCAAATTTTCCGCCCACACCAAGGTGATCCCGACATCGATGCCAATCACGTCAGGCGAGACCCATCCCGTCTGGGGATTAAACGCATCGACAAATCCGTATCGCCCCCACACCTGCGCACCATAGACCTCGCGCATCTGTTGCAACATCGCCAAGCACTCGCGCGGAGCAAAGGGCAACGAACCGCCCTCTATTTTCGACACAAACTGACTCCTGGAAACCAGGATGCTTGTTAAAAATGATCCCTCAACGGCCACGGGGAAGCTGGAGTGTAGCCGCGTTTGAGCCGCAGGCGAAAGCGCGGTGTCTTACGGCCCCGTTTTCGGGCTGCGCCCTCAAACGAGGCTACACGCACACAGCAAAACCTTCCACACGGGTCGGGAGACCCGTGCCACTTCCTCCCAATCACGTCAGGCTCCGCGCTCTCCGGCCATTCGACAGGCTCAGGCCGTCCTGAGCAAAGTCGAACGGACGCGTCCACCGCGTTGAATGTATTTTATCCCGATTCGCGACGGAGTTGAGCTCACCCGAATTCCTCGGGGTCTGTCCGTCGTAGCCTTGGCGAAGTCGGAAGCTCGCGCTCCACCTCGATACCGTTCATCCGGTTTGCGCCCTTCATATCTGAGATTCAGCTCGTTTCCTCGTCCCGAGTCTCTCCCGGGCTGGGATCAGGATGTCTGCCCGTACGGGTCAGGCGTCCCGGGCTATTTCCCCACCAAGCCGGAGCCGATTCGACAGACTCACGGTCTCCGATGAGCTCCGGAGTATCGGACCCCAAGAGCATGAACCGATAAAGTTATTCCGCTGCCACGCCCGACATCAGCCCCATGAGCCGCGCCTCGCTGAAATCTGCTCGTGCCACCTCACCCACGATCCGGCCTTCGCGCATCACGAGAATTCGCGTACACAGGCCCAGCAACTCGGGCAGTTCCGAGGAAATCATCAAAATCGCCCGGCCTTCGCACGCGAGTTCATCGAGCACTTGGTAGATCTCCGCCTTCGCCCCCACATCGATGCCGCGCGTCGGTTCATCCACCATCAGCACGGAGCAATCGCGGGCCAGCCACTTCGCCAACGCGATTTTCTGCTGATTACCACCACTGAGCGCAGCGACGCCCGTCTCCATCGACGGCGCCTTCACTCGCAGCCGTCTCGCGAATCGGTGCACCAACTCATTTTCATGCTTCCGCTTCACCCAACCCAAGCACGTCAGTAACGGCAGCGCGGCGAGCGAAGTATTTTCCCGGCACTTCAGTCCGAGAACCAAGCCTTGGCGTTTACGATCTTCCGGCACGAGGCCAACTCCGGCCGCCAGCGCGGCTTTGATCGAACTTGCCGGTAACAATTTTCCCCGCACCACGACCTGCCCCGTAGCCTGCGCATCCAACCCGAGCACGGCCTGCGCCACCTCACTACGGCCTGCACCCACCAGTCCGGCCAAACCGACAATTTCGCCCGATCGCACCTGGAAATTGATCTCCTTAAACCGACGCGGATGGGAAAGCCCGTTCACCTGCAAGCGCACTTCTCCCGGCGCCTGCACGCTGTGGCGCGGTTGCTGTACGCGTAATTCCCGACCGATCATCTGCGCAACCACTTTGGCCGGCGTCGTGTCGGCGATTCGTCCGGTGGATACATGCCGGCCATCACGGAGTACCGTGATGTCATCGCACAAGGCAAAAAGTTCTTCCATGCGATGCGACACATAGATCATCGTGATGCCGCGAGATTTCAAATTGCGCACCAACCGGAAAAGTTCGCGAGTCTCACCCGCCGATAACGAGCTGGTCGGCTCGTCCATCACGATGACTTGGGCACCGGTGCCGACGGCCGCCGCGATTTGCACCAACTGCTCCTGACCAGTCGAGAGCGCGCCGATGATCGTTGCGGGGTCAATGTCAGCATGGATCGCTGCCAGCATTTCACTGGCGCGCTCGCACAGCGCCTTCCGATCCACCCAGCCCAGCACCCCACGTGGCAGATCCCCGAGACAAAGATTTTCCGCCACCGTCAGATTCGGACAAAACGCCAGTTCTTGATGCACCATGGCGATGCCATACTCCCGTGCGACCAACGGCGTGGTGGGATAAATTATCCTGCCATCGAGGCGCAGTTCGCCCGAATCGGCCGTATAAACGCCGGCGAGAATTTTCCCAAGCGTACTCTTGCCCGCACCATTCTCCCCGATGAGGGCGTGGCAGGTCCCACGCTCAATCGCCACGCTCACCCCGTCGAGCGCGAGCACGCCCGGGAAACGCTTGGTGATGTTGTTGAATTCGAGAAAAGGCATGGGGCAGTAGCGAGAATCGCGTAGTGAGTAGTGAGTAGAAAAAAGCAGCGCACCAAAATGCTCGCTGCTCGCTCCCCACTTCTCGCTACTTCTTCAGCCAAATCACTTCGGCAGCCACTTGTCCCAGTTCTTCGCGAAAGCCTCGACGTTGTCCTTCGTCACCGGAATCAGCGCGCTGATTTCTTTCACCGCCGGCGGATCTTTCTTGAGGACAATTTTCTCGAAGAGCAGCTCAACCGTGCGATGCCCCCACTCGTAGCATTGCTGCGCGAGGAGCACCGGCACATGACCGCTGCGGATGTAAGCCAACTGCGCGGGAAGCGCGTCGACGGAGACGCATTGCACCGTGCCGGGGGCCCACTTGAGCGCGTTATCGGTGAAGAGCGGCCAGCCGCCGATCATGCACCAACCGGTGATATCAGGATTGGCCTGCATGACTTGCTCCACCTTGGCCGCGGCGTCCTGCGGCGTTTCCTTGTGATAATAAACCTCGCGAATCGTGATGCCCGGATATTGGGCGGCAACTAGCTTCGCGCCCTGCACGCGCTTCTGGAGATTGGGCGCGTTCTGGTTGCCGGCAAGAATCGCGACGACTCCTTTGCCTTTCATGATCTTGGCGAGTTCTTCCATCGTCTGCTTGCCGCATTCGATATCGTCCACGCCGTAGGTGACGAACCGCGCCGAGGCCGGCGCATCGGAATCAAACGTGGCGACGGGCACGCCATTCTTGACGGCGGAATTGATCGCATCCGTGAGTTTGTTCGCATCCGAGCAACTCACGGAAATCCCCGCTGCGCCCGAAAGCACGAGTTGCTCGATCGCCTCGGCCTGTTTCTGGGCGTCTTCTTCATTGGGGGTGCGCCAATCAATCTTGATTTCATAACCATGCTTCGCCCCGAGTTCCTTGGCCGCATCGATGGCACCCACGCGGGCCGCTTGAAAAACAGGATTACCCTGTGATTTGGCCACGAGGCCGATGGTGAGCGTACGCTCCGCAGCGCGACCCGACAAAGCGAGCGCGACACCGGCGGCGAGAATGAACAGATGTTTCATAATAATGGGGGTTTGAGGGTGGATAGAAAGGACAGGAAATTGCACTCAATGTTTCGCCCCTTAACGAGCGGCGAGCCGGCGCTGGGCGAGCCAGGTATTAATATTATCCAGCACCACGGCGGCGATGACGACCGAGCCGATGATGATCTGGCTATAATTTTGATCGATCCCGAGAATCACGATGCCGCTGGAAATCATCTGGATAATGAGCGCCCCGAGCACCGCACCCAACGCCGTGCCTTTGCCGCCGGTCAAACTCGCTCCACCCACGACGGCCGCCGCGATCACGTTAAGTTCGTAGCCCTGGCCGTCGCCCGAACTGGCGCTGCCATAATAACCGAGCGCGATCAGCGCCGCGACTCCCGCCGCCAGACCCGACAGAAAATATATGCCGAGCTTCACCCTTTCCACGCGAATACCGCTGAAGCGCGAAGCGAGTTCGTTGCCGCCGATCGCATACACCCGCCGGCCGGCCGCCAAGCGCGACAAAAAACCCCCCCCCACCACGAGCACCAGCAGCATCACCGCCAGCGGCACCAAGCTGAGCCCCCCGCTGGTTTCAAAACGGATCAGCTCACGGAACAGTGGCGGAAATCCGCCCACCGACTGGCCTTTGGTCACCACGAAAGCAACGCCGCGCAAAATAGCCATCGCCCCCAACGTGATGATGAAAGGATGAACCCGCAGAGCGACAATCAGGCTACCATTGATCAAGCCGCACAGCGCCGCCACGCCGACGCACGCCAACGCGCCCAGCCCGACGCCGCACCACGGTGGAGCGTTCGCGCCCGCGCCGCCGGGCCCATAGTATTGCAACACCAGCGCCCCGAGCACCGAGGCCAGCGCATAGATCGAGCCCACGGAAAGATCGATGCCCCCGGCGATGATCACCACCGACATCCCCACCGCCATGATCGCGATGAAACTCGTGTCCTTGGCCAATTGCGCCAAGTTCTGCGTGTTGAGAAACTTGTTTTTCTCCACCATCGCCGGCACGCGTTCGCCGGTTTCATTGGTGAGGAATACCCGCTGCCGCACCCCCTCGGGCCCCACCGCAAATACCGGCAACCTCACCGTTCCACTAAAAAAGCTCAAGAGGGCGCCGAGAGCGAAAATCACCAGCAGCAAGCCACCTTCTTTCACGCCGAAGAGTTTTTTAATCTGGGTTAACATCGCAATGACAGCGGCAAAACTGTCGGAGCAAGACGGTAGCTGACAAGCGCAACTTGCCTGGCTGACGATAAAAACTTCGACTTCGCCATCACGGCACAAAATTCCACCGGCTCGCGGAAAACAGACCGCGATCACTCAACTTCAAATCAGGAATAACCAGCAGCGCCATGAACGAGAGGGTCATGAACGGCGCGTCCAGCCGCGAGCCCAGTTGCTTCGCCAGCGCATCGAGCGCCGTGTAACGTCGCGCCACCGCCCGACCGTCAGCCGCGGCCATCAATCCCGCAATCGGCAGGGGCAAAGCTGCGCGCCGGCCCCGCCCCACCACGCTGATTCCCCCACGTGATTTGATCACGAGATTGATCGCCGCGCACAGCGAGACGTCGTCCACCCCCACCGCCACGATGTTATGAGAATCATGAGCGACCGACGAAGCCAACGCACCGGCTTTCAACCCAAACCCTTTGATGAAGGCCACCGCGACCGGAGCCTTGGGCGCATAACGATTCACCACGGCGATTTTAAGAATGTCGCGCTTTAAATCGGCCACGACCGTACCAGCAACTATGCGCGGCATCACCCGCAAATGACGCGTGATGAGCTGCCCATTGAGGACTTCGATGACGTTCAGTGGGTAGGGCGAATCGTCCCGATGAGCCGTCCGCGCGTCAGGGACGACGGTTAGTGCAGAAGCGCAACCGGTTCGCCCTCCCTTCACAACGAAGTCCTCCGGCGCTCGCACCCTCGCCTCAAACCGATTCGGCGTCTTTGCCTGTTGTCTCGGCAATAAGCTCCGACCGTCGCGCGCCACCAAATCCCCCCGCAAATAAGTGCGCCGTACTTTCAGTTTTTTCCAGCCATCGAACACGATGAAATCCGCCGGATCACCCACACGCAGTAATCCAACATCAAGCCCGTAATGCTCGACCGCGTTGACCGTCGCACAGCGAAGCACATCAAATTTATCCACGCCGACTGCGAGTGCCCGTCGCACGTGTTCATCGAGATGCCGCACCATGAGCAGATCGGGATGAAGATCATCACAGCAAAACAGGCAGCGCTCCGGATGAGTTTTCAGTAACGGAGCCAGCGCTGCGAAGTTCCGCGCCGCAGAACCTTCGCGGATCAAAATCTTCATCCCCGCCGCCACTTTATCCTGCGCTTCACCCAGCGAGAAACATTCGTGATCGGTCGATGGCCCGGCCTTCGCATACGCGCGCGCTTGGGCCCCGCGCAATCCGGGCGCGTGCCCATCGATGGGTTTGCCGAACTTCTTCGCTGCGGCGATCATCGTCTTAAGCGATGCATCGCCCGCGAGCACGCCCGGAAAGTTCATCACCTCGCTCAAGAATTTAATTTCCTTCCGCGCCAACAGTCGCGTCACCGTAGGGGCATCAAGCCTCGCTCCGGCCGTTTCGCAACCAGTCGCCGGCACGCAGGACGGGGCGCCGAAGTTAAACTTAAACGGAGTGCGCCGACCATCGCGGATCATGTAGTCCACGCCCGCGACCCCGAGCACATTGGCAATCTCGTGCGGATCAGAGACAGTCGCCACCGTGCCATGCACCACGGCCCAACGCGCAAACTCCGTCGGAGGCAGCAGCGAACTCTCGATATGAATGTGCGCATCGACAAAACCCGGGGCGATCAGCCACTGCTCCTTCACCCGGTCATCCGGGGTGATCCGCCGGATCTTCCCCCCGCTCCATTCGACCACCCCCGGAAATATCCGTCGTCGATGAAGATCGACGATTCGGCCCGCGAGGCGTTGGACACTTCCTTTCACTTAATCAAAGGCTGATTGGGTCGATGACCTTTGGCAATCACGGCCTTGTTGTTTGCTTCAGTCTCCATGGAGATGCGGCGCCCCCGCCGCGTCACGCAACAGCACCGCGCCGAGGGCGCTGCGACTCCAGCCGTCAAAACATCTGCCTCACACCCTTGGCAATACCCCGAAACAAAAACTACTCGCAAAACTCGAAATCCCGCTCACGTTTCCTCCATGTCATTCACCAATCTTCATTCCTCGACCTACCAAAATCCCCTCGTCCCCCGCCTCGATGATGAGGAGGATGATGACCACGAAGAAGCCTGTGCCAGCAAGACGCCCGGTCCCATCGGCGCACAGATCCAGCGCAAGTTTCTCGAACAGCGGAAGATTTTCCTCTGGGGTGCGGTCACCGACGAAACGGCCAAGGACATCACCGAGAAGCTCCTCTACCTCGAGGGCGTCGCCCCCGGCAAAGCCATCACTTTCTACATGAACACGCCCGGTGGCTCGATCACGGCCGGCATGGCGGTGTATGATACGATCAAACTCATCTCGTCCCCCGTCACCGTGGTGGTGACCGGCATGGCCGCCTCGATGGGCTCGATTTTACTCAGCGCACCGAAGAAGGGCAATCGGTTGCTTTACCCGCATTCGCGCGTGCTCATTCACCAGCCGTTGATTTCCGGCCGCTTCATCGGCCCCGCCACCGACATCAACATCCAGGCGCAGGAAATGGAAAAGCTCCGCACCGAGTTGAACCAGATTCTCGCCACTGCTTCCGGCCAATCCATGGAAAAAGTCACGAAGGACAGCGACCGCGATTTCTATCTGAACGCCCAGGAAGCCATCGACTACGGCCTCGCCGATCGGATCGTCGACAACGTCTAAATCGGATCGAGTATTCAGGTGGGCGTCGGTCTCCGCACCGACGCCTTTTTTGTGCACGCATGCTTTTGGGCCGCTCGTTACCACTCGCATCGCACAGGCACGATTCGGGCGAAATTTAAAAGGGGTCAGGTTGTAAGTATTATAATTTGAAATGCCAGGGAGGCATGTGTTGAATCTTGACAAACACCCCGATCAGACGCGCTCGCGCCGTCTGCAATAAACCCAATATTGTCTCGCGAAGGACACAAAGGAGGCGAAGGCAACGGATTGATCGGCTTCTTCGGGCCCTTCGTCTTCTTCGCGAGACAAAGGCTGGCTGGCGTGTTCTCTGCGCGACTGGGCGCCAAGCCTCGTTGGTCAATCCAAACCAGCGTTTGCCCTCTCACGAAATGGCATAGGGAATCCGGATGCCGGGTTCTTTGCTCGGAAATTCCTTCGTGTTCCGGGTGACCAGCAAACAGCCCTGCACCCGCGCGGTCGCCCAGATGATGGCATCCGGCAGACGAATGCGCGAAGCGCGGCGGAGCCGCACCGCTTCGGCGGCAATGTCGAGCGACAGTTGATGAATCGCAAACCCGGACAAAAACTCCTGACAGATCTTTTCCTCTTCCGGCGTATCGGCCCCAGCCAAGATCTCCATCCAGGAAACAATGCTGATTTCCTTCTGCGGATAACGCACCAATTCGCGCTTCGCTTTTTCCAAGCCCTGCAGGAAATCGATCAGGACATCACTGTCGAAAACGACTTTCATCGTTCGCCCCATTCCGCGCGGAGCTTCACCACGAGCTTGTGACTATCGGTACATTTGTGCTTCTAAATCCCGAAGCTATGATTTTTGCGCACCGGGGGCGCCTCCTTCAGCAGGCAGTCGACCGCCCGGCGAACGGCTTCGGCCCGGGATATTTTTTGTGCTTCACACAGTCGGTCCAACGCACCGAGTTGCGGCTCCGGGAGGTCAATAATCGTTCTCATAAGTGATAACAGGCGACGTCATCATAGGGGGCGCCAAGCACGGTGGCACGTGACGAGACTTGGCACCACGTTGCGAGACAAGCTCGCAACCTACACAGCGAAGACATCTGAATCACGCCCGCGCCAGACGAAAACCGAACCAGACGCCGGCGAGGCAGAGCGAAACGGATAGCACGACGTTACCAATCGCGGCGCTCCATTCTCCGCGTTGCATGAGCTCGAGCGTCTGCCAACTGAAGGTGGAAAACGTGGTGAAGCCGCCGCAAAATCCAACCACCAGCAATGCATGCCAGCGACTCATCCCCAGCGGTTCGATTCCGCCGAGCCGTGTCATCAGCCAGCCGATCATGAATGATCCCACGGTGTTGACCAATAATGTCGCCCACGGGAAACGCGAGTGCAGCGCCATGCCGACCAAGGCGCGGATGACCGAGCCAGCAGCCCCACCGAGTGCGATCCAGAGGAGTGAAATCCAGTTCATCTTGTTGAAATCAAAGACGAGGAACCTCACCCGAGACTTGGTGGTGGCACGGGCCGCCCGAACAGTGGGGGGAAAAATAATGGGTCGGGAGACCCGTGCCCCCACAGACGCGGAAAATTGTCAGAAAGTTTCTCATTTCAATTCCTTGCTTTGGCTGGGGCGCCCGGCGCGCTCGCGGGCGCAACGGGTACAGACGGCGGAGCAGGTTTGGGGCGGAGTGTTTCCAAGGTGTTCGAATAATTTTGCAGTCCGACGGCGAGCGACTCTGCGATTTTCTGGCGAAATTCGACGGTGCCCACCCGACGGGCCTCGGTGTTGTTCGAGAGATAGGCGCACTCCACGAGCACCCCGGGACAGTCGAGCATGCGTAACACGGCGAGCCGTGCCCGCTTGAAACCGCGATCCGGCGTCTTGAGCGTGGTGATCATCGCCCGATGGAGTTCTTCCCCCAACAGCAGATTGCCGTAGTCGAGCCGGTTGCCAGGATAAGCGATCTTCGTCATATCCCCGGCCATTTCTTCGCCCGCAGAAAACATGAACTGCGGAGTCATCACGTAAGTCTCAACCCCCGTCACCCGCTCGGGATTTCGCTCGACGGAGTTGAAATGAATGCTGAGAAAAACATCCGCCTTGTTTCGGTTGGCGACATCGTTGCGCATTTGCAGATCGGACTTCTTGGAGGGAGAAAGTTCGCGATCATCGTTGCGGGTGAGGATCACCTTCCAGCCTTGGGCCTCCAATATCTTTTTCAAGCGGAGCGAGACATCGAGAGTGTAGGTTTTTTCGTTCACCTTGAGGGCCAGATTTTCCTTGCCCGGGTCGCTGCCGCCATGGCCCGGATCGATCACAATCAGTCTGGGTGAAGTCGCAGGCAGCATCGCGACATGATCGCTTGGGCGGAAAAGCGGTGCGACGATTTTGATGACGTCGAGCTTGCTGAGCCACAGGCTGTCTTTTTCCCGAATCACATTTTTACCGAGAAAAATGCGCAAACCGTCGAAATGGAAATCGCGCTGCTTCTCTTCGAAAGTGAAACGGACGCTTTTTTTATCACTCAAAGTCATCACCGGTTCCGACTTCACCCAGTTGGCTTTGAGTCCAAATCGTTGGGCGATCTCACGGACGTCGATGTACTCGGCTCCCCGCAGCGAGGTCGTCGGCCACAGCTTGGGTCCTTCCGGTCGAGTGGGCGCGGCTCGGACGGGCGCAGGCGGTGGGGCCGCCGGAGCAACCACCGGAGCGGGGACCGTGACCGGTTGAGTAACAGGGCGCGGCGTTTCAGCCTGATCTGCTGAGGCACACGAAACCAACGTGCTCAGCAGGGCTGACGAGAGCAAAAAGCGCGAGAGATAGTGCCGCGCCATGACGGGTAACCTGATTTTATTTCTTATCAGCCGGCTCATCCGCAGTCGGGGGGTGCGCCGTCGGGGCATCATCAGGAACATGGTCGACCGCCCGGGTATGGTGCTTGGGCTTCCGCTTGTTGATGGGATGCGGGGAGATCATCAGATTGATCTGCTTGCCCGAAAGCTTGGGGGGAGAATCGGGATGACCCATGCCTTCGATTTCCTTGATGGCGCGCTTAACCAGTTCAAAACCGATCTCGGTGTGCGCCATTTCGCGACCGCGGAATTTGAGGCGGAGTTTCACTTTGTTGCCATGATCGAGGAATTCCTCGGCGTGGCGGAGTTTGGTGATGAAATCGTGCTGTTCGATACGAACGGTGAATTCGATTTCCTTGATCTTGCCGGCTGCGGGTTTGTTGTGCGCGCTCTTCTTCTGTTCCTCGTACACATATTTGCCGAAATCCATGATGCGGCACACGGGAGGCGTCGCGGTCGGCGCGACCTCCACGAGATCGAGATTGAACTGCACGGCGAGCGCCTGAGCCTTCGGGGTATCCATGATACCGAGCTGCTGACCCTCGGGACTGATCACGCGAATTTGCGGTGACTTGATGCGGAGATTGCGGCGGATCGCGGCAAACGGGTCATTATTGCGACGGGGATCGCGATTATACGGAGTGCGGCCGCTAGGCGGGGAGGAAGGAAGTGCCATTAATTAAGGAGTTCTTTTCTAAGTAGTTCGTGGGTGTTTTTGCCTCTATCTAGAGCGATGACAACACCTATTTATGAGGAGAAAATCGGTCGGGCTATGGTCAGACGCTGAAGCTTTCGCCACAAGAACAGGATGCTTTGGCGTTGGGATTGGAGAATTTAAAGCCCCCGCCGACCATCTGGTGGGAGTAATCCAGCACGGTTCCCTTGAGGTACAGGGCGGTTTTCGGGTCCACCACGACCGTCGCCCCACCCGTCCGGACCGATATATCCCCCCGGCGTGGCTCGGCGGTAAATTTGAGTTTATAACTGAGGCCGTTGCACCCGCCGCCCGTGATCGCGATCCGAAGGTAGCCGCCCTGCGCCTCGCGGACGATGAGCGCCGCGACCTTTGTTCCGGCATCAGCGGTCAGGCGGATGAGGTTTTCGTTACCTTCGCGAACGCCTTCCGGCGGCGCAATGACTGTAGTGGATGCAGACACGGTAGACATCTATTACCGGGAAGCGGAATTTATCAAGCGCCGCGCTACGTTTACTGCATTGGTGAAACTGCGCGGGTTGGCCTTCCCTTGTCCGGCGATCCCAAACGCCGTACCATGATCAGGACTGGTGCGCACAAAGGGAAGACCGAGGGTGAGATTCACCGCTTCGTCGAAATCCACGGCTTTAAGCGGCGCGAGTCCTTGGTCGTGGTAGAGCGCAATGATGACATCGAACTCGCCGCGCAACTGGCGCATGAAAAGGGTATCCCCAGGTAAACAGTGAGAGAGACCGGGAAATTCGGGACGCAACTTCGCGAGTATCGGGTCGAGCAAATCGCGTTCCTCGCAGCCCAAAAGTCCATCCTCGCCCGCGTGCGGATTCAGGCCGCAGACGCCGATGCGCGTTACGCTGATTCCATCCGCACGCGCCAATTGATCTGCCGCCTCCACGGTGCGGCGCAGCAGTTCCGGAGTGAGCAATGCCGCGACGGCCTTGAGCGGCACGTGCCACGTCGCGAGAGCCACGCGTAATTTTCCCCCGCAAAAACCCATCACCGGATCGCCCCCCCAGCGCTCGGCAAAAAATTCGGTCTGCCCCGGAAACGCGTAACCGATCTTCGCCAGTTCCGCCTTGCTCACCGGACCGGTAACCACGCCGGAAAATTCACCCGACAGGCAGCCTTGCGCCGCGCGTTCCATCGCCGCCCACGCAACGAGCGCGCCTTCGCCAGAGGGCTGCCCGGGCGTGGCGACGAACTCTTCCAATCCAACGGATTTTTTTTCCGCGTTCGTACCGAGCGAAGCGAGCCAGCGAGCCGGTCCGATAACGGCAACATCCGCCGCCGCGATTGGATTTGCCACCAGCCAAGCCGCAATAATCTCCGGGCCGACGCCGGCCGGATCGCCACAGGTAAATGCGAGTTTTGCCTTCATGAGTGGAACGCGACCTCCGGGCGCGTTTTCCCATTTCCAAGCGCGCCCGGCCTGTCCGCCATAGCCATGGCGAAGGCGGAAGGTCGCGCTCCCCCTTTAAGATCACTCTTCATCGGATGCCCCTCCGGCCCGATGCGGCCGGACGAAACCGCGTTTGCCACCGGAGAAAAACTCCAGAAAGCGGCGAGCCTCGGGTGCAGTTACTCCAGCCGCGAGCAACGTCGCCGCATGCGTACGGGGATTGCCACCGGAAAAAACCTGCGCGTAGCACTCCTTGAGTTCCTTGATTGTCTCACGACTAAAGCCACGACGCTTGAGACCAACCAAATTAAAACCGGACAAGCGGTTGCGTTCGGCGACCATCAGGAACGGCGCCACATCCTGTGTGAGGGTAGCCATGCCGCCCGCGATCACGCCTTCGCCAATGCGGCAGAATTGATGCACGCCCACTGCGCCGCCGAGAAAAGTATTACCCGCCACTTCAACATGACCGGCAAGCAGGACATTGTTTCCCAGGACGACATCGTCACCGACCGACGAGTCGTGCCCGACATGCGCGTTCGCCATCAGGAAACACCGCGTGCCCACCGTCGTATATTTCCCGGCGTGAATGGAGCGGTTGATCGTGCTGTGCTCGCGGATGATCGTGCCGGCTCCGACGCGGACACCGCTGACAGTGGCCGGATCAAATTTCAAGAATTGCGGATCACCGCCAATGACGGCGAACGGATGCACCACCACCCCATCACCCAGAAGCGAATGCCGCTTGATGATGGCGTAGGCTTCGATCACGCAGCCAGCACCCAGATGAACGCCTTCCTCAACAATAGCCGTGGGATGAATGCTCATGCGGTGGATTTTGATTTGCGCGTCGTGGCGGGTCGCTCGGACAGCAAGTCAAGCTGCGCGTCCTTGAGGAGATCGTAATTTTTCAAAATGCGCATGACCTGGAGCGTATCACTCTTGGTGTAATTCTGATTCACCTCCACCTTGTCGAGCAGATCGAGCAGCATCGAGCGGAAGGAAATGATGGCATCCACGCCCCTCTCTTTGAGCAGCTCGACGCTCTGCGAGCGAAACGGCTCGGCCGTCGGCAAGCTGGGCAGCACGAGAATTTTCGTCAGCGCGCCGGCAGGATCATCGCTGGCCGTTTCGGGAAAAAGTCGCGTCACATTTTTCAAAACCTTCTCTTCTAAAAATCCAAAAATCTCCGGGCTGTTTTTCAACATGGCCGGGGTGAAAACTCCACTATGCCAGCCTTTGACTGCCACGACCGCTTGGCGCACAAACTGGAGTTCATTGGAGAAAAGGAAAAAGCCCGGCTTGCGTGCGCCTCGCTGCCAAGTGGGATTGAGCACCATCAGATCCACTTCCTCGGTTCCAGTTTTATGGCGTGCACTCACCTGGTATTTCCGCCCCTGGCGGACGAGAAAACCGTTCTGCTCAAAATACTCGCGGACTATGCCTTCATCGATAGCTGACATAAGAAAAAGTTAGTCTGCGAAATCGAGAAACGCACCCAGATTTTTCATCAGAGGTGATCACGCCGCCCCCAATTCGCGCCAGACTGCCTCGACCAGCGCGATCGGAACATCCGCCTGAGTCGCGGCCTCACCCAACTGCTTCAGCACCACAAATCGCAACTGGCCGGCACGGACTTTTTTATCGTGCTGCATGGATTCCAGGAGAACGGAAACCGCCAGCGCCTCGCGCAAACGGACCGGCAAGGCGTGAGCGGCAACTATTTTCTCCACGCGGGCAACCTCAGCGAGCGCGAGATAACCCAGCTTCTGCGACAGCCGCGCGGCAGCCACGAGTCCCACCCCAACCGCTTCGCCATGCAAATACGTGCCGTAACCCGTCACCTGCTCGATCGCGTGGGCGAAAGTATGGCCAAGATTCAGCAGCGCCCGACCACCTGCTTTGGCGGTTTCACGCTCATCGGCTCGCACGATCGCCGCTTTCATTTCACAACAACGCCGAATGATCGCCGGCAACTCGGCACTGGCGAGCGTGAGCGGAGATTTTTCCAACTGGCTGAACAGCGCCGCATCGCCCAGCAGGCCGTATTTGATGACTTCCCCCATGCCGGCGGCAAATTCGCGTGGCGGCAAGGTCCGCAAAAATTCAGTGGCGATAAAAACCGTGCGTGGATGATGAAAAGCGCCGACGAGATTTTTCCCGGCCGCGAGATTGATGCCGGTCTTTCCGCCAATGGAGCTGTCCACCATGGCGAGCAACGTCGTGGGCACCTGCACAAATTCGATTCCACGCAGATAGCTCGCGGCCGCAAAACCGCCGAGATCGCCGATCACACCGCCACCGAGCACCCATAAAATCCCGCCACGATCGAGCCGTTGCGCTGCAAGAAAATCAAGTACACGCCCCAGCGATTCGAGTGACTTGGTTTTCTCCCCCGGAGGCAGCACGAGTTGCGGCACCGACGAAAAAACTGCGCGCACCGCGGCGGGCATTGCCGCCGCCATTGCTTCATCCGTCACGAGCGCACAATTCTGTCCAGCATTCTTCAGCTCGATCAACAACTCTCCGAATGCACTGGCAGGCTCACCGATAAAGTGGACCGGATATTTTTTATCACTTAAAATAACTTGAAGACTGGCGAGCACTGAATCCTTAAAAACCAGCTACTTGCGGAGGTCAAACACTCTTCCGCTTCCCAACATGAGACAAATTCTCAAATAATAGATTGACTTGATACTGCGTCTCAACTTCACAGGTGCCATTTCCAATGATGCATTGCCTCGATCAGCCCAACCACGTCGCCACTCCCGTTTTTCGTGGAGCCTACCGAGTCGTGTTAGCCAACGTGGCGAGCCTCCACCGCCCCGTGAATCGAGCCTGAAGCAGGCCGATCACCCATCAGCAAACGACACCTCAAACTTTCGATGCAAAATCCACGCCCAACCACTGAGACCAAGTCTCGCTTAAACAACCGTCGCCTGTACTTGGTTGCGCTCGTAATGGCCGCGATTCCAGCCACCACTCTCGCCCAAAATACGATCACGCCAAGCTACCTGCCACCCAATAATGAAGTCGTTCGCCTCGAAGCCTTCGTCGTTAAAGGACAAAAGGAGCAAAGCTACGCCATCCAACGCAGCCTCACCGCCACCAAGACCGACACGGCGCTGATCGATGTGCCGCAGGCCATCACGGTCATCACCCGCGAACTGATCGACGATCAGGGCATGCGCAGCATCGGCGACGTCACGCGCTACGTTCCGGGCGCCGGCATTGCGCAAGGCGAAGGCAACCGCGACACACCTGTTCTCCGCGGCAACAGCACCACGGCTGACTTCTTCATCGAGGGGATTCGCGACGACGTGCAGTATTTTCGCGATCTCTACAATGTGGACCGCGTGGAAGTATTGAAGGGCCCCAACGCCATGATCTTTGGCCGCGGCGGTTCCGGCGGCCTGATCAACCGCGTGACGAAGCAAGCCAACGGCGTCGCCGTGAGCGACCTGAGCCTCCAAGTCGGCTCGTGGGATCAATACCGCGGCACCGTCGATGTCGGCAAGGCCATCGACGCATCCCTCTCGTTTCGCGTGACGGCCCTTTACGAGGACGCCGGCAGTTTCCGCGACGACGTCACGCTCAAACGTTACGGCGCAAACCCGACCTTCGCGTGGAAACTTTCTCCCGCCACCACGCTGCGCACCGGCTACGAATATTTTCACGACCACCGCGTGGCCGACCGCGGCGTTACCTCGTACCAAGGCCGCCCCGTGGTGACCTCACCCTCGACCTTCTTCGGCGATCCCGCCCAGAGCTACGCCGACGTGTCGGTCAACGCCGCGTTTGCCACGCTCGACCATAAATTTTCCAACCATATCACGCTGCGCAACAGCACCCGTTACAGCGGCTATGACAAATCCTACCAAAACGTTTACCCCGGCGCGGTGAACAGCGCCGGCACGAGCGTCGCGATTTCCTCCTATCAAGTCGCGACCGAGCGAACCAACCTCTTCAATCAGACCGACGTCGTGCTCGCCCTCGAAACCGGCTCAGTGAAACACCAAATCCTGACCGGCATGGAACTCTCGCGCCAGGAAACCACCAACCTGCGCAAGACCGGTTACTTTACGACGGTCAGTCCCACGACGACCTCCCTACTCGTCCCGCTCTCGAACCCGCGCACCACGCTGCCGTTGACATTCCAGCCCAACGCCACCGATGCCAACAACCACGGCGTCGCCAAATCCGTGTCGTTATACGCCCAGGACCAAGTCACGCTACTCCCCCAACTGCAGGCCATCGTCGGCGTTCGCTGGGAAAAATTCGCGGTGGATTTCCTCAACAACCGCACCGCCACCACCGTTGCCAATACCGATAATCTCGTTTCTCCACGCGCCGGCCTGTCGTTCAAGCCGGCTGAAAATATTTCGTTCTACGCCAGCTACAGCACCTCGTATATTCCCCGCGCCGGCGAACAATTATCCTCGCTCACGCTCACCAACCGCGCGCTCGATCCCGAGTCATTCAAGAACAAGGAACTCGGCCTGAAGTGGGACTTCCGCTCCGACCTCGCCTTCACCGCCGCCGTGTATCAGCTCGACCGCAGCAACGTCGCGATCACCGACCCCGCCGATTCCACCAAATCAATCCTCGTGGACGGACAGCGCGCGAAGGGCATCGAACTTGGCCTGACCGGCCGCATCACCAAGAACTGGAGCATGTCCGGCGGCTACGCCTATCAGGACGGCCAGATCAAAACCACGCAGTCCGCCACCGTCGTAGCCGGAGCGCGTCTCGCGCAATTGCCGCGCCATAGTTTTTCCCTCTGGAACCGCTATGATTTGAACCAGCAATGGGGCTGGGGCCTGGGCGCGATCTACCGCGACGAGATCTTCGCCTCGACCGACAACACCGTGAAGCTCCCGAGCTTCCTCCGCTTCGACGCCGCCGTATTTTTCCGCCTCAACAAAAATATCCGCGCCCAGATCAACCTGGAGAACGTCTTCGACCGCGCCTACTACGCCACGGCTCACAGCAATACGAACATCACGCCCGGTTCCCCCCGTGCGATTCGCTTGAGCCTGACGATCTCCTTCTGATTTCCTCGAACCTCATGCCACGCTTCCGCCAATTCCTTTTCTGGGCGCACCTCGCCACCGGCCTCACCTGCGGCACCATCATCGGCCTCCTCTGCTTCACCGGCACGCTCCTCACCTATGAAAAAGAACTGACCGCTTACTTCGAGCGCGACGCCCGCCGGGTCGCAATGCCGGCGACTGACACCCCCCGGCTCCCACTCGACGAACTCCAACGCCGTCTGCGCGAAGCCCACCCCGAGGCCAATCCCAATAACATCGTCGTGGCCCGCGATCCGCAGGTCGCCGTTGCCTTTGTCAGCGGCCGCACCGGCAACTATTACGTCAACCCCCACACCGGTGAAGTGCGCCGCCCCGCCTCCGAGCAGGCCGCCCGCTTCATGCAGACCATGGTCACGTGGCACCGCTATATCGGGTTCTCCGGCGAGCAATCCCGCCCTCGCGGCAAGCTCGTCACCGGCATTGTCAATTTCGCCTTTGCCGGGCTCGCCTGCACCGGCCTCATTCTCTGGTGTCCGCGCTCCATGTCTTGGCGCGCCTTCCGCCCCGGCATCTGGTTTACGCAAAACGCCACCGCCCGCGCCCGTGATTGGAACTGGCACAACGCAATCGGCTTCTGGTGCGCTCCCGTGCTCATCGTCCTCACTCTCACCGCCCTGCCCATCTCTTTCCGCTGGGGGGCAGAACTGACCTACCTCCTCACGAGGACACCCCTGCCCGCAACCGGTCCGCAATACTACAGCACGCCGCCACCCGCAGCCACCGTCCCTACCCCGCCCCCGGAAGCCAAACCGGTCCCGCGCGACCTCCTCCTCGATGCCGTCCGTCGCGAAGTCCCGGCGTGGCAGACCGTCACCTTCCGCTACGCCCACCAGCCCGATCCGACCAAACCCCAGCCTGTCAATTTCACCGTGCGCGAATCCGACACCTTGCCACGCACCGCGACGGCCACGCTCCAATTCGACCCCTTCACCGGCACCCTGCTCCAGCGCGACGGCTACAATGATCTCTCCGCCGCGCGCAAACTCCGCGTGTGGACCCGCTTTCTCCACACCGGCGAAGCACTCGGCCCATGGGCCCAATTCCTCGCCGGCGTCGCCTCGCTCGGCGGCTGCTTCCTCGTCTATACCGGGTTTGCCCTCAGTTGGCGGCGGTTCTTCCGTAATCAGCAGTCACCCACCGCGACAGGAGCCGAACCGACCTGATTATCAGCAGCGGCACCCGAATTGGTGAACCCCATGAAAAAGACGCGGATTACTCCGCGTCTTTTCATAACCCCACTCGCCCAAAAAGGTTAGAACCCGCACGCGTCACGGGCCGGTAATCACGTGCGGGCTCCTTTTGGTCACCTCTCGCACCCCTTATGGGCTGCGAAAAACAAGACCTGATGTATAAGCCATTCTTCAAATAATGAGTACGGCTAAAAACACCTAAATTCAGGTGGTGGGGTATGGTGGGCTCAGACCGATGCTCTAGCGAGCTCGTGGCCAACCGCCATCATCATAGCGAAGCTCAAGGCTAGGGCGGACGAGGGGGACGACTTCTTATCTATTCTACAAACCAACCAGGCGGAAAGACCAGACTCGGCCCTTTGCTCCAGTCACCCCTATAGCACGTCTCGTGGTCTTACTTCCTCCTCAATCACCCCATCAATCCGCCAGCCGGTTTCTTCTTCAATCATCAGGTAACGATAATTTGTACTGCGATTCAGCCGATCAATCACCGTCACCCTCACGACGGCACGGAGCTTCCCATCATCGCGCACCGCGCCGATATCCGCCTGCGCGTGGCGCGCCAACGCAGGATAGCCTCGCCGGATCATCGCCGCAAAAACCGCCGGAGCAAATCGCCTCCGAATTCCAGTCGAGGCCTGATCGTACGCCTTGCTATAATTATTTTCCCGAAGGGCTGTCAGTTGGCTTTCCACTGACAGCCTCACGGCCTCACGCACCGGCTTGGGACTGCGGCGCCAATCATCACCCGGAGCGGTGCGTCCGACATTGGCACCCAACAACAGCAGCGCAAAAATCCACCGTATCATCACACGGCCTCCAGCCCGAAGACCGCTCGGGCGTAATTTTCCACGGAGAATGGCTGCAAATCATCCGGCTGCTCGCCAAGCCCGATGAAGTAGATGGGGATTTTCAACTGCCGGTAAATCCCCACGATCGCACCGCCGCGACTCGTGCCATCCAGTTTCGTCACGACCAAGCCAGTGAGACCAAAACTTTGATGAAAAACTTTCGCCTGTTCGATGGAATTACTGCCGAGCGTACCGTCCACCACGAGCCAACGATGCTGCGGCGCGGAGGGGTCATGCTTTTGCAGCACGCGGCGAATCTTCGCGAGTTCCTCCATGAGATTGCTCTTCGTGTGCAGCCGTCCGGCCGTATCCACGATCAACCAATCGCGCTGACGCGCCTTGGCCGCCTGCCAAGCATCAAAGGCCACCGAAGCGGAATCGGCTCCCATGTGACTCGCCACGATTTCCAAATCAAGGCGCGTCGCCCAGCTCTTGAGTTGCTCAACCGCCGCCGCGCGAAATGTATCGCACGCCGCCAACATCACCGTCTGGCCGTCGGCCTTGAGTTTATACGCGAGCTTGGCCGTGGTCGTGGTCTTGCCCGAACCGTTGACGCCAATCATCGCGATCACTTGCGGATTACTAGGTGGAACGCGACCTTCCGCCGTCACCAAGGCTCTGGCGGACAAGCCGGGCGCGTTTTCGATCGCCAGCTTTCCCTCCGAACCCGCCATCACCCGCCGCAATACCGCCGCCCCGATCTCCGCCGCCTGCCGACCCTGCAACGTCGCGTCCTTGCGGTAGGCGGTTTTGATTTCTTCCAAAATTTCCGTTGTGGTATCGACGCCGAAGTCCGCCGTGTAGAGTGCTTCCTCCAATTCATCGAGCGAAGCGATGTCGATCTTCCGTCCGCCGAAAAGCCCGTGCGTCTTCGCGGCTATCGCTGAAAACGTCTTGGTCAGGCCTTCCTTGAACTTTCTGAAAAGTGAAAACATCAGGGGAAAGTAGCGAGAAGTGAGCAGCGAGAAGCGAGCATCACGCGACCACCGGCTGGCATTGGTATCAAAATCTTCATACTCACTACGCGCTACCCGCTACTCGCTACTGGACTTGCGTGAATCCCGTCCGAGCTTGTCCTTCATGCGGTCGAGGATGCCGTTGATGAAACGCTTCGAGTCGGCGGTGGAGTAATTCTTACTGAGATCGATCGCTTCGTTGATCGAGACGACAGGCGGGATGTCCTTGCGATGGAGCATCTCGAAGATCGCGAGCCGCAGAATGGCCAGATCGATGCGCGCGATGCGATCAAACTCCCAGTTATGCGCCAGCGAACGGATATAACCGTCGATCTCCTCTTTCTTCTCGATCGTGCCGTGGATCAGTTCCTCGGCGAAGGCATAGTGATCGCGCGGCTTCTCGAGTCCCTCGAAAAATATCCGCAGATCTTCCGCGAGGTTGGCGGGAGTATTCATGCTCCAAGCGTAGAGAAATTGGAGGGCGGCGGCGCGGGATTCCCGGCGTAAAGAAAACTGGCTGCTCATAATTATTTTGTTCCGATTCGGCGTTTCAACACGGCCATCCCGAGCGCCGCCTGCGCGAACTCCGCGCCACGGTCGATCTGCCCCATGCACCGCGCGCGCGCCTGCGCCAAGGTGTTAGTTACGATCACGCCGTTGATCACCGGGACGCCGGTGGTGAGTGCGACTTGCTGGAGTGCGTTCGAGACACTCTGCCCCACCATCTCGTGATGATTCGTATCGCCACCGATCAGGACGCCGAGGCCGATCACGCAATCGCGGCCAGGCGCCAGAGCCTGCACCGCCCACGGCACCTCATGCGAACCGGGCACGCGCACCACGGAAATATTTTTCTCAGCCACGCCAGCTGCGGCCAACCCGGCCTGCACTCGCACCAACAACGCATCGACCAACGTCTCATTGAAACGCGCCGCGACGATACCGATGCGCAACTTTGCACCGTTGACGGAAATTAAACTGGGCGGGGCTAAACTCATGAAAGGTCCATTGGCGGCAGCGATTGGGAATTCCGCAATCAGAATTCCGCACCTTTCTACACCGAAACCTGTTCGACGATTTCCAATCCGTAACCTTCCAGCCCAACAACACGACGCGGAGCATGTTGCAACAACCGGATTTTACGCAGGCCCAAGGCCGTCAATATCTGCGCCCCGGTCCCGTAGTCGCGCAGATTGACGGGCAAACTCCCGGGCGTTGCGGTGAGATTAACCAACGCCTCCTGCATCCGGCCATTCTGCTCCATATATAAAATCGCGCCGTGCCCAGCCTGCGCCACCCGCTGCAACGACGACATCAATGAGCGGTGACTCCCCATATCTTTGCCATGAAAAACATCGCTCAATAAATTTTCCGTGTGCACGCGGACCAACGTCGGCGAGCCGTCCAGCTGGCCCATGGTGAAAGCGAGATGATGCCGCCCGTCCACTTGGCTGCGGAAAACATGCAAAGTAAACTCGCCGTACTCCGACGAAAACGGCCGCTCCGCCACCCGTTCGACCAACCGCTCGCGGCGGTGACGGTACTCGATCAGCGCCGCGATGGAGATCAGCGGCATGTCGTGCTTTTTCTTAAATTCCACCAACTCCGGCAACCGCGCCATCGTGCCGTCCTCATTGAGGATTTCGCAAATCACCGCCGCCGGACGCAAGCCGGCCAAAGCCGCGAGATCCACCGCCGCTTCCGTATGACCTGCGCGCTCCAGCACGCCACCGGGACGCGCGCAGAGCGGAAAAATATGACCCGGTTGCACCAACTCATCCGGTCGCGTCGCAGTATCCGCGAGCAATTTGATCGTACGGGCCCGATCAAAAGCACTGATCCCCGTCGTGATTCCCTCCGCCGCATCCACCGAAACCGTAAAGGCCGTGCGGTGCGACTCCCGATTCTGCTGCACCATCGGATTGATCCCGAGGCGCTTCAATTGCGGCTCCACCATCGGGACGCAAATGAGCCCGCGGGCGTGCCGGATCATCGTGTTCACCAGTTCGGGCGTGGCCTTTTCCGCGGCGAAGACGAGATCGCCCTCGTTCTCCCGCCCTTCATCATCCGTCACGATCACGATACCACCGGCCGCGATTTTCTGGATCGCAACTTCAACGCTATCAAAAGAGTTTTGGTTCAACATGGCGAAAGGACGCAGAGCATTCCGCTCCTGTCCGTTCCTGTCAAATCTCCGCTCGGGGAGCCAGTGGAGTTCAATTCCAAGGATCAATGTATTCCGCCGCTCGTCCTCATTCTCCTGCTCATCCTCATTCTCCTACTCGTTCTCATTCTCATTCTCATTCTCTTGTTTTCGTCCACCCAGCCTAGCCCGGAGAACGAGAAGGAGTAAGAGAATGATGAACCAATCAAGCTGACCGCGGCAGGATCTCCCGCCCAACATTCGATTTGCGAATTCCTCAGAAAAAACAAGCTTTTCACTGGAACACCTCAAGTTCGCACTTGGTCCCTTTCACCATGAAAAATCATACCTTTATCCTCACTCCCTTAATCGCCCTGAGCCTCTTCTGGGGCGGTTGCGCCAATGAGCCGGGACCGCGCACGCAGGAAGGCGCCACTGGCGGAGCTATCATCGGCGCACTGGGTGGTGCCATGATCGGCAATAACAGCGGCGGCGGTAACGGTGGATCCGGCGCTCTCGTCGGCGCCATCGCCGGTGCCCTCATCGGTGGTGCCATGGGGAACGAATCTGATCAACGCGAAGCCTACCAGCAGACGCCCGAGCGCCATCAATCGACCACGATTTTCGTCGCCGAACCGCCGCCAACCCCGTCCATGCCCTCCGAAATCATTCCTAACCGCCCCTCGGCCGATGCCGTGTGGGTGGGCGGATACTGGATTTATAATTCCAATGATCGCTATGAGTGGGCCCCCGGGCGTTGGGAAATTCCCCCGCCCCGTTGCCGTTCCTTTGTCCCGCCCCACTGGGCCCGCCAAGGCAACGGCTACGTCTACATGCACGGCTACTGGCGAATTTGAGCGCCAGAGATGCTCATTTAACCTTAAGGTGGGGCGAAGCCTTCGGGTGAGTAGTTTGCTACGATTAAACTATCCACGACTCGCGGAGTAGCCTCGCTTTACCGTCTCCGTCAATTGAAGGAAAAGAGGCCGCCATGACGATCACGCGCCGAATGATCACATTTTTTTTAATAAAATAGCGGTGCCCCTTATTCACGCGCGTTTCCTCCCTTATAGGCAAACGCATCAGGAGGGGTTTCGATTATTTTCACTCAACCGAATTTTTCAGGGGTCGATACCCCAGATACATTCTTATGAAAATAATCCTAACCATCACTGTATCATTTATGTTAACTTGCACCGCCTTGATGGCGCTGAGCGTCGCCGAGGTCACGGACGTGACTCCCAAGGTCGACGTAGCTCCGGTGCCGATGCAGACTCCCCCACCGCAGTTTCCGGAAGCGCTTCGCAAAGCAGGAGTATCCGGTGTCGTGCTCGTCATCTTGGTGATTGACGAAAGCGGTAATGTCCTCGCCAGCGAGATCAAGAAATCATCGCAACCCGAATTCGAGGCCCCAGCCCTTGCCGCAGTAGCTAATTGGAAATTCAAACCGGCCACACTGGCAAACAAGGCCGTCAAAGTCCGCGTCAGCATTCCAATACGTTTCAATAACGAAGAATAATTCGTTCACCTGCTGACGGCCCCTTCCTTTCACCTCCGACACCTCATCCCGAGAAGCGCTTTCTGCGCACTCGGGTTTTTTATTCTAGGCGCGGCATCATTACACAACATGTTTTTGCGCTGATCCAATTCCCCTTGTCCGTGGTCTTGGAGTCCTGTCGTACTGTTGTACTGTTGTCTGCATTTTCAATGGCGATGGCCTTCCCATCAGACGCATACGCTTAGCAAACGCAGCGGGGGTGCTTGGCACTTACGAAGGGAAGCGATGTCTACTACGGCCTGACCCAACCCCCGACCGTATGCGCGCTATCATTTTGCTTATTTTGGTGCTGCCGATTTCCGTGTTTGCGGATCAATACGACAAAATTCTCGAGGCCATCGCCAAGGTGGAAACAGGGGGTGAGGCCTGACGCCGTCGGTCAACGCGGCGAACAGAGCCGATTTCAGATCATGCCGAGCACTTGGGCCCGATTCAGCCGATTGCATCAAGCCTCTGCATCGGCGACGGAAACCAGGCGGGTCGCACGCCGGGTGCTGGCCGAGATCGAAGCCGTGCATCTGCGACGCGGACTGCGAGTCGACACCTATGGTCTCGCCTTGGGCTGGAACGCCGGCCCTTGGGCCCGGAAATACACCGGAGCGACGCGGGACTATGCCGAACGCGTGGAAGCCCCTCACCGTCCTGGCTCAGGATGGTTAGCCAACCGTCCGGAAAGAATTATTCCGGCTGAATAACGAATTCTCGACAAATCGAGATTCCGGCTTTCACTCAATTTCGACTCGGGTGCCATCCCTTGGGAAAAGTGTAGCTTCTGGTTACACCGGCCCTCCCATGAGCCGAGAGGCTGTTCGGTAGTGAGCGCCCGGGTCACCTATTTTTGATACGCTTTCGCCGAAATTCACACGAGTGTAATTCGACTCTGGATCTGCCAGGCGCAAGGGTCTGCAGCGAAATGAAATGGTGCCAGAGGCGAGGATTGAACTCGCGACCAAAGGCTTATGAGTCCTCTGCTCTACCGCTGAGCTACTCTGGCGATCTAGGAACGTCGTAGAAGCCACAGTTTTTCCGAGAAATCCACAACATTTTTCTCGCTCCTCAAATATCCTCTGGCCCGAGCCAGCGGAAGTGGGTGATGATAAATTTTCGGCCCAGTCCGCTCGGGGCCGTATCTGTGGTGCGTTGGACAATGGCTTCGCAGGTCGCGATGGCCTCGATTTCCGTGGCATCGATGGGATTTACCGCTTCGCCGTAGGCGCGGAGGCGGAAAGTATCCGATCGTACGGTGAGCATCGGGCCGATCGCGGCCATGAAATCGCTCGGCGTGATGAGTGCGGGTAGATTCGCTGCGAGCAACGCGCTCCCGCCAAACGCGGCCACCGACGTGAATGGGCTGTTGGATAATTTTCCCGAAGCTGTGGCCGCCAAACCATTCGCGATGGCGTTGCCCTTCGCAGTCAGATTCGCCGTCGACATCACGGTGACGCCGGGCGCGGAGTTGTAGGTTTCCAAAATGCTGCGCCACACGATGGCGGACGTGGTATTCAGATTGATCGTGCCGGCGAAAGTCTGACTGCTCACGATACGGCGCGCGCTGAGCGTGACGTGATGAAAGTTATCCTCCAAAACCGAGGGCGTGAGCAGACTTGCCGGCACCGGCAGCAACGCGAGTTGCTCGTACGCGAGCACGGCGGGAAGTTTCGCCGCGTAGGTGCCGACGGCCGCGCGCAATTTTGCCTGCGCCGAGGTAGCCGCGGTGCTGGTGAGCAGTGGCCGCACAATGGGAATGATCAATTGGACGGACGGCGCGTACGCGCTGATTTTCACGCCCTCGTCACTCACCTGAAATGCGTAGCGGCCCACCGTCGCCGTCACACCCGGTGCGCCGGGCGTCTCGCTCACCACGATCGGAATTTTGCCCGCAATCACATGTTCCGAATTCGCCGCCGCCGCGCCGACACTTCCATCTGAGACCAACTCAACCGATGTCACGCCAGTTTGCAGTGTTGCCGGGCCCGTGGTCGATGCGCCCGAGGTGAGCCAGGTGACGAAGTTGCCGCTCGCATCCCACACCCCGCACCAATGCCGCGTGCTGTTGCCCGCGCTCGCCGCGATGCCCGTGAGTCCGGCCATGCCGGTGATGCGAGCATCATCGCCCGCGTGACGCTGAAGTTCGCTGAAGGCAATGTGCAGACCGAGCATCGCATTCTGCCGCGCTTGGGTTTGATAGCCGCCTGTCGCGGCCACCTGCGCATTGACGCGCACCAACGCACTCAACGCATAGAGCGCCAGCACGAGTAGTGCGAGCAACGCGAGCGTGAGCACCAAAGCAAACCCTGCCGAATGTGGAGAAGATTTTGTCACAGAGAAAACCGGAGTTGGGACACCGAGGCCACAGAGTGATACCCACTTGATTCAGCACATTTCCAAGTGACCGCATCTCCCAGAGGTTTGACCACGAAGAGGCACGAGAAGTATTCTGCCTGTAATCGAAAGATTACCGCGCGCCTATAGGCGCATTGTGAGTTTCGACCGTAATTGATTTCTTGTGCCTCTTTGTGGCTAAAAAACTCCTGTTCTGTGTGTGTCAGGCCACTGTGTTCTCGGTGAAAAGGATTTGTCTTTTGTAGGGCTGTCGCTTGCGGCAGCCACGGCACGACGTAAGCGCCGGCCCTACAGTACGAGCTCAATGCATCTGCGTCACTCATGTTGTCGGTCCTCTGATTTCGATGCGGCGGGTATAGACGCGGGAATTTGCTTCGACCACGGCCCACCACCACTCGGCATCATTCGAAAATTCGGGCGGACGGCCAATCGCCCCGTTCCCCTGCTCCATCGCATCGATCAAGCGCGCGCCTTCGTTGGTGAGAATGCGCAGCATCACGTCCGCGACTTCGGGATAACGATTCGGGTCGCTGGCCGAACCCGCATCGCGCGCAGTGTGCGAGCGGCTCAGGTTGTCGAAAGGGAATATTCGCCGCAACACGCCCATGCTATCGCGCACATAAAGCCATACGCAAAAATCCACGACGTTCACCGCCAGAGCATCACTCAGCGGCGGATTCGTGAGCGTGGCGGCGGAGCGCGCCACCGAGGGCGCAGAGGAGCCGCTGCCATACGCGGCCGCGATGACATCATTGCCTGTAGCAAACGTCGCATCCGCCGCGACCGCCGAGCGGAAAAAAGTGTAGCGCACCTGCGCAGGATTCGTGGCGGAGTTGTTCGGTCCGCTCACCGGACGACGCGCGATCTGATAAGCGACGGCACACGGCAGACTGCCATTGGCTTCAACATTCGTGGTGATGAAACGCAACCATGCGCCGGAGAAACCAAAGCGGGCGTCCGTTAGCACGGGATCTAGTCCGTTGACCGAAGCGGGCAACACGCGCTGACTCTCGCTCGTCGTAGGTTTCATGAACGATGCGGATTGCCAACCGTGATTCAGTAAAGCCGAGGGGGTGTTGGTCACATCGACCGCCAGCCACGTATTCACGCCATCGGCGCGGAAAACGCCGGCCTGCAGATCGCGCTCCAGCAAATCGAGCCCGAGCCGAGCTTGGGTGGAGGAGCTGAAATTATCCTGCGTGCGATGCCAGAGCGTGAGCGTGCCCGTCGTGACGGACAGCATCAGCCCGGCGAGCAGCAGCGTGATAACCGCCGCCACCAGCAGTTCGAGCAGCGTGAAGGCCCGGGAATTTTGCAAAGAACTCATCCTGCTGGGATTTCCTTCGCCCCCTTCGTACCCTTCGCGAGAAATACATTCAGGGAGTGTCTCGCGAAGGATCCGAAGTAACCGAAGGAGGAGGATCGAAGTTTTCATCGACGCAGTGAAACGACAAACGTGTGCTGACTGCGCACCGACGACGGCGTAGCGGATGTCGCGCCGGGATTCCAATAGGGCCAACTCACGCGCACATAAACCGGGAGCACGGCGGCCGTCGGATCGAAGCGCAGTGGCGGCGCACTGAAGCGCCAAATTTCCGTAAGAAAATATCGCTCCGCTTCCGGCAATTGCCCCGCCACTGATGGCGGCAGATAGTTCGGCGAGTATAATCGCCGGCCATCCCGCGCCGCGATCAAGTCCATCCCGTCCACGAGCGGCGCCGACATTTCCGGGATTCGATTCGCGAGTGCATCGAACCCACCACTGGTAGCCAAACGCGTGAGTTCAACTTGGATGCTATCCGAAAAACTTTGCGTGACCAAGGTGTCGGCCGAATCAGCTGCCGCTCGCGAGAGGGAAGGCAAGAGGGCCAGAATTACCACGACCGCCACGGCGAACACCCCCACGGCGATAATCACTTCGATGAGGGAGAAAGCCCGGAAGGAGTTGGCCATTCGATTCATTTCAGAAGCTCGCCCGGTCATTTATCTGAGCGGGGAGACCGTAACTACTGAGGGAAAGCCCGCGCACGGTTTCCGGGTTCACCAATTCCACGGGCGATTCTCCAACTGTAAATGTCCCGGGAGCACGTTTGCGGCCGATGGCCAGAATGATGTCGCCGGATTGCGCCGTGGTACCGGCGGAAGCGAAACTCACACTCACCCACTGTTCCGGGGTGGTGCCGTTGAGGGTAAGCGAGAGCACTTGATTCGCCCGCAGCGCAGTCGAGCGGAGGGAGGAACTGTCGGTCTTGATCCAAGGAGTGGCCGTGCTGGCGGGAAAAAGCCCGGCAGGTATTGTCGCGAAATTTCCCGGCACCACGTAGATGCCTTCAGGCAAATAGATTTCCACCACGGGTACCGGTTGCCACACGCCGGCAACTTGAATCTGAATCGCCGCGTAGCGGAGAAAGCGCGCCGGCTCGGCGGTGCTGGTCGGATCAATATTGATGAGGAGACGCGCCCTACCGCCACCAGCCTGGGCTTTCGTGCGGGTAGCGGATACAAGAGTGGCGAGAGTGGCCTGGGCAGATTGCAGCGCGGCTGATTTTCCACCGCCACCAAGTCCACCGATCAACACGAGCGAAAGCGCCGCGATGAGACCGATGACGACGAGAAGTTCGAGGAGAGTGAATCCTACTTCGCATCTGACGAAGCTTCGCAGGACAGGGCCGCGACCGCGTTGCTGACGCCGAAGTGACAAGGGACAAGGATCAAGGGGAAAATTGTCAGCAGAAGGTGGTCGCCGATTTCCATATCGGCGATCAGCGTCGGTGTGGAAACCGACGCCCACCAATTGCTGATGAGCTTTTTTCATTTCCAGCTGAAGATGAAACCGGGGTTGGCGGGTGTGGCGTTCGGTTGCGGCGCGTAGAGAACCACTCCGGCGCGAATGCCGGTGGCGGGAAAATCTGTCGCGGCAGGAGTGAGACCGTTCACGGCTGGCAAGGTGCTGCCATAGTCGGCGGCGTTGATCACGCCGTCGAGATTCGCGTCCACGAGGACGGCGATCTCCGTGTTGCCGAAGGCATCGCATAAAAGATTGGGCCCTGAGGAATCTGCAGCGGTGAAGTCGGATTCGGCGAAGGCATAGAATTTAATGAGCTTCCGATTCTGCGCTTCGGGATATTGAGCGCTGGCGCTGGCGGAGAAGGCCGGTAGAGCGGACCCGTCGCGGCGGCGCGACGCGAGGATGTCGTGGAAAAGATGGAGCGTGCTGGCATCGACATTCTGTCCGGGTGGATTCACGAGACGGGAACGGTGGAATGCCGGGTAGAAACCGTACTCGCTGCGAAACGACTCGATGGCCGCAACCCATTGAGTGAACTGCACACGCGTCTTGGCGCGATTCGCGGAATTGCGCGCGGCGCTCAGGCCGGGAAACAGCAGCGCGGCGAGAATGCCGATGACGGCGATCACGGACAGGAGTTCGAGGAACGTGAATCCTCCTTCGCTTCTACCGAAGCTTCGAAGGACTGGGCCGCGACCGCAGAAGTGGCACGGGTTTCCTGACCCGTGAGTAGGGGGAACACGGGTCGGGAGACCCGTGCCACTGCCAGAAAATTCATCCGTGGTTTTCATCTTCATCATCGGTTCGCGTGGAGGTTGTCGGCGTTGGCGGGCGGGGCGGGATCGATGAAGCCGCCACTCAACAGCACGGGCGAATCGGCACCGTCTGGGCCGAGGGAATAAAGCACGAAACTGGGATTCGCCCACGGCGTCTGCGATTTGTAGGCGTAGACGTAGGGCTGTGCCCACGGATCGATCAGCACGGCGGTCGTGTTCGTGAACGGATCGAGCGCGCTGGCCGTCGTGAATTTCGTCGCCTCGATAAAGGCGCGGCCGGTGAGCGCGGCATTCTGCGGGCCGCGCCGGCCGATCAGCGACTGAAGCAAGCGCGCTTCGTCGTCGGTCTGCGGGAAATCGCCGTAGCTGCGTTGGCAGGCTTCGAGCGCGGCGGCGAGCACGGCGAGTTCGCCCTTCGCGCGGGAAATTTTTCCGGATTCAATCGCGCGCCGCCCCACTCCGAGCACCAGGCCGGAGAGAATCGCGATGATCCCGACCACAGCCAGCAGCTCGAGCAGCGTGAAGCCTGCACGTTTGGCATTGGCCCCTGAGGGAGCCAGAAACATTTAGCTTGGTTGCGTTTTCAATCTTCGGCCTGGAGTGCAGCGATCACCGAGAAGTCTTCGAGGGTGGTGGTGTCGCCCTTGATGGTGCCGTTCGTGGCGAGCTCCTTGAGGAGGCGACGCATGATTTTCCCGGAGCGAGTCTTGGGCAGACTGGCGGCGAAACGCACCTGATCAGGTTTCGCGAGCGAGCCGATTTCTTTGCCGACGTGGGCACGCAGGGTTTCCTTGAGTTCCTCGCTGGCGGCGTGCGTGGACTTAAGCGTCACGAAGACGACCAGCGCATGGCCCTTGAGTTCATCGGGGCGACCAACGGCGGCGGCTTCGGCGACGGCGGGATGCGAGACGAGTGCGCTCTCAATCTCGGCGGTGCCGATTCGGTGACCGGAGACGTTGAGCACATCATCGATGCGACCGATGATCCAAAAATAACCATCCTTGTCCTGCCGGGCGCCGTCGCCCGTGAAGTAATAATGCGGATGCTTGGGGAATTCGCTGAAGTAGGCTTTTTTGAAACGTTCGTCGTCGCCCCAGAGCGTGCGCAGCATGGAGGGCCAGGGTTGCGTGATGACGAGTTTGCCACCGCTGTTGCGCGGGACTTCTTTACCGTCGGAATCGACAACCATCGCCTTGACGCCGAAGAACGGCAGCGTGGCGGAGCCGGGTTTCGTCGGCGTGACGCCCGGGATCGGCGAGATCATGATTGAGCCGGTTTCGGTCTGCCACCACGTGTCGACGATCGGGCAACGTTTTTTGCCGATCATCGTGTGATACCACATCCACGCTTCGGGATTAATCGGTTCACCGACTGATCCGAGCAGGCGCAGCGAATCGAGGCGGTGGCGCAGCACGTAGTTGTCGCCCCAGCGCATGAAAGCGCGGATAGCGGTCGGCGCGGTGTAGAAAATCGTAATGCCGTGGCGGTCGATCATCTGCCAGAAGCGGTCGGGCTCGGGCTGGTTGGGCGCGCCTTCGTAGAGGAAAATCGTCGAGGCGTTCGAGAGCAGGCCGTACACGACGTAGCTGTGGCCCGTGATCCAGCCGATGTCGGCGGTGCAGAAATAGCGGTCGGTGTCCTTGAGATCGAAAACGTATTGGGAGCTCAGCTTGGCACCGAGCAGGTAGCCGGCGGAAGTGTGGAGCACGCCCTTGGGTTTGCCGGTGGAGCCGCTCGTGTAGAGAATGAAAAGTGGATGCTCGGAATCGAAAGCTTTCGCGGTGTGTTTGTTCGGCGCGCCTTCCCAAGCCTCGCGCCACCAAGTGTCGCGCCCTTCCTTCATCGTAATCGGATTGCCGCAGCGTTTCACAACGAGAACCGAGTGAACCGTCGGCGCGCCTTCGAGGGCTTTGTCGACGTTGGCCTTGAGCTCGATGACCTTGCCGCGCCGCCAGCCACCATCGGCGGTGATGACGAGTTTGGCTTGGCAATCGTTGATGCGATCCTTGATCGCCTCGGCGCTGAAGCCGCCGAAAATCACCGTGTGCACCGCGCCGACGCGAGCGCAGGCCAGCATCGCGATGACGGCTTCGGGAATCATCGGCAGGTAAATCGCGATGCGATCGCCAGCCTTGATGCCCATGTTTTCTAGGATGTGCGCCATGCGGCAGACGTGAAAATGCAGTTGGCGATACGTGATCGTGCGGACGTCACCGGGCTCGCCTTCGAAAATTAATGCAGCCTTGTTTTCCCGCACCGTACCGAGGTGCCGGTCGAGGCAGTTTTCGGAGACATTTAACTTTCCACCCAAGAACCACTTGGCGTGGGGTGGCTTCCATTGCAGGACCTGCTTGAAAGGTTTGCGCCAGACGATGAGTTCTTTGGCCTGTTTTTCCCAAAATTTTTCTGGAGCGTTGACAGACTCGGCATGGAGCCTACGGTATGCCGCGAAGCTGCCAAGGTTTGCTTGGCCCGTGAAATCGGCTGAGGGTTTGAAAACTCTACTCTCCCGAGACACTGAGGTTATCGTTTGGTCTGTCACTGGTACTCCTAAATGGGGGTTGGAATTGCGAAAGTTCCATCAATGCCGCCGACAGATTCAACGGTCAAGTCTCGGCAGCTCGATAACTAATATTTTGTATGGAAAATGATAATCAGCCTGCGGCCACCCCGGCCGCGCCGGCTCCCACTCCCACTCCCGCTCCCGCCGCTCCCGCTCAGCCCCCCGCTCAACCGGATAATTCCGTGCGCGTCGAGGGCGTGCTCGACATCGACAGCAGCCGCAACGGCTCCCTGCTCGACCTCAATCGCTTCGGCCGGAACCGCCCCACGGATCCGTTCGTCCCTCGTGAGTTGATTCGCCGCTTCAAGCTCCAGCAGGGCAACCTCGTCACCGCCCAAGCCACGCCGGACGGCCGCTTTCCGAATCCGAAAGTCCGCTTCATCGAGAAGGTTGACGGCATGGACATCGAAGCCCGCCGCCGGATGCTCGATTTCCCAAATCTCCTCACGATCACGCCCAATGAACAGATCAAGCTGGAGATGAAAGACGGTCGCATGACCAACCGTGTGATCGATCTCCTCTGCCCGATCGGCAAAGGCACCCGCGGCCTCGTCGTCGCCCCGCCGCGCACCGGCAAAACCACTTTCCTCCGCGATATCGCCCTCGGCGTGATTCAAAACCACCCGGAGTGTCACGTCATGATTCTGCTCGTGGATGAGCGGCCTGAGGAAGTCACCGATTTCAAACGCAGCGTGCCCGCCGAAGTCTGGGCCTCTTCCAATGACGATCCGGTGGAAAACCATCTGCGCGTTTCCGATCTCTGCATCGAGCGCGCGAAACGCCTCGTCGAAGCCGGCAAGGACGTCGTGCTCCTGCTCGATTCTCTCACCCGTCTCGCCCGCGCGCACAACACCGCGAAAAACTCCGGCCGCACCGGCACCGGCGGTCTCGATGTCCGCGCGCTCGAGAAACCGCGCCAGCTCTTCGCCTCCGCCCGCAACACCGAGGACGGTGGCTCGCTCACGATCATCGCCTCCATTCTCGTCGAGACCGGCTCGCGCATGGACGACGTGATCTTCCAGGAGTTCAAAGGCACCGGCAACATGGAGCTCGTCCTCGACCGCAAGGCCGCCGAGATGCGCATCTGGCCCGCCGTCAACGTCGCTTCTTCCGGCACGCGCAAAGAGGAACTTCTCCTCGACGAAAAGACCCTCGAAGGCATCCACTTTTTCCGCCGCGCCCTCGTGCAGCAGAAAATCGAGGAAGCCACCGACACCATGGTCACGCGCCTCGCCAAGACCAAGACCAACGCTGAGTTCATCAAGCTCATCGCCCGCTGATTCTCCCCTTCCACTTTCAACAACAACCACTCTCTCCCTCCTGTTTAATGAATAGCTTCTCCGAGCAATGCCTCGATATGGCCCGATCAATGTTGAGCCACAACCTCGACTCCATCAACCCAGACGGTTCTCTCACGCCCATCGGCAACGAAAGTTCGCGTTCCGATGAACCCGGCCACGTGGCCTACGCCCTCGGCGAATATTATCGCGCCACCGGTGAAACTACCCTCAAGGGCGTGGACCTCATCGATCTCGCCGCCCGCACCATCACCGCCCAGGTTTTCACCGAGCCCGCCGCTGAAAACGGCCTCGCTTACGCCTCGCTCGGCCTCCTCGCCTTCGGTCCGTCCAAAGAACGCAATCCCGTCTGGGAACGCCTCGTCGACGAAACCCGCCAGCGCCTCGACAAACAACTCCTCCACCGCAGCGACTACGATAATTATTGGCAGGCCTTCAACGTCGCCAAAGCCGTTTGCCGTTTCTCCCTCGGACTTTCCAAGAAAGATGAAACCTCGCGCCTCATCGAGCGCATGGTCGAACGCATCGAGCAAACCAGCTCCTCCGGATTTTTCGACGACACCGAGCCCGGCATCGGCGGACACTTCAATTTGTACGGCGTGATGTCCCTCGTGTTCATCCGCTCGGCGCTCCAGCTCCACGCCAACTCCGCCCTCCGCGAGCGCAAGCTCCCGACCCTGCGCACCTACGCCGAGAAGTACATCAAGATGATGCCCGATCTCGTGCGCGCCGACGGACTCGGCTGGGCCTACGGCAAAGCCGCCGGTGCCTACGGCCAGATGCATTGCATCACGCTCATCCTGCAAGGACTCCGCGACGGTTGGATTCCCGACGATCAAAAGAACAAGTACTACGACATCCTGCGCCGCCTGTTCTATTTCTTTTTCCAGACCTACCTCGACCAAGAGCACGGTTTCCTCGACATCCGCGACGACGAACGCACCGCCTACGCCTCGCACACCACGCGCATGGCGAACTTCGATGCCGCGCGTTATCTCTGCCAATGGGCCCGTCTCGCCAAGACCGTGCACATGCCCGACGGCGTCAAGGCCGAGCCCGCCCGCACCAGCGGCCGGTTCGTCATCTACGACAAATCCAACCGCAAGGAGCAGGGCCTCTTCCTCTATCGCGACGCCGAGAGCGGTCTTCACGTCCAGCTCCCGCTCGTCAGTTCCGGTGGCATCGCCACCGCCGACTATCTCCCCTTCCCGCACAGCCCCGGCATCTTTGACTGGCCGAATAATCTTTATCTGCCCGTCATGGTTCCCGAGCTCACATTCGGCGAGAACGTCACGCTCCCGGCCTTCTACGGCCAGAAATGCGTCACCGGTCTCGGTCTGAAAAATTCCTTCTACTTCCGTTACGAGCAGCCCGAGCTCATCAACACCAAGGAAGAAATCGTCCGCAATATCGGCAGCGTGAAAGTGCAATGGACCTTCACCGGCAGCAAAGTCAGCGCCGAGTTCGCCTACACGGTCAAGAATCAGATCACGCTCGACAAGTTCCGCATGGCGATCGTCATCGGCGCACCGCACTCGCGTTACCGCCAGGGCAATTCGCCCGCGCTCGGGCCACTGGGCCACCGCTGCTCCGTGCTGAAGGACGATTTCCACGCCAACTGGCAGGAAACCGAAACCGTCACCGCAGATCCGGCCTACCGCACCAACTACGGCAAGGTTCATTACGTGCAGATGTTCGTCCGCGACCACCCGCTCGTCATGCGCCCCGGCCAGGTTTATCGGTTAGCCGTCAGCTTCGAACCCGATCTGGCGCTAGCCGAATCGTAAGCGAAGCCAACGAGTTGCTCGTCAGATTTCAAACGCGCCTGAGAGGGCGCGTTTTTTATTTTGGTAGGGCGGGACCGCTGGGCCCGCCGCGAATAACATACGATGCGCCCAGCAGGTGCGAGCCGTGCCGCTGCTTCATTGCGGACGTTGCGACGACAAACGACCAAGCACGACCCCATCCGTCAGCCCCGACCCCATCCGTCAGCCCCGAACGCCACGCGCGGCTTTGCCTTGAGGTAAGGCGAGTTCTCCGAACGAGCCGTTTTCCTTGGAGCGAGTCTCGGCTCGTTCGGAGAACTCGCCCTACCCACGGAAATTCTCACACCTCCAGCGCGGCTTCGATCTGGCGACTGGCGGAGCGGAGGACTTCCAATCTCGCGAAACGTTTGTTGTCGGCGGGCACGAGGTGCCAGAGCGCGTTCTCCTGATCGGTGAGCGCGAGCATGTCGCCGACGGCGATCTCGTAGGCGCCGCGCTGCCGGCGGTTGCGCCAGTCCTCGGCGTTCATCTTGTGCTGCTTGTGCGGCGTGGACTCGCGTTCCCGAAAACGCCGGAGTTGCTCTTCGTGCGAAACGTGCAGCCAGTATTTCAATACAATCGTGCCGTGATCGGTGAGCTCCTGCTCGAAGGCGTTGATCTCGCCGTACGCGCGCTTCCATTCGTCTTCGCGGCAAAATCCTTCGACGCGCTCCACCAGCACGCGGCCGTACCACGAGCGATCGAACACCGCCATGCGTCCGTCGCGCGGGATGTCGCGCCAGAAACGCCAGAGATAATGCGCGTGTTTTTCCTCGGCGGTGGGTTTCGCCACCGGGATCACGCTGTAATCTCGCGGATCGATCGCGCTCGTGAGCCGACGGATGGTCCCGCCCTTGCCCGCCGCGTCCCAGCCCTCGAACGCAAACACGAGGGAACGTTTCGCCGCGAGCGCGGCATGCACCGCGCGATTCAGCCGGCCCAGCCATTTTTCGCGCAAGGCATCGTAATCTTTCTCCGACAGTTCCTGATCCAACGGCAGCGCCAAGAGGCGCTTCACGCCGGAGGGACGCAGCGGTTTCACTGTTAGCGGTGTCTTCGTGCGCGCGAGCCGCGCAATTTTCTTTTGCTGCTGTCGAAACTGTGTGAGCAGGAGCTGCCCCACTTTGAGATCACGGGCCCGTTCATCTTCCGAATCGATGATCGTCCAACGCGCGCCGTGACGATCGGTGCTAGCCCGAATAAGCGCAGCGGTCTGATCCAATCGGTCGTAGATGCGGTGGTGATGCCAGTCCTCATCTGTGACGCGCCAGGCGGTAGCCGGATCGGCGCGCAGCGTGCGGAGCCGGCGTCCTTGCGCTTCCTTGGAGAGATTGAGCCAGACCTTGACGATGAGCGTGCCACCGTCGGATAAAAGTTTTTCGAAATCGCGGATGCGTGCCGCCTCCTGCGTGATATGGCCGATCGCGCGTTTGCTGAGGGCTTCCTCGCGCAACGTCTCGGTGTACCAGGAACCCGCGTAGAGTCCGATGCGTCCGATCCCCGGCAGGCTCCGCCAGAAGCGCCACTGGTGCGGATGGGCCACTTCATTATCGGTCGGCGCGTGATAGGAAAATGTTTCCACGCCGCGCGGGTCGAGCCATTCAGCGAGGGTGTTGAGCAGATTGCCGCGGCCGGCGCCCTCGGGGCCGGCGAGAATGAGCAACACCTTGAAAGGAACTTTCTTCAACTCGACTTGGAGCAGGACGAGTTCCTCGCGCAACTTCTGCGCCCTGTTTTGATAAGTCCGTTTGGACAAACGCTGCGTTGCTTTCGCCATGTGGCTTCAGGCTTGGCCCGCGCGAAAAATTTGTCGAGCCGGAGATGCGTTTGTTTCGGAGGCCTGTGCTTTTTTTGCCAGACTGGAGCCGCGCCGCCCCCGGCGCGGAGGACCCGACGCCACGCAGCGAGGGCGCTGCGTCTCCAGCGCAAAAAAGCGACCGTTGTTCTTCGGCCCGCTTGGTCGATTTCGTCGGGGCGGGAACCCCTCGCGTACGGCAACCATGGCTCAATCCCAACGCGGGGAATTTCCACGGGGCAATGTGACAGTCGTGTTACGTTTCAGGGTTCCGGGGTAAAAGCATCCCGCACCGGCTTGCACGGGTGGGCCAGACCGTTTTCATTCCTCCCGCACTCCCTCTCCTTTTCATGGCCAAACATTCTCCGACCCACAACCACGACAATAATCTCATCAAGCGAGTTCATCGCGAACTGATCGACGACTACGACGAGGAACTCGAGATGGAGCGCGAAGACTGGGAACACGTCGACGCCGGCCAACCGGCCCGACCCGTCGAGACGGATACCACCGCGAAGGCCCGCAACCAATATTTCAAAGAGTTGTTCCGGCTCCAAGGCGAACTGGTGAAGATGCACGACTGGATTGTCGCCACGGGCCACCGGATGGTGATCCTGTTCGAAGGCCGCGACGCCGCCGGCAAGGGCGGGGCCATCAAGCGTATCACGCAACGCCTGAATCCGCGCGTGGCCCGGGTCACGGCCTTGCCTGCACCCTCCAGCCGCGAAAAAACCCAGTGGTATTTCCAGCGCTACATCGCGCATTTGCCGGCCGCAGGTGAAATGGTGTTGTTCGACCGCAGTTGGTACAATCGCGCCGGCGTGGAACGGGTCATGGGTTTCTGCACCGATGAGGAATATGAGGAGTTTTTTCGTTCCGTGCCGGATTTTGAAAAAATGCTCGTGCGCTCCGGCATCCAGGTAATAAAATATTGGTTCTCCATTCCGGACGAAGAACAGGAATTTCGTTTCCGGTGCCGGATCAACGATCCCCTGAAACAATGGAAACTCAGCCCGATGGATCTCGAATCACGCAAGCACTGGGAACTCTACACCAAGGCCAAGGAAGTGATGTTTGAGCGCACCCACATTGCTGAAGCCCCGTGGTGGGTGGTTCAAGGTGCCGACAAAAAGAAAGGCCGGCTCAACTGCATCCACCACCTGCTTTCCCAAGTGAAATACACCGAAGTGGAGCACGAACCCATCAAGCTTCCGCCGCGCATCCACCACCCCAATTACCGGCGTGAACCGGTCAGACCAGAAATGATTGTGCCAGAACTCTATTGAGCGGGTCCGGCGGGGAGTGCAGGCAATGAATTCCATGCCCCTCATTTCTGATCGTTTGCAAAGCCGCAAGATTTCGGTCTGATAGCGGTCCCTTCGACATGTCTCCCACTCCGCGCGCCAAGCAACGCTCCACCAAGATCACCGCCAAGACCGGCAAGTCGATTGCCCAGACCGTGGCCGGCGGCGGTAAGATCGTGTACGCGAATCGCGAGTTGAGTTGGCTGGCCTTCAATCGCCGCGTACTCGAGCAGGCGAAGAACGAAGCCAATCCCCTCCTCGAACGCACCAAGTTTCTCGCGATCGTCAGCTCCAATCTCGACGAGTTTTTCGAGATCCGCATCGCCGGATTGATGCAGCAAAAAGACGCCAACGGCGGGGAACTAAGCCTCGACGGTCTCTCGCCTCGCGAGCAACTGAAAAAAGCCTTCGTCGATATCTCCAAACTCGTGAAAGAACAGTATGCCTGCTGGCACGAGCTGCTGGTACCGGCGCTGGCGAAGGAAAAAATTACTTTCAAGACAGGGGCCCAACTGAATGTCCCCGAACGCGCGTGGATGGCGGACTACTTTGCCCGCCAAGTTCTCCCGGTGATCACGCCCCTGGCCATCGATCAATCGCATCCTTTTCCCCAGATCGCCAATAAGACGCTCAACGTCATTCTCTCGCTCGATAATCCCGATACGCCAGAAGTGGAAAACCTCATGGCGGTGCTCCCCGTGCCCCGCAGTTTACCGCGCATCGTGGCGATTGCCCCCGGCCCCAAGTCCACGGATACCACGGTCCCGCACGAGCCGAAAAAATTCATTTTCCTGAGCGAAATCATCAAACTCTGCGCGGGCGAACTTTTCCCCGGCTACCAGATAACCAGCGCGCAGGCCTTCCGCGTCACCCGCAACAGCGATCTCTACATCGACGACGAGGAAGCGGAGAATCTGCTGAAGCGCATCGAAGAAGAACTCCGCAATCTCCGGCGCGGCGCCGCCGTCCGGTTGGAGATCGAAGCGGGCGCACCTGAGGCGGTCTTTACCCTGCTCTGCGAAAATCTCGCCCTCTCACCCGACTATGTTTTCCAGCTCGAAGGACCGCTGAATCTCGTGCGGATGATGAGTCTGGGCGATCTGGTCGACCGGCCCGATCTGAAATACCCGCCCTTCACCCCGGTGGAAATGCCCCGCATCCGTGCGGCTGACGATATTTTTGCCACCATGCGGGAGCGGGATATTTTCCTGCATCACCCCTACGAGGCCTTCACTCCCGTGGTGGATTTTGTGCAACAAGCCGCGAGCGATCCCGACGTGCTCGCGATCAAACAAACCCTTTACCGGACGAGCGGCGACTCCCCGATCATCGGCGCGCTCATCGAGGCAGCACGCAACGGCAAGCAAGTCACCGCTCTCGTGGAGTTGAAGGCCCGTTTCGATGAGGCCAATAATATCAAGTGGGCGAAAGAGCTCGAGGAAGCCGGCGTACACGTGGTGTTCGGCCTCGTGGGCCATAAAACCCATTGCAAATGCAGCATGGTGGTCCGGCACGAAGACTCCGGCCTCCGCCGCTACGTCCATCTCGGCACCGGGAACTACAACCCCAAGACGGCGCGACTCTACACCGACCTGAGTCTCTTCACTTGTAATTTGGATATTACGGCCGAGGTGGCGCAGCTCTTTAATTCGCTGACGGGTTTTGGCCGTTCGCCCGAATTCAAACACCTGCTCGTCGCGCCGTTTAATCTCCACTCACGCATTCAGGAATTCATCGCCAACGAGGCCGTCAACGCCGCCGCCGGCAAACCCGCCCGCATCATCGCCAAGATGAACAAGCTCGTGGACAAAGTGACGATGGACAACCTCTACGCCGCCTCCCAAGCCGGTGTCCAGATCGACCTCGTCGTCCGTTCCACCTGCTGCCTCGTGCCCGGCGTCAAAGGCCTCAGCGAAAACATCCGCATCCGCAACATCATCGGCCGCTACCTCGAACACTCGCGCGTTTACTACTTCGAGAACGGTGGGGCACCTCTCGTGTATTGCGGCAGCGCCGACTGGATGACGCGCAATTTTTTTCGCCGCGTCGAAGCGCTCTTCCCCATCTACGATTTGGAAATCAAGAAACGCATTACGGACGATTTGCTCCCCACCGAACTCCGGGATAACGTCGATGCGCGCGTCCTGCAGTCCGATGGAATTTACGCCCCACCCGTCCGCAAAGAAGGGGAGCAGCCCTTCGCCGCGCAGAAATATTTCATGGAGTCCGCCCAAAAACGCGCCACCGAGCAGATCGCCGTGGTGTGTTGAAAGAACGAATATCTCTCCAACCGTCCGTGCATAGAAACCGGCGACCCTGCCAGTCATCGGAGTTGCGCAACGCGTTAGGTAGTGCGCAGGTCGCACTACGCGGCAGGTCGTGCGCTGGTCGCGCTCCGTTGCGAGGCAAGCTCGCAACCTACGGGACTACTCGGACCACAGATTGTTCCCACCGGCCCGGAGGCTTGTCGCTAATCCGCGGCTCTGTTTTGATAGCGCTTGAGCCAATTGCGAAAGCGCGGCCGCGATATCGAAGCACCCACCGCGTGGTCGCTTGGCTCCCACGCGTCGACTCAATTGTCCCCGGTCCCGCCAAAAAAATCCCCCCAAATCAAGCTTTGCGTGGGCGGAGGTTTCCTCCAAGTTAGCCGACTTTCGTGACCACCTCCATTCAAACACCTGTTAAATTTCCGGCTGCCGCCAAGCCCCTTTCCCTCGGCGTCATCTTCCTGACGCTCTACATCGATCTCATCGGCTTCTCGCTTTTTTTTCCTCTCGGGCCGGCCCTGCTCAGCTACTACATCGAGCACGAAGCGAAAGGTAGCCTCTTCCACGCGATCTTTCTCCAATTGCAAGCCATGGCCCAGGCCACAGGAGCACCCGCGCTCGCCACCGGTGCGCTTTTTGCCGGCGCGTTGGGCTCGGTTTATTCGTTCACCCAATTTATTTTTTCTCCAATCTGGGGCGCGCGTTCCGATCAGGTCGGCCGGCGACCGGTGTTGTTAATGACGATTGCGGGCAACGCCTTCAGCTTCCTCGTACTGGCGCTCAGCGGTTCCTTCACGGTCTTCCTGATCAGCCGGATTGTGAGCGGAATCATGGGCGGTAATCTCGCGGTGGCCATTGCGGCGGTCTCCGATGTCACGTCGCGCGAAAATCGCGCCAAAGGCATGGGCGTTGTTGGCGCAGCGTTCGGGGTAGGATTCCTCACCGGTCCCGCAATCGGCGGACTCACGGCGCACCTGAATCTGCTCGAAGCCCATCCAGGACTGGCCGCCTTCGGCTTTCATCCGTTCAGTTTAACGGCGCTGATCGGCTTCGGACTTTGTGTGGTGAATCTCGGCTGGATCGCCGCGCGCTTCAAGGAAACGCTGCCGGAGGATAAACGCGGGACCGGCACCACGCTGCGCGAGCGCAATCCGCTGCGCGCGTTGCTCACCCTGCCTGATCGCACGATTCGCCGCGCCAATCTCGTGGGTTTTCTCGTCACTTTCGGTTTCAGCTTTTTTGAAACCACCATCAGTTTTTTCACGGCTGACGCGCTGCACTTCGGACCGCAGCAACTCACGATGATTTTTGTGGTTACCGGTCTGGTCTCCATCTTCACGCAAGGTTTCCTGGTCCGCCGCGCCATGCCGGCCATGGGCGAACGTCGCGGCACCCTCCTTGGCATTTCACTCATCGCGCTGAGCATGGCCGGATTGGGTCTGACCATCGGCGTCGCCCGATCAGTCCCGCTCATGTACATCGTGCTCGCATTCTGCGCCATCGGTTCGGGCTTCGCCAATGTCGGCCTCTCCTCACTGATTTCGCTCTATGCGAAGCCCGAGGAACAGGGCAAGGTCACGGGAATTTATCGGTCACTTGGTTTTCTGGCCCGAGCCTGCAGCCCCATCGTGGCCGGCGTGCTTTTCTTCCGCACCGGCGGCACGGTTACTTTCTGCGTGGCGGCCGCCGTCCTCTTCGTGCCGCTCGTTTTAGCCATTCGCCTCCCGCAACCGCAGAAATGATTTTGGCCGCCCACCGCTTGATCCGCCCTGCCACGGCTCGCCGCCGGTCACTGGCGTTGGGCGGATTATTGCTGGCGATTACAGGATTGTTTCTCACGGGATGCTCCAGTTTCAGTCGGCGCCCCGGACCCGCCGTGACCACGCAAGGTCCGCGCGTCACCGTGCTGCCCGCCCGGGTGATTTCTAATTTTTTCCTCGTTGAGGCGAAACAAGCCGACGGGAAGACGTACCGGTTTATGATCGATACGGGCTCTACCACGACGCTCGTTACGCCCGCCCTCGCCTCCGCCCTGCGCCAGAAAGAAAAAAAAGGCCAAGCCCGCACCATGCTCGTTCAGGGAGCCAATGGCCGCGTCGTGGAACTGCCGGCCATCACGCTCAAGCAAATTTCCCTCGGTGATGTCCACTTCGCCCGCGTACCGGCCCGGGAATACGATCTCACCGAACTTTCCATCCACGTCGGGCTGCCCATCGACGGCGTGCTCGGGTTCACCCTTTTCCGCGACACCTTGTGCACGATGGATTATCCCGGAGCGCGACTGGAGTTGGCGGCACAGCCCTTTCTCAGTCCCGCCACGACCAAACCCGCGCCCCGCACCGCCACGATCAACTACGACAACAGCAAAACCACGCCGCTCATCACGGTGCAAATGGGCAGCGAGTCCTTCGTGGTGTTGATCGATTCCGGCAGCGATGGCGGTCTTTCCCTGAATCCCTCGGGACTGCATCCGAAATTTTCCCAGGGCCCGCGCCGCGGCAACCTCGCAGCCACTCTCGGCGGCGACCGTCCGCAACTCGTCGGTCGGCTCGCCCAGAATATTTCGCTCGGTTCCCATGTCATCCAAGAGCCGGTGATCGATCTGACCGATCAACTTTCCTCGCTCGGCGGCGATTTACTCCGTCACTTCAAACTCACCTTTGATCAACGACGCCGTCTTGTGACGCTTGTCCGCGACACGGAAGGACCGGTGCAAACGCCTGCGCGGCGGAGCACGGGTATTTCTTTCCAGCGACTATCATCATACTGGAAAGTGCTGAGCCTCATTCCCGACACGCCAGTCATTGCGCTACCTCTCCGTACTGGCGATCTCTGCATCCGCATCAACGGCGAACCGGTGAGCGCGTGGGATTACGAACGCTACAGCAAGCTGCTCAAGAATGCGCCTAAAGTAACCTACACCTTCCTCAACGCCGCCAAGGAACAGGACCACGAAATCGCGGTGTTCGATCTGGTGCCGTAAGGCCGGGAGTAGCGGCAGGCGTCCCTGCCTGCCGAGTTGTGGCACGGGTCTCCCGACCCGTGATTCGTCAAACCCACGGATCGGAGATCCGTGCCACTCCTTCAAGCCCACAGGCCCGGAGGCCTGTGGCTTCTCCAGAAACCCTCAATTCTTCCGCAGCAGAAATGCCGCGGCCGCATCGTGACCTTCGCTCCACGGATACGCCAAGATATGTTTCTCGCGTTTGAAAACCCCGCCGGCCCGGCTATCGAAAAACGCGCGCATCACCCCTTCGTTTTCCTGCGCGTCGAGACTGCACGTACTGTACACCAACCGTCCACCCGACTTCACCATGCGTGCGGCGGCGTGGAGCAAAGCGAGCTGCTGATTGGCATGCTGCGCAAAATCTCCCTCTTGCAGGCGTTGTTTCACGTCGATGCGGTGGCGCATCACGCCGGTGTTACTGCACGGTGCGTCGAGCAACACGGCATCGTAGGATTCAGGCAGACTGAAATCGCGGAAGAATACCGTGCCGACTTTCTCCAGATCGGCGGGCATAAGCGACACGTCGACCGTCTTCGGAGCGCGCGCCAGATTTTCCCGCAGCCGCATGAGGCGCGGCCCTTCCTCGTCGAGGGCGACGAGTTTTCCGCTCTGCATCGCATCGGCGATCATAAGGCTTTTGCCACCGGGCGCGGCGCAGGCATCGAGAATGGTTTCGCCTGGTTGAGGCGCGAGCAAGTCCACACAGAGCCGCGTCGAGGGATCTTGCAGGTAGATCACGCCATCATTCGCGAGCTTGCGAATTTCTTCCCAATGCCCGGCCTTCACCTCGAAAAATTTCTCCCATTTGGTCGGAGCGAGAAACTCCGGAACCGGATCCGCTGTCCGCCAGCGCGCGTACACCGGCGCAGGTTGCTGGTTCCACTCTAGGAGTTGGCGCGCCACGGCGGGGCCGAATTGTTTCACCCAACGCGATGTCAACCACTCGGGGTGGGCAAATTCCTCGCCCAACGTTTTTGCCGGCTCGTCGAGGCGCAGCGCCATTTTCCGCGCCACGGCGTTGACCAAGCCGGATTCCTTGGGGCTCGCGAGATTTTTGGACTTCTCCACGGCGTGGTGAATAATTTTGGCCACGGCTCCGATTTTGTCGCTGGCGAGGCGTTGTTCATGCAATTCGAAGCCGGCGATCATCAAAATTGCCCGCACTTTAGTCCGCGGCGGTACAGCCATGAGCCCCGCCAAGGCTCCGTCGATCCGTCCAGCCCAGCGCACGACGCCATAAAAAAGATGCTGGGCCCGGGCGCGTTCCTGCGCTGGCAAACCGGGCGTAAGTTGTTCTAAGAGCGTATCAACTCTCTCCTGCGTAGCCAGCCAACGCTCAATGAGAATCACGGCCGTACCCCAGCCATCGGTGGCATGCGGCAAAGAGCGATTAGTGGTGTTTTGGAAACCCTGTTTGACATCCTGCTTCATTATGCCCTCTAGTCATCGGTTCACTGACTCGCTACGCAATCATGAATTCCGAAGCCATTACCGCTATCCTCGCCAAGAACCCCGCTCTCAAGGCGTCTAAACACAAGCTCGAGGCTATGAAGCCTGGTGCTTATGTCGTGCACCGCAGCTGGGGTTTCGGCCAAATTAAAGAACACGGCGAATCCGATCACAAGCTACTGATCAATTTCAAGGGCAAGAAAGCCCACGCCATGGACCCCGCTTTCTGCGTCGGTTCAATGGAAGTGCTCCCCGAGAAACACATCCTCGTGCGCAAGGAAAACGAGGCCGCCAAGATCAAACAACTCATTGAAGATGAGCCCGTGCAGCTCGTCGTCGAGGCCCTCGCCGGCTACGCCAACAAAGCCGCCAGCGCCATCGAGCTGGAGTTTACCCTCGCCCAAGTCGTCGGCGAAGAAAAATTTAAACGCTGGTTCTCCGGCGTGAAAAAGCAGCTGATCAAAGATCCGCGGATCAGCGTCCCGGCAAAAAAGACCGAGCTCTACGTCCTGCGCGCCGAACCCGTTTCCGCCGAAGACGAAATTCTCGAGGCCTTCGGCGCCACTCGTTCCGCTCGCCGCCGGATCACTCTCGCCGAAGATTTGCTCGCCGCTTCCATCAAAGAAGAGTCCAAAGCTGGTCTTCATACCGTGTTGACCGGACTCACCGAAGCCGTCCGCGACAGCAACCAGCTCGAAGCCTCCGAGCGTCTCTACGGTGCCTTCGTCCGCGACGAACTCGCCAAAATCCTCGGCCACGCCGCCGTGCTGAATCCGCCGCAGTCCGAGTTGATCAAGGAAGTGCGCGGCCTCACCGCCATCGCCGAAAAAATTCCCGTCCATTTCCAATCCCGTTTCCTCGATCTCGTGAAGGAAACCCATCCGCTCGAGTGGCGCGACATCGTGTTCGCCCTCCTCAAGACTTCGCAGGGCAAATTCACCACCGAGTGCATCAATTTCCTCATCGAAAATGGCCAGAGCGACGAACTCGCCCTGACCCTTGATCGCTGGAAGACCGAGCAAAATCTGCGCGCGCCCGTCCTGCTTTGGATCATCAAGAACCGTCATTCGAAGAAGTTCGCCAAGCTGCTCAACAATCTCGTCACACCGCGCCTGCTCAGCTCCATCTTCTTCGCGATCGATTACGAAGCGCTGCAATCCGCCGGCACCCGCCGTATCCCACTCGGCGAAATTTTGAGCGACGACACCGACCTTATTTCGGATCTGCTCTCCTCCGCCGACACCGAGACCGCCCGCGATCTCGCGAACACCTTGCTGCTCAACCAAGGCTTCGAGGAACTCACCAAGAAATCGCTCCTCGCCCGGTTCATCAAACTTTTCCCCTCGCTCCAGACACTCGTCGCCGGCGAATCCGAGACCAAGGATGACCAGCTCCTCGTCTCCCGCAGCAGCTACGAACGCCGCCGCATCGAATACGAAGAAATCATTTCCAAGCGCATCCCCGATAATTCCAAGGCCATCGCCACTGCCCGTGAACACGGCGATCTCAAGGAAAACTCGGAGTACAAGATGGCCAAACAGGATCAAGCCGTTCTCATGGGCCACAAAGCCCAGCTCGAGCGCGATCTCGCCCGGGCCCGTATCACCGATTTCCTCGAAGCCACCACCGATCAGGTTTCGGTCGGCACCATCGTCGATCTCCGCGATGTTTCGAACGGCAAAGCCGTCCGCTACTCCGTCCTCGGTGCATGGGACAGCGATCCAGATAATCACATCATCGCCTACAAGACCCCGCTCGGTCAGGCGCTCATGGCCAAAAAGCTCGGCGAACACGTGAAACTCAAAATCGCCGGCACCCAGCACGAGTATCAGCTCGCCGGCATCGTTCGCTACGCCGACGCCAAGAAAGGCTAAAGCTTCCAAACAACCAATCACTCTCAGCGGACCAAACGGTCCGCTGTTTTTTTGCCCCTAACCAAGTTCATGTTTCTCAAAGGCCTCATTCTTGGTTTCTCCGTTGCCGCTCCGATCGGCCCCATCGGCCTGCTTTGAACGCTGAACTACGGATGGCGAAATGGTTTCATCTCCGGGCTCGGTGTCGCCTGTGCCGACACTCTTTATGGTTTGGTCGCAGCGCTCGGATTGACCGCCATCTCCTCGCTTCTCCTCAGCATCCAGTTTTGGCTGCAACTCGAGGGCGGTCTGTTTCTACTCTGGTTGGGCAGCCGGAGCCTTCTTGCCAAAAACACCCATATGACCACTCCAAGTCCGGTCATTAAAACCAACTACGCGACGGCCTTTACTTCCACCTTGTTGCTCACGCTCGCCAATCCGGCCACGGTTTTATTATTTTTCGCCGTGTTCGCCGGACTGGGTATTGGCCAATCCCTCGGCGGTAGTTCGACCGCATTGCAGCTAGTCTTCGGGGTTTTTCTCGGTTCATCCGCTTGGTGGTTAATCTTATGTCTGCTGGCCGACCGGTTGCGAGGCCACCTGAATGATGCTCGTATGCGCGTCATTCATCTTCTCACCGCCGGCAGCCTTCTCCTTCTCGGTCTGTGCTCCCTCTGGCAGGCGATCCAAGCGAAGCTCTTGTAAACCTCCCCGATTTTCTCCATAGCTTTAAAGCCCGATGACCAACTCCTGGGATAATCTCAAAGTACTCTCCGATTCCACGCGACTGCGTTTGCTCGCCTTGCTCTCGAAAGAAGAGCTCTCCGTGGCCGAACTTCAGGAAATTCTCGGCATGGGTCAGTCACGTATTTCCTCGCAGCTTGCGCTGCTTCGTCAGGCCGGTTTCGTCACCGATCGTCGTGACGGCAAAAAAGCTTTCTACTCACTTCTCCCCAGCCTCGCCGCCAAACAGCTCGCGTTGCTCCGCGCCGCCTGCGAGGCCGTCGCTGATTTACCCGAGTCCCTCGAAGACCGCGACAGCCTGGAACGCATCTTGCTCAAGCGCCGTCGCGTCTCCGAGCAATATTTCAACCTCATCGCCGGGCGGCTCGGCAAAGGTTACTGCCCCGGGCGCACCTGGGAGGCCATCGGGCATCTGGCGCTCCGGCTCGTTCCGGCGATCACGGTGGCTGATCTTGGCGCCGGCGAAGGTCTCATCTCCCAACTCATCGCCCACCGCGCGGAACGCGTCTGGTGCATTGATAATTCTCCGAAGATGATCGAAGTCGGTACCGAGCTGGCGAACAAGAACGGCCTCGCCAATCTCACTTACAAACTGGGCGATATCGAACAGGTGCCGCTCCCCGACAAATCCGTGGATCTCGCGATTCTCTCACAGGCTTTGCATCACGCGAGTCATCCGCAGAACGCCGTCAATGAAGCGTTCCGCATCTTAAAACCAGGCGGCCAGCTCCTCGTGCTCGATCTCAAAGAGCACACCTTTGAACAAGCCCACGAACTGTATGGCGATCTCTGGCTCGGCTTCAAAGAAAGCACGATCCACGGTTTTCTAAAAAAATCCGGCTTTCAAAAAGTCGAAGCATCCGTCGTCTCCCACGAGGAGAACGAGCCCCATTTCGAGACGCTCCTCGCCAGCGGCGTGAAGCCAGGGAAGTAAAGCCCCCGGAGCAAGCTCCGGGGCAATTGATCAAGACATCGCCAACTCAGCGTGCGGCGATCGTTGCAGGCTCCTACAAATTTCAATTCAACATTCGCACCAGCTCCGCTTCGTCGATCACGGGTACGCCGAGCTCCTTGGCCTTGTCGAGTTTTGAACCCGCTTCCGCTCCGGCGAGCACATAGCTCGTCTTCTTGCTCACGCTGCCGGAAACCTTGCCGCCCGCTGCCTCGATCTTCGCTCCGGCCTCATCGCGCGACATCGTGGGTAACGTACCGGTCAGCACGAAGGTTTTCCCCACGAAGACCGTACTGGCTCCCACCGGTTTCGTCGGCACCTGCGGCTGCACGCCGATGCGGAGCAGCTCGGCTATCAGCACCTGATTATTTGCGACACTGAAGAATCCCACAATCGCCCGCGCCATCGTTTCACCGATGCCGGAGATGACACTCGCCTTGTTGGCGATAAAGTTTTCCAACTGGGCCGCCGCCAGTTTTTCAATCGATTGAAAATGCGCCGCCAGATCCTTCGACGCCGACACGCCTACATGCGGAATGCCGAGACCGTGGATCAGCCGCCAGAGTTCGCAGGCTTTAGCTTTCTCGATGGCGACGAGAAGATTGTCAGTCGATTTGCCCACGCTCTTGCCCATCGTCAGCAAATCTTCCCGCCGCAGTTTGAAGAGATCGGGCAGCTCTTTCACCCAGCCGCGCTCCACCAAATCGTCGATCATCGCCAGACCGAGACCATCGATATCGAGCGCCGCCTTGGAAACAAAATGGGTCAACCGACGGCGCACCTGCGCGGGGCAGCTCAGATTCGGACAACGCATCGCGACCTCGCCTTCGAGTTGGACGACTGCCGTGCGGCACACCGGACACTGCGCCGGGAATTCGTACGGTTGGCACTCCGGCGTGCGGCGCTGGAGATTCACCTCGATGACGGCCGGGATGACTTCGCCCGCTTTCTCGACCAGTACGTAATCGCCCGGACGGATATCTTTGCGCGCGATCTCATCCTTGTTGTGCAACGTCGCGCGCGCCACCGTGGATCCCGCAAGCAACACCGGTTCCAGTTCCGCCACGGGCGTGAGCACGCCGGTGCGACCGACCTGTACCGTGATGGAGTTGATGCGCGTCTCGGCCCGCTCGGGCTCGAACTTATAGGCGATGGCCCAACGCGGCGCTTTCGCCGTGCTGCCTGCCTCGCGTTGCAGGCGAAAATCATCGAGCTTCACCACCGCGCCATCGGTGCCGTAGGCGAAGGAGTGGCGCAATTGGTCCAGCTCGCGCACCGCCGCCCAGACGGCATCGATGCCCTGCGCCTGCCAATAACGCTCCACGGAGGGCAGGCCCCAATGCTTCACCAATTCGTGACACTGTTTCTGTGCTTCCGCGACGCGAGGTTCACTGATCCCCACGCCGTAAAGCACGATTTCCATTTTGCGCTGCGCAACTTCCTTCGGATCGAGCTGCTTGATCGTGCCCGCCGCGAGATTGCGCGGATTCGCATAGAGTGCTTCACCCGCCTCCTCGCGCGCTTGGTTGATGCGCTGAAACTCCGCCAACGTCATGAAAATCTCGCCGCGAATCTCAATCACCTCCGGCACCGGCGTGTTCGGCCCCGCTTTCAATTCGCCGGGCAGCGAGTAGATCGTCCGCGCGTTCGCCGTGATGTCGTCGCCTTCGACACCGTTGCCGCGCGTGACGGCGCGCACGAGTTTTCCTTTTTCGTAGGTCACGCTCACGGCCAAGCCGTCGATCTTAGGCTCGACGACGTAAGCCAGATCCTCGCGGCCAAAAAGCTTCACGAGCCGTTGGTGAAACGCGCGTAGTTCTTCCTCCGAGTAAGTGTTGTCGAGGCTCTGCATGGGCTGGCGATGCCGATAGGTGACGAAGCCATCCAATCGATCATCGCCGACTTGGGTGGTCGGTGACGCTTTCGCTACCGCAAACTGCGGAAATGCTTTCTCCAGATCGGCGAGGTCGCGCTCCAGTTGGTCGTACTCGCGATCCGAAATTTCCGGCTTAGTCTGACGGTAATACAGCTCGGCGTGATACGCGACGATGGCGCGCAATTCCTCGATACGTTTTTGAGCTTCAGCGGGTGACATCGGCAGGAGGAGACGGAAAGTCGACCGAAATTTCAACCGGCGGTTTCTTACGCCGCAAGGGCATTTCCATCAACTGACGGTAGCCGGTCCATTTCAGATACAGCACGACGGCCGTGATCGCGCCCAGGGTGTCGGCCAACCAGTCAGCCAAATCGTATTGGCGGATTCCGTGAGTCAGACTCTGCCGAAATTCGTCGCCCAAGCCATAAGCTGAGGCCAGCACAAGCGCCCACCACCCGCCAAGCAGTGGCCAGCGGCGAACCGCACCGAGGCGAACCATTGTGGTGGCCAGCGCCCCGTACGCCCCGAAATGCCCGAGCTTGTCGATCTGAAACAAATCAAAGGATGGCAAGGTGGCCGGAAACCCGGAACACCACGTGATCGTCCCAGCCAGCAGGAAAGGCCAGACAGTCTCGCGACGGATCATTAACTTAAACGGCATCATGATTGAACGGAGCTTGAGTAAATCTTCCCGTCCCGTCGCGGTAATAATACCATTGGGAAGCGAAAACAACAGGTGCCTTATTACTCGAGGATATTTGGCTCCGATGCCCCGTAGGTTGCGAGCTTGTCTCGTTCTGCTGGACAGCAGAATGGCGCGGCCAGCGCGCCACCTCCGCTAGGCATCCCAGCGGCAGAAAATCATGCAGGAAAGGGCTTGCATCAGCTTAAATGCTGAGGCTCTTTTAACGCTCCTAAGGTCTCGGGCCGTAGCGTAGTCTGGTAGCGCGCTTGCATGGGGTGCAAGAGGTCGTGAGTTCGAATCTCACCGGCCCGACCATTTAGGAAATGCCTCACGGTTTTTGCGCAGAGGTGAATATAGCTCGCGGCGATTTGATTCGCCCTGCTACGCCATACTTCAGATGGCGACGAAGGGCATCCTTCGCTCGCTGGCGGATGGAACATTAGTATTCAACGGCTGGATGGCCTGCCATGCGAAGCTCGCCGACCACCGGGAGGCGAGCGAAGGCTGGCGTCCCCGGCGAGAATCGAACTCACAACCACCTGCTTAGAAGGCAGGTGCTCTATCCAGTTGAGCTACGAGGACGTGGCAACCGAATGTTTTTTGGCCAGTCATTGCTGAAATTGCAGCATTTTTCTGGGGCGCGCGGCGATGAAGCGAAGGTGGGCGCGTTAACCGCTGCCTAAATAAAACGTCTGCCGGCGCTTTAATCCGAATTCCGGGAATACCGAATAGGGTTGTTCTCAACTATTCCGAAAAGCGGTTCAGGTAGAGGCCGTTGCCCTCAACGGCCAAGAGAAGTGTGCGCTGCGCGCGAAAATGGCGCTCGGGGCATGCGCCGCTACCGTTAACAGGTTTACTTTAATCTCAGCCAATCCGGAATTGAGTTTGGGCGAAGGAAGATGCGGCAAACGATTCTCCCGTCATGCGCCCGCCTACGTCCTGCGGACTACGGCGCGGCAGCCTTCGCCAAGTGCATCGTGGGTTTTTAAACTCATTCCGCCCTCATTCTGGCTGGCCGTGCCATCCGAAGTTCATCGCATAGCGATGAGCGAAGGATGGTGGAGCAGATCGGGATCAAACCGACGACCTCGTCATTGCGAACGACGCGCTCTATCAACTGAGCTACTGCCCCCCAACAGGAAGAGGAGTTATTGAGGAACACGCCTCTCAGAGTAAAACAAAATTTTTGCCAGAGCGTCGATATCGGCTAATGATTTAACCTGTCCGTAAACTTGGCCCCTAATTTGCTGTTGCACCCACTGAGTACACCGAAGAAACAAACCTTCCGGAACTCAATTTACCTCCCTATCAGCCATGAAAAAGACCACTAAGACCACACCAGCCAGCAAGACAACCGTCGTTCCAACGACCAAGACGACGGTCGCTTCTGCGATCAAAACCGCCCTCGCTCCGGTGACTAAGTCAATCAAGGCTCCGGTCAAGAAGAGTGCCCCGGTGAAAAAAAAGCCCGCCGGTACGACTGCTGCGGTCGCCACCATCATTTCCGCCAAAGTCGACCTCGGCTTTGGCAATCACCTCTACCTGCGCGGCGAAGGCCCCGGCTTGAGCTGGGACAAAGGTCAGGCGATGGATTGCAGCAGCAATTTGCTTTGGTCCACCAACCTCGCAGGCGCGACCGCTCCGGTGGTTTTCAAAGTCCTCGTGAACGACCTGACATGGAGCACCGGCAAGGACTACGTGGTCGAACCCGGCCAGAGCGTGACCATCACCCCGACGTTCTGATAACCGGCTGATTCTCGCGCATTCGTCTGACCGGATCATTCCGTAGTGGGTAGCGCGCTCCTCACGCTATTCTGCTGGCCAGCAGAACGAGGCAAGCTCGCAACCTACAGAAAATCCCATTCGCCGCAGGCATATCAGCCCGCAGCGTGCATCCATATCATGATCGAGCACAATGTATCCGGCCTGCTTTTTCCGACGGATCGGGATTGATCGACCGCAGCGCCGCCCGCACTTCCTCGGCGCTGATTTTTTCGCCCGCCTCATTCTTCGGCGGCAGGATGATGCACCGCATTTTAATGCGCGTGAACGGCCACGGAATATAAAACCGGTCCCAGCTACGGAGTCGAAACGCGCGGCCAAATTCTGCCCCCATCAAAACCATCGGCGCATTGATCCGCCGCGTCACGACGAGTACACCGGGCTCCACGACGTAAAGCGGTCCGCGCGGACCGTCGGGCGTGATGCCGATATCGTGACCTTCGCGCATTTTCTCGATCAGAATACGCCCCGCTTCGCGGCCTAAATTACTGCTCGATCCGCGCACGGGGTGCAGTCCGATCATCCGATAAAGTGCAGCCAGCCACGCCCCGTCCTTGCTCGCGCTCACCAGACCGTAGATCCGGCGTTGCTGACGGTAACGGCGGAAAAATTCCGGCGAAAGAAACAGACGGTTGTGCCACGCCACGACCGCGACCGGCTCATCCGACTTGGTCAACCGGCGCAACGTTTCCGGATCAGCCTCGAAGCGCAGCGTCCGCACCCATGTCCGCAACAACGTCGCGAGCAGCCACAGCGCCACGCGCCGCCAGCCGGTGACTTCATTGATCGTCGCTGTGGTTTCGGTTTGCAGGCCTCTGTTATGCGAGGAGAACCGCGTGGTCGCCAAGTTAATCTTGAGCCACCTTCAACTCCGCTCGACGCTGCCCACATGCTACTCCCGCCCTGCCCTCATCTACCGTCCGCCCCCGCGGAGATGGATGCCAGCGCACTCACGGCCCACAGCGACGCGCGCGACGGAGCTTTTTATCTGACAGCGCTCACCTACGGCCAGTATCTCTGGCAACGCGGCCTCGTCGCCCGCGCCATGTTGAAACTCAATCGCGGTCTTGGCGCCGATTTGCGCGGCGACGAACCCGAGCTGCACCGCTGGCCCCTGCCTTACGCCGCGATGGGCTGGTTTCTCCACCACGCCCCCGCCGATATTTTCATTGGCAATCCCCGCGTCCATTTCCAACACCTCGCGGATCGCATGAATGAACCCCGCCGCGAACAACGCCGGTGGCGCGCCTGGGCCTGTTGGCAGATCACCCGCGTCATACGCCCCGAATTTTCCGGCGACCCCAAGCACGCCGTGCTAGAGCCAACCCCGACGGAAATTTTCGCAGCGCTCGAACGCTACGGCCATCCCGGCGAAGCCGAAACGTGGCAACACTTGATCGCGTCGCTCACAGCCCGAAAAAGCTGACGCTCTGAGCTGCGACTCAGAGAACCTGATCCCAGCCCGCAGAGTGACTCGGGACGAGGAAACGAGCTGAGCCTGCCATGGCACAAACCGGATGAATTATAACGAGATGGAGCGCGACCTTCCGACTTCGCCAAGGCTACGACGGACAAGCCGGGCGCGCTGGGTGCCGGAGTGTAGCCGCGTTTGAGCCGCAGGCGAAAGCGCGGTGTCTGGCGGCCCCGTTTTCGGGCTGCGCCCTCAAACGAGGCTACACGCACAATCCAAAACCATACCCACGGGTCTTGAGACCAGTGCCACTTCCCCCATCTCCCCAAGCTCCGCGTCCTCCGCGCCCTTCGCAGGATCAGGCCGTCCTGAGCAAAGTCGAACGGACGCGCCCTTCGCGTTAAATGTCTTTTTTCCGGTTATTGATCGAGTTGAGATCACCCCATTCCTCTGGGACCAAACGTCTGAATCTACACCCCTATCCATCCCTAAAAAAATCCTGTCGCTTCGTTGCCGCTGAAGGGTAGTCCTCATTTGCAAAATTCAAAGCATACTGGCATGCTTCCGGCATAATCCAACTATCCCTCCCACCTAAATCATGAGCCGACAGCAGCGCATCTCCGAATCCGTTTCCGGTATCCACACCGAGGAAATCAACGCGCACTTCAACCTGCTGCCGGAGCGCTATTTTGTCCAGACCGACGACCACGAACTCACCCTCCACATCGGGATGGTGAACCAGCTCCTCCACTCCATTTCCGCCGCCGATTCCCTCGGTTCACTCCGCCCAATCATCGAATGGCAGAATGATCCGATCCGCGGCTTGAGCACGGCGCACATCGTCACCTGGGATCGCGCCGGCCTGTTTCACAAACTCGCCGGAGCTTTCAGCATGGCCGGCCTAAACATTATTTCGGCCAAGATTACAACCCGCAGCGACCACATCGCCATCGACACCTTTGAAGTCAGCGAGCCCGGCAACGGCCCGGTGCGCGATGGCCACGCCCGCGAACTCTTCTCCCGCACCGTCGAAGCCGCCTTGATGGGCACCAAGGATCTGGGCGCCGACATCGCCTCGCAGATCAAAAAATTCGCCAATCCCACCAGCGGCGCCACCTCGCCCAGCGTGGAAGTGTATCTGGAAATCACTTCGCCCCGCGCCATCGTCGAGATCCACGCCCCTGATCGCTTCGGCCTGCTCTACCGCGTCGGCCACGTCTTCGCCGAGCTCGGCTACAGTTTGTCTGGAGCCCGAGTGCATACCCAGCGCGGCATCGCCATCGACAGCTTCTACCTCGATGCCGACGAGAAAATCCCGTTGGACAGCACGCGCCTCACTCAGCTCAAGTCGGCCCTGACCACGACTCTCGCTCAGTCACCGGCCCTCGCCTGAGCTGGGCAAGCGAGCCACAACGCTCGTTTTCACTCCACAACCGACGTCCCGCTTGAATCATCGCAGACGTCGCCAACGCGCTAAGTCAGGCGTTTTTCAATAGGCATCAAGCTCTATTAGAATTCCCCGAAGATTACCCATGACACAAAGTCATTTCTTCGGATCAAATTTTATCGTCACCTCAAGTCGAACATTCACCTTCTCCTTGTTTTTTCGACCGGGAATATATTTCCATTTAGAAACGGCCTGCAGTGCGGGGAGCTCGAATTCTTTTCGCGTCGAGGATTTCATCGTCGGATCGCGCACAGAACCGTCAAGATCAACGACACATTCGATGTTCACTTCACCAGCGATGCCCTGCAACTTCAGGTCAGCAGGATAAGCGAGTCTGGCTAGAACCATGAGTTTGGGTGGACGATCGATTTCTGACAGAGTGTAGATTGGGTGCGGTTGTCGGGGACGGTACCAGAGCTGGCGAATGCAGCTGTAGCGAAAGACAAAGCAAGAGCCATGAGTAAAAGTTTCATAGGTCAGGTTTTCATCGGAATGAATATAGGGATGAACTGAAGATCAAGTTGCACGGGACTAAAAAAAACCCAAGTCTAGCGCAGGCGAGACAGGGGAGTTTGTTGTCATATCGAGAAGATGAAAAGTATGCGGCTTGTCGTTGTAGTTCCCAGCAACACGATAGCTATGTCCTGCGACAAGTAAGACGTCAAAGAACCCCCGGGCCTCGCGAGCGCGACTGTCGGTCAATCCCGCGGACGGCAACAGAACTCGGAATTGGACGCGATGTCCTCCCGTGGGTATCAAATAACCACGCAGTGCTTCGCGCTTCATCTGATGTTGCGGTCGCTAATTCGATTTGCAGGACGATACGCTGTTGACGCTGGAGAATCTCGGAAAAGGTTGCCTCTTCACAGTTGGCGAGGAACACGGAATCAGGAGGAAGCGAATCAACCATCCCGTCGGTTGTATTACATGAAGTGAGTGCAACGATTAAGCTCAGGAGTCCGACATAAAAACAAATAGACGGGGCATGATATTCATAAGTCGGAAGGGCGAACAAAGAAGGATTTGTGTTTCATGAGTTCAATGTGTTCTGCTATTTCTGCGTAGGTCCCGGATCAAGGCCTGATCTTGCGACGACCTGACCTTGATCCTCACCCAGTCGGTGCAGGCTATTCTCATTGGGCAAAATCATGACGCTGGAGAGCATGGGGAGAAGCCGCAGCTTGGTTTCTCCTGCTCAGCCGGTGAGCGCAAAGAGCGCCGACCTGTCACGATCAGTCGATTGAGGTTGCGGATTCAACTGCCGTTCCTCGCGCTTGATCGGGGATTGACCTGTAGGTTGCGAGTTCGCCTCGTTCTGCTGGCCAGCAGAATAGCGCGACCAGCGCGCTACCGACCACGGAACGATCCGATCAGCCTATTGTACCATCCTCTATCATCCGCGCTTTCACCGATGGGCTCAGGCGACAGAGCGTCGGTGTGCCCCTCGACTGACTCTGGGTCCTGAGCCCATTCGATTGTGCTCAGGGCCTTGAGCCTGTCGAAACGACTTGTCGAACGGAAAAACCGACGCCCACCCACGGCATGATCCCGCATCTGTAATTCGCCGAATTATTCCGCAGAAATTTTCACTCCCCAAGTCGCGCGGGACCTGCTCAGCTTCCGGCCTGCATGAATCCTGCCGACCCACGCGATCTCGCCGTCCTCTACCGTATCGCCGCCTTGACGGCGAGTGATGAGGATGCCCGCAGCGCGGAACGCGCCGTGCTGGCGGAAATCATGTCGGTGCTCCCGGCGGACAGCGGTTCCCTTTCCCTGCTCAACCCGCACACGGGCTATCTCGAAATCGTCACGCAACAGGGCTTGCCGCCCGACACGGGGGATTTCGCGCTGAAACTTGGTCAAGGCGTCACGGGCTGGGTGACGCTGCACGGGCGGGCCTTGCTGATTCCCGAGGTCTCGCTCGACCAACGTTACATCGCCGCGCGGACCAGTGTGCGCTGCGAAATGGCGGCTCCTCTCATCGCGCGCGGCCAGACGATCGGGGTGATCAATCTCGACGCGGATCGCGCGCACGCGTTCAACGACAGCGATCTGGCGCGCATGCAGCTCTTCGCGCAGGAAGCCAGCCGCACGCTCCACCGCATCTGGCAGCTCGAGCGCCACCAGAGCGAATCCGCCCAGTTGGAAACGCTCGTCAATCTCGGCCACTCGCTCGTGGCGCGCTTGGAGGAAGGCGATCTGCTTTCCACGCTCACGCGCAGTGGTCGCGAACTTTTCGGGGCGCGGCTTTGCACGTTGCACGCCTGTGATCCCGCCCAACAAACCTTTGAGCTCCAGGCCTCGAGCAGTGAGGAAAACTTCTCCGAAACCGCTTTGCGCCGCGAGCCGTTCGAGGCCGAGCATTCCTTTCTCGCCACGGCTCTCCGCACGAATCGGGTGGTCGAGTTTCAATTGCTCGACACCACCGGAGCCCACGGCGCGCTCGATCTGCCGACCGATCCCCTGATTTGCTCCGCGCTCGCCACGCCGTTGTTCGTCGATAGCGCGCCCGCCGGCGTCCTCGCGGTCTACACGGCTCATCCGCACCGTTTTTCCGACGCGCAAAAACGTCTGCTCGCCGCCCTCGGCAGTTTTGCCGCCGTGGCGCTGCACAATTCCCGGCTCTATGCCCGCGTTTTCCAATCCGAAGAAGTGCTGCGGAAAAACCAAACGCTCACGACGCTCGGCCTGCTCGCGGCGGAGATTGCCCACGAAATCAGAAATCCCCTGACGGTGATCAAACTCCTCCACGGCACGCTCGGCGCCGATTTCGCCGTAGGCGATCCGCGCCGCCGCGATCTGGAGGTCATCACGGAAAAAATCGAACAACTGGAAGTCATCGTCTCGCGCGTCCTCTCGTTTGGTCGCGCGCCGTCTGTGCTGCATTCGCGCTGGCCGCTGGCGGCCGTGCTCGAGGACACGTTGCATTTGCTGCGCGCCAAGCTCACGCAGGCTGGCGTGCAAATCCGCTATGTGCCGCCGACCCGCCCCGTGGCCATCGAGGTCAACAAGGGCCAGATCCAACAGGTGTTTCTCAATCTCGTCATCAATTCGCTCCAAGCGATGCCCCACGGCGGGAAACTCGCCATCGAGTGCACCATCGAAACGGCGGTCGCTCACCTCGATTTCAGCGACACCGGCGGCGGCATCCCGGCGGAGTTGCAGCCGCGGATCTTTGAATCATTCCTCTCCGGCAAAGCCGATGGCACCGGGCTGGGCCTGACCATCGCCCAACGCATCATGAAAGATCACCGCGGCGAACTCTCCCTCGTCCGCACCGGGCCGCAAGGCACGACGATGCGCGTCACCCTGCCGTTGCCACCGGGCGCAGCGTGAGATCGACCATCAGGTCGATCGCGATTTTCTCCAGATCGGCGCGAACCGCTTCTAGTTTCACGGTCGACGGCACGAGCACGCGGACGCGGGCTTGAAAAAGATTCCCGCCGCCCATCGGGGCGCTGACGCATTCGGAGGTAAGTTCCTCGACGTTGACCCCGTGCGCGGCGAGCACGCTGGTGACATTGCGCAAAATCCCCGGCCGATCATGGCCGACTAATTCGATGGTGGCGGCAGTCCCGGCCATGATCGGAACCGCGCCTTCGCCGGCATCAACTGAGACGCGCAGTCCTTCGACTGAGAGTTGCTCCAACGCCGCGCGCAAAGCCGCCACGCGTTCCGCCGGCACCTCCACCCGCACGATCCCCGCGAACTGGCCGCCGAGATGGCACATGCGACTTTCGAGCCAGTTGCCTCCGTGATCGGCGACGCGGCTGGCGACAAGTTGCACGAGGCCCGGACGGTCGGCCCCGATGATGGTCATGACGAGATGGGTGAACATAGTTGAAAAATATTATCCAGCCGGCCGGGTAGCGAAAGGCGCGCGGCTATGCAGCACGGCCGCCGGTTTGTCCGTCTCGGCCACCGTAGTCTGGATGGAAAGCGTTTTATACGCGAGCTGGATATGCCGGTTCTGCTCCAGCTCCGCGATGAGCCGGAGGTTGATCTTGTTCCGCGTCGTAGTATCGCGAAAATGTCCGACATAGAGCAGACTGAACGTGATGCCATTGTCCGTGATCCGGGTATAAATCTTGGGTTTATACTCGGCATCCTCCACGCCGTAGCGCTGCAGCATCGCGGTGGAATATTTCTGGGCATCCGCAAAATCCTGCCGCGTTTCCTCCTCCAGAATGCGTTCAAACAACGCCGTCGCATCGGCCACCGGCGTGCTGAAGGTAATGGTCACCTCCAGCTTTTCCCACGTGTACGGATGACAGTGGGAGGAATTGAAAACCTTGGACCGGAATACAAAGCTGTTCGGAATGACCACGACGCGTCCGGTCGGCTGATCCACACCCAGCCAGTTGTTGATTTCCAACAGCGTGGTCCGCAGCAACTGGATATCGATCACATCCCCGAGCGTGCCATCAATCTCCAGCCGATCACCGATGACAAACTTCCGGCTGACCATGATCACCGACCAGCCAAAGAAGGAGATACAGACGTCCTGCAGAGCGATCACGATTGCTGCGCTCACCAGACCCAGCGTGGCCGCGATCAATTGCAGATCCTCGATCAAATATAATACCATGATCAGCGTGATCAGGAGGAAGGTCCCGTACCGACCCAGCCGGCGGGCCATAAACAATTCTTCCTTCTTGTAACGCAGCGGCAGCAACAACCGGCTGGAAAGCAGGTAAATCAAAAAGAGGATAGCGACCGCCGTGATGGGAGGCAGCAGACGATTTACGTAGGCCTCCTTCATCGCCTCCATTTGCTCGCCCAGCAAAGTCACCTCGTACTCCACCAGTTTTTGCTGGGAACCGATAATTTCCTGGGCGCGCTGCAACGCTTCGGTCTGATCGGACAGGAAAGGCAGCCGTAAACCGACAAATTGTTTCTGCGCCCTCTGGGTGGCCAGTAAACGCTCCAACTCAACGTTGCGGCGCAAGAAACCCGACTGCCGTTCGAGCATCAGTAGTTCCTCGTCAAGATTGGCCAGTCTTTCCCGGCCTGATTCCAGACCGGCCCGGGCCACTTGGAAATTTCTTCCAATACTGGCGGACTTCCCTCTCAACTGCTGCACCCGATCGGTGTGCATTTGCAGCGCTTCGCGTTTTTCAATCCAAGTGCGGATCGAAAGCCGCGGTGTCGCGCCCTCTTCATTCAGTAATTGCTCCCGCAATTTTTTGGCCAGTTGGATCAACATCTGCTCATATTCCGCCGCATCTTGCTGGAGCGCGATGGCTCGGATTTCCTCGTTCTTGTTGAACAACTGTTCATCCAACTCGGCTTGGCGCGTCTCCGCCTTTGCCCCCAGGGTATCAGCCTTTAGCTTGATCAACGCATCGCGTTCACTGGTCACCTTGGCCCGGCTCAGTTCAAGCTGCTTCTGCCGGGCCTCCACCACCGTCGGCACGGAGCTCACCGTCTGTAATCGTTCCCGTAGCTTTTCCTGCGTCTCGCCCTGTATCGTGGCCTTCCGCAGGCGATCACGCGTTTCAATCTCCTCGCGTTTTTCCAGGATTTCCAGCTCCTGTTTCAACGAGTCCAGTTTGCGCTGCAGACGCGGCCGGTCGGCACTGGGCGAGTTGCTGTCCGCCATCACCGCTTCCAATGATTTCACCCCTTCCTTGAGTTGGGTGATGCGTTGCTCATCCCGGGCCCAGCCCACCGTGCATAAGAGCGTTGCCAGAAGAAACCGGAGAAAAATTGAACGCATAAATATCGGGGATCGAAGAAGTCGTAACGGATGGAATGGGCCGAAAAACTTATTCCTCCAGCTCAACATTCCAATAAGCGAGGTCGAGGAAATCCTTCCACTTTTCGTGGCTCTGGTTGCCGATGACGAGTGAGATCACGGGCCGCCACTTGGGTTTCACCGGTTTGCGGATCAACCGCATGTGCGCCTCGTGCGGGAGCCGGTTCGCCTTCCGCGAATTGCACTTGATGCACGAGCAAACGATATTTTCCCACGTCGTCTTGCCGCCGTAATGCCGCGGGATCACGTGATCGAGATTCAGTTGCTCGGTCGGAAAGATATGTCCGCAATACTGGCACTTGTCCCCATCGCGATCAAAGACGTTATTACGGGTCAGCTTGAGTTCTTTGCAGGGCAGTTTGTCGAAAAAGGTCAGCAAGATCACCCGCGGCAGCCGGATCGTGCGGTTGATGGTGTGCACGGTTTCCAACGCATCGATCGGGGGATTGTAGGTCGAGAAATCCACCCAATCCATCAGCGAAAAAGTCCGGAAATTATCCTCGGTTTGATGGACAACTTGGGCGTGCTCCCGCGCGAGCAACGCGAAGGCCCGACGGGCGCCGATGATGTTCACCGCCTGCCAGAGGCGGTTCAGAACGAGCACCGGCTGATCAAGGGCGACTTGCATAGGCAACGGGCCTTGGAACTAGCTGCCTCGTTTTCACCTGTCAAGTCGCGCGCGGTGACAGTCGCGTGCGCGTGGCGGTAGCTATGCTTCGAACAAGGTGGTCGCCGATTTCCCCATCGGCGATAGGCGTCGGCCTGGAAACCGACGCCCACCCTCAGCTCAACTCACCCCGGCGTCACCAACGAGACCTTGAGCGCCTGATCCTTCAAGCGAATGCCTTCGAGTTTCTGCACGACGATCTCCGCGTGTTCGCTGAGCACATCCACATGCGTGTGGGCCTCGTGAATATCGATCGCGCCGACGATATTAGCCGGCAGACGCGTCACTCCCGCGATCTTACCGACGATATCTCCGGGCGTAATCAGGTGCTGACTGCCGACGTTGAAAGCTACCGGGGTATAGCCCGGCTCGCGACCCGTGCGGGGTTTTCTCACATAGCTACCTTTGTCCTTCTTCGGCTTACCCGCAGGCACCGACTCCGACGGCTTGGCACTTACGGCCGGCATCTCAGGCTGAATGTACGTCGAATTAATTTTCGGCGCGCGCTGCATCGGCGCCACCGGGTTTGCCACCGGTGAGACCACCGGCTTCGGCGCAACTGCCGCTGCTGGTGCCGCCGCCTTCGGGGCGGTACGCGTTGCCCCCATCGCGTTGCTTTGTGCCGGAAAAATCGGTTTTGAGCTCGGCGCCGTGGGCACCGGTGCCGGTGCCGCCCGCAGCGTCTTGACTGGAGCCGGAGCCGCTGGTTTAGCCGTCTCAGGGTTCGCGCCCTTCAACATATGAATCAAGGCCGAAGCGATGTCAGTGCTCGTGTGCCCCTGCTCCATCAAGCGATCAAGCATCTGATCGTGGGTCTTGAATTTCTTGGCCTCGAGCGTCGCGCGCAGTTTTTCCATGAACACATTTTCCCGCGCCTCGTCCACCTGATCCATTGAGGGGACGCGCTCGCGGCGGATCTTGAGCTTCGCGTAATGTATCATGCTTTGGAGCATGTAGACTTCGCGGCCCGAAACGAAGGTGATCGCCCGTCCCTTCTTGCCCGCGCGGCCCGTGCGGCCGATGCGGTGCGTGTAATCCTCGGCGTCGTTCGGCAAATCGAAATTGAAGACGACTTCGAGATCATCCACATCGAGTCCGCGCGCCGCGACATCCGTCGCGATCAGAAATTCAAAACCACGGCGGCGAAACTTTTCCATCACGCGTGTGCGCTGTGCCTGCGTGATGTCGCCGTGCAGCCGATCCACGGCGTAGCCGCGCGAGTGCAGATTTTCATCGAGTTCATCGACCATGATCTTGGTGCTGCAAAACACGATGCCGTAGCGGAAGTCATACAAATCGATCAGGCGCGTGAGCACCTCGAGTTTCGAACGGCGGTCCACCTCGTAGTAAACTTGGTCAACTTGCGGCGCGTTCTGCGCCTGTGCTTCGATCTTCACCCACTCAGGTTTTTTGGTGTAGCGCTTGATCAGTTCCTGGATGGCGTACGGCATCGTCGCCGAGAAGAACAGACATTGCCGCGTCGCCACCGGCACGGACTTGAGGATGTGCTCGATGTCGTCGCGGAAACCCATGTCGAGCATCCGGTCGGCCTCGTCGAGCACTACGACCTTGAGATTATCGAGGCGCAAAGAACCGCGTTCCATGTGATCCATCACGCGACCCGGCGTACCGATGACCACCTGCGCCCCCGCATCCAACGCGCGGTACTGCCGATCATAACTCTGACCGCCATAGATCGGCACTTCCATCAGGCCCTTCTTGAAAAATCCCAGTTTGCCGAACTCCTCGGCAACTTGCACCGCCAGTTCGCGCGTCGGACAGAGCACGAGTACCTGCACGGCCCGCAGCTTCACATCGACTTTTTCGATCGCGGGAATAGCGAAGGCCGCCGTCTTGCCCGAGCCCGTGGCGGATTGGCCCACGACATCGCGTCCGGCCATGGCGAAAGGGATGACCGCAGTCTGGATGGGCGAGGCTTCCTCGAAACCCATCTTATCCACAGCTTTTAATATCTCAGGGGACAACCCCAACTCAGTAAACGGACGTTTTTCCATAAGCGCACAGATTGGCTACGCCGAAGGAAAATAGAGAGATAAAAGTGCAGCCCCATAAAAAATGCCCGTCATCCGACCTGAGCCGAGCTGATCCGACGTAGCGGCAGGCGTCTCTGCCTGCCGTAGTTTTGGTGACGGTTGGTCTCCGCCTGCCGAGTTGCGCGACAAGCGCGCAACCTACGACCAACCCCACAGGCACGGAGACCTGAGGCTACGTCGCGTCAGCCCATGAGACATTGTCCCCACTTTCAGCCGCTCTTCACAAAAAACGCCCTTCATCCGGGCCGAACCGAGCAAGTTACGCTGACTAGCCCGCAAAATTCACCCCTAGCCCTAGACTTCCTGATCCCGAGGAATGAGGATGAGCGCAACTCCGTCGCGAATCGGGATAAAATACTATTCACGCGGAGGACGCGGTGAGCGCGGAGGCTGACGTGATTTCACCCCGCGTTATCCCGTCGGCTGGGCTTGTTTCCCTTCGTGGAAATTCGGGTGGTTCGTGGGCAACCTGGGTTTTCTCTCGGAGTATTGGCCCACGAACCACACCAGCGTCCCGAAAAACTTGGACTTTGGGTAGGGCGAACCCTCCGGGTGAGCCGCAGCTCGGCGGGACGCTGCCGAGTGTCGCTTAAGCACGGTAACGCCCTACCAGCGGAATCCTGTTTCAACAGGCTAACTTCAAGAGACGTTGGTTTCACACGAATTGACCCGAATGATGGCCCTGCTCCGCACTATCTCCAAGTAAAGACTCGGCGCTTTGGTCCAGAATTTATTCGCGCTGATGAGCGTGATTCACGCGCCAACCCGAGCGCGTAGCGGTCAACTCGCTCCACCTGGCGGGTTCAACTTATTTCCTCGCCGCTCGGCTTCGAACGAAAAAATCCGTCCCACGCGCCGATATCGAGCACGCTTTGACCGTCGAGCTTCTCGGGGAATTTCAACCGCTTGAGTTTCGCCGGCGTATTGGCGAGCCCCGGCGTGATGACGCCCTGACCAAGTTCGATGCGGTGAAACCAACGGATCGTTTCGACTTTTTTCTGGAGCTCTGCGCGGTTCATCAGGTTTGCCGGGCGGGTTGGGTAGGGCTGGATGGCCCGGCGCCAAGGGGCGGTCAAGGATGCAAATGATTTATTCGCGTTTCCACTGCGGCCATACCGGCCTCTTTTTCCTCGCCTTGTTGCAAAATACCCCGGGAAATCATTTCATCATGAAAACCTGCCTTCGCCTTCTCACCGCCTTGCTCGCCGCCTGTTTCCTGACCGCTTCGACTTCCCCTCTGAGCGCGCAAGACGCCCCCGCTTCCGCCGCGCCGGTCGCCCCGCAGGCCGGCATCACCGCCGAATTCCAACAGATATTCGAACAAATCACCACCAAGCTCAAAGCCGGACAGCGATCCGAAGCCGCGCTCGCCGATGAGGTGCAGGCCATCGACGCCCTGCTCGCCAAGTACTCAGTGAAGAAAACCAACGAGGTCGCCATGGTTGCGTTGATGAAAGCCCGCCTCTACCTGGAGGTTTTTGAAAACACCGATAAAGCCAAAGCGCTGCACAAGCAGATCAAAGTAGATTTCCCGGAAAGTGAGATCGCGAAAAACATCGATAAAGACATCGCCTCAATGGAGCAGCAGGCCGCCGCCGAAGCGATGCTCGCCGTGGGCCAGCCCTTCCCCGCCTTTGCCGAAAAAGATCTCATGGGTCAGCCTCTCGCGCTCGCCAACTTCAAAGGCAAAATCGTCCTCATCGACTTCTGGGCGACGTGGTGTGGACCTTGCGTCGCTGAGCTTCCGCACGTCATCGCCGCCTACGAAAAATATCACGGCAAGGGTTTTGAAATTGTCGGCATCAGCCTCGACAAAAGCCGCGACGCCCTCACCGCCTTCATCAAAGAAAAGAATATGCCTTGGGTGCAGTATTTCGACGGCCTCGGTTGGAATAATAAACTTAGCAGCCAGCTCGGCATTCATTCCATCCCCGCGACCTTCCTCCTCGACGGCGAAGGCAAAATCATCGCCAAGGATCTCCGCGGCGATGCGCTCGATCAGAAATTGGCGATACTGCTGAAGTAAGTCTGACGGTCGCGCCAACAAGTAGCCGCGTTTGAGCGTAGCGAAAGCGCGGTGCTGGCCGCGATACGAACATCATGAACGGTCTCAAGCAAACCCGCCCGGAGGTCGGGTTCCACCATCGGAGCACGGTTTCGCTGTGCTGAATCGCGCATGCCTTTGCCGAACCTCGGCTCAGTTCGACACGACCTCGCCGAGCAGATTCGCAAAGATCATCTTCCCGTTGCCGGTCGGCAAGGCTCCGATGATTTCCGCCGTCACGTGTTTGCCAATGTAGGCGCGACCGTTGTTCACCACGACAAGCGAACCGTCCGGCATATAACCGACTGCCTGCCCCTCGTCCTTGCCGGGTTTCACCAGCTCAAGTTCGATGCTCTCACCGACCACCATTTCGGGCCGGAGCGCTTTTTCCAGAGCATTGAGATTCAACCATTGGACGCCCTGAAACTGGGCCATCTTCGCGAGATTCACATCGGTGGTCAGCAGTTTGGCCTTCATGGATTGCGCCAGAAAAACCAGCTTGGCCTCGATATCCTGCCGACGAGCAACCTCGCTTTGATGAATCCGAATATCCAGCCGCTTGATCTTCCGCAGCTCGTTCAACACTTCCAAACCGCGGCGGCCGCGCGCCTGCATGATCGGCTCGGGCGAGTCAGCAATCGTCTGGAGTTCCGTCAGCACGAAAGAGGGAATGACCAGCCCGGCCCCTAAAAACTGCGTCTCACACACCCGGGCAATCCGACCGTCAATCAACGCGCTGGGATCGATGATGACCAAGGGAACATCCACCTCATGAGGCACGAAACGCATGTAAGGAATTACGAAATTAAATTCATCCTTCCCGCGCAACGCGACGACGGTGGCCAGATAGGGACAGATCACAAAAAGACCGAGGCGGACGAGATAGAGCACCTGGGGATCGCCCTGTTCCAGCAGCGGAGATGAGCCGATCAACCAAGCGAGGATAAATCCGATACCCAGACCGAAAGTCAGCGCACTCAGTCCGCGCAGTGAAAAGCCCTTGAGCATCACATCCACGAGCACAATCAGGGTGCCGATCAGTCCACCAACCAAGACGGCCATCGTGCGGTAGTGATCCCACTCGCGAATGGTATAACAGAGCAACAAGCTTACTCCCACGCATAGGGCTAAGAATCCGATCCGGAGAACGAGCAGGGTTTTATTCATGACAGAATCATTTGAAAGCGCCCCGCCGGATCAGCCAGAGCAATATAAAAGGCAAAATTGTGAAAAAAATCATGACCCCATAAAGGATCATTTGCGCCCGGTGGGCCTTTTTTCTTAACTCCGGATTCTGCTCTTCCTGCATCCCGCAAAACAGAACCATCGCCTTTCCCATGACAACGCAATATTGGTTGGTTAAACAAGAACCCGCGGATTATTCGTGGGCCGACTTCGTCCGCGACGGCCGCACCACCTGGACCGGCGTCCGCAATTACGCCGCCCGGAATAACCTCAAGGCCATGCAACCGGGAGACCCCGTCCTCTTCTATCACAGCGGCGAGTCTAAATCCGTGGTCGGCATCGCTCGCGTAGCCAAAGCCGCCTTCCCCGATCCCACCTGCGCCAAAACTCCCGAGGCCGATGTTTGGGTAGCCGTGGATCTCAACCCGGTTGAGCCGTTGCCCTCACCCGTTACCCTGGCCCAAATCAAAGCCGAGTCCTCGCTCAAAGATATCGCATTGGTCCGGCAAAGCCGCCTCTCCGTGATGCCGTTGAAAGCCGCCGAATTCACCAAGATCAAAAAACTAGGAAAAGGCTGAAGCCGGCAGGTTGACGTGGCCACAGGCCTCCGTGCCTGTGGGCTTGGGTTTCCTAAGCTTGGTTTTCGCAGACTTCGGTTCCGTAGGTTGCGAGCTTGCCTCGTTCTGCTGGCCAGCAGAACGCCCGTGGCGCGACCAGCGCGCCACCTACACGGAATCCCGAGGCTATTCAAACAAGGGTCAGTCATCACAAAGCTACGGCGCGTTTTGCTTCACTCACTTGTAGCCGTGTTGGAGCGGTAGCGACAACGCGGTTCTCCCACACAAATCACCGCGCTTTCGGCCTTCGCCCTCAAACGCAGCTACGCCCTTCCTCCTTCCCCACCCTGCCGTCTGGCTCGACAAGGCGCGGCTAAACGTTTTCGTTTTCTGCCGTGACCGACTCCATCGCCATTCTCGCTCCCGGCCTCCTCGGCGGCTCTGTCGCCATCGCGGCCCGCCACTACGGCGCCGCCCAACGCTGCACGCTCTGGGCGCGCCGACCTGAAGTGCGGCTTAAACTCCGTGAGCAACCCTGGTGCGATGCCGTGGCCGACACTCCCGAAGCCGCCGTGCGCGACGTTTCCCTCGTGTTCATCTGCGCCCCGGTGGATCAAATCATTCCTCTCGTCCGCCAAATCGCCCCCGCGCTCAAACCCGGCGCCATCGTCACCGATGTCGGCAGCGTGAAAGGCGAAATCTGCCGCCTCAGCACTGCCGCAGTTGAAGGCCAAGGGTTTTTCGTCGGCTCCCACCCGATGGCCGGCTCCGAAAAAACCGGCTGGGAACACGGTCGCGCCAACCTCTTCGCCGGTCGCACCACCTTCGTCACTCCCCTGCCCGACACCGATCCGCAGGCCGCCGAGAAAGTCGCCGCCTTCTGGACGGCGCTCGAATCCGAAGTCGCCACGGTCGCACCCGATATTCACGACGAAATCGTCGCCCACATCAGCCATCTGCCCCAAGTCCTCGCCTCCACCCTCTGCGCCAGTCTCGCGAAGCGCAACGTCGGCTGGCGCAACTTCGCCGGCGGCGGCTTGCGCGACACGACCCGTATCGCCGGCAGCGACCCCAAACTCTGGAAAACCATCCTCGAGCAAAACCGCGACGAAGTTCTCCGCGCTCTCCGCGCCTACCAGGAAGAATTACACGGCATGGAACGCGCCCTCGCCAACCGCGACTGGTTCGAGGTTCAGGCCATCATGGAACGCGCCAAAGCCTACCGCGACCCGTTCCGCCCGATTCCGTGATGGTGGGAGCGGTGCGTTGGGGGTAGCCACGTTGGAGCGCAGCGTTGGGGTAGCCACGTTGGAGCGGAGCGATAACGTGGAGTGAACTTTCGCTAAACCCACCGGCGTTTTCGCCGTTAGCTCAAACACGGCTACCAATCAGGATCATGGGTCGGTAGACCCAGGCCACAACCACGACAGGCAGAGACCAGTCTTACGGTTGCGAGCTCATCTCGCAAAGTAGCGCTTATGTAGGTTGCGAGCTCGTCTCGTTCTGCTGGCCAGCAGAATAGCGTGACCAGCGCACTACCGACCACAGCAGGCAGAGACGCCTGCCGTCCAACGATACACCCTTTCTGTGGCCCCACGGCGAACCCAACCTTGAGATTGTTCTGGTGCGAAATCCCCAAGCCAGCAAAGTTTCAGTATAGCTCGCCCCCCTTAAATCTTCGATGTCTCAACTGCCCACGCTTCTCCCGATCCAACCCTACACCCAACCGGTGCGCGGCAGCGTCACGTTGCCCGGCTCAAAAAGCATCACCAACCGCGCGCTGATTCTCGCCGCGCTTGGCACCAAGACCGTCACGCTCACCGGTGCGCTCTTCAGTCGCGACACGCTCATCATGATCGCCGCGTTGCGCGCGTTGGGCTTCAAAGTCGAACCCGACCAATCCGCGCTGACGATCCGCATCGAAGGTCGCGGTGGCGAGATTCCCGTGCGCGAAGCCAAAATCGAAGTCGGCAACGCCGGCACGGCCGCGCGCTTTCTCACGGCGTTTGTCTGCCTGCGCCCCGACGGCATTTATCATTTCGACGGCGATGAGGCCATGCGCCGACGCCCCATCGGTGCCCTGCTCGACGCACTCGAAACCCAAGGTGCCCAAGCCAGCGCGCGCGCTTTTCCCTTCACGCTCAAAACCAACTGCCTCCCCGGCGGCACCGTTGAACTCGATGCCTCCGAAAGCAGCCAGCTCCTCTCCGCGTTGCTGATGGTCGCACCGCAGGCACGCACGCCGCTGACCGTGAAACTAAAAGGAGAAACGGTCTCTCGCCCGTTCGTCGAGATGACCAACCGCATGGTCGCTCAATTCGCCGCCGCACCCACAGCCTACGCGATCGAAGGCGATGCGACCGCCGCCAGTTATTTCGCCACGCTCGCCGCCCTCACGCGCGGTTCGATCCGCATCGATGGCCTAAACCTCGCCACTGACGCTCTCCAAGGTGATGCCGAATTTTGCCGCCTGCTGGTTCGCCATGGCTTGCTCAAGATCGATGGCCAAACCCTCACCGGTGGATCCGCCCACCAAGGACTGAAAGTGGATTTCAACGCCTTCTCCGACACCTTTCTCTCCCTCGCCGCCATCGCGCCACTGCTCTCCAGTCCGACCAAAATCTCCGGCATTGCCCACACACGAAAACAGGAAACCGACCGCGTTGCCGGCATGGCTCGCGAGCTGAAGAAGCTCGGCCAGCACGTCATCGAGGAGGAAGACTCCTTGGAAATCCATCCGCGTCCGCTCATCGCCGGCGTAGAAATCGAGACGTACCACGATCACCGTTTCGCCATGAGCTTCGGCATCCTCGGCTGCTTCGACCTCCTGAAAAACGGCCAGCCGTGGCTCACCATCAAAGATCCCGCGTGTTGCTCGAAAACTTTTCCGCATTTTTTCGATTTGCTCGCCAGCCTGCGCGCTGGCTCTCATTAAGACTCTCCCACGAATGAATCTGAGCCAACCAAACGCCCAGAGATTTTTGGCCACAAAGAGGCACAAAAATCAGCTTGGAGTCGCAACTGACAAGGCGCCTATAGGCGCGCGAAAATTTCTCGTCCGCAGCCCCAATACTTTTTGTGCCTTTTTGTGGCCAAACTTCTGGGTGCTGTTCTCCACGTCAGTTGCCTCGGAGGGCACGCGCTAAATCCTACATGAGCACCTCCCCTCTCATCATCATAGCCATCGACGGCGGTGCCGCCTCCGGCAAATCGTCCACCTCGCGCCTGCTCGCCGAGCGCTTCAATCTGCTGCACGTCGACACCGGTTCGTTCTACCGGCAAATCACCTTCCAACTCTTACGTCGCGGCGTGGCGTACAGCGATCTGCCTGCCGTCAAAGCCGCGCTCGCCCACGTGCAACTCACGACCCGGCTCAACGGCCGCTCCGCCCAGATGCTCATCGACGGCCAACCTGCCGGCGACGAAATCCGCAGCCAACAGGTCAACGAACACGTCTCCCACTACGCGGCGATTCCCGAGGTGCGTTCTGCGCTCCTCGCCTATCAACGCGGCCAGGTGGACGTCGCAAAACAATACCACTTTCGCGGCCTCGTGATGGAAGGCCGCGACATCGGTTCGGTGATTTTTCCGCAGGCTGATTTTCGCTTTTTCCTGCACGCCGATCCCATCGAACGCGCCAAGCGCCGCGCCGCCGAAGGCCGGCAGGATTCCATCGCCGAGCGCGACCGCCTCGACACCACGCGCAAAAACGCCCCCCTCGTCGTGCCCGCTGGTGCGACTGACATCGACTCCACGTTCCTCACCCTCGAGCAAGTCGTAGAAAAACTCGCCACCCTGATCGCCGCTAAATTGCCCTGAGCCATATCAGAAAACTTAAAACATCCGCACACCGGCAGTGGGAGGGGCTTTATGCCCCAACATGGAAACTGGTCCTGATTTAAGTCGGGGTATAAAACCCCTCCCACCTCAGAACCTGAAACATTCCCCACCCACAAATACTGTCCACTTTCCCCTCTCACTTTCACTCTCGCCTCTCCTCACTCACTCCGGCCCGACAGGCCGCCCTGCGAAGCTCATCGAGCGAAGCAGGGGCACTTTCACTTTCCACTTCCGCCCCATGCCCCGCACTCCTGATCACCTGCAGATGACGCCGTTCTACGCTTTCTTTCACTACTTCGCCAAGGGCGTGTACGACGCCTGCTTTCGCGGCGAAGTGATCGGCACGGAACACATCCCGACCAGCGGTCCTTTCCTCATCGCCTCCAGCCATGCCAGCCTGCTCGATCCGCCGATTGTGGGCTGTCAAGTATCGCGGCAAATGCGTTTCTTCGCCCGCAAAACTCTCTGGAATCTTTCGCTCATGAGCTGGTGGTTGAACAAAGTGGAAACCATTCCCGTCGACCGCGACAGCGGTGATGTCGGCGCGATCCGCCGCGTGTTACAGGCGCTCGCCGAAAACCGCGCCATCGTGCTTTTCCCCGAAGGCACGCGTTCACCCGACGGCCATCTCCAGAAGCCGAAAGCCGGCGTCGGCTTGATGGCCTGCAAGACCGGCGCGCCCGTCGTGCCCTGCCGCATCTACGGATCGGACGAAGCCTTCGGCAAAGGCATGAAAATCCCCCGCTTCGGCACATCGGTGACCGTGGTGTTCGGCCCGCCGATCCCCGCCTCCGAATACGACGCCAAGGAAGCCGGCAAAGAGCGTTATCAGGTTTCTTCCGAGCGCATCATGGCCCGCATCGCCGCGTTGCCGATGCCGCGTTATCCAGTGATTTGAATTCAGTTTCACCACAGGGCTGATTTAATCTAATTCCTCGGAGACCTCCTGGGTAGGGCGTCTGTCTTGCAGACGCCGCGAGCGAGAACAGAAGCGCGCGTACCCGGCCTGTGCAAGACACAGGCCCTACAAAACACCGGTCTCTGGCGGTGCAACCGAGAATTCCCTCAGGGCGCGCCGAGAATGAATCAGCCTCCGGTTTCACCGTTTGGAGAAACTGTTTCTCCTCAAGGCGAAACCACATGAACCCCTTCGATCTGAATCCGGCCCGCGCCTACAGCAATCCCGACGCCTTCTGCCCTCGCCCAGATCTGTCCGCCCTGCTGGCCCGCGCCGCCGCCGGCCGGTTGTGGACTCTCATTGTCGGGGAACGCCGTATGGGGAAAAGCTCGGCGATCATTGCTGATTGCGTGCGTGCCCGCCGTCGGATTCTGCACGTGGACCTCGTGGGCGTGACCGCTACGGAGGACATCAACGAGCGCTTTCGCTGGGCCTGGACCGTCTTCCAGCAACAGGAAGCCTCTGGAATTTTCGGCGGACTGACCGCGGAGCTGGCCGCCTCCATCCCGGTTACCGGCGTGGAGATGAAGCTCACCGGCCAACACGCGGAGACCCCGCAGAATTGGGGCGATGTGATCATGGCCTTCGACAAGCGCGCCAAAAAATTCGGCGGCCTGCTTTTTTGGATGAGTTTCAGGACCACCCCATCTGGCGGACAAAGGCCAGAAGGCGACCCGCAGTCTCCGCGCGGCCCTGCAAATGGCCAAGCACACCGCGCTCGTGCTCGCCGGTTCATCCCAGCATTTGCTCTCCCTCTTTTTCGCACCTCGGCCGCCGCTTTTTTCAAAGGCATCCGCCTGCAACATCAACTCGGAGCCTTGGCCAAGGATCAATTCGTTCAGTGGGCCGGCGATAATTTTAAACAGCAGCAGTTTCATCCGGCCACGGCCACTCGGCGCTCGCGGTCAGCCGCGGAGGCGAGACAAGCCCGGATGGCGTTTTCCGTCAGGTAAGGAAATCACTTACGGATCTGCTCATGCGTCATGCCCGCAGCCAGATAGTCGAGCATATCATAAACCGTAACTCGCGATCCCCGGATGCAGGGCTTTCCTCCGCGTTTGCCCGGCTCGATGGTGATGCTGGAGCGATAATCCATGGCCGAAACCTATGAAAACCGAACGCGTTGGCAAGCCTGCTGAGAGCGGAAACCGAGTCGGCGCGTTAGGGAGACGCGCGCTACCTCGATCATTTCACCGCAGGCCACATGCTTGGAGCGCGCGGGCCATCGTCTTCTCGGCGACGGCTTGGGCGCGGGCGGCGCCGTCGCGCAGAACTTTTTCGACATAGTCGGGATTGGCGACGAGCTCGGCGCGCTTGGCGCGATACGGCGCGAAATAATTCCAGTAATGCTCGAAGAGTGCTTTCTTCAGATCGCCATAGCCGAGGCCGCCGGCGCGGAGGCGGTTTTCGTAGTCGGTCGAAACATCCTTCGGCGCGACGAGGCGGAGGAGCTGGATCGCGAGATTCTTCTCGGCGTCGGGCTTGGGCTCGGCGGGTGTGCGCGAATCCATCACGATGCCCATGATTTTTTTGCGGAGCGCTTTTTCGTCGCCGAAAATCTCGATGGTGTTGCCGTAGCTCTTGGACATTTTCTGGCCGTCAAGGCCGGGAACCACGGCGACGTCTTCTTGGATTTTTTCCTCGGGCACGACGAAGGTGCCTTCGCCGTAGGTGAGGTTGAACTTGATCGCGATGTCGCGCGTCATCTCGAGGTGCTGCTTCTGGTCGCGGCCGACAGGCACGACGTTGGTGTCGTAGAGCAAGATGTCGGCGGCCATCAGCACCGGATAGGCAAAGAGGCCGAAGTTGGGCGAGATGCCTTTGGCCGTCTTGTCCTTGTAGCTGTGGGCGCGCTCGAGCAGGCCCATGGGCGTGAGCGAGCCGATGAGCCACATGAGTTCGCAGACTTGGGACACATCACTCTGGCGCCAGAAAACGGCCTTGGCCGGATCTAGTCCGCAAGCCAGCCAATCGAGGGCGATTCCTTGGGTGAAACCACGGCGTTCGGCGGCGTCGGTGATGACCGTCATCGAGTGGTAGTCAGCGATGAAATAATAGGCATCGCCGCCGGCCTGAAGTTCGATGGCGGGACGCATCGCGCCAAAGTAGTTGCCGATGTGGAGGGTGCCGGAAGGCGTGATGCCAGTGAGGATGCGGGGCATGATGAAGTGAAAGGGAAAGTGACCCTGCTCCGCTCGATGAGCTTCGCAGGGCGGCCCGTCGGACCGGAGTGAGAGGAGGAGGAGGGAAAAGTGAAAGTGTGCCTGAGCCAAGCGAAATGGCAGGGCCGAGTTCCAAGCCGAGAGTAACCGCTAATTGACGCGAATGAATGCTAATTTCAAGACAGGGATAGATCGTTCTCGTTCTCTTAATCGTTCTCGTTCTCGTTCTCTTGGATTAGTGGGAGTGAAAAAGGAGAGAACGCGAAGGAGTACAATTTCGAGAACGAGGTTATTCAGTCCCGGCGCGGCATTGTGACGATGGCCTCGCGCACGCGGGCGATGGTCGCGGCGGGGAGATAACCGCTGAAGGCCATGCTCGGCGTCACGAGGGCGCGGGGGCCGAGGAGCGTGCCGGGGTTCAACACGGAGTTGCAGCCGACTTCCGCTTGGTCGCCGAGAATGGCCCCGAATTTGCGCAGGCCGCTGCCGACGGAGCCGGAAGGTAGTTTCACGACGACCTCGCCTTGATCGAGCCGGAGATTGGAGCAGATCGCGCCGGCCCCGAGGTGGGCCTTGTTACCCAGAATAGAATCGCCCACGTAGTTGTAGTGCGGCGCCTGCACGCCATCGAGGAGCAGGCAGTTTTTGAATTCGCTGGCATTTCCCAAGACGCAGCCTTCGCCCACGATCACATTACCGCGAATGAAAGCGCCCGGGCGGATTTCGGTTTTAGCGCCGATATAGGCCGGACCGATAATGGTGGCGTAAGCCGGGAGTTTAACCGTGGGGTGAATCCAGACCCGTCCCTGAATGCTCACGCCGGGCGGGATCGTGAGTTCGTTGGGGGAAAATTCATTGGCTTCCAAGGCCGCGCCGATGGCTTTCAGCCACAGCCAAGGCGCAACCTCGGCCGGAAAAAACGCGGCAAACCGGGACAAAGAGGCAGGCAGGGCGAAGAAGTCGGAGGCTTTCACGGCGGCAGTGATAACAAAAAAACCGCTGAGGAACAGCGGTTTTTGAAAATGGAGCGGGAGAAGAGACTCGAACTCTCGACGTCCACCTTGGCAAGGTGGTGCTCTACCAACTGAGCTACTCCCGCGAGAAAGGCCGACTATTGGGCGCACGAACCCGTCGTCAACTGGAATTTTAAAACTAATCTTTGCCCAAGAAAGGCCTGCTTTCCGGCCGATTCCGGCCCGGGCGGAAGCTCGCTGAATCAGCCCAAAGTCGCATCAACGTTGGCAAATGCATTTTCCCTGACCGATGAGCCCCGTCAGGACGGGTAATTTGACTGAAGGTGCTGGCGATCATTCGTTCGTTCACGCACCGCGTTTTCGCTTCGCGCAAACACGGCTACTACGCAAACCGGCACCTTGGGGTTCGGGGAAGTTTTTCTGCCGCGGTATCGTTTAACCCGCCCAGAGGTCGGGTTCCACCTCATGACTGTATCCCTCCAGCTCGTCCTCCCACCCGAGTGAATCAGCAAGCTGCACGATTATTGAAATAATTATTGAAATACGACGCGGGCGTGACCCCGGTCCGGTTTGATCGGTCGCATCAAGCCGGAGTTCCAACTGAAGCAACGCGCATTTCCTCACCAATTTTTATCACATCCAAAACTTAAGAAGGAAATAAGATTACCGATATACATAGCATGGCCGCACAATTTTCCCCTACCCGTCAAAGCCCCGGAGTGCCTAGCCTCTCCACGCGTTTGCGTAGTGACGTCACTTGGGGCCGCTTCCTTTTCCCACCGCCGGAACTGAACAACCCGCAGGTGATTTTTGATCCCATGCCGTTTCGGTCCCATGAATTCGTCCCGGCAAGGGCGAAGAAAGCATCCGGCTCGCGTTAATTTTCAAGGCACAGGGTGGTCGCAGATATCCGCATCGGCTTACGCCATGGATGAGGATGCTTGCGACCACCTGCTTTTTATTTCGGCCGGCCGGCGCGGCGGCAGGTTGATTTCGGACGGCTGAATATCCCACCACTGACAGGCACCTACTCACTGCCGTAGGGCGTCGGCAAAACACCCCAAACCGATCCGTCATCAAGTAACCACAGGCCTCCGGGACCTGTGGGATTGGCGGGAAGCCCGTAGGTGGCGAGCTGGCCTCGCAACGTTGCGCTTGAGGATCAGAGGGGAAAACGCGTCCAGCGGCCGCGTTTCACCTTGCGAATTCGTCCTCACACCACATCGACCGACTCTGGGACGGTTTCTTTCATTTTTTCCGCGGCCCGTTGCAACGACGTGCTTAATTCCGAGAGGCGGATGGGCTTGGTGACAAAATCGTTCATGCCCGAGCCAAAGGCCCTCGTGCGATCAGCCCCCATGGCGTTAGCGGTGAGAGCAATGATCCACGGTTTCGTCGCTGAAGAGGTTTCCCGAATGCGACGCGTAGCCTCGCAGCCATCGAGCACGGGCATTTCCATATCCATCAGAATGACGTCGAAGGAACCTTCCTTAAGAGCCTCAAGGGCCTCTTGACCATTGGTGGCGACGTGGGCTTTGAAGCCGAGTTTCCCCAGCAACATGGTGGCGACGCGCTGATTGACGACGTTATCCTCCACCAAAAGTAAGCGCATCGAGGAAAGAGGAACTTGCGCGACGATCGTCTGTGACTGGGCGGCCGCCTGCGCCTGGGCCGCGGCTTCAGCGGAGAGTCCGTTGCCGATGGTCCGATCAAGCACAGTGAACAGCGGCGCTGGTTTCATCGGCTTACTCACTAAAGTGGCAAATCCCGGAGGCGTCGCATTGTTGGTCAGCGAACTGAGCAAAACAAAGGGCAGCGTGAGCCGGGCAGGAATTGCCCTGACCTGTGCCGCCAGCGTGAGTCCATCCATTCCCGGCATCTCCCGATCAAACAGCGCCACGTCGCAGGGTTCATCGCTTTGCAGGTACGCCAGCGCAGCCGCACCCGTATCAGCCGAGGTGACATGAGCACCCCAGTCGGAAATCTGCTCAGTCAACCAAGCCCGGACGGCAGCGTTATCATCAACCACGAAAATATTTTTCCCCGCGAAGATCTGGGCGGAGGTCTGCCAGCGTGGCTGCGTGGCGGTGGCTTCGGCGCGGGTTTTCAGAGTGAAGCTGAAGGTCGAACCTTTCCCGGCCTCGCTATCCACCCACATGATTCCACCCATGGCTTCCGCCAGCCGTCGGCTGATGGCCAACCCCAGACCGGAGCCGCCATATTTGCGCGTCGTGGAAGAATCCACTTGGGAGAACGGCTGGAAGAGTCGGCTCATGCGATCAGCCGGGATGCCGATTCCGGTGTCTCGTACCGCAAGGGTGATCACGTGCGCCCCATCCTCACTGGTCGCAGAATGCTCAATCGAAACCACCACTTCGCCGGTCGCGGTAAACTTCAAGGCGTTACCGACCAGATTAACGACGACTTGGCGGAGACGCGTCACATCGCCCAGAATAATACTGGGCACGCCTGGTCCCACGCGCGAAATAAGTTCGAGATTTTTTTCGGTGGCTTTGGCCGCAAAAAGGTCGAGCGCATCTTCGATGCATTGGCGCAGATCAAAGGGGGCGCTCTCCAATTCAATCCGCCCGGCCTCAATCTTGGAATAATCCAGCACATCATTAATAATCGAGAGGAGTGCATCGCCACTGGTTTCGATGGTGCGCACGAAATCCAACTGGCGTTCATCCAGCCCGGTGTCGCGCAACAAGCTGGCCATGCCGATGACGCCATTCAACGGCGTGCGAATTTCGTGACTCATGGTCGCGAGGAATGAACTCTTGGCCTGACTGGCGATATTGGCTTCGGTGGCGGATTGCTGGGCTTGGGCGATCACCATTTCCAACTGCGTGTTGAGTTGCTCCGCTTCTTCCTTGGCCGCGTTGGTTCTTTCCTCCGCCGCTTTTCGCGCGGTGATATCGCTGGCCGTCCCCATAAAACCCGTGACCACACCCGTGGCATCGCGCATCGGCTGCACCTTTAATTCGGCCCAATAAGGCACGCCGCTCTTGGAATAATTAATAATCTCCACGCTAAAGCCCAGTTGCGCGGCCAAGCGCTCGCGCATGTAGGCCGCGGTATTGAGATCCGTCATTTCTCCTTGCAGAAAACTGCCGGGCTTTCGGTTGATGACTTCTTCCGCGCCATAGCCGCTCAGGCGGAAGAATCCTTCGTTCACCCACTCGATCAAACCATTCGCGTCGGTGACAAGGATCGCGTCAGTCGTGTGTGCCGCCACGAGGGCCAGGCGTGTGTTGTAAGAGAGAGCCTGGCAAAGTTCGGTAGTGCGTCGCGCCACTTCACTTTGCAGTATGCTGGCCTGCCGTTCCACCTGACGCATAGCCAAGGTGCGCTCCATTTCAGCGCGGTCCCGTTCCCGCTCGCTGTTGCGCAGGACCATTCCGACATAGAGCACGATCGCGGAAAGCAAAAGCAGTTGGATCAACGCAAACATCCCCATGTGCATGTCCACGGGCAGTCCGTAATTGAGGAGCAGTTTCTCCAGCATACTTCCGACTGGCGGCAAGAGCAGAGACATGAGCAACAGCCTTCGGCTCAGCCGCCCCGCCATCGTATTCGGTTTAATGATCAGCAGCAGACGGTTTTTATCGTTTTGGGCCCAATAGCTCACGGTGATCCAAATCAGGGCCACCCCGACAACGGTGTATAAAGTCGCAAACATCGCTCCGCCACTTACCGGCAGCAAAAGACTTTGCAGTGAGCGCGGCGAAAAGCCCAAACCAAAGCCGATCAATAACAAGCCAAACGACAGCCCTATCCCCGCCACGGCTCGCGGCAACCAACGAGGTCTATGATTATTTGACGGCATATTCCAAGAGGGAATGCATCGGATCAAATCCTAAAAAATTGAGGCCTATCGTCCATCGGCTGGAGGTTTCGAGGTAAGGATGGACTGCACGAGAGGCACCCTGAAGTGACCGATTAGTGGCGCTTGATGACCTGATATTTCGCCGGAGCAACACGCGGAGCAGATTTATATTTAGCGCTTTGAAGTGCCGCCACCGGTTTTTTCTTCGCTGCGGAATTCGTCAGCGCGCCCGTCTCGCTTGCCCCACCCGTTACCATGCGCATCAGATCGCCCACGGCGCTCCTGACCTGCGCGGCCTGCGTCTGCATCTCCTGCGCGGCAGAAGCGGATTGCTCGGCGAGTGCGGCATTGGACTGGGTGATCTGATCCATTCCGGCCACGGCTTGATTGAGCTGCGTGATGCCTTCGCTCTGTTCCTTGGACGCTTGCGCGATGCCTCCCACCATTTCATCCAGTTGGCGGATGCGCTCCACGATCCCATCGAGACTGGCGGCGACCTGTCCACTGATACTGACGCCCTGTTCGCTCTTGGACGAGGCATCGGCGATTTTCGTGGCCGTCTCCCGCGCCGCTTGGGCGGAACGTTGGGCGAGACTACGGACTTCCTCGGCCACGACGGCAAATCCGGCTCCGGCCTCTCCGGCACGGGCCGCTTCGACCGCCGCGTTCAAGGCGAGAATGTTTGTTTGAAAGGCGATTTCATCGATCGTCTTGATGATCTTCGCAATTTCCAGACTGGAAACTTGGATGGCCGCCATCGCACTTTTCATCGCCGCCATGTCGCGGGCACCAGCATCCGCCGTGCTGCGGGCTTCGGCTGCGAGGGTTTTCGCGGATTGGGCGCTCTCGGTGTTACGCTGGGTCATGCTCGCCATTTCATGCAACGATGCGCTGCTCTCTTCCAGGGAGGCGGCTTGGCGGCTGGCGCCATCTGCCATCGACTGGCTGACTTCCGACACCGTCGAGGCGGCCCCGTGGGTGTTGGATGATTCCGTCACGAGAAAATCCGCGATCTTGGCAATCGGCCGGGTAATACTGCGGATAATAAGCCAAGCGGAGATGAGTCCGAGCAGCGCACAGCCCAGTGTGCTGCTGAGCACCAGAAATTCGTTGCGGCGTTGCTCGACCTGAGTCCGCTGCGCCAGTTCTCCTTGGAACGTGGTCACGGATTCACGCACGCGGCCCAGAGTCGCGGTGAATTTCGGGGCGATCTGGTTGAATTGCTTTTCGATGAGCTCGTTGCGCCCGTGCTTGAGTTCGATGATCAACTGCAGCGCCCGGTCATAGGCGGAGGCCGCTTTGCCGATTTCCAGCAGAAGCTTGTCCTTCGCCTCATCCTTGAGCGTGGCGTCCATGATCACCAATTCGGCCTGATCCTTCTGCAGCTTCACAATGGCAGCGGAAACGGACTTCATGCCGTCGCGCGCCCCGGTGGCATATTCATCCTTGGCGGTGAGCAAAAAGGAGTTCACCAGACTGCTGCATTCAAAGTAGGCTTTTTGGCCGCTGGAAATCCCGAAGGCTCCGTTCATATCGCCGTTGTTGCGGGCATCGGTCAGCACTTTCTGCAGGCCGGCGGTGATCGCAGCACCCTGCGGAGTTAACTGCTCCTGCACGACGCGCTCGAGCTTGCTGGCGTTTTCCACCACCTGCTGGAACGCGGCATCGTATTCCGTGAGAAATTTTCCGGCTTGTTCAAGTTCCTGCCGACGGGCGGGATCACTGCCCATTTTGGCCGCCTGCGCCAGATCCTTGTTCAACTTGTCCTTCACCTGATTGTAGGCCTGTACGTGGTCAGCTTTGGTCGTCGCCAGAAATTCGTTTACCTGGAGTTTGAGCTCCAGCATGGAGGTCTCAAGTTTGGCGGCCCCGTTGGTTTCTTCCGCACTGCTGGCATAGAGCGACAACTTGCGGCCGGATGCGCCCAGCGCAAACCAGGCGATGGCGGCCACCGTGCCAAGCAGCACGAAGACCAAGGAAAATCCGAGGGCGATTCTACGACCGATGGTGAGGGATCCTTGCGACATGGAGAATACGGGTTGGGGACAGGACTGATTATTCACTAAGATTAAATTGCATCGGGATGGTAATTTTGATGGATATCACGACCCCGCTACGTTTGGCCGGCTTGAACTTCCACTTGCTGAGGGCCTCGACTGCTGGAGTGGCAAATGCCGGATGCGAAGATTTCAGGACTTTAGCCTCGGTCACATTGCCCTTCTCATCGATGACGCAATTGATGCTCACCACCCCGGTAACGCCCTCGCGCTCGAGGTCAGCGGGATACTTCGGCGCCACTGTGCGCACGGGCACCGGTGGTTCGAGCACATCATCCGCCCCGACCGCCGGGATTCCGAGGATCAAGACCAGAGTGAAAATAAAAATATGATACCTTTGCATATCTTCTTATGGGGCATATCGGCCTTTCCCGGCTGATATTTAGCGCAAACTCGCTGCCCATGCAGTCAGTCGCATCGATTAATCCCACCTTACGCCGCGATCGCCCCTGACTGTACGCGTTTGGGCAAACCAGCTTATCCAGCCCTGGGGTGAAACCCACCTGCGTCGAAAAACCCACGTCCGTTTTCCTACAATACCTTAAAACCTCCGGCCCCGACCCTGAGATTTCCCTTCCCATCCCGCACGATGGCTTTTAATTATCCGTTTCCTAGATGATCGCTGAGATCAAATTACGTCGCCTCGCCACTTTAGCTGCCGGCCTTACCGGCTTGCTTGGATTGCTCTCCCTTGCGGGCTCGTGGCTGGACTGGCTGCGCTACCTCATCCCTGACTGCAAGCAGATGAGCCCGAATACGGCTCTCGCCTTCATCCTGTCCAGCCTAGCTTTATTACTGATGCAACAGGAGGGCAACCGCCGCGCCCAATTTTTCGCCCGCATCCTAGCGGTCTTTGTTGGCCTGCATGCCGCCGGCACCCTCGCCACCGAAGTACTGGGTCGCGACCTTGGTCTGGGTTTCTTGGATTTTCCCGGCACCCAACTGATCCCGATTGCCGGCGGCAAGATTCCGATCGGCACCACGTTGCCCTTCGTCGTCGCGGCTCTGGGCATTTTTCTCGTGGGCCAAAAACGGCGCATCCGCATCTCTCTCGCGAATTGGCTGGGCCTGGTGGTGATCAGTTACGCCCTGATGGTCTTCATGGGACAACTCATCACCCCCGCGCAGCAAGGATTTGATATCACCGGGGCCAGCGTACTGGGATTTCTGCTTCTGGGCACGGGCTTGTTGTGCAGCCGGTTCGATTCCACCTTGCTCCGGGTTTTTTCCCCCAATCACCCACTCGCTTTCATCGCGTTTCGGCTGCTGCTATTCGGACTCTTCACCCCTCTCTTGATTTACGGCCTGCTGGCTTGGCTGATTCTTCCTCTCATCCCTCAGCATCATGATTTGCTGATCTTAGTCGTCTTGGTTTCAACCCTCTTCCTCCTCGGCGGTTTTATCTCTTCCTTGCAGCGCATGGAAGCGCTGAACGAAAAACGCCGCGAAGCAGAAGGCATTCGCGATTCCTTGCTCGCCCGGCTCCAGCATCAGACCGCCAATCTGGAAATGCAGGTCGCCTTGCGCACGAAGCACCAGCAGGAAGCCACCGAGCGCTTGCAACTCGCCCTGCAAGCCAGCGATTACGGCGTCTGGGATCAGGATGTCGCCAGTGGGCGCCTGATCTGGGACCAGCGCCAGTGTTCACTCTTCGGCATCGCTCCGGAAAAATTTGATCAACGATACGAATCCTTTCTCGATTTCGTGCACCCCGAAGAACGGGAAAAAGTCCGCCTATTCAAGGAACGCCATCGCGGAGAAAACGGCACCTTCGACGAAGAGTTCCGCATCGTCCGCCCCGATGGCCAAATCCGTCACCTGATCTCCCGTGGCAAAGTCTATTGTGATGCCGATAATCGCCCCGTCCGCATCGTCGGGCTTAACCGCGACATCACCCTCGAGCGCCAGCAGGAGCGGGCCGTCACCACGTTGAATCAGCGGCTGCTCTTTGTCCTCAACGCCACCGGTTACGGCGTTTGGGAACATGATTTTGCCACCGATAAACTCGATTGGGACGACCATCTGCTCGAGATGTACGGCGTGAAACGCTCGCAACTCGCCGGCACGATCGAGGAATGGGAAGCCCGCGTGCATCCGGAAGATTTGGCCCGCGTGCAAAAAGAAACCGAACAGGAACTCAAAGGTCGCGCCTCCCAGCAACAACACCAGTTCCGCATCATCCGCCCCGACGGCAGCGAACGCTATATCTCCTCCCACCGCTACCTCCTGCGCGATGCCGATGGTTCCCTGCTCTCCACCGTGGGCTTCGACAACGACATCACCGGTGAGCACGAGCTCCGGGAGGAATTGCGGATTTCCGAGGAACGCTGGCAACTCGCCCTCGCCGGCAATAACGACGGAGTCTGGGATTGGGATATCACCGCCGGAGAAGTCTACCGCAATGCCCGCATGATGGAGATTGTCGGCTACCTCCCCAGCGAATTGCCCAACGATCGCCACATCTGGCAAGCCCTCGGCCATCCCGAAGATATCCCGGCCACCAATGCCAGCATGGCCGACCACCTCGAAGGCCGAAAATCCGTTTATCAAAGCGAATATCGCCTGCGCCACAAAACCGGCCATTGGATCTGGGTGTTGGACCGGGGCAAAGTCGTCGCCCGTGATCCCAAGGGCCAACCGCTCCGCGTGGTCGGCACCCAAACCGATATCACTTCCCGCAAACAACTCGAAGAACGTCTCCGCCACGGCGAAGAAATGTCCCTGCAACTTGGCCGCCTCGCGCAAATCGGCGCGTGGGAATGGGATCTCAGCACCACTCAGCTCACGTGGTCGCCCGAGATGTATCGCATCCACGAAGTCGAACTCGGCTACGAACCCTCGCTGGCCAAATCATTGGAGTTCTATCCTTCCCCTTCCAAAAATACTTTCTCCGAAGCGTTGCAACACGCCGTCCGCGCCGGCACCAGCTTCGATCTCGAACTGCCCTTCGTCACCGCCCGCCAACACAAACTCTGGGTCCGTGTCCTCGGTCGCGCCGAGATCAAAGACGGCCTCGCCATCAGCGTGTACGGCGCCTTTCAAGATATCACCGCCCGCCGCGAAGCCGAGGACATGCGCCGGCAGTTTGAAGGCCAATTGTTCCAAGCCCAAAAAATGGAAACCCTCGGCACCCTCGCCGGCGGTATCGCCCACGATTTCAACAATCTCCTCACCGGCATTCTCGGTTATCAAGACCTCGCCTTGGACAGTCTCCCCGAAGGCGACTCCGCGAAAAACTACCTTAATGCCTCGCGCGATGCCAGCCTCCGCGCCCGCGAACTGGTTGATCAAATCCTCACCTTCTCCCGCCAAGCCAGCAGCGAAAAAGTCGGCGTGGATCTGGCTCGGTTGATCGACGACGCCCGCCGTTTCCTCCGCGCCACCATCCCCGCCACCATCAGCATGGAAGTCGACATCGCGCCCGAGTGCCGGCGCGTTCTCGCCGACGCCACCCAACTCCACCAAGTCCTGCTCAATCTCGGATCCAATGCCGCCCACGCCATGCGCATCACCGGCGGCACCATGCGCATCACCCTGCAACCCGCCCTCATCGACGAAGCCGAAGCCGCCGTCATCACCCACATCCAAGCCGGCCGCTACCTCAAACTCACCTTCGCCGACAACGGCCACGGCATGGATGAAGAAACCAGCAAACGCATCTTCGATCCTTTCTTCACCACCAAGGAAGTCGGCCAAGGCACCGGACTCGGTCTCTCCGTCGTCCACGGCATTATCCAAGCCCATCGCGGCAACATCACCGTCGAAAGTTCCCCCGGCAAAGGCGCCACGTTCACGCTCTATCTCCCCGAAGCCGAAGACGAATTCTCGGAAGCCGCCGCGCCAGACACCTCGATGCCGCGCGGCAACGGCGAACTCATCGCCGTGGTCGACGATGAAGATGTCGTCCGCAGCTTCGCCCAGATGGCGCTGGAAAAGCTCGGCTATCGCGTCGCGGCCTTCGATTCACCGCACCAATGCCTCGAGGTGTTGCGCCGCCAATCCGCCGATTTTGCCATGCTGCTCACCGACCAGACAATGCCTGTCATGAAGGGAATCGAGCTCGCCGTGGAAGTTCGCAACATGACGACCACGCTCCCGATCGTAATCATGTCCGGATATTTCACCAGTGTGGCTCCGGATAAACTCGCCCAGCTCGGCCGAGTGAGCCTGCTCTCCAAGCCCTTCACCAACGAAGAGCTCTCGCGCGCGGTCAATCGCAGCATCTATCCCAAGACCAGCAGTTCCCCTTTCCCGCCCAGGATTGCACCCGGAAATAGCACGCCACCCTTCCCGCAGACGTAATCGGAAATATTTTTATTAGCCTTGGATCGAATTTCCCGGGAAAATTTGCCCCGACTGGTTCGGGTTGGAAGCACAGACAATCGCCCCGGCGCACGCCCCCAAGCTTTAGCACCACTCGTTCTCGTTCTCCTTCTCGTACTCGCCATCAAACCGCTTCGCTTCGCGTCGCAGAGAACGAGAACGAGAATGAGAATGGTTCCGCACCCCAGCCGAATAGCCCCATCTTTCCCGTAGCCGTGTTGGAGCGCAGCGACCACGCGGTTCACGCCGCCAAGCCAAGCATGCGATCATCTTCACTCTCCTTTTCACTCCCCTTATAGCTCGCCCTTCTTCTCTTTCCGCCCTCGATGCTCCGCCCCACCCCGCCTTAATTTCACCCGCCAGTCTGCCCATTGCCCATCCCCCGGCCTGGCCAGACGGTTTGTCAACATTCAACACGTGACCCCTTTATTGTGCGCTGTGACCTGAATTTTCTTCGGCGCTTCAGGGGCGGGGCTGGAAGACGACCATTTGATCGGCTTTACCGCGCTGTATTTTCACGACCAAAGGCAGCAGTGGGTCAGCGTTGCCGATCTTGATGGCGACGTCGCTGGCCCCGGCCACTTTTTGTCCATTTACTTCGAGAATGACGTCGCCAACCTCCATGCCGGCACCGCGAGCGAGCGAGTCAGCCGTAAAGCCGGTGACAAAGGGGACAATCTTTTCATTCGTGAGACTGCGAAAAGTGGGCTCAAGGCGACTGTCCAGCTTAACGCCAATGCGCCACGGCGCAGCGGTGATAGCTGACTTGGCCGGCGATGGCTCTTGGTCCGGAAACGCAGCGGCAATAATTCTCTCTACCGCCGCCGGATTGAGCGAGGTGAGGTACATCGCGATCTCCGCATCAGTGGCTTGTCGGGTAACAGTGGCTTTGCCGCCGGTCGTCTCGACGTAACTCATGAAGATACTTGGTTCGACGGATTTCACGTTGCCGGCTTCGTCATAGTGCAGGTGCGCGGAAACGGTACGCATAACGCCGATGGAGTTTCGCCCCGTCGACTTCAGGTAATACATGCTGGCGCTGTAGACATCCTGCTCGGCGGTCGAGCCACTATCGGGCAAAGGCAGACCGAACTTCGCGTGGATCTTGCTGCGGGGAGTGCCAATAGGGAAAATACGCGGCAACTGTTCCGCGTTGGCATGAAACAAAACCGGTAGATTGCCTCGCTTGATCAGCATCGGCGCCGGTCCCGCAACCGCGCTAATGCCCGGCCATACGAGGCCGAACAACACCCCCAGAACAAGCAGCGGAGCGAAACCGATGCGAAGAAAGCGGAGTGAAAAGTCATGGCGTCCAAGCTCATCAATTTTCCGTTCCGCAGTGGGGCGCGAGGTACCGGTGCGCGGCGGAGTCGCGGCCCCAACCTGTTCTTGGAACGGGTGGGCAGGCGGCCTGTTTTCCACGTATGAGTGAGGCATAAGGGAAGGAATGAAGCGTGGAGGTGAATATCAACGCATTAATACAAGGTCATCAACCGCAGGTTCGTACTCACCTCCACGGCGAGAAAAACGCGGCTCGCATCGGCCGCAACACGCCCACAAAACCTGCCGACTTCTCGCCTCCCCTCACCCAGCGGACTCGGACCCCGCAAAGGCAAGGGGCCTGAGGCTCCGCCTGCGGGAATGCGCTGTGCGAGGCTCAGTAGGCCAAGGAGCCCCACAGATAGGAAGCGTCCCGGTGGTCGTTAAAAGATAGCTGGGTGGATGGTGGTTCCGCTGCCAATAAAGGCAGAGGGAAGTCTAAAACCCAAAGAACCACCACCCATGAAAAAGAAAACCAAGTCCGTTGTGTCGGCGCAAGCCGTCTGTGAGAACCAGAACGATCCCCATGCATTCCTGACGCTGCTCCGTGACGCGATGAGTGAGATCGCCGAGCGAATGTTCGCCGAAGAAATCAACCAGCTGTGCGGTCCCAGTCATTATCCGCTGCT
>JBBRBC010000006.1:0-110994 GCA_038206205.1 Opitutales bacterium
CAATTTCAAGCGCTTCCGCCAACTCGTCGATCGCTGCGTCGATCTGTCGATCAAGCTGGCCGACCGTCAAACCGAATTGCGTCGGACCGTCCCGCCTACTGTAACCCGACCACACCGCTAGAACTCGGCACTCTCAAGTTACCAACAACTCAGCGCCTATCAGGAAATGCTCAACGAGCGCCCCAGAAAAATCCTCGGCTGGAAATCCCCAGCCCAATGTTTCCAAGAACTTAAATCAAAAGCTTCTTCAAGTTGATCCTTGAATGTGCCAACCATTACCCATGTCGGAGCCGATGGGTGTCGTGCTGGTCTGGTTGAAATAGTTCGTGAGGGTCGTGCCCGGGTTGGGCTCAAAACGCATGATCAGTTTGAACGCGAGGTCCTTGTTGGCATAACTCGTCGGCGAGGCCACAAGACTGCCGCTGACGAGGACGGCCTGACTAAGGACACCATTAGGATAGGGATTGGTCGCTCCGGAGATGCCCACAAGCGCCCGGGTGATGACCTCGAGCGTGTAGGTTTTATTAGCCATCAGCCCGGCGCTGGGCACGCCCACTTGACCGGAAAGCAGGTAGTATTGCCAGCCGGTCAGGAAAGTTAAGTCGCGGCGGTAAACCACCGCACCGCTGGGCCCGCCATCGTGAATCCTGATCCCAAGGTAGGTGGGAACGTTCGGCGTGGTCCCCAAATTCAGCCAGACGCCGTCAAGCCAGCCGGTTTTAGTGGGGACGAAGGTTTGGAAGGTCGAATACACCAAGGGCGCGCTTGGATAGATTTGAGCGGATGCGTCCAGTTGCTGAAGGTTGATTTCCCAAGTGGGCGGAGGGAGGGCGGAACGGGCGGGCGTGGCGGCCAACAACAGCAAACTGGTCAAGGCCATGGCGGCAGACCGGGGGTGGAAAAAGCGCAGGAGGCGGGGATTTTTTTTCGGAAGGTTCATCGGATGGGCGTGAAGACGAAAATTTCCCCGCAGGTATGCTCAGCCGAAAAAAGATCTGCGAGCCCGGAATTGTTACGTGTTGGTGTCGGTCGTTTTCGTTCACGTTCACGTTCACCTCACGGTGTCGGCGGTCACGGATAGGCTGACTTCGACCCGGTAAAGCGCGAGGTCGGGAAACGCCAGGAGGCCTCACGTCTTCTGCACGAAGCAGGCCTTGAGGGCTGGAACCACCCTGCCCGTGATTTCCCGCTTCACCTGCCTCGCAAGCTCTGTTTGGCTCCGCTGTCATGCGTATCCTGATATCCGGTATCTGCGGCTTTGTTGGCAGCACTCTTGCCAAGTCTTTTCTCACGTCTGGTCACGGGCACCAAATCTTTGGTTTCGATAATTTCATCCGGCCCGGCAGCGAAAGCAATCGCGCGGAACTGAAGGCCTTGGGCGTGAAATTATTTCACGCCGACCTGCGCGCCGCCAGCGACCTGGAAACCCTGCCCGCCGTTGATTTCGTGATCGATGCCGCCGCCAACCCCAGCGTGCTCGCCGGCGTCGATGGGAAAACGAGCTCACGCCAGCTCGTGGAGCACAATTTAGGCGGCACGGTCAATCTGCTCGAATACTGCAAGTCGCACCAAGCGGGATTCATTCTTCTCTCGACGAGCCGGGTGTACGCGATCGAACCGCTCGCCACGCTGCCGGTGACCGTGTTGAACTGCGCGTTTACGCCCGACGCCTCCAAGCAATTACCAGCAGGCTTGAGTGTGAGCGGGCTGGATGAATCGTTCGCCACCACCGCACCGATTTCACTCTATGGGGCGACCAAGCTCGCATCCGAGGCACTCGCGCTCGAATACGGCGAGACCTTTGGGTTCCCGGTGTTCATCAATCGCTGCGGCGTGCTCGCCGGCGCAGGCCAGTTTGGTCGCGCCGATCAGGGAATCTTCGCCTACTGGATCAATGCGTGGCGCCAAAAACGTCCGCTGAAATATCTGGGCTTCGGCGGCCTCGGCTACCAGGTCCGTGATTGTCTGCATCCGCGCGACCTCCTGCCGCTGTTGGAAAAACAATTCGCCGCCCCCAAGATTTCCGCCACTGATCGGCTCGCGAATCTCTCGGGCGGAGCCGCCTCCGCGATGTCGCTCAAACAACTTTCCGACTGGTGCCACGGGCGTTTCGGCCCGCACGCCGTCGTACAAGACGGCACCCCTCGCCCCTTCGACATTCCGTGGATCGTGCTCGCACACGCCAAGGCCACGCGAATCTGGGATTGGCGGCCGGCCACCACCACAACCGTCATCCTCGAAGAAATCGCCCAGCACGCGGAGCAAAACCCCGGCTGGCTTGACCTCTCCGCCCCACTCTGACCTTTTCGCCAATTCGCATGGCCAGCACCCAACAAGAACTTTCCAAGATTTATCACCGGCGCTTCATTCGCACGGCCGCGTATCGCAACCGAGTCTGGCAGGTTTTAACCCGGGATTTTTTTAACCGGTGGGTCAAACCGGATGCGAGCGTTCTCGATCTGGGCTGTGGCTACGGCGAGTTCATCAACAACATTGCGGCCGGTCGCAAATTCGCGATGGATCTCAACCCCGATGCGCCCGCGCATCTCGCGAAGAACATCGAGTTTCTTCATCAGGACTGTTCGGCCCCGTGGCCGATCGCCGACAACAGCCTCGACATCGTTTTCACGAGCAATTTTTTCGAACACCTGCCCGACAAGGAATGCCTGAGCCGCACCCTGCGCCAGACCCTGCGCTCGCTGAAACCCGGGGGCCAGCTCATTGCCCTCGGTCCCAATATCAAATATCTCCACGGCGAGTACTGGGATTTCTACGATCACCACGTCTACCTCACCGAAACCTCGCTCGGTGAGGCGATGGAGGTGGAGGGCTACGAAATCGACGTCATCGAGCCACGCTTTTTGCCTTTCACGATGGTCAAGGCCCCGGAATACCCGATGTTTTTTGTCCAGTTGTATATCGCCTTGCCTTGGCTCTGGAAATTCAGCGGCCGGCAATTTCTCCTCGTGGCCCGCAAGCCCTCGCTCGGATCATGAACACCGCCCCCGCCCCGCCTTTGCCGGGACAACCCGCCGCACCGCTGACTCTCTACAGCATCATCATCCCCGCGCACAACGAGGAAGAATCCCTGCCGCATACGGTGCAGGATATTTATACCGCGATGGTGCAGGCCGGAGTACCGCACGAAATAATCGTCGTCGACGACGGTAGCCGCGACCGGACGTGGGCGGTGTTACAGGAATTAAAAGAAAAAATCCCGACGCTCGCACCCGTGCAGAATCTCGGGCTCCACGGCTTTGGCCGCGCAGTGATTTTCGGCCTCAACCACATGAAAGGTGACGCATGCACCATTATGATGGCCGACGCTTCGGATGCACCCGCGCACGCAGTGCGTTACTGGCAGGTACTGAATGAAGGCTGGGAATGCGTCTTTGGCAGTCGCTTCGTCAAAGGGGGTGAGGTGATCGACTACCCCAAGCTCAAGCTGCTAATCAACCGCCTCGCGAATTTTCTCGTGCGCCTTGGTTTCAATATCCCCCTGAACGATACGACCAACGCCTTCAAGGCCTACCGCCGAACGGTCATCGATGGATGCCGGCCGTTTCTCTCCCCGCATTTCAACCTCACCGTGGAAATTCCCTTGAAAGCTATCGTTCGAGGCTACTCTTGGACCGTCATCCCCATCTCCTGGCAAAACCGCAAACACGGGGTGGCCAAGCTAAAAATCAGCGAGATGGGCAGCCGCTATTTCTTCATCTGCGCCTACCTTTGGCTTGAGAAGTATTTCAGCCGCGGAGATTACCGCAGAAATTAACTTAGGTCCGATAAACGGCTTTGACCCGTTTCAACTTAACACACCTAGTAGCGCCTCTATGATTTATCTTCTTGGTGGTTCCGGTTACGTGGGCTCGGCTTATCAGGCTTTACTGCAGCGCAAAGCTCTCCCGTTTCGCAATCTGCGCCGGGCCGATTTCGACTACACCAATCAGGCCGCTTTAACCGATCTGCTCCGCCGCGAAAAACCCGTATTCCTCATCAATGCCGCTGGCTACACCGGCAAGCCCAACGTCGATGCCTGCGAGCTGCACAAAGCCGATTGCGTGATGGGCAACGCCGTGCTCCCCGGCAGCATCGCCCAAGCCTGCACCGACGCCGGCGTTCCCTGGGGCCACGTTTCCTCCGGCTGCATCTACACCGGCTCGCGCCCCGACGGCACTGGCTTCACCGAAGACGATATCCCGAACTTCAGTTTCCGCACCAACAACTGCAGCTTCTACTCCGGCACCAAAGCGCTCGGCGAAGAAGTGCTCGCCAGTTTTTCCAACCTCTACATCTGGCGCCTGCGCATTCCTTTCAACAACATCGAGCATCCGCGCAATTACCTGACGAAGCTTTTGCGCTATAATACTCTCCTCGAAGCGGAAAACTCCATCTCGCAGCTCGAAGAATTCGTCGAAGCCACTTTCGCCTGCTGGGAAAAACGCGTGCCCTTCGGCAAATACAACATCACCAACCCCGGCCACGTCACCACGCGCGGCGTCGTGGATTTGATTAAAAAAACCGGCGTCTCGAACAAAGACTTTCAGTTCTTCAAGGATGAATCCCAATTCATGACCCTCGCCGCCAAGACCCCACGCTCCAACTGCACCATGAATTCCGCCAAACTCGCTTCCGTCGGGATCAAGATGACCGAAGTCCACGAAGCCGTCGAACGCGACCTCCGCCGCTGGCTCAAAGCCTGATCCCAGTCATGTAGTCCCTTCGCCACTTAGCCTTTTAGTTTTATCGTCTTTTAGTCACTTGGTCTCTTCGTCACTTCCTACCCCCATGAAAATCCTGCTCACCGGCGGCGCCGGCTTCATCGGCAGCAATCTCGTCCGCCTGCTCATCACCACCACCGGGCACACGGTGCTGAACGTCGACGCCCTCACCTACGCGGGCAACCGGCACTCACTCGACGACCTCGCGCAGAATCCCCGCTATCGCTTCGTCCACGCCGATATCTGCGACGCGTCCGCCATGGCCAAACTGTTCGCCGACTTCAAACCCGACTGGGTGCTGCATCTCGCCGCCGAGAGCCACGTGGACCGCTCCATCGACGGCCCCGGCGCTTTCATCCAGACCAACGTCGTCGGCACCTTCACTCTCCTGCAAGCTGCCCGCGGCCATTTCGACAAACTCACCGGCCCGGCCAAAGACAACTTCCGCCTGCTCCACGTTTCCACCGACGAAGTCTACGGCTCACTCGGCGAAACCGGTCTCTTCACCGAGCACACCCCGTACGATCCGCACTCGCCCTACTCCGCCAGCAAAGCCGCCTCCGATCACCTCGCCCGCTCCTGGGCCGACACCTTCAAGCTGCCCGTTCTCGTCACCAACTGCTCCAATAATTACGGCCCTTACCAGTTCCCCGAAAAACTCATTCCCGTCGTCATTCTCAAAGCCCTGCGCGGCGATCCCATTCCTGTCTACGGCCAAGGTGAAAATATCCGCGACTGGCTCTACGTCGTCGATCACGCCGAAGCCCTGCACACCGTCATCGCCCACGGCAAACTCGGCGAAACCTATAACATCGGCGGCAACAACGAACGCAAAAACATCGATCTCGTCCGCCTCCTTTGCTCGCTCCTCGACGAACTCCGCCCGCGCGTCGACGGCAAAAAGTACGACTCTCAGATCGCCTACGTCACCGACCGCCCCGGCCACGATCTGCGCTACGCCATCGACGCCACGAAGATCAAACGCGAACTCGGCTGGACGCCCAAGCAGGATCACAGCTCCGGTTTCCGCAAAACCGTGCAATGGTATCTCGACCACGAAGCATGGTGGAAAGGCATCCTCGACGGCTCCTACCAACTCGAACGCCTCGGCACCGCGCCAGTTGAAGCCTGAAGTTTAAGTTGAAGTTATCAGCCAGGGAGCCACACAGCGACACCTTTGAAAGGTTGGATGTCTGGCGTCGATCACATGCATTGAGCATAGAAATTTATCGTGTCCTGATCGATTGTCGCGACGGGGGGTTCAAAGACCAGATTACCCGCTCCGGAAACAGCATCGCCGACAATATCGCCGAAGGTGCCGAGCGCACCGGCAAAGCCGAATTCAAGCAGTTCCTCGGTTTCACCAAAGGATCGGCTGGAGAAACACGCTCGCAAGTCTTGCGTGCCGTCGCGCTCGGCTACATCACTCAACAGAAAGGCGCAGAGCTTGTCACCGAACTCCGCGAACTTTCCCGCATGATCCACGGCCTTATCAAATCACTCGATCACTGATGTCCTCACTTCAACTTCCCACTTCCACTTCAACTTCAACTGGCATGCCCGTTCGGAAGGGCGTGATCCTCGCTGGCGGCTCCGGCACCCGGCTCTATCCCCTGACCATCGCGGTGAGCAAGCAGCTCATGCCGGTTTACGACAAGCCGATGATTTATTATCCGCTGTCGGTCCTGATGCTCGCCGACATCCGCGAGGTGCTCCTCATCTCCACACCGCAGGATCTGCCGCTCTTCCGCAAACTGCTCGGGGATGGTACCAGCCTCGGGATGAAATTCAGCTACGCCGAGCAACCCAGCCCTGACGGCTTGGCCCAAGCATTTCACATTGCCGGCGACACCGGATTTCTCACTGGCCAGGAAACGTCCGCTCTCGTCCTCGGCGACAATCTTTTCTACGGCGCCGAATTCGTGAACTCCCTCGTCGAAGCCAGCGCCCGCACCGACGGCTCCACGATTTTCGGCTATCACGTCGCCAATCCCACCGCCTACGGCGTGGTCGAATTCGCGAAAGACGGCCGCGTAATTTCCCTCGAGGAGAAACCCGCGCAGCCCAAATCCAACTACGCCGTCCCCGGGCTTTATTTCTACGACAAGGACGTCGTCGCCCTCGCCCGCTCACTCAAGCCTTCCCCGCGTGGCGAACTCGAAATCACCGATCTCAACCGGCTCTACCTCGAGCGCAATAAACTGCACGTCGAACTCTTCGGGCGCGGCACCGCGTGGCTCGACACCGGCACGCACGACTCACTCATCGAAGCCGCCCAATTCGTCAACGTCCTCGAAAACCGCACCGGCCTGAAAATCGCCTGCCTCGAGGAAATCGCCTACAAGAAAAACTGGATCGACCGCGCCGGCCTCGAAGCGAACATCAAGCAGCTCGGCAAATCCTCCTACGGCGAATACCTGAAGCGCCTGCTCGCTTAGCCATTACCTTGAAGGTGGAGCGACTTGTCCCCAAGGCGCTTTCAGGTTGCCCGCACACCATTCAGATTTTCCCGTCCCAAGGCACGAGCAGACACTCGCTCGCAAACCATTTCAGCTCTTCGCCCATGAACCACCGCGCCCTGTTCACCCCACTGATCACTGTTGCCCTCGCCGCACTGCTCCTCACCGCCTGCAGGCGGCACGATTCCGCGCCATCGACCAGTACATCATCTGCCGCACTCCCTCCGAAAATATTCCGCCTCGGCAACGGTGCCGAGCCCCAAGATATCGATCCGCAGGTGGTAAACGGACTCGTTGAACATCAGATCATCGTCGCGCTCTTCGAAAGTCTCGTGGCCGAGGATCCGCATGATCTCCATCCCATCCCGGGCCAAGCCGAACGCTGGGAAATTTCCGCCGACGGCCTGGTCTACACCTTTCACCTTCGCCCCAACTTGAAGTGGTCCCATGGCGCGCCGCTCACCGCCGCTGATTTTGTCCAGTCCTACCAACGGATGCTCAGCCCGGCCCTCGCTTCGGAATATTCCTATCTGCTGTGGTACGTCGTGGGCGCCGAGGAATACAATAAGGGAACGCTGCTGGATTTCTCCGCCGTCGGCTTCCAAGCACCCGACGAACGCACCCTCATCGTCACCCTCAAATCCCCCACTCCCTTCTTACTGAAAATCATCGCAAGCCACTATGCGTGGATGCCGGTGCCCATTAAGGAAATTGCCAAGCACGGCCCGCTCCTCGAGCGCCGATCACCCTGGACCCGACCGGGCAAAATGGTCAGCAACGGCCCATTCCGACTCAAATCCTGGTCGCCCAACGAAAAAATAGCCGTGGAGCGCAATCCGTTCTACTGGGACGCCGCCACCGTGAAACTCGACGGCATCGAGTTCTTCCCCATCGAAGACGATGGCACCGAGGAACGCATGTTCCGCACCGGACAAATTCATCAAACCCTCAATCTACCCGTCGGCAAGATCGACACTTACCGTCGCGATTTCCCGAAGCTACTACACATCGAACCCTATCTCGGCGTCAGCTATTACGTCTTCAACGTCACCCGCCCGCCGTTCAACGACGTCCGCGTGCGCCGCGCCATGGCTCTCGCCATCGACCGCGAAAGCCTCGTCCGACAAGTACTGCGCGGCGACCAACAGCCCGCGTATTCGCTCAGTTACCCCGGCACCGCTGGCTATTTTCCCCGCGCCCGTCTCACCGGCAGTTATGATGATGCTCGCCGCCTGCTCGCCGAAGCCGGCTTTCCGGGCGGCGCAGGCTTTCCGTCGACGGAACTACTCTACAATTCCTCCAGCAACAACCGCATCCTCGCCGAAGCGATCCAGCAGATGTGGCAGCAAAATCTTGGCCTCGACATCCATCTCTTAAATCAAGAATGGAAAGTCTATCGCGATACGATGCGCACGCACAACTTCACCCTGGGTCGCGCCGGCTGGATCGCCGACTACGTCGATCCGCATGTGTTTCTGGAAATCTGGATCACCGGCAACGGCAACAACGACGGCCAATATTCCAACCCCGCCTACGATCAGTTATTTCAGCAGGCGTTGATCGCCAAAACCGAAGCGGAGCGTTATGAGATTTATCAAAAAATGGACGAGATTCTCATGGTGGATTGCCCGATGATCCCGATCTACCACTACACCAAAATTTTCGCGCAGAGCCCCAAAGTGAAAGGCTCCTATCCCACGCTCCTCGATCATCACCCCTACAAATATCTCGATCTGGTCGAGTGAAGCGCGATCCCAGGCGGAACCTGGCCTCTGGCCCACTGCCGTTGAGTTAAGACCAAAGGCAGACTGAATTCGACGCAGGGCCGGGGTCTTGCACCGGCCGTGATTGCGCACATTCGCGGCGTCTGCAAGACAGACGACTGAGGTAGATGCCCTTGTGGCCGTGCCGAAAGGCGCGAAGTAACTTCATAGGCTGCGAGCTTGTCTCGCAACGTGGTGCGACAAGCGCACCACCGACCATCATCACCACGCATGCCGGGTGACGGACCCTCAATTGAAAAACAGGCCGCGACGTAATTGTTGCGAAACAACTCACCCCTCCAAGCCGGGCTTGCCGTCACTTTCACTTTCACTCTCACTCCTGCCCGATGCTTCGTTTCGTCGTCCGCCGCCTGCTGCAACTCATCCCGGTGCTCTTTGTCATCGTGACCCTCACTTTCTTCATGGTGCGCTTCGTGCCGGGCGGACCCTTCACCGCCGAAAAAGCCGTCTCGCCGGAAATCCTGAAAAATCTCAATGCCCACTACGGCCTCGATCAGCCGCTCTGGCGGCAATACCTCAGCTACCTCGGCCACTTGGTGCAGGGAGATTTCGGCCCGTCCTTCAAATTCACCAACCGCACGGTCAACGAAATCATCGCCGCCAAACTCCCCGTCTCGCTCGAACTCGGCGGCCTCGCCCTCGGCGTCGCGCTCGTGGTCGGCTTGCCCCTCGGCATTCTCGCCGCCGCCCGCCGCAATACCTGGCTTGATTACCTCTGCACCGCCACCGGCCTGATCGGCATCTGCGTGCCGACGTTTGTGCTGGGGCCGATTCTCGCCCTCGTCTTCGGCATCTACCTCCGCTGGTTTAATGTCTCCGGCTGGGAATACGCCGACGACCGCGTGCTACCTTCGCTCACCCTCGGATTTGTCTATGCCGCGTATCTCATGCGACTGACGCGCGGCGGCCTGCTCGAAGTATTGAATCTCGATTTCATCCGCACCGCCCGCGCCAAAGGCGCGAGCGAGGTCCGCATCATCTTTCGTCACGCCCTGCACGGCGGACTTGCCCCGGTGGTTTCGTTTCTCGGCCCCGCCATCGCGGGCATTCTCACCGGCTCCTTCATCATCGAAACCATTTTCCAAATCCCCGGCCTCGGCCGCGAATTCGTGACCAGCGCCACCAATCGCGACTACACCCTCGTGGTCGGCCTCGTCGTCCTCTACGCCACGCTCATCGTCGTCATGAATCTCGTGGTCGACGTCGTCCAAGTCTGGCTGAACCCCAAATTGCGTTTCGAATGATATGACTGCGGCATCCCCACCCATCTCTTCCGCTCCCCCCGTTGCCACCGAAGCCGGGCATTCACTGTGGTCGGACGCGTGGCACCGGCTGCGGGGGAATCGCCTCGCTGTTTTCGGCGGCGGCGTGCTGCTGCTGCTCACCGTGCTTTGTGTCGTCGGCCCGTGGTTCTCCCACTACACCTACAACGAACAGGAACTGAGCAACGCTTTCGCGCCTCCCGGCTCGGCCCATTGGCTCGGCACGGATCAACATGGCCGCGACCTGCTCGTGCGCATCCTGTATGGCGGCCGGATTTCCCTTGGCGTGGGCCTGTGCGCCACCTTGGTCGCCCTCTCCATCGGCGTCGTTTACGGCGCAATCTCCGGTTACGCGGGAAACAAAACCGACGCCCTGATGATGCGCTTCGTCGATATTCTCTACGCCCTGCCCTTCACGATCTTCGTCATTTTGCTCATGGTTTTTCTGGGACGAAATATCGTTTTGCTCTTCGTCGCCATCGGCGCCGTCGAATGGTTGACGATGGCGCGCATCGTTCGCGGACAAGTGCAGTCCCTCAAGAAAATGGAATTCATCGAAGCCGCCCGCGCTCTCGGCTACTCCCCTCGCCGGATCATCTTCCGCCACCTGCTGCCCAATCTGCTCGGCCCCGTGATCGTCTACGCCACGCTCACGATTCCGTCCGTCATGCTCCTCGAAGCTTTCCTCGGTTTTCTCGGTCTCGGTGTCCAACCGCCGATGAGTTCCTGGGGCACGCTCATCAAAGACGGCGCTGATAAAATGGAGGAGTATTGGTGGCTGCTCGTTTTCCCCGGCTCGCTGTTTTCCCTCACACTCCTCTCGCTCAACTTCCTCGGCGACGGTCTGCGCGATGCGCTCGACGTGCGCGCGGCGAAAGATTGAACGACACCTCCGTATTGACACTCTGCCAAACCGGTCATACCAACCTCCCATGCCCACCGTTTCGGTCAAAATGCCCAAGTCGCTTCATGCCCGGCTCCAAGCCGAGGCAGCGCGCAAGCGCACGACCAAGTCCGCGCTGCTCCGGGAAGCTTTTGCGAAACAGTCCGAGGCCACGACCGCGCCCCAAGGATCCTTCTACGAGCGGGCGAAGCACCTGATCGGGGTGCTGGACGGCCCAGGCAATCTTTCCGCCCTCAGCAAAACCCTGCCGGGCTATGGACGATCCCGTCGTCCTTGATTCTGGGCCGCTGATGGCCGTGCTTGATCGCAAAGACCCCTTTCATCTCTGGGCAGCTGAACAACTGCACAGTTTACGACCGCCCTTTCTCACCTGTGAGGCGGTCATCTCCGAGTGCTTGTTTCTCCTTCAGGACAAACCGGGCGGTGTCGCCACCCTGTTGAGTTACCTGCGAGAGGATTTGGTCAAACTCGCCTTCGATCTGGATGATCATCTCGAAGCCATCTCCCATCTCTTGCTCAAATACCAAGACGTCCCCATGTCCCTCACCGACGCCAGTCTCGTGCGCATGAGTGAACTCCACGACCGTTCGCGGGTCTTCACCCTCGACTCCGATTTCAAGTTGTACCGCCGCCACGGCCGCCAAAGCATCCCCTTAATCTACCCCGCCCGCTGATGCTCTCCCGCTTCCGTCCTTATTTTCGTTTCTTCCGACCGCACCGTCCGATTCTGGCCTTCGCCATTTTTTGCGGCATCGTGGCCGGCTTGGCTTCGGGCGCGGGTCTTCCCTTGATGGTGAAGAAAGTTTTTCCGGTTATCTTCGCCGAGAAAGCCACCCCTCTCGCCACCTGGCAACTCGTGGTCGTGGTCCTCTGGATTCCGGTAGTGTTTCTTATTCGCGGAGTCGCGGGCTACCTGAACACCTATTTCATCCAACTGGTCGGAACCCGCGTGCTTGAAGCACTGCGGTTGGAATTTTTCCGCAAACTCCAGATTCTCCCGCTCTCGTTTTTTCAGAGCCATTCCACCGGCGACCTGCTCTCCCGCGGCATGTCCGACGCCAATCAGCTCCAAGTCACCCTCACCACCGTTGCCAACGAGATTGTCCGGAGCCCCGCGACGCTCATCGGCAGCATCTCCTTTATTGCCTGGACCGCTTACCATGAGCAAGGCGTCGCGCTCGTTTTGGTGACTCTCGCAGTCGTGCCTTTGTCGGTTCTGCCAATTCGCTACATCGGCCAAAAACTCATCAAGCGCGCCGGCCGGATCCAGGCCGAACTGGGCGGAGTCACCAGTGTTTTCAGCGAGAATCTCAGCGCCACCAAGGAGGTGCGCGCGTTTAGCCTGGAAAATCGCGAGGTCGCCCGTTTCACCCGTGCATCACAGCTACTCATCCGCGCCCAGTTAAAATTCATGAAGTACGAAAAGGCGCTCACGCCGCTCATCGAAATCATTTCCGGCGTCGGCATCGCGTTCACCTTGCTCTACGCTTACCGCGTTCATCTCAGCGAAGCCGTCTTCATCACCCTGATCACGGCACTCTACGCCAGCTACGATCCGATCAAGAAACTCGGCAGCCTGAACAACGAGCTCAAACGCGGCCTCGGCGCACTTGATCGCCTCGAAGTCGTCCTCAACGAACCCGTCACCATCTCCGATCCGACCGCACCGGTCTCGATCAACCGGCTGCGCGGCGAAGTCGCTTTCACCAACGTCACCTTCGCCTACAAATCGGATGAGCCGGTTCTGCGCCGTGTCAGCGTCCAAATCCCCGCCGGCACCGTCTGCGCCCTCGTCGGCCCGAGTGGCGCGGGCAAAAGTACCTTCGCCAACCTTGTGCCACGTTTCTACGAGACGAGTGCCGGAGCAGTGACCATCGATGGCCTCGATATCCGCAAACTCCGCCTCGCCGACCTCCGCCGCAATATCGCCCTCGTCTCCCAGGAGCCGGTACTTTTCAACGACACGATCTACCACAATCTTCTCCTCGGCCGCGAAGACGCCACCCGAGACGAAGTGCTCGCCGCCGCCCGCAACGCCCACGCCGATGAATTCATCGTCACGCTCGAAGGCGGCTTGGGCTACGACACCGTGGTCGGCGAACGCGGCGGCCGCCTCTCCGGCGGGCAAAAGCAACGCATCGCCATCGCCCGCGCTTTTCTCCGCAACGCACCGATCCTCATCCTCGACGAGGCCACCAGTGCGCTCGACTCCGACAGCGAAGCCGCCGTGCAGGACGCGTTGAAGAAACTCGTCGTCGGCAAAACCGTGCTGATCATCGCTCATCGTTTCAGCACGATTCGCGATGCCTCGATGATTCTCGTCTTCGACAAAGGCGAGATCGTCGCCCAAGGCGACCACGCGTCTCTCTACGCCGGCAACGCCCTCTACAAATCCCTCTACGACCGGCAAAACACGGGTGCGTGAAGTGACCGATTCCAAGGGCCAAGCATCAGGGACCGGGCATTCACCTCTTGTCACTTGTCCTTTGATCCTTGTTACTTCTCGTCATGCCTCCTGCCGAGCCCAAGGAATTCAGCCGCGCGATTGAAAACCTCATCGCTGATCTGCGCGGGCTCCCCGAGGACGAAAGCCGCTCCCGCAAACGCAAACCGATCGAACTCGGTTCCGTCATCGACAGCCTGCTCGTTAAATATCGCATCAGCCACGACTCGCTCGAACACAGCATCCGCGATAAATGGCCCGAGCTCGTCGGCGTCGCCAACGCCACCTACTCGCACCCGCTCGCGGTCGAACGCGCCCAGCTCATCGTGCTCGTCTCCCACTCCGTCGTCCGCAACGAACTCTTTCTCCACCGCATGAGCATTCTCGGCAAAGTGAAAAAACTTCCCGGCTGCGAAGGCATCAAAGGCCTGGCGTTGCGGAGCAATTGATTTACCACCGGGCCCGCAGCCCGCCAGTCCCGCCGGCTTGACAGACGCCTCGCTGTAGCTACGTGTAGATACATGGCGATCCTCACCAAAGCGAAACTCTTTCAACACGGCGGCTCCCAAGCCGTGCGGCTGCCCAAGGCGTTTCGCCTGCCGGGTGCAGAAGTCAAAGTTTCCAAGACTGCCCGGGGCATCTTGCTCGAACCGCTCGTCGCCGACGCAGCGGAACGCCAACGGAAATTTTTCGCCCTCGCCGGCTCCTGTCCCGACCTCGCAGATGTCCCGCCGCACTCGGCCAAGGACGTTCCGCGCGACTGATCGCCATGCTCTATCTGCCCGACACCAACGCCATCTCCGCTTACATGCGCGGAGCTGCCGGCAACTTGGTGAAACAAATGCAGGCCGCCTTCGTGAAGGACGAACTGCGACTCTCCGTGATTGTTCTGGCTGAACGCGAATTTGGCGTGATCAAGGGAGCCAGCTCCACCCAACGGAAAAAGCTGCAAGCCTTGGAGCAATTATTAACCGTCGAACCGTTCATCCGCGAAGATGCGCATCGCTACGCCGTCATTCGCCACCAGCTCGAAGCACGCGGCCAAGGCATCGGCCCCTTCGACTCCTTGATCGCCGCGCAAGCGCTGCGTCTCGGCGCAACCGTCGTCACCCGCAACGTCCGCGAATTCCGCCGCGTTTCCGGCCTATTGGTCGAGAACTGGGAGAGTTGAGCGCCACACGTCAACCTCCGGTGCTCCTATTGACAACCCTCCAGCCCTGTTACAATTTTACCCTATGACTACCGCGACCATTCGTCTGACCAAAGCCGCTAAACGTCGTCTGGCTTCGCTCGCGCGTCGGCGTGGTTTATCGCTCTCCCGCTAGCTCGTCGAGGCGGCGGATCAACCCAGCCAACTCTTTTGGCGGGAGGCGTGCCCTTTTTCTACCCCTACCGGCGCGAGCAGATTTACCCGAATTTTGCGCCATCCCGTCCCATTTTCTTTCACGAAAAATTACGCTTGCAGGATCGGCCTCCGGTTTGATTAATGGCCGCTTGCGTTAGTGGTAGTCTGCTGGTCGCAGGCTCCACCACGGTCAGTCCGGGCAACCGGACACTAACGGTACCACCGGCCCTCCAAAAGCTAGTGGCACGAAGCCGAAAGGCCTCCAAACGACCGCGTCATCAACAACCTAAAACATGTCACAACCCGTTAAATCAGAAGTCATCGCCCAATACAAAACCCACGAGAAGGACACCGGCTCCAGCGACGTCCAGATCGCGCTGCTCACCGCCCGGATCAATCACTTGACCGAGCACCTGCGCACGCATCGTAAGGATTTCCACAGCCGCCGCGGCCTTCTCCAAATGGCGAGCCGTCGTCGCAAGCTGCTTGATTATCTCAAGCGCGAAGACCTCGCCAAGTACAACGACCTGCTGCAGAAACTAAACCTGCGCAAGTAACCCGTTTTCACGAAAGGCGGCCCACCGACGGGCCGCCTTTCGTTTAGCTCCCCTCAGAAGAACCAGACACCCGGGACATTTCCGTTTACTTCTCTCCAAAAACAGAGAGCCGTAACCCGAAATTTCTCGGAGCTGATTCAGAGGATGCCACGAAAAAGGTAAATGATACCCGCGCGCATCCGGGAGGATTGTTCGGCGATATTTTCGCCCGACTCCGGGGATAATCCCCGCTCCACCCGCCAGCGCGCATCTCAGAAAAGTTAAATACCATGAATCAGAAACATAATGTTACCGTGCCCGGTCTCGGGCTCACGTTCTCCACGGGCTCCATCGCCCAACTCGCCGGCGGCGCCGTCAACGTCAACGTTGGCGAAACCAACGTCCTCGTCACCGCCTGCGCCGCGCAAACCATGCGTCCCGGTCAGGATTTCTTCCCGCTCACCTGCGACTACCGCGACAAATATGCTGCGGCCGGCCGTTTCCCCGGCGGTTACTTCAAACGCGAAGGCCGTCCTTCCGAGCGCGAAATCTTGATCTCCCGCCTCTGCGACCGTCCCTGCCGTCCGCTCTTCCCCGAGGGTTTCCTCAATGAAGTGCAGATCATCGGCACGCTCCTGTCGGCCGATTTGATCAACGATTCCGACATCGCGATGGTCAACGGCGCCAGCGCCGCCCTCGCCATCTCCGACATTCCATGGAACGGGCCGATCGGCTGCGTCCGCGTCGCATTGATCGACGATCAGTTCGTCGCCAACCCCACCATCGAGCAGATGTATTCGTCCGCGCTCGACCTCATCTACGTCGGCAATACGAAAGACATGCTGATGATCGAAGGTTCCGCCGACCAAATCTCCGAGGAGAAATTCATCGAGGCCCTCGCATTCGGCCACCAGGCCATCCAGCCCATCATCACCTCCATCAAGGAGCTCGTCGCTCTCGCCGGCAAACCGAAGGCCACCTTCAAACTCGTCGGCGCCACCCCCGAAGCCCGCGCCATCATCGAGCGCGTCGTTCCCGCTGAACGCGTTTCCGCCGCCATCTTTGGCTACGAGAAAAACGTCCGCTCCGCCAACGTGAAGCTCCTCAAGGAAGAGGCGAAAGCCGCTCTCCTCACCGAACTCGGCGAAGGCAAGTTCACCGATGTCGATCTGAACGTCGTGTTCGAAGACCTCCAATACAAAGCCTACCGCGCAACGGTTCTCGCCAACGGCGTCCGCTCCGACAAACGCGACGCGAAATCCCTTCGCCCGCTCAACTCGCAGGTCGGCGTGCTCCCGCGCGTTCACGGCTCCGCCATGTTCCAACGCGGCGACACCCAGAACATCGCCATCGTCACCCTCGGGCCAACCAAGGAAGCGCAGGACATGGACGGCCTCACCGGCGGCGCCACCTCGAAGAGCTTCATCCTCCACTACAACTTCCCGCCGTTCTCCGTCGGTGAAGCCGGTCGTTTCATCGGCCCCGGTCGCCGCGAAATCGGCCACGGTGCGCTCGCCGAACGTTCGCTCGTTCCGATTCTCCCACCGGAGGATGTGTTCCCGTATTCCATCCGCGTCGTCTCCGAGATCATGGCCTCCAACGGCTCGACCTCGATGGCTTCCATCTGCGGCGGCTGCTTGGCTCTCATGGATGCCGGCGTACCGATCATCGCTCCTGTCGCCGGTATTTCCTGCGGTCTCATGACCGAAATGGCGGCCGACGGCTCCATCACGAAGTGGACGACCATCACCGACATTCTCGGTGAGGAAGATCATTTCGGCGACATGGATTTCAAGATCGCCGGCACGACCAAGGGCATCACGGGCTTCCAACTCGACCTCAAGATCAACGGTCTCCCCTTCGAGATTGCCAAGACCGCCGTGTTCCAAGCCCGCGACGCCCGCATCGAGATTCTCAAGTCGATGCTTGCCTCGCTCCCCGCTCCGCGCACCGATCTCTCCAAGTACGCTCCCCGCATCCAGACGATCCAGATCGATCCCGAGAAGATCGGCCTGCTCATCGGGCCAGGCGGCAAGACGATCCGTCGCATCACCGAGACGACCGGTGCGCAGATCGACATCGCCGACGACGATTCCGGCAAGGTCTTCATCTACTCGAACAACGCCGACGCGATGAACCGCGCCGTGCAGGAAATCGACGCCCTCTGCGGCGGCGGTTCCCAGATCGAGATCGGCAAGATCTACACCGGCCGCGTCACCGGCGTGAAGGAATTCGGCGCGTTCGTGGAGTGCATGCCCGGCAAGGAAGGCCTCGTCCACATCTCTGAGCTGGCTGACTTCCGCGTCCGCCGTACCGAAGACGTCTGCAAGGTTGGCGACTCCATCACGGTCAAATGCGTTGGCATCGACGAGCGTTCCGGCAAGGTCCGCCTCAGCCGCAAAGCCGCGATGCAGGAACTCGAAGCCCAGAAGCAGGCCGCCGGCAGCGCCGCACCAGCCGCCGAAGCCGCCGCTCCGACCGCCCAGTAATCAGATCGAACGCGTTAATCCTAACGCGCCGTTCCCCCCTCAAGCCGCGACTCACGTCGCGGCTTTTTTTATGCCCGCTCAAAAATCAGGCAAATTATTTTTAGCCTTCAAACTGTAGGGCCGGCCCTTGTGGCCGTGCCGCGTAAACGTTGCGCCGCATCCCCCGCTCGGTCTGGCCACAAGGGCCGACCCTGCATGATCCACCTGCTTTTGTAGGGCTGTCGCTTGCGACAGCCTCAACACCGTCCTTCCCCTCGCCATCGTTCCAACCCGCATGCATCACACTTGCCTTGTCATCGCGAGCCTGCCGAAGGCGGGCGGGGCGATCCAGTTCGCTGGATTGTTTCGTCACTCCGTTTCTCGTAATGACAACGTCGGCAACGGCGTGATTGGTCTTTCTCTCTGAGGGTGATTCATCCACCCTCCACCCAGAGGATTTTGTGATATTGCTACCGTGAATTGCCGGGAACGCCTGTACACCTTGTCATCGCCCACCGAATGGAATCTCTCAGATCATGAAAAGAGGGCTCATCTTTCTCGCATTGCTCATCGGCTCAGTATTGCCCGCGTACGCTGCTGGTGCGCCGGGTGAGGCGGTTCATATCCCGCCACTCTTGATCATCCCGTTTGGTCTGCTGCTGCTGCTGATCGCAACCATGCCGCTCTCCCCGGCGAAAGTGAAACTCTGGTGGGAGCACTCCTATTCGTATGTCGCCACGGGCCTCGGCTTGATTGTCGCCGCCTACTATTGGCTTCAACTCCACGAAAGCTCGGCGATCACCCACACGCTGCACGAATATTTTTCCTTCATCAGTCTGATCGGTTCGTTGTTCGTCGTGGCAGGAGGCATTCATCTCAAGGTAAAGGGCAAGGGTTCGCCCATGGAGAACGTCGTGTTTCTCCTCATTGGCGCGATCATTGCCAATCTCGTCGGCACGACCGGTGCCTCCATGCTGCTCATCCGTCCGTGGATCCGTCTGAACAAATACCGCATCAGCCCGTTTCACATCGTGTTCTTTATTTTTATTGTCTCGAACTGCGGCGGAGCGCTGACCCCCATCGGCGATCCGCCCCTGTTCCTCGGCTTCCTGCGCGGCGTGCCGTTCTTCTGGCTGCTGGAACACGCCATCTTACCTTGGGCCCTCGTCATCGCGCTCATTCTTGGCGTCTTCTACGCCATCGATTCCCACAACTTTTCCAAGGTCGATGCGAAGACGAGACAAGCCGCGGAGAAATCGGATACGTGGGGTTTCGAAGGCGGCATCAATATCGTTTTCCTGCTTATGATCATCGTCGGCGTATTCATGCCCGAGCGGTTTTTCATCCGCGAAGCCGTCATGCTCGGTGCTGCGTTCGCTTCCTGGAAATTAACCCCGAAGCCGGTTCATGAAATGAACTCCTTCAACTTCGGCCCGATCAAGGAAGTCGCCTGGCTGTTCCTCGGCATTTTCCTGACGATGATGCCCGCGCTCGGCTACTTGGAAGAACACGGCCAGGAAGCCAAACTCACCAAGCCGGCCCAGTATTATTTCGCCTCCGGTGCGCTGTCCTCGGTGCTCGATAACGCCCCGACCTACGTCAACTTCCTCAAGCTCGCCGAGGTGACCTTCGTCCCCCGCACCCCGGCGGAAATCACCGCCGGCGGCGACGCCTATGATCGGCGCGCGGTCCACACTCTCCTGGAAACGTGGCCGCAATTCGTGGTCGCCGTCAGTTTGGGCGCCGTATTTTTCGGCGCGATGACTTATATCGGCAACGGACCAAACTTCATGGTGAAAAGCATGGCTGAAAGTGCCGGAGTCAAAGTCCCGACTTTCTTCGGCTACGTCTTCAAATACAGCCTGCCCTTTCTCCTCCCGATCTTGGCCCTGGTGGCTTGGCTGTTTTTCTAGCCGCCACATCAGCCAAACAGCGTTCACCACTAAACAAAGTGAAGCCACTTGAGTTCTTTGGGATCAGGAGGCCTGAACATCGAAGGGGAATTGAGATCAATTCTGCCAAGGATTCCCCTAATTCGTGTTGCTCAGTGCCATCTGCGGTCATCTGACAACTCTGTAGCTTGAGACACGCTTCGCGCCGATTTCGGGTTGCAGATTGCCGATTCGCAGACTGCTTTCTGTTTGCCCATTCGAAAATCGAGAAACTAAAATCGAAATCCTCCATGTCCCTCAACGCCACTCCCCTCGCCCAGCTCGATCCTGAAATCTATGCCGCCATCACCGGCGAATTCGCCCGGCAGCAGAGCCACATCGAGCTCATCGCCTCGGAAAATTTCACCTATCCGGCCGTCATGGCGGCCCAAGGTTCGGTGCTGACCAACAAGTACGCCGAGGGTTATCCGGGCAAGCGCTGGTACGGTGGCTGCGAGCAGGTGGACAAGGTCGAGACGCTCGCCATCGAGCGCGCGAAGAAACTTTTCAACGCCGATCACGCCAACGTCCAGCCGCACTCCGGCTCGCAGGCCAACTTCGCGGTCTACACTTCGATCCTCTCGCCCGGCGACAAGATCCTCGGCATGAATCTCAGCCACGGCGGCCATCTCACCCACGGCAACCCAGCCAATTTCTCCGGCAAACTCTACAACTTCTGCCAATACGGTGTTCGCGAGGACAACGGCCTGATCGATTACGACGAGCTCGCCGCCATCGCCACGCGCGAGAAGCCCAAGATGATCACCGTCGGCGCCAGCGCCTATTCCCGGATCATCGATTTCGCCCGCATGGGCGAGATCGCCCGCAGCGTCGGCGCGCTGCTCTTCGCCGACATTGCGCACATCGCCGGTCTCGTCGCCTCGGGCCATCACCCCTCGCCATTCCCGCACGCTGATTTCGTCACCACCACCACGCACAAAACCCTGCGCGGTCCGCGCGGCGGTCTCACGCTGTGCAAAGCCGCGCACGCGAAAGCCATCGACTCCGCCGTGTTCCCTGGCGGCCAGGGCGGCCCGCTGATGCACGTCATCGCCGCAAAGGCGGTCTGCTTCGCGGAGTGCTTGAAACCCGAGTTCAAGGAATACTCCGGCCAAGTGATCAAGAACGCGCAGGCCCTCGCCGCTGCGATGACTGCTCGTGGTTACAAGATCGGCTCCGGTGGCACCGACAACCATCTCATGCTCGTCGATCTCCGCGCCAAATTTCCCGAGCTCACGGGCAAGGTCGCGCAGGAGACGCTCGATAAAGCCAACATCACGTGCAATAAAAACACGGTTCCCTTCGAGACACGTTCGCCGTTTCAAGCTTCCGGTATTCGTCTCGGTTCGCCCGCGATGACGACCCGTGGCATGAAGGAAGCCGAGATGAACGAGATCGCGAGCCTCATCGACGGAGTCCTCAGCGCCGTCGGCCAGCCCGACGAAGCCGCCGTGATCGCCGCAACGAAGACGAAAGTTGTCGCCCTCACCTCGCGTTTCCCCCTGCCGTACATATTGTAATTCGGTCGCGGCTGCCGAGACGACAAGTTGATCACTGGAGTGGGGGTTGAGGTCAACCGCCGCTACTGTGACGCTCAGTATAGTCTCAGACATCCTGATCCCAGCCCGTGCAGCGAGGGGGACGAGGATACGAGCTGAGCCAGTAACGGCGCAAACCGAATGAACTGGATCGAAGGTGGAGCGCGACCTCCGGGCGCGCTGGCTGCCAGGAGTGTAGCCGCGTTTGAGCCGCAGGCGAAAGCGCGGTGTCTTACAGCCCCGTTTTCGGACTGCGCCCTCAAACGAGGCGATACGCACGCTGCATAACAATCCTCACGGGTCAGGAGACCCGTGTCACTTCCCCATCACGTCACGCTCCGCGTCCTCCGCGTTAAATGTATTTTATCCCGAGTTGCGGCGCAGTTGAGCTCACCGTTATTCCTCGGGATCAAGATCTCTGAGGTGCCTGATCCGATGATCAGGCGCCGAAATTATCTCACCGATTAACCGACCGACCCAACCCTCAGAGCCGCGAAATTAGCAACTGACGCTCGAAGATCAACTGGGGCGGCAAGTGATCGTGCAAACTCAGGAAGAGTTCCTCGTGGCCGAGCACTTCAGTTCTCCAGGCGTCGCGATCCACCGCTTGGAGGGCGTCAAACTTCTCCTTACTGAAATCGAGCCCGGCCCAATCGAGATGCTCGTACTTGGGCATCCAGCCGATCGGCGTTTCCCGAGCCGGACCACGACCACGGGCGCGATCAACGATCCATTTCAAGACCCGCATATTATCGCTATAGCCGGGCCAGATGAACTTGCCGTCGGCATCCTTGCGGAACCAGTTCACGTGGAAAATTCTCGGCGTCTCGGACAGCGAGCGCTGCATCTTGAGCCAGTGGCGGAAGTAATCGCCCATGTGATAGCCGCAGAACGGCAGCATCGCGAAAGGATCGCGGCGCACCTTACCCACCGTACCGGCGGCGGCGGCCGTCATCTCGGAACCCATCGTCGCACCGGCATAGACGCCACCACTCCAATTGAAGGACTGGAAAACCAGCGGCAACGTGGTGGGCCGCCGGCCACCGAAGACGATCGCGCTGATCGGCACGCCCTGCGGATCCTCCCATGCGGGATCGATCGTGGGGCATTGCGAGGCCGGTGCCGCAAAACGCGAATTCGGATGCGCCGCCTTGGTGCCTTTTTCTTTCGCCATCGCCGGCGTCCACTTGTTCCCCTGCCAATCGGTGCACTCGGCGGGCGGGGTCTCGTTCATCCCTTCCCACCACACGCCACCTTCGGGAGTGAGTCCCACGTTCGTGAAGATCGTATTCTTCGCAAGAGCGGCCATCGCATTCGGGTTCGTGGCGTTCGACGTGCCGGGCGCGACGCCGAAGAAGCCATACTCGGGATTGATCGCGCGCAAACGGCCCTCGGCATCGGGCTTGATCCAGGCAATATCGTCGCCGACCGTCCACACTTTCCAACCGTTCTTAAGGAAATTAGGCGGGGGAATGAGCATCGCAAAATTCGTCTTGCCGCAGGCACTCGGAAAAGCGGCGGCAACATAAGTCTTCTCTCCTTGCGGATCCTCAACCCCCAAAATGAGCATGTGCTCGGCCATCCAACCTTCGTCGCGCGCCATGTTGGAGGCGATGCGGAGGGCGAAACATTTTTTGCCAAGCAACGCGTTGCCACCGTAGCCGGAACCGTAGCTCCAGATTTCACGGGTCTCGGGGAAGTGAACGATATATTTCTCCTGGTTGCAGGGCCAGATGACATCCTTCTGGCCGGGGGCCAGCGGAGCCCCGACGGAATGCATGCACGGCACGACGCGCTTTTGGTCTTTGTCGATTTCGTTGATCACCGCCATGCCGATGCGAGCCATGATGCGCATGCTGACCACGACGTAAGGCGAATCGGTCAACTCGACGCCGAGCTGTGAAATGGGCGAACCGATCGGACCCATGCTGTAAGGCAGCACGTACATCGTGCGCCCCGCCATACAACCCGCGAAAAGCTCCTTGAGTTTCTTGCGCATCGCGAAGGGTTCGACCCAGTTGTTGGTCGGCCCGGCCCCGTCCTTCGAGAGTGAGCAAATGTAAGTGCGCTCCTCGACGCGGGCGACATCACCCACATCGGAACGGGCATAATAGCAGCCCGGCCAAAGTTTTTCGTTGAGCTTGATGAACGTCCCACGCTCGACCATCTGCCCACAAAGCACATCGTTCTCCTCTTGGGTACCGTCGACCCAATGGATCGCAGCCGGCTTGGTGAGCGCGGCCATTTTCGTGACCCACTTTACCAGGTTGGGGTTTTTGCTGAGGGGAGTAGCAGGGTTACGAGTGCTCATATTAGGGGATTTTAGAATTAGAAACTTTAACAGAGTACGGTTAATGCAGGTGTGTGACTGCGTAAAAACTATGCATGTGTACGCAGAAATTGATCCGCTGACGATCTGCAGCGCGTGAGGACGCTCGGATATTAGACCTGCTTCGTGGGTTCGATATGTACGGTCACATCACTGATGGAATGAGACACCGAAGCGATCAGTGCATCCTTCACCGCGTGGGCAATGGCATGCCCGTCACGCACGGAGAGCGTGCCCTCGACGCGCACTTGGATATCCACCAAGTGACTCAATCCGCTTTTGCGCACGCGCACTTTGTCGAGCTCCCGCACTCCGGGCACGGCCAGGGCGAGGGCCCGGATTTCGTTTTCCAATTTTTCCGGAGCCGCCGCGTCCATCACATCGCCCAGCGCTTGGGTGGCCATCGCAAAGCCGTTGAACGCGATGATCACGCACGCAAACAACGCCGCCCAATCATCGGCCGTTTCCCAGCCCTTGCCGCCCCACAACGCTATACAGATACCGACAAACGCCGCACCCGATGTAAGCGCATCCGACCAGTGATGCATCGCCTCGATCCCCAGTGCCGTACTCCCCACCTCTTCCCCCGCCACTCCCAGGCGTCGCGAAAACCAAGTCTTCACCACAATCACGCCGGCCAGCACCAGCAGGGTCCACCACGCCGGTCCTTGATGCGGCGTGCGGATTTCCTCCACCGCATGCAATCCCACGTAGCCCGCCATCGCGAAAATAAACACCGCCACGAGCAATCCAGCCAACGGCTCCGCCTTGCCGTGTCCATACGGATGATTCGCATCGGGTGGTCGGGCCGCGACCCGGAAACCCGCCCACACCAAAGTGGACGAGAGAATATCCAGCATCGACTCCGCCGCATCGGCAATCAGCGCGTAAGTGTGCCCCAAAATCCCCCCCGCCAGCTTCACCGCCGCGAGAATGGCATTCAGCAATATTCCACGCAGCACGAGTCGCGCACTGTCATTCGCGCGTCGCGCGGTGCGCAGATGGGCTTCTGAGGGATTCACACTTTTACTCCTAACCGAGCCCGAGAACAGCACAAGCCCGCACAAAGGATGGACTCGGTTTTGAATTTATCATTCTCGTTCTCCTACTCGTTCTCGTTCTCGTTCTCGTTCTCGTTCAAAAAGGAGTCGCCGGCGTCTCTGCCTGCCGTCGTAGGTGGTGCGCTTGCCGCACCACGCTTGCGTTGCGAGACCAGCTCGCAACCTACCCAATCATTCCCGAATCACCTCGCACCCGTAAAGTCAGTTGACCCATACCGTCCCCACTTCTACCTTCCGCCCAATCCCATGTCAGATACTGCCACTCCGGTCACACCGGTCGCGACCGACCCCGTGAAACAATTTTCCGTCTTCATCGAAAGCCGCGTCGGTCGGCTCTTCGATCTCGTCGCGCTGCTCACGGCGCATGATGTCCACATCATGGCAATCACCACCATCGATGCCTCGGACACCGCCATTGACCGCATCGTCGTCGACGATCCGGACCGCGCCCGCGAGTTGCTGGCCGCGAATAATTTTGCCTACGCCGAATGCGATATCCTTGCCGTGGAGTTTGGCGATGCCACTCAACTCAAGCACATCCTGGGTGCCGTCCTCGCAGTCGAAGTGAACATTCACTACGCCTACTCTTTTATTCTTCGTCCCGAGGGGAAATCAGCCATCGCCATTCACTGCGAAGACAACGAGCTCGCCGCCTCATCGATCAACAGCCGAGGCTTCAAAGTTCTCACCCAGCACGATATTTCCCGCTGAGACCCGAGTCTGCGATGAGCTAATAGCAACGTCCCTTGATAAGGGGACGATTGAAATCTGGTTCTGGAGATAGAGCGAGGCGTCGCTTGCCGAGCCGCAGCCTTGGCGAAGGATGGTCCCGCTGAGCCGCGCCTGGTGTACGGCTCACCCGGAGGGTTCGCCCTACCTGAGGTTGCACGCTCGTCTCGTTTTACTAGCCAGCAGAATGGTGCGGTCAGCGCGCATCTACCTCAGAGCGAATTCCCTAACCCGGCCCTGCGTCGTGGGGCAGTTCCCTGCCCTGGTTCACTTCGGCCGCATGACGTAGAGTTTGTCACCCCGTCGAACAGGCTCGGCGACGTGCAAAGCGACATGGACCCCTTTCGGTGCGACCGAAACCACTTGGGATTGGATCTGCAGCGACGCCACCTTTTGACGCAAAAACCCCGTGGTGTTGCCCTCGATAAAAATCTCATCGTCCAGAGCAAACGGCTCGTCTTGCACGGCAATCTCCGCGACCGAGTGCTGCTGATAATAATTCACCACGATCCCGACGAAGCGCTTCTTCATCGACGAGGCGTTTTGCGGACCGATATTCCACTGCCCAATCGGCTTTCCGCAATAAAAGCCCGAGGAAAACCCGCGGTGGTACACGCGCTCCACTCCGACCAAGAGCTCCTTTTTCAAATCAGCAAAACGTTTTTCCCAGCCCCGCTTGCCTCGATTCTCGGCATAAAAATCCAGCGCACGCCGATAGGCCCCCACAACAGTCGAGACATATTCCGGCCCACGGTTTCGCCCTTCGATTTTCAGCGAGTCAACTCCGGCGGCGATCAATTTCTCGAGAAACGGCAGCGTACAAAGATCCTTCGGACTCAGAATGTAATCCTTGCCCAAGATCCACTCCTGCCCTTCCCGTTCCTCCACGATGCGATATTCGCGCCGACACTGCTGCGAGCACGCGCCGCGATTGGCGGATTTCCCTCCTTCAAAATTTGACAGAAAACAGCGCCCGCTCATCGACACACACATGGCCCCGTGGCCAAACGCTTCGATCATCACGTCGTCAGCTTTAGACCCGAGCGTCTTCCGCAGCGTCGCCTTGATCTTCCGGATGTCAGCCAACGAGCATTCCCGCGCCAACACGAAACGCCGCACGCCGAGACCATAGAGGAACGTAATCGAAGCCGAATTCGCCACCGACATCTGGGTCGAGGCATGCACGTCCAGTCCGATTTGGCGCGCCAAGGAAAGCACGGCGAAATCGGCGCAGATCACCCCATCCACGTCCGCAGCCTTGGCGGCTTTTAATAAACGTTCCAGTCGGGAAATTTCGCGCTCAAACACCACGACATTCAGCGTGAGGTAAGCCCGCACCTTGCGCGCCTGACAACGCTCGACAATCCGCTGCAGATCGCGCGCGGTGAAATTCTTCGCCGCAGCCCGCATATTAAAACCGCGCACGCCGAAATAAATGGCATCCGCCCCCGCATCGAGGGCGGCATCCAGGTTTTTCCAGTTACCAGCCGGAGCGAGCAGTTCAGGAATCGTGATCATGCAGAGTGAAAACTTACCGGACAAGGCCATGTCCGGCAAGACCTGTTCCCCTCCACGGCCAACCCCCAATGCGCGTCCGTGCAGATGCCGTCCGTCCGTCAAAAACACCGAGCGGTTGAATGAGCTTTGCTTCGCTCTCAAAATTCCGCCCCAATCAACGGCAACGTTGTCCCACGCATGAATACTAAAACCCGACTGGCTCTGATGTTTGGCGTGCTCTTACTCGCGTTTGGCGTGTCGGCGTTGGGCCTGCGGGCCTGGTATGCCCGGCAAGCCAAGCAACTGATGGTCGACTTGCAACACGAGCGCCGCGGGCTGCTTGAACAAGTCCTGCAACTCACCACCCAATCACTCCGAAATTACGCCACTGATTATTCCAATTGGGATGAGATGCTCACGTTTGTGCAAACGGACGACCCCGCTTGGGCCAAGGTGAACCTCGACGCCAGTCTCCAAACTTTCAATCTTCAGGCTGTCTGGGTCCTGCGGGTGGATGGCTCATTGGTTTATGGCGCCACTCGTCAACTCAGCGAAACGAACCGCACCCCGGCATGGCTGACGCCTCAGTTACTGGAAAAAATGCAGCGGGAAAAATTTCTCGGATTCTTCGTCAGCATACCTGAAGGGTTACTCGAAATCCGCACCGCACCCATCCAACCCTCCTCGGATATAAAACGCGAAACCACCGCTCAAGGCTGGTTGCTCGTGGGCCAACTCTGGAATGACGTTTACCTAAAAACTTTGGGCCACACCCTCACCAGTGAAATTCACCTGCGCGAACCCGGAGCAGATCTCAGCCGACAACCCGTCCCTCACGGCATCCATTTGCACCACGATCTCGTCGGCTGGGATGGCCTGACCGTCCGACAACTGCACCTGGATTACCATCCCGAATCCTTGCTCTTGGCCCTGGAAAACGACCGGTTCGAGTTGTACTTTTACTGCGCCAACTTTGCCGGCTTCATTCTCCTTACCTTTGTTTTCGTGGCCCACTGGGTGATCAAACCCCTTCGCCAACTGGAGCAAAGTATGACGACCCAATCGACCAAACCCATCGCAGGATTAATCGATCAACCCAATGAGTTTGGCCGGCTCGCCCTGCTCACCTCGATTTCCTTCGCCTATCGCGCCTCCATCGAGCACGAAATCGCTGATCGCAAACACGCCGAAACCGCCCTGCGCCAGAGCGAAGAACAAGTCCGGCTCTCCGCCGATTTGCGCAGCCGTCTCGCCCGCGATCTGCACGATAATATTATCCAGTCAATCTACGCCACCGGGCTCGGACTCGAAACCACCCTGCGCAGCATCCGCAATGATCCCCTCGCGGCGGAAGCATCACTCGAAGCGGTTCGCTTGAACCTCAATCAACTCATCAGGGAAATCCGCAGTTTTATTTCCGGCCTCGAACCGGAAGGCGCCGGCCAGCCCGGCCAGTTTGCGCAAACCCTCCAAACCCTCGCTGCCACCTTACAGTCACTCCATCCCATCCGCATCGCACTGGATCTCAACCCACAGGCGGCCGCCCGGCTGAGTCCCCAGGAGGAAATCCACGCCCTGCAAATCGTCCGCGAAGGCGTGAGCAATGCGCTGCGCCACAGTGGTGCCACTAAAATCGCTCTTCGTTTACTGGATCTCGCCGGAGTGAGCGTGCTCCAAATCGAAGACAATGGGTGCGGGTTTGACCCCATCGCTGTAGTCGGCACCGGCAGCGGTCTGGTCAATCAAGCCTCGCGGGCGCGGGAAATGGGCGCCATCCTGCGCTTCGATTCCGCTCCCGGAGATGGCACCCGCCTCACCCTCACATTTAATCGGCCTGACCACTCATGACTACCGAAGAAGAAGCCCCCCTCCCGTCATTACGCTGCTGCTGGTTGACGACAGCCCACTCGTCCGTAGCGGTCTTAAATCTCTCTTTCGCCTCCCGGAGTATGTCCAGCGTATTCAAATCGTCGGTGAGGCCACTTCAGTGGCTTCAGCCATCACTGAGGTGGATCGGCTCAAGCCCGATCTCATCTTGCTGGATCTCCGTCTCCCCGACGGCTCAGGACTGGAAGCGTGCCGGCAGATTCTCACCCGCCAGCCCAATACCCGCATTCTCATTCTCACCTCCGTCATCGATGATCGCATGATCCAAGAAGCCATGAGCTGCGGTGCCCACGGCTATCTCTTAAAAGAAATCAACCCGGGCGCACTTTATCAGGCGATTATCGACTGCGCCGCCGGAAAATTCATCCTCGATCCCGCCGTCACCGTCCACGTGCTCAATCTCGTGCGCAAGAGCGGAACCAACCCGGAAAGTGAAAAGCTCAATCTGCTTTCCCCGCAGGAAAAACGCGTCCTCACCCTCGTCTCCGAGGGAAAAACCAATAAAGAAATCGCCGCAGAAATGAACCTCAGTGACAAAACTGTGAAAAATTATCTCAGCAATATCTTCGACAAACTTCACCTCACCCGAAGAGCCCAAGCCGCAACCTTTTACCGCGCCACCCACGCGCCCAATTAGGCCAAATGGCCCTACTGACTAGGGCCGTTCCGGGGAGGCTTATGGCACTCACCTGAAACTGCCGAATACCATACACTGGGCGCGTGATCACCAACCGTTCCAGTTCAACCACCAAGCGCCCCCGCTCCCGCTGGGCCAGTGTTTCAGGTTTCACTCTCGTCGAAGTATGCATGGCAAGTTTCGTGATGCTCTTCGGACTCGCCTCCTCAATTGTGACACTGAAAAGCGGATTCCGCGATATCGACCTCGCACGCGGCACCACAATCGCCGCTCAAGTCATGCAGAGCGAAATGGAACGGCTGAGGTTGATGAATTGGGCAGCGATCTATGCCCTTCCCGCCACGGAGACTTTTGACGGTGCCACCAATTTCAGCACCAGCCCAAAACTGGCGGGAAAATACACCGTCATCCGCACCGCCACGGCTGACACCACCCGGCCCACCGAAGTGAAAAACATCATGATTTCCGTCACCTGGAAATCATCCGATCAAATCTCCCACACGCGCTCAATCACTGCGATCTACGCCAAAAACGGTCTTTATGATTACTACTACACCTTCTCCCATTAAACAGCTGACCGGGCGTCGTTCTCAGCAAGGTGGCTTCACCTTGGTTGAACTGATGATTAGTGCCGGGTTATCCGCGATGATTCTCGCCGGGGTCCTTTCGTCTTTTCTGTTTTTGCTCAGAAGCGGAGTGATCATGAGCAACTACAATGATATGGAGGCTCAATCCCGTGGCGGACTGGAAAAATTCGCCCAAGATGTCCGCCAAGCCACCACCGTCACCTGGAATTCCAGCACCGCCATCATGCTTAAAGTGAACGGGGTCGACTACACTTACGCTTACAATAGCACCACCCAGGCATTCACCAGTAACCATAATCTGAACTCGGCGGACACCACTACCCGCAATCTTATCACCGGCATCACGCCAGGCACCTTTACTTTCAAGGCCATACAAATCACTGGCGGAGATCTTCCCCTCAGCACGGCAGCCGAGCGTACCGCAGCCAACATATCAACTAAGCAGATCCAAATCTCGCTCGACGCATCCCGGACCCAAAGCGCCCTCGCCACCTCGAGCAATAAAGTTCTCTCCGCCCGCTACATTCTTCGCAACAAACTTGGCAGTAAATAAAATCGTCGCATCCAAACATGAAAACGCCCATCTCCTCCCCGCTTCGCTCCCAACGTGGTTCCGTGCTGGTTGTCGCACTGATGCTCTCCGCCGCCATTGCCGTCTCTCTCGCCGGTTATCTTTCACTGAGCCGAACCAATATGAAGATTTCCAACCGGGCTCTTTATAATAATGCCGCCATGAACTTGGCAGAGAACGGTCTCGAAGAGGCCATGTATTCGATTAATAAAAAAGTCCTTGACCCAACCTACAACTGGAGCGGCTGGTCTATCAGTGGCATCACTGCCACCCGCACCATGACGGGCTACACGTTTGACGGGCTCGCCACCGGGCAGACCAAGGTTGTGGTCACCGGTTATGACGGTTCTTCGGATCCCGTCCTTGTAGCCCGTTCCGCCATCACACTCTCTGCTGGTCAAGGACAAGGTCAGGACGTTGAGAAATGGGTCAAGGTCACGCTGGTCCGCACCAGTCGCTATGCCAACAGTATGCTCGCCCGAGAAAGCATCACTTTTAGTGGCAACAACACGGTCAATAGTTGGAACTCGGAAAAAAATCTCGATGGCACAGCCCGAACCGCGCCCGTCGCATATATCGATGCCTATAAAGACGACAATGCCATCGTCGCCAGTGTCTACACCGGAGTCGTGAATGTGTTTACGAATAATGCCGACATTTTTGGTTATGTTAAAGTCGGTTATACTGATAACCCTTCGATAACTACTGATGATATCAACGTTAGGAACAACGGCCTAATCGGAGTGTATGGCCCACCACAGACAGCCAACGGTACGATCGAGCCCGGCCGTGCCAGCTATGATTTCAAAATGGACATGGCACCAGTCAGCACCATCACCACGGGCACATCCATTGCTGCAATCGTTTCCGCCGATCTTCCTACAAGTCTTGGCACGGACGGAAGCACGACCATTTATCGGGTTCCGAGTATTTCGAGCGAAGGCGATATCGGCAAAATTCTCACCATCAATGGCGATGTTACCATCGTTGTCACTGCCGCCTACGGCACGGATGCCATCAAACTTGCCGGCAATACCAGTATCAAAATTTCGAACGGTTCCTCCTTAAAAATCTACGCAGAAGGAAATATTAAAATCACGGGGAACGGCGTTACCAATGGCAACACCCAGCCCAGTTCTTGTTTCATCTATAACACCTATGTCCCATCCGATCCCAACAGCTTTGTCCCACCCGAAGTTGATGTTAGGGGCAATGGCACCCTGAGGGCTGTAGTCGATGCTCCTAACGCCAAGGTCACAATTGCTGGCAACGGGAATATCGATGGTGCCGTAATTGGTAAAACCATTGTGGTCAGTGGAAGCAACGCCGCGTTTCACTATGATGAATCCTTGGCAAATATTACCGGTGGGAATCCCTTCCGCATTTCAAAATGGGAAGAACTCACGACCAACTCTTCTCGCGATACCTATCGGACAGCCTTACGTTTTGATTCACCCGGAGCCTTATTATTCTAGACTATGCCGCAATCCTCACGAAGAACGATACTGATGACTGGGCCTTGCCACTTGGCACCTGATACTTCCTCGCCCCCTCGCCCCCTCGCCCCCTCACCCCTCACCCCTTCACCTTCGTCTGCTTCTCGCCTTCGAGCAGGTAGATGCCGGTCAGGTAACCGTTGTCGTACAGTTCGCCGATTTTCAATTTCCCCTCGAAGCTGATCGGGAGGTCCATCAACGGCGGCACTCCCTTACCTTTCATCTTCACGATGACCCACTCGTTGATTTTCGGCATCACACCGTAGCAGCACATCATCGCATCTTTCACCAAAAGAAATTCCGTCACGAGACCTTCCTTCATTTTGATCGGCAACATGAAGCCGGTCACCACCACTTTCTGCGCGTCGAGCTGCTTGATTCGTTCCGGTATTTGCTCGGCACCCTTCTTCACCGCCGATAGTCCGTTCGCCCCCACCGTGTCATAGGTAGGCGGCGTAAACTCAAACGATGCGAGCTGCTCGAAACCCACGATCAGGAAACCGTCATCATTGAGCACCGGTTTCGTGGCCGATGCCGGCACGGGAATGGCCGGAGTTGCTTTCTCCTCCACCGCTTGCGCCTGCACCAGCAAGCCGAGCAGCGCCAAGCCAGTTGAAAAAACGAGGGATTTGGCGCGAGGGATATTCACGAATTGAAATTGAACCGTTAGCTAATCCCTTCAATTGCGTCTGTCAAAGTTTTGCCCGTTGCAACACATCCTCACTCATCCTGATCCCAACCCTTGGAGAGAAGTGGAACGTGGAAACAAGATGAGCCTGTCACGGCACAAACCAGATGAACTGTATCGGAGGTGGAGCGCGACCTTCCGACTTCGCCAAAACGACAACGGCCACCCGGGAGTAGCCGTGTTTGAGCCGCAGGCGAAAACACGGTGTCTTACAGCCCCGTTTTCGGGCTTCGCCCTCCAACGAGGCTACCCGCACGCGGCAAACCCATACCCACGTGGTCAGGAGACCCGTGCCACTTCCCCATCACGTCAGGCTCCGCGCTCTCCGCGCCCTCCGCGTTAATTGTATTTTATCCCGAATCGCGGCGGAGGTGAGCTCACGATAATTCCTTGGGGTCAGGATGTCTGCGCCAGGCAGCATGTCACCCCGAGAACCAACCCGAGAGCCAATGCCATTACCCGGCAACCCCATCAGCGGTATGGCTGGTGCAGCTCGACCGGCGCGCCCTTCTTGCGCAGTCGGAGATTCACCATCTCTACGCCAAACGAGAAGGCCATGGCGAAGTAAACATACCCCTTCGAGATGTGCGCGCCCGTGCCTTCCGCGACCAACGTGACACCGATGAGAATGAGAAAGGACAGCGCGAGAATTTTGAGTGTGGGATGCTTGTTCACGAAATCACTGATCGAGCCCGCCGCCAGCAGCATCACCCCCATGGCCAGAACGACGGCGGTGATCATCACGCCGAGATGCTGCGCCATGCCCACCGCAGTGATGACCGAATCGAGGGAGAACACGATATCGAGCAGCATGATTTGCACGAGCACCTGACCCATCTTCGCCCCGGTCTTGGTGGGATTGGCGTGGCCATCGTGACCCTCAAGTTTCTCGTGGATTTCCATGGTGCTCTTCACGAGCAGAAAAAGTCCGCCAATAATTAAAATCAGATCCCGTCCCGAGACGCCGTGCCCCAGCATCGTGAAGAGCGGCGTGGTGAGTTTCGCCATCCAGGCAATACTCGCCAGCAGCGCGATGCGGGTGATGAGGGCGAGCATGAGGCCGGTCTGCCGCGCCTTGGCCTGTTGCTCCTGCGGCAGTTTCCCGGCGAGAATCGAGATGAAAATAATATTATCGATCCCGAGGACAATCTCGAGGCCGGTGAGTGTAAGCAGGCTAATCCAAGCCTGAGGGTCGTGTAGCCATTCCATAATGTCGGCCAGCAAGGCCGGGCCTCGCCCCGGCGTCAATAATCACCTCACCGGACACAACCGTTGACTCAGCTTTGGCTGCGCAGCAAGAGCAGGATGCACGGGCTGTGCTGGTAGTTTCAGATCAAAATAAAATAAGACGTATAGGACTTATAAGTCCCATCTCCCAAAAAGCCCAGGCCCACCGTTTCGCCCGGCTTCATCCCGCCTCACGGCCACTACCGCGAGCGGCTCTCTTACCAGAAATCCGAAATCGTCTACGATCTCACCTTCCGTTTCTGCGAACGCTTTCTCAAACGAGATGATCGCACCGTCGATCAAATGGTCCAGGCCGCCCGCTCTGAAAAACAGAATATCGCCGAGGGCTCGAAAGCCTCCGGCACCTCCAAGGAAATGGAAATCAAACTCACCAACGTGGCCCGCGCCAGCCTCGAGGAACGGCTCGTCGATTACCAAGACTTCCTGCGCGTACGCGATTTCCCCCTCTGGGCGAAGGATTCGAAGGAAGCACTCTACGTTCGAAAACCCGGAACCAAGTCCCCTACGACCTATGAGACTTATAGGACCTGTGTCGACACCCCGCCACCCGGGGCGATCGCCAATATCGCCATCTGCCTGATCCACCAAGCCAACTACCTGCGCGATCAACTGATCCGGCGACTTGAGCAAGGTTTTCTCAAAGAAGGCGGCCTTCGCGAACACATGACTAAAGCCCGCCTGCAAAGCCGCGCCCGCTAAACTCGCGCGCAATGCACGCCTACTTCGCCGCCATCGCCTGACCCGCGATCCAGCCAGTAGTCCAGGCGTTCTGAAAATTAAAACCTCCCGTGACGCCATCGATGTCGAGAAACTCTCCCGCAAAATGCAGCCCGGGCACGCGCCGGCTTTCCATCGTCTTGAAATCCACCTCGCTCAACCGCACGCCACCGCACGTGACGAACTCTTCCTTGAAAGTGCTCTTCCCCGCCACGGCAAATTCCCCCTCGCACACCTGCGCCGCGAGCGCGCGCAACGCCGCACCCGGGGCCACCGCCCATTGCGTTTCCAGTTTGAGTCCCGCTGCGCCCAGCAGTTTCTCCCACAAGCGCGCCGGCAAGCCCAGCGGGCACCACGTCCCAAGTTGTTTTTTCGGATTGTTCGCGCGCGCCTGCTCGAGCGCCGCGCGGGCGGACTCCACAGTGTACGAAGGCGCCCAGTTCACCCGCAGTTTGAATTTATAGTCGCAGTCATGCAGCACCCGCGCGCCCCACGCCGAGAGCTTCAACACAGCCGGTCCACTCAAGCCCCAATGGGTGACGAGCAGCGGCCCGCGCTCCTTTAATTTCAGCCCCACCACCTCGACCGCCGCTTCCTCCACCGCCACGCCCGGCAATTCCTTCAGACGCGAATCCTCGATATTAAAAGTGAACAACGACGGCACCGGCAACTCGACCGTGTGCCCGAACTGCCGCGCAATTTCGAAACCCGCGTTGGCTTTGTTACCTCCCGTCGCCAGCAGCAGACGGTCGCATAAAACCGTCTCGCCCGTCGTGAGCGTAAGATCGAAGGTAGGGCGCGTTATCCCTAACGCGCCGTCCGCTGGGGGTGAGGCTAACGGCGCGTCAGGGATAACGCGCCCTACCCGCTGCACTCCGCAACTCGTCCGCACCACGACGCCGGCTTTTTTCGCCGCGTCCACCAGGCAATTGATGATCGTCTGCGAACTGTCGCTGACAGGAAACATCCGCCCATCATCCTCCGTCTTCAGCTCAACGCCTCGCGCCTCGAACCACGCCACGGTGTCACGTGGCTGCCAGCGGCTGAAGGCCCCGAGCAACTCCCGATGACCGCGCGGATACCGCTTCACCAGCTCGCGCGGCTCGAAGCAGGCGTGCGTGACATTGCAGCGCCCGCCACCGGACACCTTCACCTTGGCGAGCAGATGCGCGGTGGCTTCGTAAAGCGTGACGGTGCCGGTGGGATCAGCTTCCGCGCAGGTGATGGCGGCAAAATAGCCCGCTGCGCCGCCTCCCACTACGATAAGTTTCCGCTGTGTCATCCCCGGAGCGTTCCGGGCCGGAAGACATTTGTCGAAAAAGAAACACCGCAGCCGACCCCTCGGCTGCGGTGTCATGGTTCATTTCATCCACCCGGGATGAAAAATTGCTTATTTCTCCGCGCCGGGACGGTCGTGATGGCGAGCACGGCGCTCCTGAAACTTGGTCCGCATTTCCTCGGCCTTCTTGCGCTGCTCCGGCGTCATCAAGGCCTGCCGCTTGCCTTTGGATTCCTCCGTCAGACTCTTCATTTTCCCCTTCCTCTGCTCCTCGCTCAACGAGGTGTCGGCCTGGATCGCCTCAGCCGCCGCTTTCTGCTCCTTCATCAGTCCTTTCATTTTGGCCTGCTGGTCTTCGGTCAGACCCAGCTCCTTGGCCATGTGTTTGCCACCTTCCTTGAAACGCTCGCGGCGTTCTTCGCGGCGTTCAGGTGAGGGAGCGGCCGGACCGGTGTCTTCCGCGCGGATGGCGGGTAAGGTGCAGGCGATGACGCCCAGCGTGAGGAGGAATATTTTGGCAGTGGTTTTCATAAGTTTTATAGGGAGATTTTTGTTTACTGGGGAAAAGACGAAGGTCCGACCGGTCTCGTTTCAGCTATTACATGGAAAAAGTTTCACCTCCCCCGTAACCCCAATCACCCTGCTATCGTCCGTGGGCCGCAGATCTCATGGAGCGTGGCAAGGCCACCGGCAATAGAACGAGGCCTCGCTTTACTTCGCCGACGCTTTTGCCCAGCTTCCCCGACCATGATTGAAGTTAACGGTCTCACCAAACGCTATGGCGACTTCACCGCAGTGCAGGATCTGACATTTACGGTCCAACCCGGTGAAGTCATGGGCCTCGTCGGCCCCAACGGCGCCGGCAAGACCACCACACTGCGCTGCGCCACGGGCATCATCCCGGCCACCGCAGGCTCCCTGCGCGTCGCGGGCATCGATCTCGCTGCGGACCCCGTCGCCGCCAAACGCCAGCTCGCGTTTTTCCCCGATGAACCCCGGCTCTTCGAACACCTGACCGTGCGCCAGCATTTGGCCTTCGCCGCCAAAATCTACCACGTGCGCCAGCACGAAATCCGCGCTGAGGCCTTGCTCGCCGAACTTGAAATCGCCGACAAAGGGGACCAGTTGCCCGCCGAACTTTCCCGCGGCATGAAGCAGAAGCTCGTGATCGCCTGCGGCCTGTTGCACTCGCCCAAGGTCATGTATTTCGATGAGCCCCTCACCGGCCTCGATCCCCTCGGCATCCGCCGCATGAAGGACACGATCAAGCGACTCGCCCGGGAAGAAGGGGCCGCGATCATTCTCAGTTCGCACCTGCTCAGCCTGCTGGAGGAAATTTGCACCCACGTGCTCATCATGAAAAAAGGCCGGCGCATCGCGCTCGGCACGCTGCCGGAAGTCGTCGCGCAATTCAGCCATGGCGAAACCGACGTCAGCCTCGAGGAAGTCTTCATCCGGGCCACCGGCGGCACGGAAACCTGAGCGCCATGCACGTTTTTCGCGCTCTGCTCTACTTGCGGCTCATGTCGCTGCGCAATGCCGTAGGCCACCAAGTGCGCCGCCTGCGCCAACCCAAGTACCTCATCGGTGCCATTGCCGGCGCGGCTTATTTTTGGTTTTTCTTTTTTCGCCAAACTGGAGCAGGCAACCCAGTCGGAGTCATGAGCGAAATTTTAAAAGAAGGCCGGGTGGAATATTTCGCCGCCGCCATGTTCACGCTCTATCTCTTGGTCACCTGGATCACCCCGTCAGACAAACCCGGGCTTGCCTTCTCGGAAGCCGAGGTCGCGTTTCTTTTCCCTGCGCCCCTCGCACGCCGTCAATTGATCCACTACAAGCTGCTCAACGGTTTGTTGATGTCACTTTTTGGCGCGTTCTTTTTCACGTTGTTATCCAGTACCACCCGGGGCAATTGGCTCGGCGCGTTGCGTACCCTCGGCGCGTGGTGGTCGATCAACGCCACCCTTTCCCTGCACAACACCGCCGCCGCGCTCACGATCACCCGACTCTCGGCCGCCGGCCTCGGCACCGGTCGCCGCCGCGCCCTCATCGCGAGCCTGCTGCTCGCCGCGCTCACCACGGGGGCGTTTTTCGTTGATCGCGATGGCTGGACTTCTCTCGAAATCTTACTCTGGCCGGCCCGCTTGGCCGTGCGGCCGTTCCTCGCCGATAGTTTTGGCCACTACCTGCTCGCCCTCATTCCCGCCGCCGGTCTGGTCGCCCTGCATTATATCTGGTGCCATCGCCTCGAAACCCCTTTCGAAGAAGCCTCCATCGCCCAAGCCCAGAAACTCGGCGAACGCATCACGCGCCTGCGTGCCGGCAAAGGCCTGCGTTTCGGCGGCAAGGCCAAGGCGCAACGCGGTCCGTTCCCTCTCGGCGACCGCTTGCCACCGGAATTCGCCTTCCTCTGGAAAAATCTTCTCGCCGCACCCAGTTATCTTAACCGCAAAGTTTTTCTCGGCGCCGCCGCGATTATTTATCTCGGCATGACTTGGTTGATGAATCATCCCGCCGATGACGGGCCCAAGATCGCCGGTGCCGCTGGGGTAATTGCCCTCATCTTGCTGGCTTATCTGCTGATCTTTGGACCCCAACTCGCCCGCAACGACCTGCGCGGCGACATCGGCAATGCCGATATGCTCAAGGCCTACCCGCTACCCGGCTGGCGCATAGTCCTTGGCAGCCTGCTTGCCCCCGCTGTCATCATGACAGCCGTTGCCTGGCTTTTTCTGCTGATGGCCGGACTTGCCCTGCTCCCACCGTCTGGCGACAAAGCGCTCTGGTTCACCCCACAATTCCGGATCGCGCTCGTCGCCGCCCTCGCGGTCATCATGCCCGCCTTGCTCACCGTGCAACTCCTCGTGCCCAATACCGCCACGCTGCTGTTTCCTGCCTGGTCCCAAACCGCCCGCAGCATGGGCGGGGGCATGGACGTCATGGGCCAACGCATGATTTTCTTCTTCGGCCAAATTCTGTGCCTCGCGGCTGCGCTGATCCCCGCCGTCGTGCTTGGCGGTGGCACAATTTTTCTCACCCAATGGATGATCGGTCTGCCCGCCGCCATTGCCCTGGCTGTGATACCCGTGCTGCTCGTTTTCATCGGTGAGATTTGCCTCGGCGTCTGGTTCCTTGGTGAACGTTTCGAAAAACTCGACCTCTCCTCCGAACTGCGCGCATAAGCCAAATCATGCCATCGAACCCGTATTTCCGCATGTGTGGAAGCAAACTGAAAGGCGCTCGCCGTTTCTTGTCGGGCCGACTTGTCCGCCAAAGCCTCGGCGACGGTGGAAGCCCGGCGAAGGCTGATCCACCTCGGCGATTGAGCGTCGGGGTGGAAACCGACGCCCACCCACTGCAAGATCTCGCCTTAGCCGGTACGATGCAGTCGAGAGTCCAGCGGGAGCTGAGAGCCCGATCCTCCGAGCTGGCAAGTGTGATTTAATGACGGAAAGCTGTATTCCCTGTATGGTCTGGCTCTAGTCTCTCGACTCTGGACTACATCGCTCTCGCCTAATAAAGCCCCATGGACTTCATCCGCCTCACCACCCTCGCCCAGCAAGTCGTCGCCGCCGCAGAAAAACGCCTGCCCGCCGACGTCCGGGCGGCCGCCGAATCCGTCCCAGTTTGCTACGAGCCGCTCCCCAACGCCGCCCTCCAAGCCGAAGGCTTGGAAGCGGACGTCCTAGGCCTGTTCGTCGGCAATGAGCATGGCAGCGAATTCCGTGGGGAAACCTCGCCGCTCCCGCCCCAAATCCTGCTTTTTCTGGAAAACATCTGGGATCAGGCCGAAGGCGATGAGCCCGCCTACCGTGACGAGGTCCGCCTCACCTACCTCCATGAACTCGGCCATTACCTCGGCTGGGACGAAGACGAGGTGGCCCGCCGCGGGTTGGAATAGCTCCTGTTTTCAAATCCACTGAAACCCAGCAAACGTAATTTTTTTGGCCACAAGAAGGCATCAAAGATATCATGCCAGTCGGGGAAGGATTCCCGTGCGCTTATAGGCGCCTTGAAAGAATCGGTGGCGATCTCATCTTGTGCCTTTTTGTGGCTAAAATTCAGGGAATTCAACTCACCGCCAGCCGCAATCATGCCGGACAAACCTTCAAACCCTAAAATCCCTTTGGGGCCTCCCCGCAAAAAGGGGTGGAACCAATGGCAATCTTCGCTTTCATTTGGCCAGTGAATATGATTATACATCAATCAATCCGGCTCAATGGAGCCGGATTGCTGTCAATCCAACCATGAAGAAGTTCCTCACCATCCTTTTGTGCGTCGCCGCTTTTGCCGGCACCCACACCGCCCAAGCCACTCAGGTCAAACGCTCCACGCTCCTTGAGCGCATGGACACCTGTGAAGCCATTTTGCAGGACCTCCAGTCCAGCACCAAGACCGCCATCCCCGCCGACATTCTCCGTCGGGCCCGAGGCCTCGTGATCGTCAATCAGGTGCAGGCCGGCTTCATCTTCGGCGTGAAAGACGGCTATGCCATCGCGATGGTCCGCCGGCCCAACGGTCGCTGGTCCGTCCCCGCCTTCCTCAACACCGGTGAAGCCAGCCTCGGCCTCCAAGTCGGCGTCAAGGCCATCAATACCGTCTACGTGATCCTCGACGACGCCACCGCCCGCCTCCTCCTCAACCGCAAGGTCAACTTCGGAGCCGAAGCCAAGGCCGTCGCCGGCGTCCGCGCCTCCGAGTCCCAAGCCGTGACCAAACAAATCCCGGGCAACGCCAACGTCCTCGTCTACTCCCTGCGCGAAGGCTACTATCTCGGACTCGCCATCAAGACCGGTTTCATGTCGCCGAACGAAGAAGCCAACCGCGTCCTCTACAACAGCACCAACAAACTTCCTGAGTTGCTCTACAGCGACTGGGTGCAGCCACCACCAGAGACGCGCTTCATCATCAACTACGTCACCAAGCTCACGCAGTAAGGTCCTGAAAAAAACTTTCCAAAACCCGCCGCAAATCACGGCGGGTTTTTTATTGGGCCGAAACCCAAATCAGAACCCGATGGATCGGCGTAGCCACAGGCCCGAAGGCCTGTGGGCTTAATCAGGCCGGTCGCGTTCTTCGTAGGTTGCGAGCTCGCCTCGCAACGCAGCGCGACCAGCGCGCCACCTACCACAGCAGGCGGCCCCTCCTAAGGCGGGTAAGCTCCGCCCGCTCCAACCCGCTCCACCTCGTGCTTCCCCCTGACCAGCCGGTCGCCGGGCAGCACGCCCCTTTCCCCGCCAGAAGCCTACTCAAGGGATAGTGTATCAGCATGGTTTTCACCGAACTCAAACCGCAGTTCGAGCAACTTCCCCATGAAAAGCGGATCAAGGAGCTGGCCTTTTTGAAACACCTGTTGCGGTCGGAAATCCCGAGTACCAAAACGAGCTGGCCCGCCGCCACGCCGAAATGGATGCCGGTCGCAAAGTGAACTGGGAAGATCTAAAGAAACAACTCGGGCTGTCCTGACGTGATCGCTTACGCCCTGGTGCTAGACGAGACCGCCGCCAAACCCCTGGCTCTATCGTCCCCAGCCAGCAACGAAAACTCGGCGTGATCTTGGACGGGTTAAAAATATCGCCCTTCCGTTCTGGAGATTTCCCGCAACGCGATACGACTGGGCGCCGGCACGAAGTGGCCCTAATCGAGGACTGGCTCGTCACTTTCTGGAGTGACCACGCAATGCGCGAAATCCGTATCGTGAACCTCGACCACGTGGAAGGCTGAGATGTCACCATTCAGTCAATGGCTGAGAAGTAAAGATCCCCGGCATTTCACAAGACCACTCACGGCTTCATGCAATCAGCATCACCTCATTCTTTGGCGGGAGGGGTTTTACGCCCCGACTCAAAAACCGTCGCGGCATAAAGCCGCTCGCACCTCAATCCCAGCCGAAGCAAGTTTACCTGCCTCTGGTGGGCTTCGGGGTATCGGACCCAAAGGGAATAAAAAGTTGCTCCTCAGTGCAGGCGCGCGTGATTTTATAGGGAGAAGTAATTTTCCCGTTTGGTCTGGCTCTAGTCTCTCGACTGCGCCGTTCCAGTTAAGGCACCATCACCCCCGCACTTCCCGCAAATACTGCACGAGCTCCTGCAAGACCGCCTCCGCCACCCGCTCCTGCACCGTCACGCGATCGGCTCCGGGCACTTCCACGAAACCGGAAATCACCATCACCGCGCCGCCTCGCACCCGATGGCAAATCGCCCACCACGCATGCGGTGTCTTCACTTTTTTCTTTGGCTCGGGCTCGGCATAGCCGGTAGTCGCGACGGCGAGTTGCGCACCGAATAAATTCAGCGCCCCCGAGGCCATCTCGACCGCCACGCGTTGCGAGACGCAATCCACGCTCTTCGCATGCACCCGGTTCACCCCGAGCTGCTTGACCTTTTGCTCGAGCGTGTAGGTCGTGATGCCACCGAGAAAATAGTCCGACGCCCCCGATACCGCCGCAATCCGCGCCTGGACCTGGCCGGCCGTCAGGCTTTCCGCCACCGCCAGCGTCAGCGCCGGCTTCTGCATAATAAGTTTTTTCAGTTCGGCTGCATTGGTCATGCGTTGAACCTGTCCAAACCAACGCAGAAGAGAAGCCTGCGTTTGCCGCATCGATGATGGTTGTGGTAGGGCGAAGCGTCCCCGCTGAGCCGCGCGCGAACAACGGCTCACCCGGAAGGTTCGCCCTACCTCCCCTAAAAATGCCTCGGTGAAAAAACGCCGGAAACTATCCCTTCTCCGCCGCGAGCGCCCGCTTCAACCGCCAATGCTGGCCGGCGTGGAGAATATACCCCGCACACTTTTCGGCTCCGCAGCGACACGGATGATCGCGCGCCTCGCCATAACTGAATCCATAATTAAAATTCAACTCCTCGCCGGGCGCGATATCCCGCAACGCCACAACCCAAATCCGCCCGCGCACATCATGCGTCTCGCAGTTGGGCGCACACGAATGATTGATCCGCCGCGCCAGATTCCACGGCACCCGACCATCGATATCGTAGCGCTTGTTAATAATGAAAACATACACGCAACCATCCCCACCGGCCGCGAGCCGGGCCAACCGCGCATCTTCGCGGCGCAACGCCTCGGCCTTTGTGATAATTTCACCCCCGTACTCGATGATCCGCGTATCCTTCGCGATGAAATCCCGGGTGTACAAACCATACCCATGCACGCCCGAACGACCCAAGCGCACGGTTGCCGGGATTTTTCCCCGGCGTCTTTCCCCCACGACGACGCGGCTCATTTCAATTCAACTCCGACGGGACAATGATCGCTGCCCTTGACGTTCGGCTCGATCCACGCGCGCTTGAGTCGCGTCTTCAGCGCCGCCGAAGCCATGCAATAATCGATCCGCCAACCGATGTTTCGCTCCCGTGCCCCCGCCCGATACGTCCACCAACTGTAATGCCCGGGCCCTTTTTCAAATTGCCGGAACGTATCAATGAAACCCGCATCAATAAAATCGCGAAACCCGGCCCGCTCCTGGTCGGAAAACCCCGGGTTGCCTACGTTCTCCTTCGGTCGGGCGAGATCGATCTCCTCGTGGGCCACATTCAAATCGCCGCAAAACACCACGGGTTTTTTCTTCTCCAGTTGCTTCACATAGGCAAGCAGCGCGCGATCCCACTCTTGCCGAAAGTCGATCCGCGCCAGCTCCGGCTGGGCATTCGGCACATAAACTCCGACCACATAACAATCCGCCAACTCCGCCGTGATCGCCCGCCCTTCCGCATCATGCGCCGGCAAGCCGATGCCCTTCGTCACGGCCAGCGGCTTGTCACGCGTGAAGAGCGCCGTCCCGCTGTAACCTTTTTTCTCGGCCGAATTCCAAAAAAGTTCGTAGCCCTTCGGCCAGACCACGCCCTGCACATCGCCGGGCAACGCCTTCACCTCCTGCAAAAAAATCACGTCGGCCGCCGAGGCCGTCATCCAGTCGAGCAAGCCCTTGCCGAGGGCCGCCCGCACACCGTTCACGTTCCAGGAAAGCATTTTCATCCGGGCCAGTTCGACCAATCGCCCGCACTGCGCAATCTGTTTTCAGCCGCCCCTGCGCAATTTTTCATTCCGTGCCTACGGTTCGAGGTCGGTGGCGTGCTCGCCACGCCATTCTGCTGGCCAGCAGAACGCGACAAGCGCGTAACCTACCTGTCAGGCCTGGTAGGCGGGTTGTATCACAGCCGTAGATGCGTCTGTCTTGCAGCCGCCGCGTGTGAGTCATCACGGCCGGTGCATCGGCCTTCGCCATGGCTACCCGACAAGAGCCCCCGGCCTTACGGCGAATCATCACTGGGATAACTCTACCTGCCTGCAACCAGCAGGCCCCATGCCCAAATTCTCCCCCAGATGACACAGCCCGCTCTTGTCATCCGCCCTCCGCCCCATGAATGTCGCCCGCTCTTGAGCTCCTCCGCTTTCCAACCTCTGCCTTTGGGCCAATGCATTCCGGCCAGTCCGCACGCCGTGTCGTGCAGCCTGCCGACCATGCATGCCATCCGCGGCTACGAGGAAAAGAATCCCGAGATCATCCGCCAACTCACGTCGGGCTACCCGCGTTTCGTCGTCCATCCTTTCGCGCGTCAGCTCGCAGAACACTATCTCGCCAGCCTGCTACCGGCCCAACCGAATCACACCCTCTGGCTCACCGCCTCCGCCCGCATGGCCGCCGCCCTCACGGCCCACCTAGCCTCGACTGCCGCCGTGGCACTTTTCCGCCGTGACGGTCTGCACGGAGTCTCGCACCCGAAATCGCCGGAAACCTTCCTGCGCGCGAAACTTTTCCTGCAAAACATCGGTGGGTTTATTTCGTCGCGTGAAGCCGAAGATCATCTCGTGCGGCTTGGCTTACGACCCACCCCCCACGTCGAGGAATCTTTCCCAGGCGATTCGCTGCCGGAAATCCATCGCCACCTCCACCGGACTCTTCCCGGCACCACGGCCGAAGATCTCTTCATCGCCAATTGCGGGATGAATGCGATCTACACCGCGTTCAAGGCGGTCGCCGAACTGCAAACTCCGCGCGGTCGCACCCTGTGGCTCCAACTCGGCTGGCTCTACCTCGACACCATCGCGATCCTGAAAAAATTCACCACGTCGCCCAGCGACTACGTTTATTTCCGCGATGTCGGTGATCTCGACGGCCTCACTCGGATTTTCACCGCCCACGGCTCGCGCATCGCCGGCGTGATCACCGAGGTCCCGACCAATCCGCTGATCCAAACGCCCGATCTGCCCGCGCTCGCCGCGCTCTGCCAGCAGCACGGCGCCCGGCTCCTCGTCGATCCATCGATCGCTTCGCTGCAGAATCTCGACGTCCTGCCGCATGCCGACATCGTCGTCACCAGCCTGACCAAGTACACCGCGAGCGAGGGCGATCTCACCGCCGGTCTCGCCGCCGTGAATCCCTCCGGCCCCGACGCCGCCGCGCTGCGCCGCTCCCTCGCCACCAATCTCGAACCGCTCTATGCCCGCGACGCCGCCCGGCTCGCCCACGAAATCGCCGACACCGAAAACGTCCTCGCCAGAATCCACGCGAGCACGCCCCACGTCGTGGAATTTCTCGAAAAACATCCGGCCATCCGCGACGTGTATTGGGCACTGCAATCCGCGAGCCGCAAAAATTTTCTCAAGATCGCCCGCCGGCCCGACGCCACGGGCGGCATGATCACCTTCACGCTCCGCGAACCCGGCGCGCTCACCCGCGTCTACGATCATCTGCGTCTGCCCAAGGGCCCCAGTTTCGGCATGAAGACCACCTTGATTTGTCCCTTCATGTATCTCGCGCACTACGATCTCGTGACGACTCCCGCCGGTCTCGCCGAACTCGCCGCCAGCAAACTCGACCCCGATCTGCTCCGTCTGTGCATTGGCACCGAGCCCGTCGAAGAAATCATCGCCGCCCTCGCTGAAGCGTTGGCCTGACGAGCTCAGGTCACTGAACGATAAATCCTGTTCGTTCGCCTTCTCATAATCCTCCTCGTTCGCCTCTCCACCAATCGCGAGTAAGAGAAAGACTGCGGGAATGAGAAGGATCCTTCACCCCTTTCACTCGCCCGCTCACCTTCAATTCATCGCTGCCCATGCCCTCCTGCACGCTTGCGTTGAAGATCATCCCCAACGCCCCGCAGAATGAAATCGTCGGCTGGCTGGGTGAAGCGCTCAGGGTGAAGATCCACGCCCCCGCGCTCGAAGGTCGCGCCAACGACGAACTCCTCGAATTTCTCGCAGAAAAACTCGGCTTGCCCCGCCGTTGCGTCACCCTGCTCCGCGGCGACAAATCCCGCCAGAAAGTGGTGCAGCTCGAGGGACTCGACGCGTCCGGGCTGAAAACCCTCCTGGGGAATTTGTAGTCTAATAGACTACTTTCCCTCTGATACCGATCCCCTCGTCTATCGGAACTGTAGGGCCGGTGCTTGCGCCGACCAAGGCTGCCGCAAGCAGCAACCCTACAAAATCTCGATACAAATATTAACAAAACTCACGGGCTTGCCGTGCTCCGTTGCGAGGCAAGCTTGCAACCTACCCCAGCTCACAGGCCCGCCCGGCGAAGGCGGGTCAACCGCTGCAATCGCCAGACGAGCAGCACCGCCGCGCTAAAAAGTCCGCTGGCCAGACCGATCCAGATGCCGATCGGGCCAAATCCAAAACGAAAAGCCAGCAGGTGCGCCACCGGCAGAGATACGAGCCAGTAGGCGATGAACGTGATCACCGTCGGCACTTTCACATCAGTCAGACCGCGCAACGCCCCGGATGCGACCACCTGGGCACCATCGAAAAGTTGGAAGACCGCCGCCACGACCAGCAAATGCGACGCGAGCGTTATCACCGCTCCGTCCGTCGTGAATCCTCGCGCCAGCACCGCTCCGCCGATCATGAACACCGTGGCGAATATTACCATGAGCACGCTCGCAAAGCCCAGCGCGCCAAATCCGATCGGACGCAGCAACTCATTCCGACCTTCGCCCCGTGCCCGGCTGATCCGAATGCTCGTCGCCATCGAAAGTCCGAGCGGCACCATAAAGGTGAGCGCGGCGCAGCTCAGCGCGATCTGATGCGCCGCCAGCGCAACCGCACCCAGCCAGCCCATCATCAACCCGGCCGCGCCAAACGCGCCCGACTCAAACATCAAGCAGCCCGCCGCGGGTCCGCCGATCGCCAGCATCTCGCGGAAACGCGCGCGTGACCAATTTATCTTCCCGTTGCTTGCTCCACTCGGCTTTCGTCTCAACCACAACGCGATCATGCCCACCGCCAGCAGGCGCGCGAGCAAGGTCGCCAGCCCCGAACCAGTCAGCCCGAGCGCAGGTGCGCCGCAATGACCCCAAATAAAAATCCAGTTGAGCCACGCGTTCAGCGCAATATCGGCGAGCATGATGCTCGTACCCACCCAAGGCCGGCCAAGGGCGTCGAGATACTGCCGCTGCACTTGAAAATACAACACCGGTACGAGTGATGCGGCAATCAGCAGAAAAAACGGCTTCATCACTGCCACCACTTCGATTGGCTGACCGAAGCGATGCAGTTGAGTCGACAACGCAACCTGCAAACCGAACGCCGCCAGCCCCACCACGAGCGCCAGTACTTTGCCGTGAAGCAACCACGTCGCGCAGCCCGCCTCGTCGCCCGCGCCGTGATCCCGCGCGGTGAGCACGGCCACCGGCAACAACAACCCGAGGCCCACGAGATAAAACAATCCAAAGAGGCTGTGCGTAAACGCCGCCGCCGCCAACTCCACCGTGCCGACCCGCCCGATGAAGGCGTTGTCCGAAAGACCAATCAGCATCTGGCTCACCTGGCCCACGATCATGGGCAGGGCGAGCGCCAGCGTCAGACGGAGTTCTTGGAAAATCGTGCGCACGGTTAATGGAAGCCATCAGCAAAACAGGAATCCGGCAACGGCCCAAGTTTCCTTTCGTGTATTTATCGGACTTCACCCTCACTGGACCGCATGTCTGCCACGGCCCTGCTTATCGTGCTCATCGCCGCGTTCACCCATGCGACGTGGAATCTCGCGGCGAAACGCGCGGGCGGTGGTCTGCCGTTTGTCTGGCTGGGCTGCACCCTGGGCTTGGCGTTCTATGCGCCTGCAGTGACCAGCTACTGGCTCTGGCAACACCCCGTGCTGTCTGGCAGCGCGTTGCTGGTGATGCTCGGCAGCGGCGTGATAAAAACGATCTACTCCCTCATTCTCCAGCGCGGCTACCGCACCGGAGATTTTTCGCTCATCTATCCGTTGGCCCGTGGCACCGGCCCGCTTTTTTCCACCATCGCGGCCATCATCATCTTCGGGGAAAGACCCTCGGCTCTCGCGCTCGCCGGCGGCGGCATCATCGTCGCTTCGGTTTTCTATCTGACCGGCGGCGCTTCGTTGCTGCATCAAAGCCGCGCGCATTTGCGCAACGCCATGTATTTCGGCCTCGCCACGGGATTGTGCATCGCGACTTACACCGTCTGGGATCAACGCGCTGTTTCCCATCTCGGCATCCCGCCGCTGCTCTACGATTGCGGCACTTCGCTCGTGATGTTTGCGCTGCTCACCCCGTTTGCCTGGCCGCGCCACGCCGAAGTCGCCCGCGAATGGCGCGAGCACAAATGGCACGCTGCCGCCGTCGGCGGGCTCGGCGCGGTCGGCTACGTGCTGATTCTCACCGCGATGAGTTTCACGCCGGTCAGTTACATCGCCCCCGCGCGGGAAATCAGCATCGTGATCGGCGCCTTCTTCGGCGCGAAATTCCTCAAGGAAGCCGAAGGCAAACGCCGCCTCCTCGCCGCCGCCGGCATGACCGTGGGGCTCATCGCGCTGGCGCTGGGTTGAGTGCGTGCCGCCACGCATAGGTCGGTTGCGCGCTCGCCGCACAACGTTGCGCGAGTAGGTTGTGCGCTCGCCGCACAACGTTGCGCGGGTAGGTTGTGCGCTCGCCGCACAACGTTGCGCGGGTAGGTTGTGCGCTCGCCGCACAACGTTGCGCGAGTAGGTTGTGCGCTCGCCGCACAACGTTGCGCGAGTAGGTTGTGCGCTCGTCGCACAACGTTGCGCGACAAGCGCGCAACCTACCGAGCCACGCCATCATCGCACTGGGTTAAAACGGACTCCAAGGTGGAACCCGGCCTCCGGACGGGTTTTGAAATCAGCGCGGCCAAAAAACGCATCCGGAGGCCGCGTTCCACCAAGAGCCACGCCATCATCGCGCTGGCTCTGGGTTGAACGACTGTTCCAGCGCCGCCATCAACGAGCGGGTGACCGGGTTGCGACCCAAATCGAAACGATGCCCGTTCCCTTGCACCACCGGCATGACGCCGAGCAGCGCGTTGGTCACGAAGACCTCGTCCGCCTGCCACAGCTCCGCGAGCAACCCTTCGCGTTCGTTTACCTGTTCATGATTCTTTTGCCCGATCACCCAAGCACGCATCACGCCGGGCAAAATTCTGCTCGGCAACGGCGACGTGATGATCTCCCCGCCCTTCACGAAAAACACATTGGTCGCCGTACCTTCGAGCACCACACCGCGGGGATCAACCATGACCGCTTCATCAAACCCCGCGGCCAGCGCCGCTCGTTTCGCGCGGATGTTTTCCTGATTGGCCAGTGACTTCACTGAGAATCGCGCATCCTCGCGCCGCGCGCAACTCACGCTCAAGATCCGGAACCCAGCCACGTAGCGCGCGGGCGCATAGTTCACTCCGCGAGCCATAATCAACTCCGACCAACCTGCGCCGTCCTTGAATACGAAAATTTTCAAATTTCCCTCGATCATGGCGTTGGCGGCAATGACCTGTGCGCAATGTGCCGGGAATTTTTCCGGCGCCTGAAGTGGGGTTGCCCCGATCAAGCCGCACGAGGCCGCGAGTCGCGTGCCGTGTGCGTCGAGCAACTGCGGCTGCCCGTTGCGCACGCGCACGGTTTCATATAATCCTTCGCCGCCGGAAAATCCCGGGCCGAGCGCGGGCACAATCAACTCCGCCGTCGCCACCGCGATCCCGTTATACAGCGCCGTCGCCAACCAAGGTGCGTCGACCGGATTCATGGCCGATCCTCCCCGAGAAGCGCCGCGCGCATGGCGCGCCCCTTGACGAGCGTTTCCTCGTATTCACTGGCGGGATCGGAATCGGCGACAATTCCACCGCCGACCTGATAGTACGCCTGCCCCGAGCGACAAAGAATCGTACGGATGGCGACGTTGAAATCGCAGGAGCCATCAAAACCCAGATAGCCGATCGCGCCCGTATAAACGTGGCGGCGGCAAGGTTCGAGTTCGCGGATGATTTGCATGGCGCGGATTTTGGGGGCACCGGTGATTGAACCGCCGGGCAACATCGAGCGCAAGCCGTCGAAGACATCCCGGCCCTCGGCCAGTTCGCCGGAAATCGTGGCCACCAGATGAAAAACCGTCGGATGCGTTTCGAGCCGGTGGCGTTCCTCCACTTGCACCGAACCGAAGCGGCAGACGCGTCCCAGATCATTGCGCTCCAGATCGACAATCATCAACAGCTCCGCGTGATCTTTTTCGCTGGCGGACAACTCGGCGCTCAGGCACCGGTCTTCCTCGCTCGTGCACCCGCGTGGACGCGTGCCTTTGATGGGGCGCGTGATCAGCCGCCGGCCATCACTGCGCAACAAAAGTTCCGGCGAACTGCTGAGAATCTGGTGGCTCCCGGCATTAAGGTACGCGCCAAACGGTGCCGGACTCAGCCGACGCAACCGCTGATAGATCGCGAAAGGATCTTCCGTTGTCGCCAAAGCAAAGCGCTGCGCAAAATTCACCTGATAGACGTCGCCCGCCGCGATGTAATCTTTGATGCGGATGACGCGGGTGAGATATTCTTCCCGGCTCAGATTCGCCCTCAAGTCGGCCGCGTTGCAGGACGACGGCGCAACGGGCACCGCATCGACGAACGTGGCCGCCTCGCTGACCGCCGCCCGCAAACCCGCCAGTATTTCCGCCGCGTTCCGTTGCGCCACCGGATGGGCAATCGCGTAGGTTTTGCCCGACGCATGATTGTGCGCGATCACCCCGTCGTAGAAACCAAACCGGGCATCCGGCAGAGCGGGATCATCGACCGCCGCCCTTACCGCCGGTTCACTCCGCACGCCAAATTCATAACCAAAATATCCGACCGCGCCTCCACCAAACGGAATTTCTCCTGCCCGAGGCGCGCGATAGCGTCCGAATAATTCGCGCAGATGCCCCAGCGGTTCAGCCCGCACTTCCTCGCTGGTTAGGCCGCTCGTCACGATGACCCGGTCGGGCATGGCCTGCCACGTGAGAAAGGGATCAAAGCCCAGAAAAGAGAACGCGCGCTCACCGCTCGCTGCGGGCCGGGCGCTATCGAGATGAAAAAATCCCGGCCGGCCCCGCCAGGCACAGGCGAGTTTTTCCAGAGCGGGCGCGTTACTGAGCTCCTCGACGTTCATGGCAATCGCCACGGAAAGCCCGCGAGCTGCGAAAAATCTTCGCAACTCATGAGGCGTGACAGACCAGCCTCGCCGACCTGAGCGGCGAGATCGCAGACGTTCGTGTGGTTGAGCGAAAATTCCGGCGCGATTTCCGCCAGTGGCGTCAGCACGAAACTGCGCTCGTGCATCCGCGGATGCGGCAGCACCAACCGCTCTTCCGTGCTGACCACATCTTCATAGGCGAGGAGATCGAGATCGATCAGGCGCGGGCCCCAGCGTTCACGGCGCTCGCGCCCCATTTGGGCTTCGATCCAATGACAATGCTGCAACAGCCCCGCCGGGGCCAGCGTGGTCTCGATCAACACCACCATGTTCAAAAAATCCGGCTGCTCGAGCACCCCGACGGGTTTCGATTCATAAACCGACGAGCCGCGCACAATGACGAGGCCGGGATCCGCCGCGAGGCCCCGCAGCGCCGCCGCCAGATTGGCCAGCCGATCCCCGAGATTCGTGCCCAAGCCGAGATAGGCGGTCTTCATGGCCGCTGTTTCGAAGTCTCGATCGCAACGTAATCCAGCTGCCCGCCGAGTGCGACCGACGGCTTGCGGACAATGATGGCCGCTTCCTGCACGCGCGGACAGGTGGCCAGCACCTGCACGAGAATATCGTTGGCCAGCGTCTCGATCAGCTTCACGCGGTCGTGCTCCACGATTTTCCGGCACAGCGCGTACAACTGCAGATAGTCCACCGTGTGGTTCAGGTTGTCGGTGCGCGCGGCCTCGGCGATGTCGAGCGTCAGCGTGAGATCGACCATGAAGCGTTGCCCGAGCGTGTTTTCTTCCGCGAGCGCGCCGTGATAGCCGTAGAAGGCCATGTTCTTGAGGTGAATTTTTCCAGTCATGACAGGGATGGTTTCGCGGCGGCGTGAATGGCGTGCGCCATGAGCGCAGCCCTCAGGTTGGCCCGCACATCATGCACGCGAATAAATTCCACGCCTTGGCCAACCGCCAGCACCGTGGTCGCCAGCGTTCCCTCCAAGCGCTCATCCGGCGGCAGAGCGAGGACGTGGCTGATCACGGATTTGCGCGACGCGCCCAGCAGCAACGGACAACCCAGCGCGCGGAGCTCACCGAGTCGCGCGAGAATCTCGAGGTTTTGCGCCTGCGTCTTCGCAAAGCCGATGCCCGGATCGAGCATCAGCTGGGCACGAGAAAGGCCTGCGGCAACCGCGATGAAAATCGAGCGCTCCAAAAATTCCGCGATGCGCTCCATGGTGGACCCGCTGATCGCCGAAAATCCGGCCTCGTGATGCATGAGGATAACCCCGGTCGCGCCACTCGCCGCGATCTCGGCCAACTCAGGATTCCGCTGAAACCCGTGAATATCATTCAGGATTTCCGCTCCGGCCGCGAGCGCCGCCCGGGCAACCGCTGGCTTATAGGTGTCGATGGAAAGCGGCACGCCAATTTCGCCAGCCAACGCTGCAATCACCGGCACGATGCGCGCGATTTCCTCCTCCGCAGAAACCTCCGTGTGGCCGGGCCGCGTGGATTGCCCGCCGAGATCGATGATCGCGGCGCCTTCGGCCACGAGTTGTTTAGCCTGCGCCACGGCAGCCGCGAGCGACTGATGGCGCCCGCCGTCAAAAAACGAATCCGGAGTCACGTTAAGAATCCCCACCAGCTTCGGCCGCCCATCGAGTGGCAAACTGCCCCCGCGAAACCGGAAGGTTCGCGAGCGAGCAGCGGCGGCCGCAACAGTTGTGATCGGGGAAGACATCGGGTGTGGTTACTCCTGATTGGCGCGGCGGTCAAAGCCGAACCACGCCATCATTACGCTGGCGCCGGAAACTCGACGGCGTAAGTTCGCCCCGTGCGTCGTTCCAAAGAAATCATTTTCCTCCTCGCGCTGCTCCTGAGCGCCATGGCGTTTGTGCTTTGGTATGTGATCGACCGGCGGGCGAAAATGCGCGCACAGCCGACCGGCCCCGAGTCGTCGCTCGGACCGAAACCTTAAGGCTCGAATCACCCGAGGAGGTGGTCGCCGATTTCCCTATCGGCGACAAGCGTCGGTGTGGAAACCGACGACCACCCACGAGCTGGCTCCGTCCCATTGAATCTTCCCCTTCAGCCTCTCTCGTTCACTTCTCCACCGGCACGACCGCCGCCAAGAGCGACGGCGTGCGCCGCTTGGGCGAAATCCAATGCGTGAAGCGGTCCAGATAAATATAGATGACGGGCGTGATGTAGAGCGTGAGCAACTGCGACACGACCAAGCCGCCCACCACGCACAGACCAAGCGAGCGGCGTGAATCGGCACCGGCACCTAACCCCAACGCGATCGGGAGCGCGCCGGCCAGCGCGGCGAAAGTCGTCATCATGATCGGCCGGAAACGGACGAGACAGGCCTCCACAATTGCCTTTTCCGGGTCGAACGCGACCCCTTGCTCGCGCTCCTTGGCGATCGCGAAGTCGATCATCATGATGGCATTCTTTTTCACGATACCGATGAGCAGAATGATGCCGACAAAACCCATGATGTTTAATTCCTCTCGGAAGGCCCAGAGCGTGACGAGTGCGCCGAAGCTGGCCGCAGGCAGGCCGGAAAGAATTGTCAGCGGGTGGATGAAATTTTCGTAGAGAATCCCAAGCACGATGTAGATCACGAGAATCGCCGTAAGAATCAGCAGGCCCATGCCCTGCATGGATGAGGCGAAGGCTTGGGCCGATCCGACAAAATTATAGCTGATCGTCGCGGGCAACTCCCCCCGGACCGCCTTTTCGATCGCGGCCGTGGCGTCACCGAGCGCCACCCCAGGCTTGAGATTGAAGGAGAGCGTGACGGCCGGCAGTTGGCCCAGATGGGTGACGGTGAGCGGGCCGACGCTGCGCTTGAGCGTGGCCACGGTGTCGAGTGACACCTGCTTCCCGCTCTTGCTGCGCAAATAGAGGAGCGAAAGCGCGGAGGCGTCGCGCTGAAATTCCGGGGCCACCTCCATGATGACGTAATACTGGTTCGTCGGGGTGTAGATGGTGGAGACCTGCCGGGTGCCGAACGCACTGTAGAGCGTATCTTCGATCTGTTGCGGGGTGATGCCAAGCGTCGCGGCGCGGTCGCGCTGGATGTCCACCTGCAGTTGCGGGCTGGTGATTTGCATGTCGCTGTTCACGTCGATCAATTCGGGGATGCCCCGGAATTTCTCCTCCACCTTGGCACCGGCGGCGTAGAGCTCCGTCAGATCGTTGCCCGTCAGCGTGAACTGGTAGAGGGCCTTGGTCTGCTGCCCACCGACGTTGATCGCCGGCGGCACCTGAGGATACGCGCGCAAACCGGGAATGACCGACAGCTTTTTCCGCAGGTCGGCGATGATCTGGTCGACGGGGGGCCGTTCGCCGCGTGGTTTCAGGCGCATGAAAATCCGGCCTTGGTTCGAGTTGCCGCCGCCGCCGCCCATGGCCGACATGAAGGCATCGACATAGGGCTGCTGGGCGACCACGGCGGCCGCCGCCTGCTGGTGCCGGACCATTTCCTCGAATGAAATATCCTGTGCCGCCTCGGTATTGATGCGCACGATGCCGGTGTCGTCGGTGGGAATGAAGCCTTTCGGCAGCACTTTCACGAGAACGCCAGTCAACACGGCCATGGCCGCCGCCACGGCGAGCACGAGGCCGCGGTGCCGGAGGCTGACCTGGAGCGTGCGCTCATAAAACGCGTGCATGCCCCCGAAGGCCCGCTCGCTCCACCGGTGGAGCCGCCCGGGCGGCTGATGTTTCGCGGGGGCGCTGCCGCCATGAGGCTTGAGAAAGCGGCTGCACAGCATCGGGGTAAGCGTAAGCGACACCACGCCGGACACGATGATCGCTGCCGTGATGGTAACGGCAAACTCGTGCAACAGCCGGCCGAGGATGCCGCCCATGAACATCAGCGGAATGAACACCGCCACGAGCGAAAGTGTCATCGACAGAATGGTGAAACCGATCTCACGCGAACCGCGGAACGCCGCGTCGCGCACACTCATGCCGCCCTCGATGTGCCGCACGATGTTTTCCAGCATGACGATGGCGTCGTCGACCACGAAGCCGACCGAGAGCGTGAGCGCCAGGAGCGAAAGGTTATCGAGCGAGTAGCCGCAAAAATACATCACGACGAAGGTCCCGAGCAACGCCATGGGAATGGCCATGCTGGGGATGATCGTCGCCCACGCGGAACGCAGGAAGATGAAGATGACCATCACGACCAAGAAAATGGAAAGCATGAGGGTCAACTGCACGTCGTGCACCGAAGCGCGCACCGCCTGCGAGTTGTCGCGCAGGATGCTCAGACTGACGGATTCGGGCAGTTGTTGGGCGAACATCGGCAGCAGCGCCCGCACCCGGTTGGCCACTTCCACGGTGTTGACCCCGGGCTGCTTTTGCACGGCGAGCACGATGGACCGGGTCGGTTCGAGTTTCGCGTCGCCCGTCCGCGTGGCGAACCAGTTGGCGACGCGCGCGTCCTGCACGCTGTCGATCACCTGCGCGAGCTCACCGAGCCGCACGGGCGCACCATTACGGTAGGCCACCACGATGGCGTTGAACTCGGCGGTGCTGGCGAGCTGGCCGCTCGACTGGATCTGCATGGTCTGGCTGTAGCCATCGAGCAGGCCGGTGGGTTGGTTCACGTTGTGCGCACTGAGGGCGGCACGCACCTCGTCGAGTGTGATGCCGCGACTCGCCAGCAATCGCGGGTCGAGGCGCACGCGCAGCGCGTATTTCTGTGCGCCGAAAATCTGCACCTGCGAAACGCCGTCCACCGTGGAGATCCGCTGCGCCATCATCGTGTCGGCGTACTCGTTGACCACCGACAGCGGCAGCGTGGGCGAAAAGAGCGCGATGTAGAGGATGGGCTGGTCCGCCGGGTTGGTTTTCCGGTACGAGGGCGGCGCCGGCATCTCCTGCGGCAGGCGGCGCTGCACGGCGGAGATCGCGGCCTGCACGTCCTGGGCTGCGGCATCGATGTCGCGTTCCAGTGTGAATTGCAGCGTGATCTGAGTGTTGCCGGTGCCGCTCGTCGACGTCATCGAGTCGATGCCGGCAATAGTGGAGAACTGCGCCTCCAATATTTTGGCCACCGCGCTGGCCATCGTCTCGGGCGTGGCTCCAGGCAGCGAGGCACTCACCACAATGGTGGGAAAATCAACGGTGGGCAGGTCGCTCACCGGCAACTGGCGATAGGCCATGACGCCGAAAAGCAACAACGCCGCCGTCATCAACGTCGTCATCACCGGCCGGCGGATACAAATTTCGGGCAGGTTCATGGTACACCTCAGTTTTTCGCGGGCTGTACGCCGCCAGCAACAGGGAGCGCAGCCCCCGAGGGCGCGCGCGGCTCGGCCTTGGCACCGGGCAACAACCGCAGCTGGCCGTCGGTCACGACGGTCTCGCCGTTCTTGATCCCGGAGGTTAGCAACGTGGTGTCGCCGGCGGTGCGCGCGACCTGCACCTTCCGCGGCTCGACAGTTTTGTCGGCCCTGAGCACATAGACGGTCGAACCGCTCTGGCTGTTCTGCACCGCAGTGGAAGGCACCACGATCGCGCCGACATCAAGGCCAGTCTCGGTGACCACATAAACGAAGCGGCCGGGCCAGAGGGCCTGATCGTTATTGGGAAAAACCGCCTTCAACGTGATCATGCCCGTGGTGGGATCCACCGTGTTGTCGATAAAATCCAGCCGGCCATTCTCCCGCTTGATCCCGGTGTTGCGGTCCGTGACGACCACGGTGGTGTGACCGGCGGCGAAGCTCTCACGGATCTCGTCGAGCGAACGCTCAGGCACCGCATAAGTCACGGCGACCGGAGCGAGCTGGTTGATCGTCACCAGCGCGAAATTATTATCGTTGGCCTTCACCAGCGCGCCCTCGTGCAGGAGCCGTTGACCGGTGCGCCCCGCGATGGGCGCGCGAATTTCGGTGTAGCCGAACTGCAAATCCGCGTTGGCGAGCGCGGCTTCTTTGGCCTGCACGTCGGCCTGCGCCATCGCGGCCTTGGTCTGGAATTGCGTGTAGGCCTCTTTGGAAATGGCGGACTGCTGATCGAGGTGCGAATAGCGCTCGGCATCGGCGGCCGTTTGCGTCGCTTGGGCCCGCGCGTTGGCCAGCGCCGCCTTGGCTTGGAGCCGGGCGTTTTCCAACGGGCGGCGGTCCAGCGTGATGAGCAGATCGCCGGCTTTGACCTCGTCGCCTTCCTTGAAATGCACCTGCGTAATGATGCCATCGACCTGGGATTTGATGCTCACGGTGCGCAGGGCCTGCACGGTCCCGATCGATTCGACGCGGCGGGGCACGTCCTGCTGCGCCGCGACCGCCACCTGCACCGGGATCGCGGCCCCACCGCCGACGCGGGGCGCGGCCGCATCACGATTACAGCCGGTGTCCAGCAACAGGGCCGCGGCGGATATCAGGAGATAACCAATATTTCGGGGGGATGATTTCATGAAGAAGATTAATTGGGTTTGGCGGTGATCTGCTGCAAGCGCGCCTTGATCAAGAGCAGATCATTGAGCAGGCGCGCCTGGCGGGCAGAGGGTACCGCCTGCATATAGTCATGGCGTAAATTCTCCGCCACGGCTGCGAGTTGCTGCACGATGCGCTCCGCCTTCGGCCGGAGATAAAGCCGATAGGCCCGGCGATCGGCGGCATGATCCCGCCGTTCGATCCAACCGGCGGCTTCCAGGCGATCCGCCTGCCGGCTCACCGTGATTTTCTCCTGCTGCAAGCTTTCCGCGAGATCACTCTGCGTGCAACCCGGGTGACGGGCGGCATGAAAAAGAAACAACCATTGCGCGCGCGTCAGTTTAAATCGCCGGATCCGCCGGTCGAATTCCATCCGCGCCAGACGGCTGATATCGTTCAGCACGAAGCCCAAACTGTGGTCGAAATTGATGCGCAGAGCCGCCATGAAACGTGATTGGTAAGCAGGCTTACCAGTTTAGCAAGTTCTTGTCCAGAGCGCTCAAGCTTGCACGCCGGCCGACTTCCGCCCAGCTTGCCGACACCCCCATGAGCCGCCACGTACTCGCTCTCGACCAAGGCACCACCTCGTCCCGCGCCCTCATCTTCGACCGGCACGGACACGCCGTGGCGAAAGCCCAGCAGGAATTCCCCCAGCACTACCCGCAACCCGGCTGGGTGGAACACCACCCGCGCGATCTCTGGGAGAGCACCCGCCGCACCGCCCTCGGCGCCGTGGCCGAAGCGAATCTGACCGGAAAAAATATCGCCGCCATCGGCCTGACCAATCAGCGCGAAACCACCCTGCTCTGGGATCGCCAGACGGGCCGGCCGTTGCACCGCGCCATCGTCTGGCAGGATCGGCGCACGGCGGACCTGTGCGCCAAACTCCAACGCGACGGCCTCGAACCGCTCTTCCGCCATAAAACCGGACTCGTGCTCGATCCGTATTTTTCCGGCACCAAACTCCGCTGGCTGCTCGACCACCTCCCGGGCGCGCGCCGCCGCGCCGAAAAAGGCGAACTCGCTTTCGGCACCGTCGACACCTGGTTGCTCTGGCAACTCACCGGGAAAAAAGTTCACGCCACGGATGTCTCCAACGCCTCGCGCACGCTCCTCGTTAATCTCCGCACCGGTGATTGGGATGAGGAACTGCTGAAAATTCTCCGCATCCCGCGCGAGGTGCTGCCCGAGGTGCGCGCCAGCAGCGGCATATTTGGCGAAGTTTCCACACTGCCCGCGCTGCGCGGGGTGCCGATCAGCGGTATCGCCGGCGATCAGCAAGCCGCGCTTTTTGGCCAGGCATGTTGGTCGCCCGGCATGGCGAAAAACACTTACGGCACCGGTTGTTTCCTCCTCATGCACACCGGCCACAATCCGGTCGTTTCAAAACACCAACTGCTCACGACCATCGCGTGGAAAATCGATGGCCGTCTTGAATACGCGCTCGAAGGCAGCGTCTTCATCGGCGGAGCCGTGGTCCAATGGCTGCGCGACGGTCTCGGCCTCATCGCGCAAAGCGCCGACGTGGAAAAACTCGCCGCGCAGGTGAAGGACAACGGCGGGGTCTACATCGTGCCCGCGTTCGCCGGCTTGGGCGCGCCGCATTGGGACGCCGGCGCGCGCGGCCTGATTTGCGGACTCACCCGCGGCAGCAATGCTGGCCACCTCGCTCGCGCCGCCCTCGAAAGCATCGCGTATCAAAGCGCCGATCTCCTCACTGCCATGCGCGCCGATACCGGCCTGAAGCTCCGCGAACTCCGCGTCGATGGCGGCGCCACCGTGAACAACGCACTCATGCAATTCCAAGCCGATTTGCTGCGGGTGCCCGTCGTCCGTCCCCGCACCACGGAAACCACCGCTCTCGGGGCCGCGTACCTCGCGGGTCTCGCCGTCGGTTACTGGAAAGACCGCGCCGAAATCGCCCGCCTCTGGCAAGCCGACCGCACCTTCCGCGCGCAATCCTCCCTCACGACGAGTCGACAGCTCCTCACCGAGTGGCACGGAGCGGTGGCGCGGGCGAAGTCCTGACCCTCGCTTGACAGGAAGTAATACGCGTAATACCAGCCTTACTTGTTATGCGCACCCTCTCCGTCAGCAAACTCACCAGCAAAAGTCAGGCGACTATTCCCGGCCGCATCCGCAAACAACTCGGCTTAAAAGCCGGTGACTCGGTGGCCTTCAAACTGCGCGCCGGTCTGGTCTATCTCCAAAAAGCCAAACCAGTGGATCACACTTTCGCCCAAGCCGTCGGCGAAACGCTCCATGACGAATGGGATTCCGCGAATGATGATCGCGCTTACCGGAATCTTTAGCTGCCTGGCGCACCGTGGCCACTCGCCTTGAAAACCGCTGGCTTTGTTTCATTCGATAAATGACCCTTAAGCCCTTTGACGTGCTCGTGGTGCCCTTTCCCTTCACCGACAGCGCCGCCGCGAAACGCCGGCCGGCCTTGGTGTTATCAACCGAACCCTTTCAAGACCGGGTTGGACATTTGGTTCTTGCCATGATCACCAGCCGGGAGAATCGGGGCTGGCCCTTGGACGTAGAAATCTCCGATTTGCGCGCCGCCGGTCTGGCCAATGCCTCAGTCATCAGGATGAAAATCTTCACGCTGGATGAGCGCTTCGTACTCCGCAAAGCAGGCCGACTCACTGAAACCGACCGGCTCGCCGTGAGCAAGAATCTGCGATTACTGCTGCCCATTGGAGATTAGATTGAGCGTCGCCTAGCTCGATCCGTGTCTATCCGGGAAATCCGTGGTTAAAATCGCCGCTCGCGCCCCGCTCGCGCCCCGCCCGACCTCCTCAGCCCCAGCTAGGGAAATTTACTTCACGTCTTTTATAGGCGAGCTTGCAGCGGACACTGGGAGAGGCTTTTCTTGGCGGACATTTTAACCGGTCCATTCCCATGAAGCTTTCCCGTTCGCTCCTCGTTGCGCTGTTTGGCGCCCTCTTGTTCACCGGCACTCACGCCCAGACCGAAGCTGACGTCGCGGCACTTTTGACCAAGGCCCAACGCGGCAACTCCATCGCCCAGTACCGGCTCGGCCTCGCCTACTCGAACGGTCACGGCGTTGCCCCCGATCCCATCGAAGCCTACGTCTGGCTCTCGCTCGCCTATGAAGGCGGCTTTCGCGGCAAAGCCCTCGGCAATGTCGCCGGGGGACTGGATCTCACCCAATTGGAGACCGCGCGCGCGCGACTGACTGAACGTCGCAGCAATTTAAATGTCAGACCTGCTCCCGCCACGGCATCCAAAGCGGTCGCCAACGATGCTGACACCAATATTCCCGTGCTTCGTACTTCGCCTGCGCCAACTCAATCCACGCCCACCGCTGTTCCCGTCCCCAACCCCAAAGTCGCTGAAGAACTCGCCACCGCCGTCGCCGATAAACAACAGCTCAGCACCGAACTCTCCCAATCGTGGAGCGAAACGGAAGCGCTTAAAAAACAACTGACCGACACCCAAGCAGCCGCCGACTTTCTCACCGCCGAGACCAGCAAACTTCACGCCGAACGCGATTCGCTTACCACGAAACTCGAGGAAAGCGCCAAGGAACTCGCCGCCCTGCGCACCGATCGCGACCACGCCCGTAGCCTCGGCGTTCAAGCCGAAGCCGCCCTCACCCAGGCCAACACCCAAAAAACCGCGCTCGAAACTTCCCTCCATTCCACCACCGAAAGTGCCATCACCGACAAGAAATGGCTGAGCGATGAACTCACCAAGTCCTTCCAAGAAGTCACCACCTTGAAGGCCCAACTCGCCGAAACTTCCAAAAATGCTGCGGCTACCCCCGCCACTCCGGTTTACCCTAATCTCTCGGGAAAGGTCAAAGAACTCGAAGCCTCCTTAGTGACGCTGACCGCATCCGCCCACTCAGCCAAACAAGAAGCCGCAACCCTGCGACAAGCCGCCGCCACTCCCGCCACTCCCGCGTACCCGGATTTGCGTGAGCAAGTCGCCACGCTGCACAACCAACTCGCCGTCATCAAAACCCAAACCAATGAGGCCAGCCAAAAAATCGCCGCGCTCACCCAAGCTAAAGACGCAGCTGAAAAATCCGCCACCCCGGCCTATCCCGATCTCTCAGGCAAGCTGAAGGAAACCGAAGCCGCCCTCACCGCCGTTTCTGCCGAAGCCAAATCCGCCAAGCAAGAAGCGTCCCGTCTCGCCGATGACCGCATCGAGCGGGAAAAACAACTGCTCACGGTCCAACAACAAGCCGCCGAAGCAGCCAAGGCCCTCACCTCCCTGCAACAGGAAGCGGAAACTCTGCGCAAAGTTGTCGCCACGCCGGCCGCTGCGCCCGCCTACCCAGATCTGCGCGAACAAGTCGCCGCCCTCAACAGCCAGCTCGCCGACCAAAAGGCTCAAGCCAACGAAGCTCGCCAGCAAATCGCCGCACTCACCCAAACCAAGGCTGAGGCAGAAAAACTCGCCACCAAAAAATCCGCCACCCCGGTCTATCCCGATCTCTCCGCCAAAGTGAAAGACCTTGAAGCGTCCCTCACCGCCGTCTCCTCCGAAGCCAAATCCGCCAAGCAAGAAGCCTCCCGCCTCGCCGACGACCGCATCGAGCGGGAGAAACAACTGCTCACGATCCAGCAACAAAACTCGGAACTGGCCAACGCGCACGCCGCTTTGCAGCAAGACGCCGAAAAACTACGCCAAGCCGCCGCGCATCCCACCGCTCCCGCCTACCCGGACTTGCGCGAGCAAGTCGCGCTTTTGACCGGCCAACTCGCTGTCCTAAAAACAGAGGCAACCCAGTCCAGTCAGCAAATCGCAACGCTCACGCTGGCGAAGACTGCTGCGGAAACCTCAGCCGCTGCCCAACCCACTCTTCCCGCCTATCCTGATCTCTCCAGCAAAGTCCGCGATCTAGAAACCACTCTCGCGGCTCAAACCGCCCTCGCAGAAAAAGCCCAGGCCGCGCTGCTCGCCCAATCGTCAGCCCCGGCCCAAACCACCACCCCCGCTTACCCTGATTTGTCCGGCAAAGTACAGGAACTCGAAGCCTCCATCGTCGCCCGCGTCACCGATGTCGCCTCCGCCGGCCGAATGGCCGATGAACTTCGCCAAGCCAAGACTGAGACTGAACAAAAGCTCGCCGCTACGGAACAAGCCCGCACCGAACTCACCCAACAGTTCGATGAGTTCAAACGCTCCGCCCTCGCTATCCAGCGCGAGCATCTCAATCAGAAAGCCCAGGTGCAAATGCTCGAATCCGAGAAAACCGCTCGGCGTCAGCAAACCACCGCCGATCAGACACGCCTCGCCGATCTCTCCGCGCAACTCGCCGCCTCCCGCCGGCAACTCGCCGAAACCTACCCGACCACTCCGGCCCACCCCGATCAACGCGCCCGCGTCGAGCAACTGGAAGCCGAGCTCAACAAAACCAATGAGCAGGCCAATAGCATGGTCACACTCCTGAACCAAAGTCAGCAGGACGCGAAATCCGCCTCCGATCAAGCCAAGCAATTACGCACCACCATCCACGAGCTTGAAATCAAAGTCGCGAAGCACCCCACCACGCCGGCCTATCCCGATCTCCGCGAGCAAGTGAGCAACCTCGAGAGCCAGCTCGCCGCCGCCCAAGCCCAGCCCAAGTCTGCCGTCTCGGAAACCCAGTTAAGTGAGTTGCAGCAAGAGCTCACCAACACTCGGGAAAAACTCGCAACCACGATGCAAGATTACGTCGCACTCGAAAAGGAACGCGACGCCCTCGCCAAACGTCCGGCCCCCGCAACCGTCCCCGACTACTCTGATCAACGCGCCCGCGTAGCCCAATTGGAAACCGAGCTCAACAAAACCAACGAACTCTCCACCACGTCCAGCGGACTCCTGAGCCGCAGCCAACAGGAAACCAAGACCGCCACGGAACAAGCCGAGCAATTGCGCAGCAACGTGCACGAACTCGAAGCCAAAGTCGCCGCCGCCCAAGCCGTCAAACCCGCCCCGACTTATCCGGATCTCCGCGAACAAGTGAGCAACCTCGAGATCCAACTCGAAGCCGCCCGCGCTCTCCCCAAATTCGTCGTTTCGGAATCACAGTTCACCGCGATGAAACAAGATCTCGCCGACACCAAAACCAAACTTGCCACCACCCTGCGCGGTTACGCTCTGATCGAAAAAGAACGCGACGCCCTCGCCGCCAAATCCACGCAGACCGTGAACACCTCAGTCGAAGTCGCCCGTATGACCGAAGCCTACGGCGCGCTCCAACGCAGCAGCGCGCAAACCGAACGCGATCTCGCCACCACCCGTGCCCAACTCCAGCAAGCGCTGAGCGCGAACAACGCCTTGGCCCAAGCCACGCCCGCACCCAAGAGCGTTCCCGCTCCGGAGCCTGTAGCCGTCCGTCCTTTGACCAAGCCCACCGCGCCTTCCGCCCCTGGCTTCACGACCCTCGCGCCTGTCACCGCCCCCGCTCCCGTGGTCGTAGCCGCTAAGACCGTTCCCGTGGTTGGCGCTACCGCCCCCGCTCCCGTGGCGACCGGGCGCATCCACGTCATCGTCGCCGGCGACAGTCTCACGAAGATCAGCCAGCGTTATTACGGCACCTCCAACAATTGGCAGCCCATCTACAACGCGAACAAAGAAAAATTCGGCCCCAACGGCGCCCTCCGCGTCGGCACCGAACTCCGGATTCCGTAAATTCTCAATCGGAACAATGCAGTTGGTGGGCGTCGGTTTCCACACTGACGCTCTGTAGCCGATGTGGCAATCGGCGACCACCCACTGGAAACAGCGAGGAACCGATATAGTCTTTTGCAGGACTGAAGTCTGTCACTGGCCGTGATTGTTCACTCGCGGCGTCTGAAAGACAAACGGCCTACGGCAGCCCCAGCGAACCGTGCCGAAGTACACAAAGTAGACGCGGCGACAAGCGCCGGCCCCACAAAGTATCAAAGCGAATGTTAATCGCCATTATTCGCCCCATCCCCCCTCACTTCTTCGGCAGATAATCTTTTAGATTCGGGAGCGGCTTGACGCGCTGGCCGCTGCGGAGGCGCTCGAAGTAGGCTTCGGGCTTCACCAGACCGTCATCTTCCTCGCCTTCCACCACGCCTTCCTCGTCGTCCGTCTCGATCTCGATGCCGGATAACTCCTCCTCTTCCTCGAAATACTGGGAGAACCGGCGCGGCAGCGGATCAAGCACGAGCGCGGGATTGGGCAGGCCGCCTTTCTTAAGCTGAATGAACAGCGAGGGTGAACACAGGTCGTGATAATGCCCGAGAAAATCGCTCACCCACTTGTTGGCCACGCCTTCGCGCTTCGTCAAAATGACGACATCGGAAAAATGAATGCTGGCCTCGTACCAATGCCGGAGCGCGGCGTGCTCGGCGGCAAACGCGCAATCCACCACCGTGATGATCCGCGCCAGCTCCGCACCATGCTGCACCAACCAGGGTTTCAACGACTCAATCTGCGTGATGGGATCGGCGTGCGAATCCGCCAGGAAAAACACCGTGCCCCCCTCCGGCAACTTCAGTTCAGGCAAGGCCGTGGCTGTCCACACGCAACGCCGGACTTCCGTCTTGGGCCGCTGCGCGAGTTTTTCTTCAGCCAACTCGGCGGCATCACTCTGCGCCAGCAAAACGAGCACCTGATCCTCGGGCGCCAGGCCGTTCTCAATCAAATCGCGGACAATTTCACGCCGGCCAGAGCCGGGAGTGCCTAGAATGAAATAAACTAAAGGAACGGTGGCCATGGTTGTCAGTGAGAGGGGTTCTGCGGAAAAGACAAACCGAGTTTAGCAGGGCGGTGGATGGTTTTTATTGTGATTGGCCTCTATGGGAGGTGCGGCGCCCTCGCCGCGTCGCGCCACTCCTTCCGCGCCGAGGGCGGCACGGCTCCACTTTAGCCACACCAAGTTAGTTCAAAATTTAAAAGTGCGGTTCTGCGCCGCCTGCCGCATGCAATGATCAACGAGCACCAAAGCCGCCATCGCTTCCACGATCACGACCGCCCGCGGCACCACACAAGGATCGTGCCGGCCGCGACCTTTCAATTGCGTAGCCTTGCCCTGCAAATCAACCGTGTCCTGCAACTGCATGATCGTAGCCGTGGGCTTGAAGCCGACCCGGAAAATAATTTCCGCGCCGTTGCTGATGCCGCCCTGCACGCCGCCGGAATTATTCGTCGCGGTTTGAACTTTGCCCCGCTTGGCCACGAACGCGTCATTGTGCTGCGAACCTTTCAGCAGCGTGCCGGTGAAGCCGCTGCCGATCTCAAAACCCTTCGTCGCCGGGAGCGAAAGCATCGCCTTGGCCAGATCGGCTTCGAGCCGGTCGAACACCGGTTCACCCAGACCGGCCGGCACTTTGCGGATACGACACTCGATGATGCCGCCGACCGAATCCCCCTCGGCGCGCACTTCCTTGATGCGCTCAATCATCTTCGCCGCCGTGGCGGGATGAGGACAACGGACGGCGGTCGCTTCGACTTCGGCTAGTGTGGGAAAACGCGTGATCGCCGGCGCCACGATCTGATGAATGTGGGTGACGAAGGCGCGGATCTCGATGCCGTGGGCGAGACCGAGAATTTTTTTCGCGACGGCCCCAGCCGCCACCCGCCCGATGGTTTCGCGCGCCGAGGAACGGCCGCCGCCACGATGATCGCGTATCCCGAACTTGGTCTGGTAGGTGAAATCAGCGTGCGAGGGGCGGAATTTTTCGCGCATCTCGTCGTAGGCTTCGGAGCGCGCATCGGCGTTGCGCACCAGCATCGCGAGCGGCTGACCGGTGGTGGTGCCCTCGAAAATTCCGGAGAGAAATTCCACCGCGTCCGCTTCTTTGCGCGGCGTGGAGATATCGCTCTGACCGGGACGGCGCCGGTCAAGCTCGGCCTGTACTTCGGCTTGCGTCAGTGGGAGACGGGGCGGGCAGCCATCAATGACGACGCCTACGCTCGGGCCATGGCTTTCGCCCCAAGTGGAGATAGTGAAAAGTTTGCCGAAGGAGTTGGGCACGCGGCCAACGTTGGCGGAAGCTCGGCGGCAGGCAAGCTTGTGGTGAGGCGTGATCAATGCCTCAGTTTTCCCCGCTCGCACCGTGGGTGGGCGTCGGTTTCCACCCCGACGCTTATCGCCGACAGGGAAATCGGCGACCACCTTAAGACCGCTTTAAAATCCTCAACTCTTCCCCCGCCTTCGTCACCGGTGGCAACGGATGGTTGATCGTGACGATATCGCGGGTAACCGTCTGGCAGAGCCCGACGAAAGTCTCTTCGCCCAGTTGGAGTTTGCGTCCTTTCAGATAAGCCACGCACCAGCGTCGGTGCAGATGACGCCGGCCCACGGGCAGATCCACCAGCGCACCGCTTTCAATCTCGGCCCGCGCCACCCAAGGCGCGAGCATGCCGACGCCGAGACCGATCTTCACGAGTTCCTTGATGGCATCCATGCTGCCCAACTCGATCACTTGGGCCGGCGGGCAACCTTCCTCGCGCAGATATTCGCTGACGAGCCGGAACGTGTAGCTGGATTTATTATAGTGCACGAGGGTTTCCTTCGCGAGCCCGTCGCGTGGGACACTGCCGAGCTTCGCCCACGCGTGAGCCGGTGACACCAGCATCCGTAATTCATCTTCAAACAAAGATTGGAACTCGATGTCGCGCTCCTTCTCCGGCTCGATCATGATCGCGAGATCAACCGTATTGTTGCGCAGCAGTTCCAGTTGCCGATCATAATCTCCCGGCTCGATCGTGATGACGCATAGCGGGAAACTTTGCCGAAACTCCCGCAACACCCCCGGTAAGATATACTGGCACGCCGTATTGCTCGCACTCACCCGCAACCGGCCATGGCCCCACCGCGACATCGCCTCCAGCCCGGCACGCGCCGCCTCCATTTCGCGCAGGATAATTTCCACGTGATGAGATAATTGTTCGCCCGCCTGCGTGAGCTTGGCGATCCGCCCCATGCGTTCAAATAATCGGCAACCGAGTTCGTCCTCCAAGCCCCGGATCGCATGGCTGACGGCGCTCTGCGTGAGATGCAGATCTTTGGCCGCGAGCGTAAAACTCTGCCGACGGGCCAGCGCGGAGAAAGCGAGCAACTGTCTGGTATCAAGCGTATCGCTCATGGATGAATAAATTTCATGTTTGGAATGAAATCATTGCGTAGCAATTCCCGCGCCATGAACGACGACTGGCATGCCAAACGCTTAAATAGTTTCTCATGACTGCCACTCATCCCACCACTCTCTCTCGCCGCCGCCCGCAACGACTCCGGCTGGGTTTCGTTGCGCTGACCGATGCCGCGCCCCTCGTCACCGCGCACGAGCTGGGGTTGTTTCGCCGCCACGGCCTGGATGTCGAACTCCGTCGTGAAATCGGTTGGGCCACCGTGCGCGATAATATTATCTACGGTAAACTCGACGCCGCGCAGGCCCCCGCTCCCATGTTGTGGGCCACACAACTCGGCATCGGCGGTCCGCAATGCGACGTGCTGTCCGCCCTCGTGCTGAATTTGCATGGCAATGCCATCACCCTTTCCACGCGGCTCCTTTCCGCTGGCGTCCGGACCGCCCTCGATTTCCGCCGCGAGGCTTTGCGCCGGCGTGGGGCCGCCCGACTCACCCTTGGCGTCGTCCACCTTTTTTCCTCCCACCACTTACAACTTCGGCAATGGCTGATTGCCGCCGGGGTCGATCCGGAAAAAGACGTGTGCATCGTCGTCGTGCCGCCCGCCCAAATGTTTCGTAACCTCGTCGCGGGCGCCATCGACGGCTACTGCGCCGGCGAACCCTGGGGCACCGTCGCCGTGCAAGCTGGTCACGGCTGGTGCCCCACGTGGAGCGCCCGTCAATCTCCGGGCCACGTGGAAAAAGTCCTGATGCTCCGCGCCGACTTCGCTCAAGACCATACACCGGAACACCTCGCGCTCGTCGCCGCTCTTCACGATGCCTGCGCCTGGTGCGATAAGCCAGCCAACCGCCCCCAGCTCGCCGAGTGGCTCGCTGAACCGCGCTATCTCGATGTTTCCGTGCACACGATTCTCCCCGCTCTCCTGGGCCGGTTCGATACCGGCACCGGCCAAACCGTATCCGTCCCCGATTTCCATATTTTTTCCCGCGGTGAAGCCAACCACCCGACCGCCGCCGCTGCAGCCGTCATCCAACACGACCTTGCGGCCGCCGGTCTCATCCCCCGACACCTCATCTCAACCGATCTTCCCGCCCAACTTTTCCGTGCTGATCTCTATCACGCGGCCACCGCCAACAAAATCGACCTCTCCCATGAAAATACCCCGCCAAACTCCACCAGCCTCAAACCCATTGAGCCCTGCCTCTCTTGATCGTCGCGACTTCCTCCGTAAGGGAGCCCTGCTCGGCGGTTCCGCCGCGCTCTTCGCCACGCTCGGCCAGAAGAGCCGCGCGGCCACGGTAGCCAGTGTCTCCGAGGCACCGGAACATCCCGACGTGAAGTTCGGCATCATCGCCCTCACCGATTGCTCACCCATCGTCATCGCCCACGAAAAAGGTTTCTTCGCCAAATACGGCATCCGCTCGAAAATCTCCAAGGAAGCCAGCTGGGCCGTCATCCGCGACCGCCTCTCCACCGGCGATAACCAAGCCACGCACATGCTCATCGGCATGCCGTACGCCTCTTCGATGGGCCTGCTCGGCTCACCGAAAAAACCCATGGTCATTCCGTGGATGCTCAATCGCAACGGCCAAGCCATCACGCTCAAGAAATCCTTCCGCGGCAAAGTCGGCGCCGACGCCGCCGCGATGAAGCCCTTCGTCGATGAAGCCAAGAAAGCCGGCAAGCCCCTGACTTTTGCGCAAACTTTTCCGCCCGGCACCCACGCCATGTGGATGCGCTACTGGCTGGCCAGCGGCGGCATTCATCCCGGTGACGCCGCCGGTGGCGGAGCCGATGTGAATCTCGTCACCATCCCGCCACCCCAAATGGTTTCCAACATGCGCGTCGGCAAGATGGATGGCTTTTGCGTCGGTGAACCGTGGAACGCCCGCGCCATCGACGACGGCATCGGCTACACCGCCCTCACCACGCAGGATATGTGGAAGGATCACCCCGAAAAAGTCTGCGCTTTCACCAAGGAATTTGCCGAGAAAAATCCCAAGACCGTCAAAGCCGTCCTCAAGGGCCTGCACGACGCCAGCGTCTGGCTCGACGATCTCAACAACCGCTCCGAACAATGCGACATCGTCTCGCAACCCTCGTACATCAATTGCCCGAAGGAAATCATCCTCGGCCGCCTGCTCGGCGACTACGACTACGGTGACGGTCGCAAGAAACAGGACGAATTCTACATGCACTTCAGCAAGCGGAACTGCAATTTCCCGCAAGCCAAGTACGGCAAGTGGTGGCTCACCCAATTCCGCCGCTGGGGCATGACGGAAGGCGCGCCGAATTACTTGATCGTCGACCAAGTGTGCCGCCCCGATCTCTACACCGAAGCCATGGCCGAGATCGGTGTCACCGACCGCCTGATCGACAATTCCCCGGAGAAATTCTTCGACGGCACCACCTTCGATCCATCGGCCGACCTCGAGGCCTACGCCAAGAGTTTCGCCATCAACGCCCTCAAAGGCTGAGCGCATTCTGCAACATTCAACCTGTAGGGCCGGCCCTTGTGGCCGGGCCGAAACCACCGAATACGGCCCGGCGATAAGCGCCGCCCCTACAAAAATAGATTACCCCGCTGCCTTAAATTTCCCCTCACTCCTCACCACCATGAAAGACTTCAAATACGACTGGCTGATTCTGCCGCTCCTCACGATCGGAATTTTCCTGATCGCGTGGCATGTTTACGCGAAGCACGACCAGTCGAAGGACAGCAGCAACTATTTCCCTGGTCCGATCGAGACGTGGGAAGACAGTAAATCCTACATCACCTCCCCACTCGAATACCGGGGCGAACAGGATCAAGGCATTCTCCGCTTCACCTGGAAATCGCTCTCTCTGGTCGGCCAGGGCTACGGCCTCGGATTACTCCTCGGCGTGCCGATCGGCTTGATGCTCGGCCTGTCCAAGCTCTTCACGAAAGCCTTCGATCCGATCATCCAGATCCTGCGGCCCATCTCGCCGCTCGCCTGGTTTCCCATCGGGCTCGGCATTTTCAAAGGCCTCGATGGTGCCGGTCTGTTCACCATCGCCTTCTGCTCGATGTGGCCGACCGTCCTCAACACCGCGCAAGGCGTGCGCGCTGTGCCGCAGGATTATCTCAACGTCGGCCGCGTGCTGAAACTCTCCAGCTTTCAGATGCTCTGGAAAATTATTATTCCCGCCACGCTGCCGTACATGTTCACCGGTTTCCGTCTCAGCCTCGGCCTCGCTTGGCTCGTGATTGTCGCCGTCGAAATGCTCACCGGCGCGCCCGGTCTCGGCGGCTTCCTCTGGCAGGAATACAACGCGCTGAATTATAAACACATTGTCATGTGCGTCATCAGCATCGGCCTCATCGGCTTCGTGCTCGATCGCCTCATGAGCATGGCCGAAAACCGCCTCCGCGCCGCCACCTAAGCCCGGCAAAATCACGAACAGACCCACCCGTAATCCACTCACCACCTCCTCTCAGCCCACTCACCACCACATGACCTCTCCCACCCTCACCCGCCACCCCGCGCTCAATCCGACAAGTACCCTATTGGGGTACTTCGCCCCCAAGCCCACCGCGAGCCACCGCCGCACAAGTACCCTATTGGGGTACTTGTGCCTTATTGGATTTTCGGCTCTGGCCATCCCGGCCCAGGCCTACGTCTTCGGGGATCCGATCACCTTCGACAACGGCAAGCTCGTGCTCGATTTCAACGCGCGTGTCCGGGTCGAATCACGCAAAAACACTTTCGATTTCAATTCGCTCACCGACGCGGTAACCGATGATAATTTCATCCTGACCCGGTTTCGCGCCGGGGCAAAATACACCTTCACGCCCAAGTTTTCCCTCTACGGCCAGCTCCAAGATGCGCGGGAATTTGATTCGAAACGCCCCAACGTCCCCTTCGTCAATGCCGCCGAGGGCAACGACCCGGCCGATCTCCGTCAACTTTATGCCGACCTCGGCGATCCGCGCGACGACGTCGTCTATGCCCGTATTGGCCGGCAGATGCTCGCGTACGGTGACGAACGCCTGATCGGCGGTTTCGAATGGAATAATTTCGCCCGCACCTTCGACGCAGCCAAAATTGTCTACAACGCCGCGAGCGTCAAAACGACGGTCGATTTCTTCGCCGCCAAAGTCGTCACCATCGAAGGGCGGAATCAAGGCGACAAAAACGATTTTAAATTCAACCACTCTGATCCGCACGATCTCTTCGCCGGCATCTATGCACAAAACTCCGGCCTGATCAAAAATCAGAACACGCACGTCTATCTCCTCTATCGCGGCAAGACGGAGAACAGCCCCGCCTACCGGCCCAACACACTCACCAGCGGTGCCACGGGCGTCCTGCCCTATGATATTCCGCAGAAAATCTGGACCCTCGGTTTCCGCGCCCAATCCATCTCGATGGCCGCACTCGGTGGTTTTGATTACCTCGTCGAGACCGCCTATCAATGGGGCAAGTCCCGGCCCGGTCTCACGCCGGCAGTCGTGATCGTGCCGAGCTGGTTTGAGCACCAAGCCTACGCCTTGCACGCCGAGGTCGGCCGCAGCTGGGAGAAGAGCAAGTTCTTCCCCCGCGTCGCCCTCGAATACAACGAGGCCAGCGGCGACAAAAATTCCGCCGACACCGCCAACGATGGCTTCCTGAATCTTTTCCACACCAACCACAAATTCTATGGCTACATGGATGTGCTCGGTTGGAAAAACATGCGCAACGTCGCGGCCACCCTGCGCCTGAAGCCCTTCGCTCTCGTCGATTCCTCGTTGAAGAAATCCATTCTCCGTCTCGATTACCACTGGTTCCAACTGAAGTCCACGCAGGATCTCTGGTACCGCGCCAACGCCATCACTCCGGTCATTGCTCCAGCCGTTGGTATCCGCGCCGGCCTCCCCAAGAGTCTCGGCCGCGAATTCGACGCCACCTGGACCTGGTCGCCCAGCCCGCCCTACGAAATCCTGCTCGGCTATAGTTACTTCTGGTCCGGCAGTTATCTGCCCGCCGCCCGCAAAGTCGGCACCACCCTCGGCCGCGGCGACAACGCCTCGTTCGGCTACGCGCAACTCATGGTGAAATTCTAATGGCGTCTCCCTCCACCCAGCTGGCTCGAAGTTCTGGCTGCGCGCCCCCTTTGGTGGCGCGCAGCCCGCATCGCCCTGCCGGTCGGACTGCTTCAAGCCTGCATCAATCAGGGCGACCATTGGTGGCAGGGGGATTTCTCCACGACCGTTGTGGCAAAGAGCCTGCTTACTCCCGGTGTAACTCTCGCCGTCGCCTTCTTCTCCGCCGCCAGTACTTCCCGATATTTTCACAAAAAGAACTGACCCATGCCTTTCCTCGAACTCAAAAACGTCAGCAAATCGTTCCGCACCTCCAGCGGCACGACCGAGGTGCTGCGCGATATCAACCTGACGATGGAACGCGGCGAATTCGTCGCCATCGTCGGCTACTCCGGTTCGGGCAAGACCACACTCGTCAACCTCGTGGCCGGCCTGATCGCTCCCGACTCCGGCACCATCACGCTCGACGGCAAACCCATCACCGGTCCCTCGCTCGAGCGTGGCGTGGTGTTTCAAAATTATTCCCTGCTGCCCTGGCTCACCGTGTACGACAACATCGCCCTCGCGGTGAACCGTTGTTTCCCCGACTGGTCGGATTCAAAACGCCAGGCCCATGTCGAGCATTGGATCGATATGGTGAAACTCACCCAGGCGCGCGACAAACTCCCGCGCCAGCTCTCCGGCGGCATGCGCCAACGCGTGTCCGTCGCGCGTGGTCTCTCGATGGATCCCGCCATTCTCCTGCTCGACGAACCGCTCGGCGCGCTCGACGCCCTCACGCGCGGCTCGCTCCAGCAGGAAATCGTCCATCTCTGGGAAGCGGATCGCAAAACGGTTTTGCTCATCACCAACGACGTCGATGAAGCGCTGCTCATGGCCGATCGCATCATCCCGCTCACGACCGCTCCGGGCGCGACGCTCGCCGAATCTTTCGCCGTCACGCTGCCCCATCCGCGCGATCGCCGGGAGTTGAACCACGATCCTGAATTCAAACACCTCCGCGCCGTCATCACTACGCGTCTGCTCGAACTCGGCCAAGCCCGCCGCACCGGCGTCGGCACCGAGCGCACCGCTCCCGATTTGATTCCCGAAGACATCATGCTGGGCCGACCGATCCTCAGTTGGGGCCAGCGCCCCCGCCGCCGAGAAAAAATGACTGAAGGACTGAAAATCTGAAAGGCTGAATCAAGCCCACGTTCCCCCGCCCAACGAACCCGCAGACTCATTCCAGAGTCCATCATTCACGTCGCATTTCCTCTTCCGCCCTTCAGTCCTTCCACCTTTCAGTCTTTTTCCAACCATGTCCTCCTTCCTCGATCTCTCCCAAGTCACCAAATCGTACGGACCCGCCGTCATCGTCGAGGATTTCAACCTCAAGATCGAACGCGGTGAATTCGTCTCGCTGATCGGCCACTCCGGCTGCGGCAAATCTACGGTGCTCTCGATGATTGCCGGCCTCACCGACATCACCGCCGGCGGTGTCGCCCTCTCCGGCAAACAGGTAATCGACGCGGGTCCGGATCGCGGCGTCGTGTTTCAATCGCCCTGCCTGCTCCCATGGTTGTCCGCGCTGGACAATGTGCTCATCGGCATCGACCAGGTTTTCTACACCGCCACGTCCAAGGAACGCCGCGAGATCGCCGAGTATTATCTCGAGCTCGTCGGGCTGGGCGATGCCATGAACAAGCATCCGGCGGAACTCTCGCAAGGCATGCGCCAGCGCGTCGGTCTCGCCCGCGCGTTCGCACTCTCGCCGAAGATGCTGCTGCTCGATGAACCGTTCGGCATGCTCGACTCGCTCACTCGCGCCGAACTCCAGGACGTGCTGCTCGAAATGTGGCAACGCCTGAAAATCACCGCCCTCATCATCACACACGACGTCGACGAGGCACTTTTTCTTTCTGATCGCGTCGTCTGCATGACCGACGGCCCCGCCGCCACCATCGGCGATATTTTGGAAGTTAAATTTCCGCGTCCGCGCTGCCGCGCCCAATTGCTGGAAGACCCGGAATACTACCGTTGCCGCGAACACCTGATCACGTTCCTGGAAGAACGCAGCCACCTGCGCCCGCTGCGCAACACTGACTTCGATCTACCGCCGCCATTTTCGCGCACGCCTTCAGTGCCAGTCAGCTCGCTCACCCGCTTCCAAAGCAGTTTCGCGCGTTGGAGCGGTAAGCGCGCAGCCGGCATGAAAGGCTGAAACACTTACTGCAACCGTGAGTTCCACAAATGAAGCCCGATTAATGAACGCCGTTCATTAGTGTGATGAAATATTTGCGTGATTATTTATGCAGGTAATACCGTCTCTGGCATAGGGCGCGCTTTAGGTCGGTTATTCTTATGGAATCAGCCGCCACCCTTCCCGCCTCCACGCTCAATGTGCCCCCGACCGCGCCTGCCGTCGTCGCTGCGCCCGCTGCTGCCGCGCCAACCAAGGCCGGAGTTTACGCCCAGCTCCGCGCCCACGGTCACTGGCCCACGCTCGCCACGGCTTTTCTGTATTTCGACGTAAGCTTCATGGTGTGGACGATGCTTGGCGCGCTCGGTGCCTTGATCGCCCCATCACTCGGACTGAACACTCAGGAGAAATTCCTGATGGTATCGACGCCCATTCTTTCCGGCGCATTTCTGCGCATCGTGCTGAGCCTGCTCGTTGATCGCATCGGCACCAAGAATACCGGGATGCTCGCGCAATTGGTCGTCATGGCCGGTCTCGCCTGCGCCTGGTACTTTGGCATTCATAATCTCAGCCAAGCGTTGATGCTCGGCGTCATCCTCGGCGTCGCCGGTGCCAGTTTCGCCATCGCGCTGCCGCAAGCCGGCCGTTGGTATCCGCCGCATCTGCAAGGCGTGGTGCTCGGACTCGCCGGCGCGGGCAACATCGGCGTGGTGATCGATCACCTCATCGCCCCGCGCATCGCCAACGCCTTCGGCTGGCAATCCGTGTTCGGCTTCGCGCTCATCCCGCTCGTGATCGCTTTTGCGCTGTATGTTTATTTCGCCAAAGAGCCGCCGGGCCTCGTGAAAAAGAAATCCTTCGCCGACTACCTCAACGTCCTCCGCTCCCGCGACGCGCACTGGTTCTGCTTTTTCTACACGATCAGCTTCGGCGGTTTCGTCGGCCTCGCCACCGCGTTCGCCATCTACTTCAAGGATCAATTCCACCTCTCGCCCGTGCAAGCCGGTGAAATGGCCGCGTTCTGCACCTTGGTCGGCGCGCTGGGCCGGCCCTATGGTGGCGCGCTCGCCGATCGCATCGGCGGTATTCGCGCCCTGAGCATTTTCTTTTCCCTCGCTGGCTGCGCCCTCGTCGTCGCCGCCCTTTCCACCAATCTGTGGCTTTGCGGCGGGGCCTTCTTCATCGCCTCCGGCGCCTTCGGCATGTGCAACGGCTCCGTCTTCCAATTGCTCCCGCAACGCTTCAACAAGGAGATGAGTCTCATAACCGGCCTCGTCGGTTGCGGTGGCGGGTTGGGCGGCTTCGCCCTCGGCATGCTCTTCGGTGCCTCCAAACAGTACACCGGCAACTACAACACCGGCATCGTCTTCTTCGCCGGTCTCTGCGCGCTCGCGCTCATCGCCCTCTTCTTAATCAAGAATACTTGGCGCAATACCTGGGGTAAAACCGCCGCAGCCCGGATCTGATTAATCCATGAGCACCGCATTCCCCACCACCGGCTTTTCCAGCGAGCAAAAAGAATATCTCCAAGGATTCATGGCCGGAGTCGTCGCCAGCGGCACCTTCGCCGGCCACACCGCCGGCGGTCTCCTCACCGCCAATCCGGCCAACGCCGCTTCCGGTAATCTCGCGTTGCCTCCCGCCGAGGACATCGTCTTCGGCACACCACTCGACGATCTCTCGAAACCCGAGCGCTGGAAATACGACGAGAACCCCCTCGATATCTGGTCGAAACTCGTGGCCCACGCCGATGCCGATAAATTTCCCGACGAACCCGATACCTTTCGTTTCAAATATTTCGGCCTTTTCTACGTCGCCCCCGCGCAAGACAGTTTCATGCTGCGCCTGCGCGTTCCCGGCTGCGTGATCACCTCGGCCCAATTGCGCGGCTTGGGCGATCTCGCCGAGGAGCTCAGCAACGGTCACTCGCACCTCACGACGCGCGGCAACCTCCAGCTCCGCGAATTCAAACCACGCGACATCATCTCCGTGCTCACTCGCGTGCAAGAGCTCGGCCTCACCTCACGCGGCTCCGGCGCCGACAACATCCGCAACGTCACCGCCACGCCCACCAGCGGCTTCGATCCCGAGGAATTATTCGACGTCATCCCGATGGCGAAGGCGCTGCACCACTACATTCTGAATCACCGCGATATGAACGGCCTGCCGCGCAAATTCAACGTCGCCTTCGACAGCGGCGGCCGCATCTCCGCCGCCGCCGACACCAACGACATCGGTTTCTTCGCCTGCCGCGTCACGGAATCCTCGCTCGCAACTCTCAACCCTCAGCTCTCAACTCCGCCCGCTCCGGGCGTTTATTTCCGCGTCCAACTCGGCGGCATCACCGGCCACCTCGATTTCGCCCGCGACACCGGCCTGCTCATCAAGCCCAGCGAAGCCGTCGCCGTCGCCGCCGCGATGATCCGCGTTTTCGCCGCCCACGGCGATCGCACCAATCGCAAGAAGGCCCGCCTCAAGTACGTCCTCGCAAAGATCGGCGTCGAAAAATTCATCGAGGAAACGCAAACCAAACTCGCGTTCCCGCTCGGCCGTTTACCTCTCGCCGCCTGCGAACCGCGCCAGCCTGTCGTGAAACACGGCTGGCTCGGCGCACACCACCAAACGCAACCCGGCCTGAACTATCTCGGCATCAGCACCGCCGCCGGCAAACTCACCGCCGAGCAAATGCGCGGCCTCGCCACGCTCGCCGAGAAATACGGCCGCAGCGAACTCCGCCTCACCGTCTGGCAAAGCGTCATCATCCCCCACCTCACCGCCGAGGCCGTGATTGAAGTCCGCCGCGCCGTCGTCGCCCTCGGTCTCTACACGGAAGCGAGCGCCGCCGCCGGAGGCATCATCGCCTGCACCGGCAGCCGCGGTTGCAAATACGCCGCCGCCGACACGAAGGCCCACGCGACCTCCCTGCTCGCCGAGCTCGCCGACAGCAAACTCACCGACACGCCGCTCAATATTCATTTCACCGGTTGCGCCCATTCCTGCGCCCAGCACTACGCCGGCGACATCGGTTTCATCGGCGCCAAACTCGCCGACGGCTCCGACGGCTACCACGTCGTGCTCGGCGGTGGCATGGATCACGAACAAGGCATCGCCCGCGAAGTCTTTCGCGGCATCCCCGCTTCGGGCTTAAACGATTTCGTCAAAAATATCCTGCGTACGTATACGGCACGCCGTACGGCTAAGGAGAGTTTCATCGAGTGGACGCGCCGCCATTCGGTGGACGAACTTAAGGCGATCCTCGCCGCATGAACCCGCCCACTCCGTTCATCCCTGACTCCGCACCTTTCAGCCCCGAACAACGCGCCTGGCTGAACGGCTTTTTCGCGGGCATTTATTCGCGTAACGGCAACGGCACCCCGACCCTCGCGACCGCCACCTCCGCCACGCTCATCCCGCTGACGATTCTCTTCGGTTCCCAGACCGGCACCTCCGAAGCCATCTCGAAAAAAACCGCGAAGGCCGCCGCCAAGCGCGGGTTCGCCGCCACCGTCGCCGACATGGCCACGTTCGACGCCAGCAAACTTCCCGCCACCAAAAATCTTCTCATTGTCACCAGCACCTACGGCGATGGCGAACCGCCCGACAACGCGAAGGCCCTGCACGCCGCGCTCACCAGCGGCAAAGTTCCCTCGCTCACTGATCTGCGTTTTTCCGTCTGCGCGCTCGGCGACACCCACTACGCGCACTTCTGCAAATGCGGCCGCGAGTTCGATGCGCTGCTCGAAAAATGCGGCGCGATCCGCGCCAGCGCCCGCGTGGATTGCGATCTCGATTACGAAGCCGCGTTCGGCAACTGGCTCGAAGCCGCCCTCGGCGCGCTCAGCGCCACTTCCAGTAGCGTGTCCGCCCCCACCGCCACTAGCCCCGAGGCCGCCACCGAAGAAACCGGTTACTCGAAGAAAAATCCTTTCCCTGCGCCCGTGCTCGCTTATCGCGCGCTGAACGTCACCGGCTCCGCCAAGGAAGTGAACCATTTCGAATTCTCCCTCGACGGTTCCAACTTGGCCTACGAAACCGGCGATGCACTCGGCGTCTATCCGCAGAATTGCTTGGATCTCGTCGGCGATGTCATTCGCGCCCTCGGCTGCACCGGCGAAGAATCGGTCACCACCGCGATGGGCGAACTGCCGCTCCGCACCGCCCTCACGGTTCACTACGATCTCGGCCGGCCCAGTCAGGCGTTGATTGATCTGCTTGCTCCATCGAGCACGGGCACCGCCAGCGCGGCGGGCAAGACTCCTTCCGCCCCCGCCATCCGCGACGTACTCGATCTGTTACTCGAAGCCGCCACCAAGCCCGCGCTCGCCGTCTTCGTCGCCACACTGAAAAAAATTCAGCCGCGCCTCTACTCGATTTCTTCATCGCCGAAAGCTCATCCCGGCCAGGTTCACCTCACCGTCGGCGCCGTCCGCTACGAAGCCAACGGCCGCAACCGCAAAGGTGTCTGCTCGATGTTCCTCGCCGAACGCGCGCTGACCGTGGGCAAGGCCGGCGTGTTCATCCACTCGAACAGTAATTTCCGCCTGCCCACCGATGGGAACCAACCCGTCGTCATGGTCGGCCCCGGCACCGGCATCGCCCCATTCCGCGCGTTTTTAGAGGAACGTCGCGCCACCGGGGCCAGGGGAAAAAACTGGTTATTCTTCGGCGACCAACGTTCCTCCACAGATTTCCTCTATCGTGACGAATTACTCGCCATGCAGCAGGACGGTCATCTCACCCGCCTCGATCTCGCCTGGTCCCGCGACCAGACGGAAAAAATCTACGTGCAACAACGCATGATCGAAAAGGCCGGTGAACTCTTTGCCTGGCTCGAAGCCGGCGCGAGTTTCTACGTCTGCGGCGACGCCAGCCGCATGGCCAAGGACGTGGACGCCGCCCTGCACAAAGTCGTCGAGCTCGTCCGCAGCTGCACGCCAGCTCAGGCCATCGACTACGTCCAAGGTTTGAAAAACACGAAGCGCTATCAGCGCGACGTCTACTAACCGACCCATTCTCTTGGATGCACCCAACAAAAGTATTATCGACGCGTATCTGGAGGAGCAACAGCGCCTCCAGACTCCGGTAGCGCGCTTCACCGAGGCGCACTCCCGCACCGCCAAGCCCGCGCTTGAATCGGTTTATCGCGACCTCATCCCCCTCTCGAAGCCCGGCCCGTACGAACAATACGCCTTCGAGGTCGATCTCGATTCCTGCACCGGTTGCAAAGCCTGCGTCACCGCCTGCAACTCGCTCAACGGTCTCGACGAAACCGAAAGCTGGCGCGACGTCGGGCTGCTCCTCGGTGGCACCCCCGCCGCGCCGTTCCAGCAAACCATCACGACCGCCTGCCACCATTGCGCCGATCCCGCGTGCTTGAACGGTTGCCCGGTGCTCGCCTACGAAAAAGATGCGCGCACCGGCATCGTCTTTCACCTCGATGATCAATGCATCGGCTGCCAATACTGCGTGCTGATGTGCCCGTACGATGTGCCGAAGTACAACGAGCGGCTCGGCATCGTCCGCAAATGCGACATGTGCCACCAACGCCTCGCCGCTGGCGAAGCCCCGGCCTGCGTGCAAGCCTGCCCCACGTCGGCCATCAGTATCGTCACCGTCAGCGTGCGTCACTCCGAGCCCGAGCGCGTCGATACCTCGAAGTTCCTCGCCGCCGCACCCGCCCCGGATAACACGCAACCCACCACGCGCTACGTTTCCCAACGCGCCCTCCCGGAAAACGCCCGCGCCGCCGACGCCACCGCGCTCCGCCCGCAACCGCCGCACTGGCCGCTGGTCGTGATGCTCACACTGTTGCCCGCCGCCATTGGCACGCAAGTCATCCAATTGCTCCCGCTCGCCGTCGGGGCCCCGGCGTTTATGCACTGGGTTCCGATCGTGATGGGCGCGATCGGTCTCGCGTGCGCCAGTCTCCATCTCGGCCAGCCGCTGCGCGCGTGGCGGGTTTTCCTCGGCCTGCGCCAATCCTGGTTCAGCCGCGAAGCCGTGCTCTTCGGCGCGTGGGTCGGCTTTTTGGTCATCCGCGAAAGCATGCCGATGTTTAATGTCATGACCGTCTTCACCGGCCTCGTGGGCTTATTATGCTCGGTGATGATCTACGTCGATACGCGCCGGAGTTTCTGGCGCTTCAGCCAGACTTTCCCGCGCTTCTTCGGCACCGGCACCGTGCTCGCCCTCGCGATCGTCGCCCCGCAATACGCCGCCCAGGCGCTCACCCTCAAACTCGTCTTCGAAACGTTATCGCTCACCGGCAAAAGCATCTCCGCCCGCCTGCTGCGCGGCCCGCTCCGCCGCGCCACCATCCTCCGCTACACGCTCGGAGCCGCCGGCGTGTTTGTAACGTATTATATGACAAACCTCCTGCCCGGCCCGCTGAGCCTGCCGCTGCAGGGCGCTCTGGTGGCGCTGCTTTTCGCGGGTGAGTTGGCGGAACGCTATCTCTTCTTCCGCGCTGTGGATTCGCCCAAGATGCCCGGCATGCCTTCTGCTGGAGGTATCACCACATGACGACTGCTGTCCAAAATTTCCTGCGGGCCGTCGACGGCCCGATGACGAGCGAACTCGTCTTGCGGCCCGGCAACTTCGGGCTCGGCCTCATCCCCGCGCGGCTCAAACCAGTCACGACCACGTCGATGATCTGCGGATTTTGCAGCACCGGTTGCTCGCTGAAAGTTCACCTCGATAAAAATGGCGAAGCGGTGAACCTCTCGCCCGATGCGGACTACCCGGTGAATCTCGGCATGGCCTGCCCGAAAGGCTGGGAAGCGCTCACGCCCCTCGCCGCGCCCGACCGGGCCACCGCCCCGCTCTTGCGCCAACCCGACGGTTCGATGGCTTCGGTTTCCTGGGATGAGGCGCTCAGTATGTTTTGCGGACGCTTCAAGGAAGTACAGGCGACCCACGGCCCGGACAGTGTGGCCGTGCTCAGCACCGGCCAGATCGTGACGGAAGAAATGGCGCTGCTCGGCGCCGTGGCGAAATTCGGAATGGGCGTAAAGCACCTCGATTCCAACACGCGCCAATGCATGGCTACCACCCACGTCGCCTACAAAGAATCTTTCGGCTTCGACGCGCCGCCGTTCACCTACGCGGATTTCGAGGAGAGCGACGTGCTGGTGTTCTTCGGCGCCAATCCCTGCATCGCCCACCCGATCATGTGGCAGCGCGTGATGAATAATAAGCGCAACCCGCGCATCATCGTCGTCGATCCGCGCCGCACCGAGACCGCCATGGCGGCGAGCCAACACTACGCAATCCAACCCAAGAGCGATCTCACGCTGCTCTACGGCTTGGCCAACAAACTGATCGCCCTCGAAGCCGTCGACCAAACCTTCATCGACGCGCACACGGATGGCTACGAAGCGTTCGCGCGCCACGCCCGCGAATTCACCACCGCCCGGGTCTGCGCCGCCACCGGACTTACCCCGGACGAGCTCGACCGATTCGCCGTCGACATCGCGGATCGTACGAAGCGCGTTTCCCTCTGGTGGACGATGGGCGTCAACCAAGGCCACGAATCCACCCGCACCGCGCAGGCGATCATCAATCTCTCGCTCATGACCGGCCAGATCGGCCGCCCCGGCACCGGCGCGAATTCCATCACCGGCCAGTGCAACGCGATGGGTTCGCGGCTGTTTGGCAATGCGACCTCTCTGTTGGGCGGCTACGACTACGGCAACGCCGAGCACCGCACGCACGTCGCGAAGATTCTTGAGATCGATCCCAGCGTGATCCCCACGGAAAAAAGCTGGGCCTACGATCAGATCATCGACGGCATCGAGTCGGGCAAGATCCGCGGCCTCTGGGTTATCGCCACCGATCCCGCGCATTCGTGGATCAACCAAGGACGCTTTGCGCGCCTGCGCGAGAAACTGGATTTCCTCGTCGTGCAGGACATGTACACGACGACCAACACCGCGCAGACCGCCGATCTGATTTTGCCCGCCGCCGGCTGGGGCGAGAAAGCCGGCATCTTCATCAACTCCGAGCGCCGCCTCGGTGCCGTGAGAAAAGTCGCGCGCTCGCCCGGCATTGCGCTGAGCGATTTCGCCATCTTCAAACTCGTCGCCGAATACTGGGGCGTCGGCGAAAGGTTCGACCGCTGGGAATCGCCGGAGGATGCCTTTCAAATCCTGAAAGAACTCTCGCGTGGCCAGCCCTATGATTTCACCGGCGTGAAAGATCACGCGCACCTCACCGCGTCCGGCGGGGTGCAATGGCCGTGGACGGAAGCCGAGGCGGCCGAGGCCGGCGCGAAGCCGCCCGGGCAAGAACGCCGGTTGTTCGCTGACGGAAATTTCTTCACGCCACGCAAGCGCGCCAAGTTCATGTTCGACGAGCCGCGCCCCATGCCGGAATTGCCCGACACGGAATATCCGCTGTTGCTGCTCACCGGTCGCGGCACCTCCGCGCAATGGCACACCGGCTCGCGTACCAACAAGAGCGGCGTGCTGCGTAAACTCGCGCCCACCTCGCTCTACGTGGAATTAAATCCGACAGACGCCACCCGCCTGAAGGTGAAATCCGGCGACAAGGTTCACGTCTGGTCCCGTCGCGGCGAAGCCCAGGCCACCGCCATGATCACGCCCACGGTGCAAGTCGGGCAGATTTTTATGCCGATGCACTTTGACGAAGTGAACCGGCTGACCTACCCTGCCTTCGACCCGCACTCCCGCCAGCCCAGCTACAAAGCCTGCGCCGTGGCCTTGGAGCGAGCCGCGCGTCGCTGACATGCGCGTCTGCCACATCTACATTTCCCCCGGCCATAATTATTTTGGCAACTACGGCAAACCCGCCGGAGAAAATCCGATTGTCGAGGTCCCCGAAGTCGAGTGCGTGCAAGACTACGGACTGAAAGGTGATCGTTTCTACGGTTACCGCCCGGACTACAAAGGACAGATCACATTTTTCGCCGTGGAAGTTTTCGAAGCTGTGCGCCACGAGTTCAAAGTACCGGAGCTTTCCCCTGCTGCGTTTCGCCGCAACGTGATCACTGCAGGCCTCGAGCTCAACACGCTCATCGGCACGAAATTCACGCTCCAAGGCATCGAGTTCGCCGCCACGGAAGAATGCCGCCCCTGCCACTGGATGGAGCAAGCCGTAGCGAAGGGAGCCGAGGATTGGTTGAAAGGAAGAGGCGGCTTGCGTTGCCGCATTTTGAGCACCGGTGTGCTGCGACGAGACGTGTGAATCCGATCCATGACACAGAGATCACAGAGTAGCCACAGAGCTTCACAGAGAAATTCCCTCTGTGTCCTCTGTGAGTCTCCTGCCTTTCCTCTGTGTCGAAAAATCTGTCTAGGCCGGGGTCCTATAGCGGGTGGGCGTCGGTTTCCACACCGACGCTCTGTCGCCGATGTGGAAATCGGCGACCACCTTTTAGTTGGCCTCTGCTCAAAGGGTAAAATGAGTTCGACTGCATGACCCCGGTTAAAATCACCTTCTCCGGCGCAGTCCTCGCTGGCGGGAAATCCACCCGCATGGGCCGCAACAAAGCATTGCTCCGCCTCGACGGCGAACCGCTCTGGCAACGCCAGCTCCGCACGTTGAAAGCAGCTGGCGCGAAACCCGTCTTCCTCGTCCAAGCCCCCAGCCAACGCGCACTCACTCACCAGCGCGGCGTGCGCGTCATCCGCGACACCATCCGCGACGCCGGCCCGCTCGCCGGTTTGCACGCCGTATTGGCGCAGTGCGAGAGCACGCACCTAGCAATCCTCGCCGTCGATCTCCCGCATATTTCTCCCGCTTGGTTCACGTGGCTCGCCGAAAATTGCAGCCCCGAAACCGGCGCCGTCGTCCGCACCCCGCGCGGCTACGAACCCCTCGCCGCAATTTATCCCCAGTCCGCAATACTCGCCGCCACCGCCGCTCTCACCGCCGGAGAATATTCGCTCCAGAAATTCATCACCACCCTAGTCCGCACCCGCCGCCTGAAAGTCCTCCGCATCCCCGCCACCGACCGAAAGCAGCTCGCCAACTGGAATTCACCCGAGGATATGGCCTGATCACTCCAACTCGGCTCTTTCGTTTTGGTTCTCTTAGCCGGAACGATGCAGTCGAGAGACCAGCGTCGAGAGCTGAGAGCCCGATCCTCAGAGCTGGTTTGCGTGATTATGTGACGGAAAACTGTATTCACTGTTTGGTCTGGCTCTAGTCTCTCGACTCTCAGCTCTGGACTGAATCGTTCCGGCTAAGACGGCGTCTAAAAAGGTGATTAAAGAGGTAGGCGGTTTATCCTTAACCCAGGGTTCGAGTTGGACGCTGTCCGCCCCAGGTCAACTTTAGGATTCCCCTTGTTAGCGCGTTTCGGTCACTTCGGGTGACACCTGACCGGTCCAATGCCTGCCCGTACTTCCACCGCCCAACATTCCGCGCTGTTCGACCACACCATGGCCGGCATGGCGGAGCGCCTGCTCAACGTGCGAGCGCCCGCCGGGATGATGACCGCGCTGCGGTGGGGCTTCGACGAACTGGACCAAGCCTACGCCGGCACCACCCCGCGCGTGCTGGCCCGCGTCGCCTGTCGGGCTGGTTGCGACTCCTGCTGCAGTGTGCCGGTGGACGCGTCGGCCCACGAGGTCTTCTTTGCCGCCGACCATATCCAGATTCATTTTTCACCCGCTGCGCTCACCGCCGTCATCGCCCGCCTGGCCCGACATCGCGATCGAGTCACCGCCTACGACGAAGGCCAGCGGGCCCGCAGCCGCAAACCCTGCGCCCTCCTGAAGGCCGGAGCCTGTTCGGCCTATGCCGCGCGCCCCGGAACCTGCCGTTCGCATCACACCAGCAATGTCGCCCTGTGTGTCGCGAACAAGGCGGATGCTTCGGTAAACGTCACCAAGGCCTACCTCCCCGCGCTCGACGCCCGCCTGTTCGCCGTCACGTTCGGGGTCGACGAAGCGTTCGAAGCCGCCGGCTATGACGAACGCTGCTACGATTTTGGTTCCGCCCTGCACGAAGCACTCACCAACAGCCTTTGTCTGATGCGGTGGCTCCGCCGCCAGCCCGCCTTTCCCGACTCCTGTCTCGCCAAGATCTGACCGGCCCCAAAGTGGCCCCGCCACGTTCACCAGAGCTCAGCCGAGAAATCCGTGAAAGCCATGCCGGCGTAACGCAGAGCAGATGGACGGGCTCTGGCTTCGTAGTTTGTGATTCAATCCCAACCTCGTCCCGCCTACGCGAATTGTCAGGAATCACGACCGTTGCTGACCCGTCCGTCAGCCTACTCCTCCGGCGCGGCCCGGAAGGAAAAAAGGAACAAGGCTTGCCGCCTTCTCTTGCTTTCGTTGTCTTGGCTTCTCCCTATTCCTACCATTGAAGCCCACGCTCCAGGCCCACAAAAACTGACATCCTGCCCCGGTCATGGCTCCGCCCTACCCCGTCATCCATATCCGGGCCGACAGCCCCGAGCTTACGGAGCAACTCGGCAGTAAGCCGAAATTTTGGTTTCGCATGGCAGGCGACGATCAACCGTGGCTGTTCAAATACACCCGTGAAAACACCGGCGAACATTGGGCGGAAAAAATTGCGGCGGAAGTCGCGCATCTGATATCCCTGCCATCTGCAACAGTTGATCTGGCAATCTTTGACAATAAACGCGGCTCGGCATCTCGGTCCTTTGTCCGTCGGAATGAAGGGTACGATCTTGTCCATGGTGACGAATTGCTGGCCGGTCATGTAATCGGCTACGAGCGCGATAAGGTCTTCCGTCATTCCAGCCACTCCATCCACAATATCTACGAGGCGATCACGAAAATATTTTCCGACCAAGCCCAGCGGGATCTCCAACTTTCCCGTTTGGCCGGATTTTTCGTACTGGACGCCTTGATCGGCAATACGGACCGCCATCATCAGAACTGGGGTCTGCTCCGTAGCGTGCGGGAGAAGGGTCACATCGAACAGGATATTGCCCCGAGTTTTGATCATGCCTCTTCCTTGGGGCGGAACGAACCCGAGGAGAATTTGGTACGCCGTTTGCGTGAGGGTACGGTGCTGGCTTATGCCCGCAAGGGCCGGGGTGGCGTCTTTTGGAGCTCCACCGATAAAAAGGGAGCAAATCCTCTCGAATTGACGGAACGGGCGGCCCGGGAATGGCCCGCCTATTTTCGGCCGTGGTTGCAACAGGTATGCCGATTGGAAGAATCTGATTTTTTAGGTATCGTAAATCGTGTGCCGGCCGATTGGATGACTAGCTGGCAGAAAGATTTTTGTGTAAGTTTCCTCGTCTCGACATGCTCCGAACTGAAAAAACTCCCGTTATGAACTCGCTCTTTCTTGCATGGCAGGATTCCGGCCCCAGTCGGGCTTGGTTTCCTATTGGGCGGTTGGATGCTGACCTCCCGCATTCCCGGTTTACCTTTGGCTACACTCACGGCGCAGAACGAGCCGCACAAGAGGCAGGACTTCGTCCGTTGGAATCGTTTCCCGATTTCCGCCAGATCTATCAATCGAACGAACTTTTCCCGCTGTTTCGCAATCGGGTGATGGATGAAGACCGGGTGGATTTTGGCGAGTACCTGCGTCAACTCGACATCGATCCGATGGATGCCAATCCGATTAACATCCTCGCTGTAACTGGCGGAAAACGCCAGACGGACAACCTGCAGGTGTTTCCCAAAATTGATCGGCAGACTGACGGCCGCTTCTGCTGCCGTTTCTTTATTCACGGCAACCGTTACGCCAATGATTCAGCTCAAGCCCGATACGGTTTACTTAAAGCTGGAGACTTATTGCGCATCGCTCTCGAACTGAACAATCCGGCAACGCGCGTAGCGCTACAGTTGCAGACCAGTGATTACCACATGATCGGCTGGGCACCGCGCTATCTCATCGGCGATTTAAAAAAAGCCATCGACGATTCTCCTGAGGCTGTGGTGGGCAAAGTGGTGAAGGTGAATCCAGCGCCAGCCCCAGCTAATCAACGTGTCTTGGTCGAGTTGACCGGCCGTCTGCCTGAAGGACACTCGCCAATGTCGGGCACTGATTTTCAGCTGATTAGCGCGAGTTTTATTTCCTAAGATCGATTTCGGCGACTCACCGCCGTAGCTTTCGGAAGCCGAAAGCGAAGGCTGGTGCCCCCGTCCGGAATTGAACCGGAATATGACGTTTAGGAAACGCCTGCTCTATCCATTTGAGCTACGGGGACTAAGCTTCTTTCCAGACATAACCGACCGGCCAGATTGGCAAACTAAAAAATGCCCGTTGACACAGCCTACCCGACCAGCAACCTCTGTCCTCTTTTCCAATCATGAGCAGCACCGAAACACCCACCACCCAGACCCTCAAGCCTGAAGAGATTCCTTTCACCAGCCCACAGCTGATGGCCCGATTCATCACCGATACCGGCAAAATTTTGCCCCGCAAATACACGGGCTTCTCCTCCAAGCAACAGCGCCGCGTCACGAAGAACATCAAGCGCGCCCGGGCGTTGCTGACGATGCAGTAAGCGGAGTTCGATTTTTCATTTCGCATTGAGCCGGAGCCCACGCTCCGGCTTTTTGTTGCCCAAAAAACGCCCAACACCCTCCGCCTTTTGGTCTTTTAGTCCTTTCGTCTCTTAGTCTCTCGTCTTTCCCATGCCCGCTCGTGTCTACGCTCCCACCCCGCGCAACCTCCGCCTACTGTCGGCGGCGCTCAAACGCGGCGAACTGGTGGCCATCCCGACCGAAACCGTTTACGGCTTGGCGGCTCATGCGCTCGACGTCCGGGCCTGCCGGCGGATCTTCACGGCAAAACGACGGCCTGCCGACGATCCGCTGATCGTCCACGTTTCCGACCTGCGCGCGGCGGAACAACTGGCGGAGTTCAACAACGCCGCGCGCGTCATCGCCCGACATTTCTGGCCCGGTCCTCTGACGATTGTTTTGTCAAAAAAGAAAATCGTGCCGCGCATCGTCACTTCCGGACAAGACACCGTGGCTTTGCGCGCACCGGCCCATCCGCTCGCCCGGCGTTTACTCAAACTTTCCGGCCTGCCCCTTGCCGCACCGAGCGCCAATCTGTTTGGTTATGTTAGTCCGACGACTGCGGAACACGTCCGACTGGGACTCGGCGGACGCATCAAGCACATTCTCGACGGGGGAGCCTGTGCGGTTGGCGTGGAATCAACCATCGTGGATCTCAGCCAGCCCGGACAACTGCGCCTGTTGCGCCCCGGAGCAATCTCCGCGCAGGAACTGCTGGCGGTGTTGCGCCGCGCCGGGCTGACAGTTCGCGTCGTCAGCGGCAAGACTCCGGCGACGGTGCTCGCCCCCGGATTGCTCGACCAGCATTACAGTCCACACACGCCGCTCACCATCACGCCGCGCCTCACCGCGGCGCAGCGGAAGACCGCCGGAACGGACCCGATGGCTTTGATTTTTCAGCGCAAGCCACGCCACGCGAGTGGCGCGAATGTTTTCTGGCTCAGCGCAACGGGCCGTTTGGGGGACGTCGCGCATAATTTGTACGCCGTGTTGCGCGAGGCTGATGCGGGGAAGTTCTCCCGGATGATTGTCGAAGCTGCTCCGAAGAGCGGCGGTGCTTGGGCCACCGCGATCAATGATCGGTTGCGGCGCGCGGCGGGCAAGCGCAGCCACCAGTAGCCGCACTTGAGCGCCGCGAAAGCGCGGACGCCGCCCACAAGCCGATCGCACCACGTTGTCGCTTCGCTCCAACGCGGCTACAAAACCAAGAGGCGCAACGATGAAGCGAGCGTCGTGATGGAGGTTTCTGAAAGGTGGTCGCCGATTTCCATATCGGCGATAGCGTCGGTATGGAAACCGACGCCCACCCAGGGGCCTGTTCAGCCTTTAGCCAGCACACCTGCCAAGGTTTTCAATAGACGTTCATTTTGCTCCGGCCTACCGACGGTCACGCGCAGCCACTCGGGCAGGCCGTACCCTTTCACGGGCCGGGTGATCACGCCCTCGCGTTGCAACGCATCGAAGGTCGCGACACCTTCGCCAACTTTGACGAGAATAAAATTTCCCTGCGCCGGCACGAACGCCAAACCGAGCGATGTGAATCCTGCAACCAACTGCGCGAGCCCAGCGCGGTTCTCGCGGCGGCACTTCGTCACAAACTCCTCATCGTCGAGCGCGGCAGTTGCGGCGGCGGCCGCGATGGCGTTCACGTTGAAGGGCTGGCGCACGCGCTGGAGAATCGCGATCAACTCCGGTGCCGCGTAACCGTAGCCGACACGCAAGGAAGCGAGCCCGTAGATTTTCGAAAACGTCCGGAAACAAATCACCTTGCGACCTTCAGCGATGAGCGGCCGCAGGTCCGGTGGGTTCTCCAGAAAATCGACGTAGGCTTCATCCATCACCAGAATCACGTGCGGCGGCAAGGCGCGCACCAACGCCACGATCTCCTCTGCGGTATTGGTCGCGCCGGTGGGATTCGCCGGACTGGCCAGAAACACCAAACGGGTGCGCGGCGTGATCGCCGCCAGCAGCGCCGGCAAATCCTGGCGCAGGCCGGCTACCAAAGGCACTTCGACGGGCTTCGCCCCGAACAGCAACGTCACCAGTTTATAGACGATGAAGGCCGACTGGTGCATCACGCATTCCGCACCGGGAAAGATAAAGGCGTGGCCCATCAATTCGATGAGCTCATTCGAACCGTTGCCTATCACGAACTGCTCCCTGCCCAAGCCCAGTTTTGCCGAGAGCTTTTGTCGCAAAGAAAAATAGCCGCCGTCGGGATAAAGATGCGCTTCGAGCAAGGCGTGTTGCGCAGCTGCGAGGGCTTTGGGCGACGGACCATGCGGATTTTCGTTCGACGCGAGCTTGATAATCCCAACTGGCTCGATTCCGAGTTCACGCGCGACCGTCTCGATGGGTTTACCCGGTTCGTAGATGGGCTGCGTCAGAACACCAGGATTGGCCAGCTCGGCAAAAGTCATGCGCTCAAAGCATGCGCCTTATCGCCTCGGTTCAAATCAAATATGGCGGTCGGTTAAACCGCCATCGCACCGGTCATTTTAAGACCTCGTCCACGGCCTTCGCGTCGTTTTGCTCGTGCGTCGCGACATTGGCTTTGGCCTTGTTCACCGCGTTAACGTAGCTCGATCCGGATTTTTGCGGCGGAGCACTGGGTTTTGCCGACTCCGGCTTCGCCGCAGTGGCATCAGCCAAGCTGCTCGCCGGGATGACGCCGGTCACATTATTGAAACGAACGGTGAGCGTTTCCCCGTCGCGCGCCAACAGGTCGACCATTGTGCCGGCCTTGAGGGAAACCATCACGCGGCCCGATTTCAGGATCGCGGAACGGGCAAGCCTGACTTCCTGAGCCGAAGCAAGCAAGGCACCGCAAAGAAAAAGCAAAGTGAGTCGTTTCATTTCCGCAGCGTTGCTCGGACAAATACTCTGGCAAGTCGGAGCCGGAAAACCGCGGGCATTTCACAAGATCTAAACGACCCGAGCGGGACGGCGTGTTTCAATCCTGTCACCGTTGCCTCTGGAAAAAAACGCTCGCTCACACCTTGCGGCCAGTACCGTTAGCGCGATCCTTTTTGCCCTCAACCTTCCTTTCCTCCCTTAATTGGCCGCCAAAATCGCCACGGTCTTTTTCGCGTTGTTCTGGCCGGAGTTGCTGCCGTTCTCCTGCGCCTTGTTCCCGGCGCGGACCTCGGAGGCAATGGATTTCCTGACGCTCACACCAAAGTTGCTTTTTGCCTGCGATGACAAGGCACCCGGAGCCAGACTGCTCGCCGGAATCAGACCCGTATGATTGTTGAAGCGCACCGTCAGCGTCCACTCATCGCGCGAGAGCACATCGACAATCGTACCCGCCTGCAACGAGACCATGGTCCGTTCGGATTTCAGCAAAGCCGCACGGCTGATTCTGACTTCCTGAGCCGAGGCGACGAGAACCCCACACGCCAACAAGAAAGCGATTCGTTTCATGCCCGGAGAATCGTCGCGCGGAGCTCCGCAGCAAGGCCGGTTCCCGTGGCGGCACTTGATTCACGGGCTCTAAACAACCCGGCTGGAAACGACCACATACTGCATGCCCGCAGCCTTCGCCGCATCGAATCCGGGCGTCGCATCCTCGAACACGAGACATTGCTGAGGGGAAACCCCCATGCGTTTCGCCGCGAGCAAAAACATTTCCGGCGAAGGCTTGCCGTGCGTCACATCTTCCGGGGTGACGACGACGGGAAACAGATCGGCGATGCCCATGAGCTCGAGCGTTTTTTCCACCACCGGTTTGGGTCCGCCCGACGCCACGCTCATCGGCGCGCGCCCGTGCAGGCTGCGCGCGAAATCCACCACCGGCTTGATGATCTTCATCTCCGTCTGCATCTCCAAAAACATTTCTTCCTTGGTATGGAAAACATGATCCACATCGAGCGTGATGCCGTAGTGCTGCGCAAAAGTCTGGGCGACCTTCCGCGTCGGCATGCCGCCGAGGGAATAAAATAATTCTTCACTCAACTCACCTTGCAGCCCCGCGTGCTGCATGGCCTTGTTCCAAGCGCGATAGTGCAGCGGCATCGTATCGACGAGCGTGCCGTCGCAATCGAAAATATATCCGGCAAACGGCCCGGGCGGAATGTGCAGTTTCATACGATGCGGCCCAGCGAAACGGCCCGCGAGCCCCGCGCAACTGCAAACCTGACCACGAAGCTAACCCTTGAGCGCCATGCGGCGCTTCCAAAACAAGGCCACACTTACCAAACCAATTAGTGCGGGCACTTCAACGAGCGGGCCGACCACGGCGGCGAACGCCGCGCCCGAAGCCAAACCGAACACGCCCACCGCGACCGCGATCGCGAGCTCGAAATTATTGCCGGAAGCCGTGAAGGCCAGCGTGGTCGCGCGCGGATAATCCGCGCCAGCGCGTACGCTGGTCCAGAAGGTCGCGACAAACATGATCGCAAAATAAATCAGCAATGGCACCGCGATGCGCAGCACGTCGAGCGGGATGCGCAGCACGGTGTCACCTTTGAGACTGAACATAACGAAGATCGTGAAGAGCAGCGCCGTCAGCGTCAGCGGACTGATGAACGGGATAAATTTCCTGTCGTACCACGCAATCCCAGCCGGCCCGCGGCGCAACACGAGTCGTCCGAGCCAGCCGGCCAGAAACGGAATACCGAGATAAATGAACACGCTTTGGGCCACCGTGCCGATCGTGATGCTCGATAGATCCAGCACCCCCAAGTCCACGCCGACCAGCGGCGGCAGCACTTTTAGAAACAACCACGCGAGCGGGGCGAAAAAGAAAACCTGGAACAGCGCGTTGAAGGCCACGAGACCGGCGCAGTATTCGCGGCTGCCACCGGCGAGATCATTCCACACGATCACCATGGCGATACAGCGAGCGACGCCGATCAGAACCAAGCCGGCGAAATACTCCGGTTGCTGTCGGAGGAAAATCACGGCGAGCACGAACATCAGCACCGGACCGACCAGCCAGTTTTGCACCAAGGAAAGGCCGAGGATTTTCCTATCGCGAAACACAGCGCCGAGTTCCTCGTAATGCACTTTCGCCAGCGGCGGGTACATCATAATGATCAGTCCAAGCGCGATCGGTATCGAGGTGGTGCCGACACTCCAAGCGGTCAACGCCTGCGGCAGGCCGGGGAAAAAGCGTCCAGCCAGCAGACCCGCCGCCATCGCGAGGAAAATCCAGACGGTGAGGTAGCGGTCCAGAAAGGAAAGTTTTTTGGTGAGCGATTCGGACATGGGAGGTGGGTGAAGGGGCAGGGACGGACCGCTGGGCCGTCCGCTCAGGCCATTTTTTCATAGAAGCTCGCGGCGGGCCCGCCCCACCTTTTATACGAGGTTCAAATACTTGATTGGGTTTTCAGCGCGTCGCGCCGGCCGTGCGCGTAGCCTTCGAAGGTGCGGCGGATCTCGTCGCGCACGCGGCGGAAAACCACGAGCTGTTCTTCTTCCGTTCCCTTCGCATGAGCGGGATCATCGAAGGGCCAGTGGTGGCGGTTGCCCTGCCCGGGATAGACGGGACACGCCTGATCGGCGTGGCCGCACACGGTGATGACCGTCTCGATTTTCTCCGGGAGAAAATCGTTCATGTGCTTGGAACGATGCGCGGCAATATCGAGGCCGATCTCCTGCATCACCCGGATCGCCAGCGGGTGCACGTAGCCAGCGGGTTTGGAGCCGGCACTGGCGACGTTCAGGATGTCGCCCGCGACGGCGCGCAGGAGACCTTCGGCGAGATGACTGCGACAGGAGTTGCCGGTGCAGAGAATAAGGACGGTGGGTTTGGGAATGTGCATGGAAATTTTTGCAGCTCAGTTTTCAGCAACAACCGGTGGTGGCTGCTCCCCATGACGAAGGAACGCATAGCTCCTTGGCAAGACAGTCGGTTTGTTTCTTGGCGAGATGGATTACGAGCCGGTCTGCTTCGGCGACAGCGGAAATGACTTTCAGCTGCACGACATTGCAGGCGTCGTATTCCAGCTCCACCGGCAGATCATCCCCGCCCAAAATCGGCTCAGCGTGGACGAAAGCTTTGAGGAGTTTATCCGCGGTGATGCGGTGCTCGGTGTCGTCTCCCACCCAGGTCTGGAGCAGACAGGTGACGAGGCGGCGGATCGTACCGCCGCAGTCCACGAAATCGCGCTGCACGCGACCGACCTCGGTCACGTGGAAATGCGCCTCGATGGGCTCGCCATCGGGCCAGATCACGGTGATCGGCAGAGCAGGTGAGGCGGCCAGAATGGAGCGCAAAGCAGAGACGCTCAGCGCGGAGGTTTCGGTGGCGGGATTGTTCATGAGAGAAAAGTTCAGCAGCACTTTGCGCCTGATTTACCGGCAGGGGCGAGTGGGGCACAGGCGAGATCAAGTTTTTTCAAGCGTGCCAGATCGCGACGGTAAATCGCATTCTCCTTCGCGCAGTCCTGCAAGCAGGCGAGATTTTTTTTCAATTCGCGCGTGGGCTTCGCGGGCAATCCGTAAATCATCCAGTTGCCCTGGCGTTCGACTTCGACCAAGCCACGGATGCGCAAGTAGGCGAGGTGTTTGGAAATTTTCACCTGCGGCTCGCCGAGGATTTCCTGAAAGTGACACACGCACAGCGGCCCCTGCCCCAGCAGGTTCAAGAGGCGCAGCCGAGTGGCGTCGCAAAGACATTCGTAGATCTTCACCAATTCCATGCGGGTATCTGTATTCCTTCTTAGGAATATAGTTCAAGCTCTATTCCGGTCGGCACCCTCTTGTCACTTGATGGCCACACTTGCTCGACCAGCGTCAAACGTCGCCGAAATTATACCGCCCATCACGGCAGGCGGATAATTTGCGCTCCGCCATGAAGCGGCACGCTGCGGCGCTACGGCGAATTTGCCGCATCGCCCAAAGACATTCCCCCCACTTTACTCGTGGAACGACTCGTCCGGCTGGAGAAAAGTGGGGTTGTCCCCATTGAAGCTTACCAAAAAACTACCCGTTATGCCCACCGCCTGACGCCAAAAGGTCAGGCTTTGAAACCAGTACTGGCCACACTAGGCCAATGGGGCGCACAGCACATACCCAGAACCAAGATCCCACCGGGAAATGAAGGCCGCCCTAGGCGCGCAGAGATCGCCCGGGGCATTTTCCCGCGGATCGACGTCAGTTCATCGCGATCACCTCCTGGCTACTAGCCCCGGCGATTTAGTAATTAAATTTCGGGCGAACGAGGACGGTGTAGGTATTCAACTGACCCGCGGGTGAAACGAAAAACACATCGCGGAAAGTCTGTCCGGGGACCTCAAGCTCATAGAAATAAGGACTCTCACGGGAAGTCTCTCCCTGCATCCGGAACAGACAGGCGATTTCGGTCGGCAGACCTTTGTCTCCGACATTCTTCACGCGCATCCAAACCCGCACCCGGCCATCACTGAGTGGATGGGCTTCGACCTTGATAAGGCGAACGGCGGAAGTATGCGCTTTGGAAAGCGACGTGTTCAGCGGCACGAGAACAAGGCCGGTCCAATCTTTTTCCACGAGATCGGTGGAATTACCATCAGCGGTAAGACCTTTGGAAGGAGGCTGGGTCCCAATGTAGATGACTTCACTTTTCGGCGCATGCGCCCCGGGCGCAAGTGAAGCCAAGGCTTGGGGAAATTCCGTGGATTCACTCAACTCGTGAGCCATGGTCTCGTCTTTGCCGTCCTGAGTGAGATGCTCGACCGTGGCGACAACCTCCACGTTCTTCGCGGGATTTGGAATCGGAGGAGGCGGTGGGGGAACGACCGCAACGGGAGCTACTGGGGTTGGCGCAACGGGTGCCGCCGCCGCAGGGGCCTTCGGAGTTGGTTGCGGGGCCGGGGCGACTGCGGCTTTCACGACTGGAGCGGGAATTTTCGCGGCAACGGGCGCTGCTTTGGGGGGGGCAGGAATAGGTTCCGGTGTCGCGCAACCACCGAGAATAAACACGGCAACGGCAAGAGGGAGAACCAAACTAAGCGAGGGAGAGAGTTTCATAGGGTAGAAGCTTTAACGTGTTAGCAGAACCGATTCGTAACCGGGAGATAAAATCTTATGAGCGAACTATCGCGCCAAGAGAAGCGTGGATTTGCTTTCAATATGTCAGAAATGAATAAAATCGCCCACATCACTGGACCCCACCATTCCCGGTCTGCGCGAGCGCGTGCCATGAGTCCGTCGTGAAACCGGTCTCTGACAAAATTGCTAATCATGGCTCGGTCGCCCCGGAGCCACACGACCGGCTTGCTTTGCCCACGCCTCAGGCCCATTTTTACCGCATGAATCCGGGCAAAACATTAGTCGGCGCTGGCGCCGGCCTATTGGATCGCGCGCTGTGCGTGCTCGGCACGGTGCTTTTTTCCCAGATCCCCGAGTTCATGCAGCAATACCTCCAACGCCTCGGTGGCCATCTCGACGAAGCGCGCCGGCAGATGGAACAATTTCAACACACCGCCGCGCAATCCGGCCTGACTCTTGAGCAGTTGATCAACCAAATCACCGCGAACGCCGATCTTGCGGTAACCAAACTCGGTGGCGTGATGACGGAAGCGATCGCACGCGTGGACACCCTCGCCGTCGCGCAGTCCGCGATTCAACACGCCAGCCTGTGGTCGCGCCCCTTCGTATTTTTGCAGCATAGCGATACCGCCATCGTCCGAGCCACGTGGTCGGTCTTCAAGCCCGCCGTGCCCACGACGCTGGAAGGTTTAGGGTACGCCCTCTGCGGCATGCTCACACTCTTGGCGGTCTTTCATCTCGGCATCAAATACCCCATCAACCGGACAATGTCCCGCCGGGCCCAACGCAGAGCGACTAGGGTGTGATTTCCGTTTCGGCAGGAACGTGATCTGTCCGCTTATAAATTTAGCAATGGAGGCGGGGTGCCCTCACCCCGCTGGCCAATGACTCAGCCACGACAACCTCAGACATGAATGGCGCTAAGATAAGGCCAGAGGGGAAATGGGGACTCGCGTCATCGCGGGCGACGGGAAGCGGCGACGCGCATGCTGCGGCGGGGGCGAGTGAGGAGTTGATAAGCTTTCGGTCGGCGCTTGCGGGCGCGCGGTTCATGGCGACCGGGGCGGAACGGCACTTGATCGGCGGCGACTCGTGCCAGCAGGGTGCACCGCGCGTGGCCGCGATACCGGCGCACGCTCAGCGCGCGTTCGGCCCAAGCTTGCAGCGCATCGAGGGTGCCTTTGAAACTCAGCCGCGCCACCGGCACCGCATGCGTGAGCGCGCTCTCCAGCATCAGCGCGCGCACCAGATTGTAGGCGAGGGCGTGCATCCACAACTCGCGTTTGATTATCGCCGGCGAAAGTCCGCGCAGGACATCGAGCGCGAGGTTCGTCTTGATTTGCCGGTAATGCAGTTCGATCTGCCAGCGCAGGCCGTAGAGTTCGGCGATCGCGGAATCAGGAAACTCTTTTTCATCGAGCAGCGAGGTCACCACGACGATGTTGCGCGTCCGGAAACCGCGCGCCTCGATCCGGAATTGCACGAGTCGGACCGTCACGGTTTCCGGCGGTCCCTGCCAATCGAGCACCGCGTGTCCGGCCGGCCGCTTGGGCTTGTGCCACGTCTCCTGCCACGAACCATTGCGGCGGCGTTGCCGCACCGTGCGGCTTGGGTGCAGCCGGATCACAAAATCAACGGATTGTCCCAGCAATTGCACGAAGAAGAGCCACCCGCAATACGCGCGATCAGCGACGAGCACCTCGCCCGCGCGCAAAACGGACAACAGTTGACGAGCCAGCGTGAGGTCGTGGGTTTTCCAAATGCCCTGCGCAAACGCCAACATCCGGCCGGTGTGCAGACAGAACAGGCCGGCGAGTTTCCCGGTGGGGAAACCGCACCCGCGTTTTTGATTACACGCCTACGGCCAGACGCGACGGTTCTTCGCCGTGTCCGGCATGGAAAACCCCGTCGCATCGATGATCCGCACTGTGCGCCCGCACCATTGCGCCTGAGTCCGCTGCTCGAACCAGGTGCCCAGCGCCGCGAATAATTGTTGCAACCACGCCAACGGCAGCGCGAGCCGCGCCTGACAATAAGCGCTGGTGTCCTCACCCGGCGGCCGGTGCATGCGGCCGACCGCGTCAGCCTGCACCCGCGCCACCGCCCACCGACAACTCGCGCCCCGTTGCAACACCTGACCGAGGAAAGCCCAGAAAACCGTGACCCGCGGAAAATCGCGGCGGCGGCTGCCCGCGCCCGTGCGCGCCGGGACCAGGAGTCCGGAAAATAATCCGGCAAACAAGGCAGCCAAGCCGCCGAGCGATTCGGTGGCTGCGTGGGTGCGCCGCACGGTCGTGCCCATCGGCGCGCACTGCGCCCGTAGGCCGGGGAAATAAGGAGTTTCATTTCCCATAGGCCGTGTGATTACGGCCATACTTGACGAAGCCAGCCAAATCGCCCTTAATTTTTGGCATGTCATCGCCCCGTCTTGTTGTCTTGGAAGCCCGATACACCGCGCTGCGACAGCAACTCGCCGGCGTCGGCTATTTGAGTGCCGGCTCGGTTTATCGCCGACCGCTCGGCCAGTCCGGCGCGCGCTTCACGTGGTCGAGCAAAGTGAAAGCCAAAACCGTCAGCCTCGCGCTTTCGGCCGAACAAGCCGAGTGGCTGGAACAAGCCATTGGCGAACATCGGCGCGTCAAAAAAATCATCACGGAAATGCACCGGCTGACCCGCCAAATCATGCGCAGTCGTTTCCCTGACACCGAACGCCGCAGTCCGCTCAACAAGAAAGTTTTACGCCTTATCTAAGCGCCATTCATGTCTGAGACTTAAGCGCTCGCTTTCGCGGGAGGTTTTTTTGCGGCAGTGAGATTGAGAATCTGACGTTGGAAACCCGCCGGGAACACGCCTTGCGAGGTCATAGGTGGGCAGCCTTCTTGGAGAGTGTAGCGCATAATTTTTTTAGGCGCAGGCCAAGTTTTCCCATGATCGTCTTGCGATGAGCGTTAATGGTGAACGGTGATAGGCTGAGCCGGTGGGCGGCTTGCTGATCAGCCGAGCCATCACCGCTGGTCGACAGGGACATCGGCCCCGACACCCTTCCACGCAAACGCGATGATCGCACGAAACGGATAGCGCTGGCACGGTTTCGGCTTAAGAAACCATGGGGAGAGACGATTATTCTAATGAAGTTTCCTCTCTCAATCCAATGACCTCCGCCACTCCAGTTCAACGCCGCTCCCCCGCATCTTCGATCACGAAGGTGGCCTCCGGTTTTGACCTGCAGCTAATGCTACAGCCGTGCCGGCCCGTCCCTTTGGGTTCTCAAACCGACCGCTGAGGGCTCCCTAGCCTGACGAAACCTTAAAGGTACCCGTCACTTATCAGGAGCCGCCGGCCACCAGTCCGTCACCATTTTTCACGTCCATGCACACGATCATTCCCACCCACAGTCCCACCAACCTCAAGACCACCGATCACCTGCCGGCCTATCGCCAGCCTCACTTTGAGTGCACCGATCTGTCGCAGGCGTTGAAGTTGATTGTGCTCGTTCCTGGCGTGGAAGCCAACGGCGTGGAAATCACCACCCGCGGGCCTGACCTTCTCATCACCGCGAGCAAAACGCATCACCTGCGCGTCAACTGGCAAGCCCTCCACCTCGAAGGCGTGCAACACGATTATCAACTCAAGCTCCGGCTCGGCTACGGTTTCAATTTCGCTGAACTCCGCGCTGACCTTCGCGAAGGCGTGCTGACCATCATCGCCCCGAAACACGAATCCTCTGCACGCCGGCACACGCAACACCCTCAACTCGTCGCGTGATCACCAGACCGACTCACCACTTTTCTCCCGCCCAGCGGGAGATGGGGCAGAACAGAATGAAGGCGGGCCGCCTAGGGGTAGACGGCCCGCCTTTCCCCGCAACTCTTTGAATTATTTGCCCGCGAGTAACCCAATATTTTCCGCAAGGTTTCCTCAATATGGCCGAGTGTTACGGCGCTGTGAAATTTCCCCGAAATATCTTGGAACAATTGCCCCCCGGTTGAGCTCTGAACTATATCCGACCTGCCCTCAGAACACCAAGCCATGCCACTCTTCAGCCAACAGCCGAATTTTCAGCCGCCCGCGCTCCATGCGCCCGCGAAGCCTGCGCTGTCTCGTGATGTGCTTTGGGGCCGCCCGTTATTTAAGGCCCCGTCCCTGCCCAGCCCGCACCACGTGGAAATCCTGCAGCCTTTTTCGACTCCACATCTCGTCAAGCGCCTCGCGCCCGCGCACTGAGTCGATCATTTTTCCGGCACCAGCCAGCGGACCCGCACGGCTCCGCCGGCCTCGAGCTTTAATCGTTCCAGCAAGATCGGCAGCACGGTTTTAATTTCCGTTTCGATCTGCCACGGCGGATTCAAAATCAGCAGGCCGCAGCCCTTCATCCGCACTTCGGAGGCATCTCCGGCAATCTGCAGCTCTGCCACCAAAGTCGGCGGCAGTCCCAGCGCCAGCGCATCTTGATGAAACCAATCGCTCCGGGTCCGCTCGGTAATCGGATACCAAACCGCGTAAACCCCACTGGGAAATCGCTTCAACGACTCGCGGAGTCCGCTCAAAATATCCGCAAACTCCTGGGTGCTCTCAAACGGGGGATCGATCAGCACCAGCGCCCGTTTTTCCTTCGGCGGCAACATCGCCCGCAACGCCGTGTAACCATCCATCGGGTGTACGGAAACATTCGGCTGGTTGCCGAAATCCAGTTCCAGTGCCTCGGCATCGTCCTCGCGTAGTTCGCAGAGCGCCGCGCGATCCTGCATTCGCAATTGCGCCTGCGCGATCCACGGCGACCCGGGATAAAATTGCAACTCGTCCTCCGGCACGCCTTGCCGGGCCTGGTACGCCCTCACCGCCGCTAAATAATCAGCTAGCGGCCCCGGCGGTTTTTTCTCCGTCAAAATTCGCCCGATCCCCGCCGGCCACTCCGGCGCGCGCTCCCGGCCGTCCGGCAAAATCGTCGTTGTACTCAAATCGTACCCGCCACGTCCGGCATGAGTGTCGAGGTACAGAAACCCTTTTGCCTTCCGTTGCATTGCCCGCACAAGCTGGAGCAACAATACGTGTTTAAAAACGTCGGCGTAGTTTCCCGCGTGGTAGAGGTGACGGTAGTTCATCCGCGTGCCAGGCTCAAGCCACCGGAACTTTCACCACCGTCTTGCGCACGAGCTTTGAACCATCGGCCAGTTGCAACGTCGGCATGTGCCCATCCGTCGGATAAAACACCGCCGCCCCGCCACAACCCAAACGAAGAATCGAAGCCCCCGCCGTATCCGAATATTTGATCAAATCCTTTTCGGCCTCATACGGCTCACTGACCTTCATGTGACTGACATCAGCCACTTCCATTCCCTCCACGCCTTCCACGACCACCTGCACGTCGATATACCTTTTATGGGATTCAAAAAAACCTTCGGCGCGGGGCTTGGTGTAATACACCTGCTCAATCGCATAGACGCCGCCCCCGAGTTCGAATTTCTCGGAATCTCCCGCCGCCATGGCATCGATCCTCCGCTTCGCCTGCGAGCCCGGCGTGAGAATCTCCTCCACATAAGTGAACGCCGTCACGAAACCCGCCGAAAGCGTGACCTGCTTTTTCACCAAGGGTATTTGACCGAAGAGAGCCATGCCCGGATATGGGCGATCCACTCCTTCCGAGGCAAGAACTCATCCACCTTCTAGGGAATTCTCCTTGCCCAATCTCAATGCTGACTGAAATCAACCGGCAGTTCAGCTCTAGCCAATGGCCAATCCGGCTACGCATGCCTTGCATAAGTGAAATTGCTAATCGGGCTATAAACTTGATCCAAAGCCGGTCGCGCATTGTCTTCATGGTTGTCCAGTAGTGCAACTCAACCCTCCCCATAAATGAAAAACCTGCTCCGTATCCTCTCTGTCCTCACCGCTCTCTCCCTCACCGCCTTTGTCTATGGCACCGAGGAAAAGAAAGCATCCTCCTGCGAAAAAGAAAAAGCCTGCTGCGGCAAAGACGGCTCCTACGACCACTGCAAGGCCGAGAAAGCTGAGAAGGCCAAAAAAGAAACCCCAGCAAAGTAAACGCCCCCCTTATCACCTTTCCCCGCCCTTTCCGTCTCCGACGGAAAGGGCTTTTTCTTGGCCAAGCTCAATTACGTCCCAATCGCTCCGCCTGCCCGATCAGTCCCACAAACTCCGATCGATAGCCCGCGACATCGTCGATGAGCCCCGCCTTCGCCCACGTCGCCACTGTGGCAAAAGTCGCGGTTCCTTTATGCGGCGAGTCCTGCAGCATCATCCCGAACGCGACGACCGATGCCGCAAATTTGAAATCAGCACTCGCCATCTCAAACGAATGCCCGGTATCGCTCAAAGCAAACTCCAGCGTGCGGTTCACGTCAGCCACCGGCTCCTGATAACGCACTTTGAGCGTCAATAGCTCGGGATGATTGATTAAACCTGGTCCAGTAGGCTGCTGATATTTGAGCGCAGCCAACACCGGCTCCTCCACCGGCGTTGCGGTGCCCACCAGCACCACTTCATAGAGCGCGGTCACGGTATGTCCGGCCTCGATTTCACCCGCCTCGATCCTCCCGTTGATTAAATCTTCTTGGCGCGGCATCCGGTTTTCATAACCGAGCAACCGGTAGGAGTGCACTTCGCGCGGATTAAACTCCACCCGAACATTCACGTCCTTGGCGATGATCATCGCCGTGCCGCCGGCTGGCCCTTCCCGTCCTTTTAACCCGATCCGCACCAACCGATGTTCCGGCGCCCACGGTGCACTCGCCACTTCAAGATGCGCCGCAAACGGTTTATCCTTCTCCGTCGGGGCCGTGTAAGCATACGGGAAATAATTAACCATTTCCTCGATCCGCACCGTCTGGCGCTCCGGCAGATGCCCTCCCGAAATACTCCGCCGCACCTTCGCATAGGCCGCCGGGTTCACCTGAATCGAAAACGTCGAGATCGGTTCGTCTTTCACCGGCACGAAAGCGTCTTCCCTGACATGACGCGAATCCTCCGCGTTCGCCACCAGCGCAGACGAAGATTCGGTTGCAGCCAATTCATTCTCTTTCATTTCACTCCCGCCCTCGACGAACACCGGCCCAAACTTGGTCAGATCCACCTCGGTGTACTGCCGCTGCCGCTGCGGTTGATCGTTTGGTTGCCAGAGCACGAAACCGATGGCGAAACACGCCGCCGCGAGTCCGCTGATCGCAAAATACATTTGCGGAAAACGCCGCCACTTGGATTGCGGCGCGTACTCGCCACCGCGCGCGTTGCCCCTCGTCAACGGCCCGCCGTCGAGCCCGCCGTCGAGCCCGCGGAAATTCTTCCCGGGAACGATCGCCGCCTGCGCTTGCCCAAACGACGGCGCGCTGACCTGCGGCTCCGGTTCACTGGCCAAGGCCACGCCGAGGTGGTGCGCGGTCCCGGTGATCTCGGCTACGATGGCGCGCGCCGTTTCGTCCTGCTGCAGGAGTTGCTCAAATTCGGCGCGTTCCGCCGGCTCCATCTCGCCCAAGGCGTAGGTGGTCAGACGGGGATCGTCGGGTGAAATTTTTTCAAAGGTACTCATGGTGACTGTTCCTATTGATTAATCGCCTTGCTCGGCCATCTCCCGGCGGAGGCGCGTGACGGCGGTGTGGATCAAAAACCCCACGTTGCTGACGGAGAGCGACGTGATGCGGCTGATTTCCTTGTAACTGAAACCGCTCTGGAATTTCAGACGGATGACTTCCTGCTGGTTCGTCGGCAGGTGTCCGATCAATTCGAGCATCGCCGCCTGCGACTCCGCTTGCTCCAACCCGCTGCCGGGCCGCGGATCGGAGGCGGTGAGGCGTTCCGCTTGGCCGGTTTCAAAAAGTTTCAAACGCCCCTCCTTCCGGAATACATCGAGCACCCGGTTACGACAAACCGTGTAAAGCCACTCCGCCACATGCCCGTCGATCTGTTCCGGCGGCTGCGCCATAAGCCGGACAAAGGTGTCCTGCACGACATCGCGCGCGCGATCGGCATCACCGTGGAGGAGGCGCGTCGCATAGCGCAGCAAAGGCGCCTGATGGCGCTCGACGGCCGTCTGGACGAAGGAAGGGCTTTCATACGTTGTGGGTTGGGCGTTCACGTCACCTGCCTTCATCTACGTATGACTGGGCGGTTTCTTAGAAAAAAGAAATGTCGAATTCCTGCCTCCCGCGAAAAACCCGGAATTCACCGGAAAATACTCATGACCGTTCTCTGCTCGCCCCATCATCCCTCCTCCCCCGCCAGCACTCAAGCGACTGGCTTGCCCTATCGCTCAAGCATAAGTCGAACGGTAGGTATTGCGGCCGGCCTGTTTGGCTTCGTACAGCTTCCGATCCGCCGCTTCCACGAGTGCCGCCGGAGTGATCATCTGTTTCGGCCAACGCGCCCGAGCGACCCCGATGCTGATCGTGAGAGAAATTGTTTTTGAGCCCGCCTTATAGGAATGATGGGCGATCACATAGAGCAAGGCCTCCACGATTTTCTCCACTTCCGCTTCCGCCAATCCCGGCACCAGCACGGCAAATTCTTCCCCGCCATAGCGGAACACCTCCGCCGGTTTCTTGGTGCAGGTGTGAAAGAGCCGGGCGACATGGCGCAACACATCATCGCCGACCGGATGGCCATGCCGATCGTTGATCGCCTTAAAACGATCCAGATCGATCATCAGTAACGTCAGGGAAGATTTTTCATTGGCCATCGCTACCAGGCTGGCCCCCAACGCATCATCGAAGGCCCCGCGGTTGAGCAGACTCGTCAGCCGATCTCGATTCGCCAAAAAGTTTAACTGTTGATTCTCGCTGCGCAAATTCAGCACCTCCAACTCGGCCGCGAGCCGCAGGGTATCCCGATGTTCCTCGGCCTCCAGTTCGAGCGCATCGAGATCCGGCGGCTTGGCCGTGGTAATGGAAAACAAAGCCCCGTAGGTAATCCAATCCTGACTGACCTGTTCCAGCAGGACTCGAAACGACTCATAATCCAATTCGGCCAGTTCCTCGGCCCGGGCCACGAGCGCGTCCATACTGAGCGCTTGCTGGTGCTTATTTCTCACCATGAAATCAGCCATCGCATCGGCCAACGCCAGCATAGTTCTGGCCGGGTCATCGTCGGACTCAGCGGCCGACGGCGGCGCGTCCCTGACCAACGGCTCCATGGCACCCCAAACCGTTCGGGGCAATTTCCAATCCAGCATCAACTCGTAACCGACCGTGAGATGATCAGTCCCCAGAATGCCCCGCTCTCGTTCCAGCAAGATCGCCCCATCCCCGGAGATCCCTTTCAACACCGGTTCATATTCCGCCGGCAAGGCGGTCGCGAGCACGAGCTGGCCGATCCGAAAAACCAGACCCGCAATAAAAGCTTCCTCCGGATTCCACTGGCGTTTGCCGGCCGCGAGCCGTTTAGCCGCCACGGCCCGGGCCAGCGACGTCGACCAGAAACGGTTGAAATCAAAACTGGGGCAACTCTGATGATGCTTCTGCGATACGAGCGAAAACGACAGGGCCAGCAATTGGGCGCCGCGAGTCCCGATGCGGGAAACCGCTTCCGCCAGCGTCGTCCCGTGAAAGCCCAGACCGATCAACGGCGAATGAAGGTATTTCAAAATCTTCGCCGTGAGCGCCGGGTCGGCGCTGATTACATGGGCCAGTTCGTCCAGCGTCGTGTCATCGGAGGCCACCAGCTTTAGAATTCGCATCGCCACCGCCGGTGGACTGGGCAGCCGATTCGTCGCCTTCAGTGCAGAAAATGTCACCTTATTCATGGCGCAACCTGATCATTTGCCCGCCCGTTTCCGCCGCTGGCCAGGCCCGGAAATCCTTCCAGACGCACCGTGAATATTTCTTTCGCCCGTACGGCAGCCCCCGCTGGCGGGCGCAAAGCAAAGCAGTGGAGCGCGCTTTCGTCGCGCTCCCGGGCGGCCTTGATCAACACGCAATCAGCCGGAGAATTCGTCTCAGTGCTCACGCAACCCCCTATATCGACACAGAACGGATTTTCCGAAGGGCCGGCGGCAAAATTTCCTTATCCCCCATCTTGCCCCTCCCGCCCGACCGTGCATCTTCGCCGCTGGATGCGCGCAAACTCTAATCCCAGTCATCTCTCCTCTTTGTCTTTTGTAGGGCCGCCGCTTGCCGGCGTGCCGTCTTCGCCTGCTCCGGCACGGCCACAAGGGCCGACCCTACAGGTTGGCAACCGCCACAACACGAACTCATGGATCAGCCCTTCCGCCCTTCAGTCCTTTAGCCTTTTAGTCACTTTAGCTTTCACCGTCCTCCTCACCCTCACCGGCTGCGCCCGGCGCGAAGCCCCCGTCGACGCCGGCCTCCGCACCCAAACGCTCCTCATCGGCAATGGCGCCGAACCCGCCGATCTCGACCCACACACCGCCACCATCCTGAGCGATCAGAATATTCTGATGGCGCTCTTTGAAGGCCTCACCGCCCTCGACGAACAAACCACCACGCCCGTCCCTGCCGCCGCCGAACGCTGGGAAAATTCCCCCGACGGCCTCACCTGGACGTTCCATCTGCGCGCCAATCTGAAGTGGTCGAATAGCGAAGCGCTCCTCGCGCAGGACTTCGTCGATTCTTGGCGACGCGCGCTCAATCCCACTCTTGCCGCCGACAACGCTTCGTATCTTTACGCCGTGAAAAACGCCGAAGCCTACAACACCGGTAAATTCACCGATCCCGCCGCGCTCGGTTTTTCCGCCCCCGACGCTCGCACTATCATCATCACCCTCGCCCAGCCCACGCCGTATCTGCCCGCGCTCGTCTCGCTTCCCGCCTGGTTCCCCGTCAATCCCCGCGCCCTCGCCAAATTCAGCGGCATGGAAAAGCGCAACACCGCCTGGACGCGCGCCGGCAATCTCGTCGGCAATGGCGCCTTCACCCTCAAAGAATGGACGACCAACGTCCGCATTCTCGTCGAAAAAAATCCGCACCACTGGGCAGCCGCCACCACCCAGCTCCAGCAAATCGCCTTCATCCCTATCGAGAATCCCGACGCCGAGGAACGCGCCTTTCGCTCCGGCCAACTCCACGTCACCTTCAACCTCCCCGTCTCTAAAATCGCCGCGTGGCGCGACAAAGAACCCGCCAAGCTCCGCCTCGACCCGCTCCTGCAATCCGTGTTTTTCCGCTTTAACGTCACGAAGCCGCCCTTCGATAATCCAAAAATCCGCCGCGCCCTCTCCCTCGCCATCGACCGCGATCTCCTCGCCCGCACGATCCTCCAAGCCAGCCGCCTTCCCGCCCACGCGCTCACTCCACCCCACACCGGCGGCTACACCGCTCGCGCTGCTGTGGGGCCCGATTTCCAAACCGCGCGCCATCTCCTCGCCGAAGCCGGTTTCCCGCAGGGTGCCGGCCTGCCCGTCATCGAACTCCAAACCAAGAACGACGAGCTCATGCCGCGTCTCGCCGAGGCGATGCAAGCCACCTGGCAAAGCGAACTCGGCGTGCGCACCACGATCACGCAGACGGAGCAAAAAATCTGGATCCAAAACCAACAGACGCTCGCCTACACCATTTCCACCGCCTCGTGGACCGCCGACTTCCCCGATCCCGTCACCTTCCTCGGTCTGTTCACGAGCGAGAGTTCCTACAACTGGACCGGCTGGAAAAACCCCGCGTACGACCAGCTCATCACCGCAGCCGCCGCCACGATCGATCCCCGCCGCCGCTACGAAATCTTCCAACAAGCCGAGCAACTCCTCCTCGAAGATTCCCCGATCGCCCCGCTCTATTTCGGCGCGCAAACCTACCTCCTCCACCCCGCCGTGCAAAGCTGGATGCCGTCACCCCTGGTCTTCCGCCGCTATCAGAAAGTCTCCCTGACGCCACCGTAGTCCGACTAACCCCAGCTTAATGTGGTGGGGTGCCCTCACCCCGCTTCATTCGAAAGCGTGCGTGGCGATCCAGATCGGTCAACCGGTCGAATAGTTTTTATCACGAGCCTATCGCCAGACTTGCCGCCTCGCTTCCGTTCCTTTCTCCTCCCGCCTACCCATGTTCGACAGACCTTCAAAAACATCGACGACGTCCTCTGGAAAGATGCGGGTTGCACCAGCGAGCTCGACTACACCGAGCAATCCTCCTGGCTCCTCTTCCTGAAATACCTCGACGCCCTCGAAGCCGACAAGGCCACCGAGGCCGCCCTCTCCGGCAAGAAATACGCGTTCATCCTCGATAAACCTTACCGTTGGGAAAGCTGGGCTGCGCCCAAGGGCAAGGATGGCCAGATCGACCACAACACCGCCAAGACCGGCGACGACCTCACCGCCTTCGTCAACGCCAAGCTCTTCCCCTACCTCATGAGGTTCAAGCAGCGCGCCACCGGGCCGGACACCATCGAATACAAAATCGGCGAAATCTTCAGCGAGATTTAGAACCGCATCCAGAGCGGCTACAACCTGCGCGAAATCATCGACCACATCGACGAACTCCGCTTCGGCTCGCAGGTCGAGAAGCACCAGTTGAGTCACCTCTACGAAGCCAAGATCAAGAACATGGGCAACGCCGGGCGCAATGGCGGCGAGTATTACACCCCGCGCCCGCTGGAGCGCGCCATCATCCGCGTCGTCGCCCCGCAGCTTGGCGAGCGCATCTACGACGGCGCGGTCGGCTCGGCGGGCTTCCTCTGCGAAGCCTTCGACTACCTCCGGCAGCAGAACCCCAAGCGCACCACCGCGCAGGACCGCGCCCTCCAGGAGCGCACCTTCTACGGCAAGGAAAAGAAGTCCCTCGCCTACGTCATCGGCGTCATGAACATGATCCTGCACGGGATCGAAGCGCCGAACATCATCCACACCAACACCCTCACCGAAAACCTCGCCGACATTCAGGAGAAGGACCGCTATCACATCGTGCTGGCCAATCCTCCCTTCGGCGGCAAGGAACGCCCCGAGGTCCAGCAAAACTTCCCCATCCGCACCGGCGAGACCGCGTTCCTCTTCCTCCAGCACTTCATCAAAATCCTCAAGGCCGGCGGACGCGGCGGCGTGGTCATCAAAAACACTTTCCTCTCCAACACCGACAACGCCTCCGTGAGCCTGAGGAAACTCCTGCTGGAAAGCTGCAATCTCCACACCGTGCTCGACTGCCCCGGCGGCACGTTCCAGGGCGCAGGCGTGAAGACCGTCGTGCTCTTCTTCGAGAAAGGCGCGCCCACGCGCAAGGTGTGGTTCTACCAGCTCGACCCCGGCCGCAACCTCGGCAAGACGAACCCGCTGAATGATGCGGACCTCAGTGACTTCATTGAGCGGCAGCGGACGTTTGCGGACTCCGCAAAGAGCTGGAGCGTGGATGCCGAGACGATAGACGCGACCACCTACGACCTCTCCGTGAAGAACCCCAACGGCGGCGAGGCCGTGACGCACCGCAGTCCGCAGGCGATCATGGCGGAAATCGCCGCGCTGGACGCCGAGAGTGCGGAAGTGCTGGAAACCATCAAGGGGCTGCTCGCATGAAGAAGGGGTGGGAAACAAAGCGCATCAGCGAGATCGCCCGGCATTCCCTTGGCAAGATGCTCGATAAATCGAAGAACAAAGGTGAGCCCAAGCCATATCTTCGCAACCTGAACGTGCGTTGGGGCGAGTTCGACCTTTCCGATGTCCTCAAAATGCGGTTCCTGCCCGAGGAAGCCGAGAAATACACCGCAGTAAAAGGAGACGTTCTCATCTGCGAAGGCGGCTATCCGGGCCGTGCGGCCATCTGGGACGAGGACGAGCCCATCTACTTTCAGAAGGCTCTTCATCGCGTTCGCTTCCACGAACCCACGCGAAACAAGTGGTTCGTGTATTACCTCCAGTTCCGTGACTTGGAAGGCACACTCAAGAAGCACTTCAACGGCGCGGGCATCCAGCATTTCACCGGAGAGGCATTGGCGCAGTTTGAGATTCCCGTCCCCCCGCTGGCCGAACAGCAGCGGATCGTCGGCGTGCTGGACGAAGCGTTTGCCGGCCTCGCCACCGCCCAAGCCAACGCCGCACAGAACCTCCACAACGCCCGCGCCCTGTTTGAAAGTCATGTCGAAAGCGTCTTCACGAAAGGCGGTGCGGGATGGGTGGACAAGAAGTTGGGAGAAGTCTGCCAGATCAAGACCGGTAAGAAGGACGTGAACGAAGGCAATCCCGAAGGCCATTATCCATTCTTCACCTGCGCTGCCGAACATACGTTCAGCGACAGCTACTCTTTCGACACCGAAGCTCTTCTCGTTGCCGGAAACGGAGATGTCGGGAAG
>JBBRBC010000007.1:0-101055 GCA_038206205.1 Opitutales bacterium
GCTAATTCCTGCCAGTCCGCAGGCAATAGCGTCAGAACGTAGTCCCAATTCCCATCCGCCAATGTTGGTTTTGTCATTCTGCCGATTCAGCAAGCCCAGTCTTTTCAAAACCGCAATCCTTATGTTAGCGCTTATGGGGCGGAGACCCGTGCCACTTGCGACCGGTGCCGCTTGTCGCTTTTCTCAATGGCCCAGCCGTGAAACCATGGCGTAGATGATCAACGCGAGCAGAATCAGACCGGTGCCGAAAAAGATGAATCCCATCGTCTTGGCGATGTTCTTCCGGCCTTCCCAATCATCGGCTTTGATCCGGTAAATTTCCAGACGACCGGCTGCGACCAGACGGTCATACCAGCGTTTGCGTTCGTGCAGCATCTCGGTTTTCGAGATGCGTCCCGAGAAGATCACCGTGTCCATCGGGAATTTTTCGATGCGGAAATGCGTATTAAAAAAATGGAACGAGAAGATGAAGCCGGCGGCCAGCAGCGCTTCGTCGGAGTGCACCACCATCGCGATGTTGATGATCCAACCGGGCAGGAAGAGCGTGAAGAACTTCGGGAACCACAGGATCAGGCCGGAGAACCCGATGATCGCGATGCCCCAGAATACGGCGAAATAATCGAAGCGCTCCCAATACGTCCAGCGGTCGAAATGCGGCTTGGGGCCTTTGCCGAAAAACCATTTCTGGTGGGCGATGAAGTCGCGCCAATCCTGGAATGAGGGCACCATTGAGTCGGGCCCAAAAACGGTCGCCCACACGCGGGCGAGGGAGAATTTGCCAGTGATCGGATTGCGCAGATTGTGGCGTTGACGCCAGAAAACAGGGATGAGACTGCCGACGTGCAAGATGAAGTACGCAAATGTCACCACGGCCGCGTAATGATGCAAGGTGCGGGCCACCTCCGGGCTGCCAATCAGTCGGAACATCACCTTGGCCCAATCCGTGTAGTAGAATTTCAGCGGCATGCCCGTGATCACGAGCGTGAGGAAACTCGTTACCATCATGAGGTGGAGCATGCGCTCAAACGGCGTGAAGCGCGTGAACATATCCTCATCGACGTGGGCCGAGACCTTCGCTGCGCGGAACGTTTTTGTGTCGTGCAGGTAGAGATAGACCGAGCGGAAGAGCCAGAACGCAGTGTGCAGACCGAAGAACGAAAACACGCCGATGAGCAGCGCTGTCATGAACAGGAAAACTTTGTTGAGGCCCGGGTAGTTGACCTTGTCCAGCGGGTTGGCGTGCGGCGCGTACTGGGTGAAATTCGCGTTCACGCCCGGGTGACATTGGGCGCAGGTGGCGACAATCTTGTCCTTGTGCAACCGCGAGCGGGGATCGCTCACTGGGAACACATCGTGGTGCCCATGGCAATCGTAGCAGGCCGCGACATCGGGCGCGATGTTGGGCTGGCCGAGCGCCATCGCCTTGCCGTGGTAGGTTTCGCGATAGTGTTTCAGGCGGTCTTCATGACACTTGCCGCAACTCGCGTCGCTCAATCCCTTGAAATGCGCGGTGGCCGGTTTCTCGATGTCGTGCGAGCTATGGCAATCGGTGCAGACCGGGCCTTTCTTGTCGTGCTTAGCCAGAAGCTGGCCATGAACACTGGTGTTGTAGATTTCTTCGATCCCGAGGTGACATTTGCCGCAGGACGCCGCGATGTTGGCGTGGTTGGTGTGCGAATCTTTGTCGATGCTGCGCTTGATGTCATGCACGCCATGGCAGTCGTTGCACGAGGGCGCGACAATCAGCCCCATCTTGATCAGCGCACGGCCATGAATGCTGTCGAGATAATGGCCCGCCGCCTCCGTCTTGCCCATGCGGTAATCTTTCGTGAGTTTCGGGTCGTCGTGACAGGTGCCGCAGGTTTTCGTCAGGTTGAATTTGAAGACCGGCGAATCGAGCTGTTTGACCGGCACCATGTCGTGCGTGCCGTGGCAACTCGCACACGAGGCGGCTTCCGAGGCGCCCATCTGATGGCTCATGCCGTGAATACTCTTCGTGTATTGGCCGGCGGCTTTTTCGTGACAACTGGCGCACTGAGCCGGAGGCAATTTCGAAGGATGCTCCGCCTCTGTGATCGAGACGTGGCATTCCACGCAGTTGAGTTTCCCGTGAACCGACTTGGCGAAATTCTCGGGCCGCACCCCCACCCACTCCTTCGGCTGGCCTTTCTTGCGGGCTTTAAATTCCGCATCGTGGCACTCCAGGCACTCCTTGTTCAGGACCGCCGGTGCCGGCTTGATGGCAGGTTCAGTAGCGCTCGCTTGGCCGAAGCCGAGCATGAGCGCGATGACTAGCCCAAGACAAATAATCCGCCTGAGCCAAGGCACGTGAAAGTCCGGATGCATTTTATTTCGCGCTGCTACCGTAATCCATTGCGGGAATCTTAGCTCCGCAGAAGTTGCACGGCCTTGGGCGTATCTTGCCCCTTGCTCATTTCTTGCGGTAAAAAAAGAGCGTCGCTGACTGGCAGCGGCGCTCCTGGGGATCACTGAGCAATGGCAGATTATTTCCCCTGGATGCCGCCGTTGTGACAATCGGCGCAGGTCAAGTCGGTGTCGTAATCGCCGCCGGGGTGTTTGTAATCCAGGCCGCTCGCCGTAATGGTGGCGAGATCAGCGACGTTGCCTTGGGCGATAATCGAATGGCAGGACTTGCAGTCGCTGGCTTTCACCGTTTCTCCAGTCGACGTCTTGTGTTTATCGTCGTGGCAACGGAAGCAACCGGGCCAGTCTTTGTGTCCGATATTATTGGGATACACGCGCCAATCGGCTTTGCGCTCGGGGAAGATGCTCTGCGCGTAAATCTTTTGGACCTCGGCAATTGTCGCCGGCAACTCGGGGCTGTCTTTGTACTTGGTGCGGAGGAAATCGGCGATTTTCTGCGTGGCTTCGGCACTGGTGGTGATGTCTTTTTGCAGCATGGCCTGCACGGCACTGCGCTTGATATGGGGGAGCTGGGTGCTGAGCGTACCGAGCGCCATGGATTTTTCGACGGCATCGTTGGCGGTGGGGAAAGCGTGCGCGGGGCGGTTGTGGCAATCGATGCAATCCATCACGCGGATCGCAGCGGCGGGCGGCTCGCCTTTGAATTCCTCGTTGCGATAGATGCGGGCACTGCCGTCTTTTTTATTCGTCACGCGCATCCAAACGATGTCCTGCCGGTCTTCATCGGCGGCATAATATTCGACAGAGCTGTCGGGATTCACGTGCCAGTGAATGCCGGACAACGGACTGCCGGGCCGGCCTTGATTGACGTGCAGCAGCATGCGGGTGCTGACGGCGGTGTTCTTTTTGTCGGAGAGGTAATGATCGAACGTGAGGTCGATGTTGCCGTGGAATTTTTCGGGCCAGTGGCATTTTTCGCAGGTCTCGCGCGCGGGGCGGAGATTTTTCACCGGGGTGTCGATCGGGCGGTTATAGTTGTCGAGCGTGTACGCGATCAGCTGGTGGGTGCCGTTGAGCTTCGCCTTGATGAAGGCGGTGGCACCGGAACCGACGTGGCACGCCACGCAATCGACGCGGGCATGCGCGCCGCGTTGGTAGGTGCTGAACTCGGGGTTCATTGCGGTGTGACAAACCTGGCCGCAAAACTGCGTGGACTCGGCGTAGTGGAACGTTTGATAGCTGCCGAACGCGCTGAGAAGCAGAAAGCCCACGCCGCCGATCCCCAACATGATCAACCAGCGGCGTTGGGCCGGATTGGAAAAATCCAGGCGCCACTTGTCGGGGACGGTAGCCGCGTGCTTGATCGCCCAGCGGCGTTGCGCCCACGCGCCAAAAATCGCCAACGTGAGACCCGCGATGAGAAACGCCGGGGCGACGAGATAAGTGAAGATGCCCGAGTAGGGATTCTTGCCGCCGCCGGTGAAGTCCATCCAGACCAGCAGCGCGAACGAGAAGAGCGCACCGATGGCGATGACGCCGCCGATGGCGCTAATCCAGTTATTGAAATGGGAACGCGGCTGCGACGGAGGCGGAGTGGAAGTGAGGCGTGGATCACTCATGATACTGGCGGGTTAGGAAATAGTCAGGAGACGTTTCAACAAAAAGCCGGAGGAGCAGTCACGCCCTCCCCGGCTCGAATAGCCGAACTACGGAAAGGTCAGGCTTTGAGCTTACGAATGTAGGCAACGAGCTCCTTGGCCTCATCAGCGCTCAGGATTTCCTTGTATGCTTTCATGCGTTCTTTGCCGTTTTCGGTCACCCCGTCGACGATGGCCTTGAGCATGTCCTCATCTTTCATTTCCGCCTGCACCTTGGCGTCGGTGTAATCTTTCGCTTTGAGTTTCTTGCCCTGCTTGGTCTGGCCCTTGCCGTCGGCGCCGTGGCAGGACGCGCATTCGTTTTCCCAGTTGTCGGCGGCTGAGGCGGCGTGGCCGAGGCTAGCTGCGAGAGGCAGCGCAGATAAGATAAGGGCAATCTTGGTCGTGGTTTTCATAGCGAGGAGTTGGGTTAATTATAGAGCGTATTCCAAGGAAACGTAGCCGAGCGGGCCACGGAAGTTGGTGTTGCCCCCGGTGGAGTCGTTCGTGCTGTCGAAATATCCGACTTTGGCGTGGAGCACCATGCGATCAGTGAGCTTGCGCTTCAGGCCAAGCGTGATGGTGGATTCATCGACCACGGTGCCATAGGGCATCGTGGCGACCAGCGCCGCTTGGGAATTATTGGCATGGTATCTGGTGTACTGCAACTGGGCATCGGTTGATTTATCGAGGGCGAAGCCGACGACGACACTGGCATTCCAATAATTGTTGTCGGAATTTCGCAGGACCTCGTTGGCGGTTCCGCCGGCCCGGGGATAGGCGGTGCCGGTGGTGGCGAAGACCACGTTCAGGTTGGCCTGCATGTAGAATTGCTTCGTTGGATTCCAGTCAATCGTCTCGCCAAAGAGATGGTTCTTGGAGTCCATTGACTCATACGCCGTACCCGCATCCACCGTTGTATCCATCTTGCCGGCTTGGTTGAGATAGCGGGTGGTGAACGTAAGGTCCGGGAGTGGTTTCAGGATTCCCGTCAGTTTGATGCCGCGGAACTGGTAGCCCAAAATGTAGCGGCCGCCGAGACTGGTGCCATAGCCAATATAGCTGTTCACATGGTTCTTGTAGAATGTCTCCGCCTGGAGCGTGACCATCGAGGAAACCTTCCAGTTGGCGCCGACCTTGTAGTGGGCGCGATTCACCTTGGAGTTGTCCGAGCTGAACGAAGGAGCGTAGGCCTTGCCAGCTAAGCCTACACTTACGGTGGAGTCCGCCACATCGCCGGGAGCACGACGATAGTCAAATGCACCATAAAGCGAAAGGCCTTTGATGCCGCTATAGCGGACATCCAGCTCGGGCGTCCACGGACGCCCGCTGCGTTTGCTGCTGTTGGGAGCGACCACATTCACGGGGATGACCTCGCCCGTGGTTTGATTGATGCTATTGCTGTTATAAGTCACTTGGTTGACGCCTTCCATATCCAGTTTCTCACCTTTCAGGGCCAATTTGAGGTATAGATCCTTGATCGGCTTGTAGGTCACCCCGAGATTGCCGGTCAGCACCTTTTCGGAGATATTGCCAAAATCAGTCTTGTAGGAATATGGCGGGCGGCCCGACGCGCCGACGAAGCCACCCACCGCATTCACAATTCCGGGGGTCGTGCGAATCGTCAGCGTCATCTGCCGGTTATCCGCAATATCAGCCTGGGCGTCCTGATAGCTGAGCCCGCCGAACACGCTCACTTGATCGCTGAACTTGGTCACGAACTTGCCGGTGTAGGTCCAGATTTTGGCCTGGCTCATCTGTTGGTCGAAACCGGAAACAGGATTATTAGCCAAAGCACCGGGAATGATCGAGGGCGGGTTGGTGGGGATGGCCGGCCAAGGCTTGAGTTCGCCCGGGTTGCGGTTCGAGTAGCGAATATTATCAATGTCGGTCCAGTTTTTCACGAGGCTCAACTCCAGCTCCGTGTTCCCGACCGTGTGCTTCACCGACGCTTCAAGGTTTTGCTGGCGTTCGTTCAGGTCGATGTAGGCCGCGACGAGTTTCCGGTTCGCGGAATACGGATTCTGGCTGCTGACCGTCCAGATGGGAATGCCCGTCAGGGCCGTGTCGCCCCAGATCGTCGAGTCTTTCTGTCCGTTGCGCAGATCATTGGAATAGCGGAAGTGGAAGACCGGCTTGTCCGGAATCGCGATCTTCACGTCGGCCCAGAATTTGGCGCGATCAGTGTGCAGTTCTTCCTGCGCCAGCGGCATCCACGCTTTGTTCAGTGGAAAGAATCCGCCGATGCCATCATAGAAGGTGCGGAATTTCTTGTAGCCGAATTCCACCGTACCGACGTCGGTCTTGGTCAGGCGCAGTTTGCCCAAATAATCCTCGGCACCAAACAGAGCTTTACCATCCAGCTCCATTGAAACGTCCTTGTTGAGCTCCTTGTTGAGGTGCAGGGCTTCGATGCCGTAGGAGCTATTTTCCGGCAGCTGAAAACGCCGGGCGTAGGCCGCCGAGTTACCCGTGACTGCGGCAGACTTGCCGGAGATTTTGACATAGCTGTCGAAGACGGTGAAGGCATCCGCCTCTTTCGGCGCGGCCGCCGAGGCGTTCACACCGGACAAAGCCATGATCAGGCAAGCGAACGCACTGGCGCCGCGGCGGTAGTTGTAGCTAGTGGCATGCATGTGGTCGGATAGTTAGAGGGTTTAGAAACGCATGGCCTTGCTGACGTTGGAGCCGTGGACATCTTCATGGCAGCCGGCGGACCAGCAGGCGCCGTTTTGCATCCGGGTGCGGTGATCTTGAGTGCCGATCAGAATGGTGCCGTTCCCCTCCACCGCCGGGTGCTCGACGTGGCAGCGCAGACAGAGATTATTGTCCCGGGAAACCAGCATCTTCTGGTTGATCGAGCCGTGCGGATTGTGGCAAACCGTGCAGCCTTCATCCATGGCATTGTGCTTAAAGAGGAACGGTCCCTTCTGTGCAGTGTGGCACTTGGTGCAAGACTCGTTGGGCGTTTCCAGATCCGCGCCACTGCGGGTAACGACATGGCCCTTGTGGGGATCATGGCAATCACCGCAGGTCACCTGACCGTTCGCGATGGGATGGGCGTTCGGGAGACTGAACTCTCCGCGTTTCTCAAGATGGCATTGGTAGCAGGTCTCGGGCGAATTGTTGGGATTGACGATGGTGCCCTTGCTCCCGCCCGACTTGACGTGGACCGAACCGGCTCCGTGGCAGGACTCGCAGCCGATGTCGGTGCCCTTGTCATCCTTCAAGGCGACCCGGCTATGCGTCGCGCCATCGAAATGGGCCGTGATGTCCTCGTGGCAATCGGCACATTTATTGGAACCGACGTAGGTGGCCCCAGCCACGTGAGGAGGTGCGATGACGGTTCGGTCAACCATCACGCACCCCACGAGGATCAGACCCCAAGTGGCGATGCCTCCGAATACCAGCGTGCTCTTGGTCCAACGTCTTTTTGCGCTCATAAGATTGTTTGGTTTTTTATGCAGGTAACTATTTTTTCTCAGATGGAGAGTCGCAGATTGCGCAAAATCCAGCTGCGCAAGATTTGCGTATCCCTACGCGTCGTTTGTACGATCAACCCCGCACGCATAATTATATTTGTATCTGCGGCGTATCGTGCAGGGCTTGGGTCTTGCACAGGCGGTGAACGGCGCGACGCGCGGGAATCCGTCCGCGCTCACGGCGTCTGCAAGACAGACGCCCTACGAAATCCGTCCTCGCTCGCGCTGCGGGCCAGCAGCCGGAGAACCGAAGTGACAACGCGGACGCCGCCGAACCGCATTTTCGCTTTCACTCAAATGCGGCTACACGACATTGGCTCTGTAGCCGCGCTGGAGCGAAGCGACCACGCAGTTCGACTTTCCTGCAACCCCGCCCTCTCGGCACTAGCGCCCGAGGATCTCGTGCAATTTCGCGCACATCGCCTGATTGCCAGTCACGTATTGGACTCGGCCGGATTTGAGCGTGAACTCCTTCATCGGATACGGTGACCCGTTCAGATAATGAATTTCCGCCCCGCCTTCCTCGACCAGGGCACACGCTGCGGCAATATCCCAAATTTTATTATTATGCTCCACGACGCCATCGAGCAACCCGATGGCCACGTACGCGAGGTGTAGCGTGCTGCTGCCTAATCCACGAATTTTAAAATTCTCCAGCACGCGTTTTCCCTCGGCCGCGTAGACTTTTTCCACCGGGGAATGAAACCCGAGCAGACTATGACTATGCGGCGGTTCCGGGCGCGCCTTGGCGGGCTTGCCATCATCCCAGACGCCCCGGCCGGGCCCACCGTGAATCAGCACCCGGCGCGCCATGTCGTAGATCACGCCATACACCGGCACCCCACGCTCCAGCAAGGCCAGTGAAATCGCGCAATAGCAGATTCCGCCGGCATAATTATTCGTGCCGTCGATAGGATCGAGCACCCAGCAGAAACGAGAAATGACCGGAATGGGGGCATCAGTCGGGGTCAGCTCTTCACTGAAAAATTGATCACCAGGAAACTCCTTGGTGATGGCGGCCATGATGTGTTCAGAAATCGCGATATCGACAGCAGTCACTTTCGTGCCGTCATGTTTGATCTCGCTGCGGGCGCGCCCGAATTCCCGGTGCATCAGCTCCGTTTCGGCCAACACCGCCGTCTTCGCCGCCTGAATTCTTTTTTCTGCTTCGGAAAATCGCATTTGCGCTAACTGAAAACAAAGAAACGGGAAGAACCAAGCCCTTACTTGGACCGGATTGGCGCTTAGTCGGATGTTTGCAGCAGGTGGGCGTCGGTTTCCACACCGACGCTCTATCGCCGATATGGATCCGCCTTCGCCCGGCTACGGCCCGACAAGAATCGGCGACCACCTTTCAGTTTGCTTCCACTCATTCGGGAATGCGCGTTCGACTGCATCGTTCCGTAGCCGAGTTGGCCCAACCTAGCGATCGGAGTCCGGAGGCTCGGCGCTCAATTGATGTCCATGGCGCACGATCGCTTTCTTCCCACCTTGGTTCAACTGATCCAGCACTGCGGCTAATCGCCGCTTTTTATCGTCGGACTGGCCGAACATCTCCAGTTGCGCCGCCGGTTCCTCGACTCCGGAAAACCGCACGCTCACCAAACGCAAGGGTCGGCGCTTCGTCCATGCCTCCTTCAGCAAGGGCACGACCAACGGATAAAACTGCGCCTCCAAATCAGTCGCGACAGCCAGACTGCGACCACACACTGAATCCTCCATGCCGGCATAGCGCACTTTCACGGTCATCGTGCGGACACATTTTTCGTCAGCGCGGATCGCAGGCATGAGTTCATCGATCATTCTTTTGGCGACGCGTTCGATCGCGGCGAAATCCCCGATGTCCTGCGCGAATGTCTCCTGCTGCGAGTAGGATTTGGCATCCGCTCGCTCAGTCTCCACCGGCCGGTTATCCTCGCCCCGCCCGAGCGCGAGCATGGCCGCCCAATCCCGCCCGAACAACGCCTTCAACTCTGACTCACTACGGGTGAAAAGATCGCTGACCAGTCTGATGCCCGTCGTGGCCAAGTGCTCCTCGCTTTTCTTGCCCACGCCAGGAATCACGTTGATTTTGAGTGGGGCGAGAAATGCGGCCTCGGCGCCGGGCAACACGATGGTGAAACCGCGCGGCTTATGCGCTTTGCTCGCGATGGCCGACACCAGTTTATTGGTGGCGATGCCGAAAGATGCCGTGAGCTGCAACTCATCCCAAATTTTTTGCTGAAGGGCGCGCACCCGACGCTCGATTTCCGCGAGCGTTTTAAATCCACACGGTCCGATATCCAGATAGCCCTCGTCCACCGAGTTGCGCTGCACGTGGGGCGTGAGTGTTTCGCAGATCTCAAACATCCGTCGCGAAAATTCGCCGTAGTGCGTGAATCCGTGGTTCACGAGAATCAACTCCGGGCAAACCTTCAGCGCCTGCTTGGTGGGCATCGGCGTATAAACGCCCCGGGCTCGCGCCTCATAGCTGGCCGACGCGATAATGCCCCGCTCCCGCCCGCCCACCGCCACGAGTTTGCCCCGTAGCGAAGGATCAAGCGCCTGCTCGACCGCGACGAAAAACGCATCGGCATCCAAGTGAACGATCGTGGGCAGGAGGGTAGCCATCGCCTGAATTGATGACACGATCTTCGCCGGAGATCAACGTCCTACCCATGCTCGCAGGCAGACTATTTCAAGCCAAAGCAGGGCGTCTGTCTTGCAGACGCCGCGAATGCGCCATCACGGCCGGTGCCTCAGTCTTCGCCATGGCTTCCGCCGGTGCCGAGGCTTTGGCGGACAAGACGGCCCGGCAAGAGCCACCGGCCCCACGCTCTACCCACTGAAAACGGCGAATCGCCACTGAACTCAATGCCGAAAATGACGAATGCCCGTGAAGACCATCGTCATCCCCCGCTCGTCAGCCGCCTTGATCACTTCTTCGTCGCGAATAGCTCCACCGGGCTGGATCGCTGCGGTCGCGCCCGCATCCGCCGCCGCGAGTAATCCATCGGGAAAGGGAAAGAGCGCTTCGCTCGCGACTACCGAACCCTTGAGATCGAGTTTCGCTTCGCCCGCTTTCCAAACGGCGATGCGCGAACTATCAACGCGGGCCATCTGCCCGGCACCGACTCCGAGAGTTTGTTCGCCGCGGCAATAAACAATGGAGTTTGATTTCACATGTTTGCCCACTTTCCAACCGAAGAGCATCGCGTCCCACTCTTCCTGCGTCGGCTGGCGTTTGGTCACGACTTTGAATTCCTTCACGTTGCCGAGGGTCCGATCACGATCCTGCACCAACACGCCACCGACCACGGAACGAATCTCCTGCAACGCGTCCGCGCCGATTCCTTCCTTGGCAATCATCAGGCGCAAATTCTTTTTCTTGGCAAAAATCGCCAGAGCTTCATCACTGAAACGAGGCGCGATGATTACTTCCGTGAAGATCTCTTTGATCTGCTCAGCCAGATCCTGACCGAGTGTCTGGTTCACGATAATGATGCCGCCAAACGGCGCTTGCCGGTCCGTCGCGTAGGCTTTTTCCCACGCGCCCATCAAGGTGTCGGCGCTGCCGACGCCACACGGATTCGTGTGCTTGAGAATCGCCACCGTGGGTCGCTCGAATTCGCCGATGAGATACGTGGCCGCCGTGATATCGAGAATGTTATTATAGCTGAGCTCCTTCCCTTGCAGTTGCTGGAAGTGCTCGTGAAACGTGCCGTACAGCGCCGCCTTTTGGTGCGGATTCTCGCCGTAGCGCAGGCTCTGGGCTTTCTTCAGGGAAACGGAATAGCTCGCGGGAAACCCGCTCAGCGCCTCCAAGTCCGGCTCCGTCTGCTGGCCTTCGAGGTAGCGCGCGATCGCCGTATCATAGGCACCTGTGCGTTGAAAAACCTTCAGCGCCAACTTGCGCCGGAGCGCCTGCAGCTCGGCGGGTTTGCCCAGAGCGGCGAGCACGGCATCGTAGTCATCAGGATCGCACACCACACTCACGCTCTCATGGTTTTTCGCCGCACTGCGCAACATCGACGGGCCGCCGATGTCGATATTCTCAATGGCTTCCTCAAATTCCACATGCGGCTTCGCCACCGTTTGCTCAAACGGGTACAGATTCACCACGACGAGATCGATCAGCTCGATGCCGTTTTTCTGCGCCTGCGCGAGATGCTCCGCCTTGTCGCGCCGACACAGCAGACCGCCGTGAATCTTCGGATGCAAGGTCTTCACCCGGCCTTCCATGATCTCCGGGAAACCCGTGTGGGTGCCGACTTCAGTCACCGGCAGGCCGGCTTCCGCCAGCAGTTTGGCCGTGCCACCCGTGGAGAGCAGCGTGAAGCCGTGCGTTTGCACGAGGGCCTTGGCGAAATCAACCAGGCCGCGTTTGTCACTGACAGAAAGAAGGGCGAGCTTTGCCATGCTGGTTTGTGGCGACTTGCCCAAACATCAGGCAAGCAGGAAACGCCCCCGACCCTTTATAATTTTATCATTTCCCGCCAAACCATGGCCACGCTCTTGCCAAAGGCGCAAACCCAACCTTGATTTTCATCTCCCACCCATGCCCGCTTCCCAAGAACTCCCCGGACTCACGGTCGTACTCGACCGCCTCGTCTATCGACATGGCGGCAGTGAATTACCCCCGGAGCAACCGCATGCCTTTATCTATTATCTCACGATACAAAATAGTTCCGATCGCACCGTGACGCTGCTGGGACGCAAATGGATCGTGCAGCATGCCGACTCCACCCAACTGGTGGTGGAGGGCGACAAAATCGTCGGCGAAACGCCCCGCCTCGATCCCGGAGAGAAATTTTCTTATAACAGCTATCATGTGACGCACTGTGATGCGGCGGTGCACGGCAGTTTTCACGGAGTCGATGAGCAAGGCCGGCATATTTTCGTCCGAATTCCGAAATTCGACCTGCGCATTCCCGCGGCTTGAGCCAAACGCAGTGGGTGGGCGTCGGTTTCCCTACCGACGCTGCTTGTCGCCGATGGGGAAATCGGCGAGCACCTGAAATTCTGGTCCGCCATGCACCTTCCGCTTGCGCTCACGCCGCTGGCGCGCATCCCTTACGCATGCCACCGCGAATCCGGTTTATTTCAGCGAATAGAATCCAGCCGGAGCAGCCCGCTCTCTCGGCTCTCGCCCTGGCCATTCTCCTTTAAATGAAGATTATCGATCTCAACCGCGATGGTGGCATCGGCGCAAATTCCTTTTATTGTCAACTGGGCGACTTTCATTTCGTCGTCGATAGCGGGCTGCACCCCAAAAGAACCGGCCGCCTGGCTGCGCCAGATTTGACCCCGATCAAAGATGTGCGGCTGGATGTGATTTTCATCACGCATTGCCACCTTGATCATATTGGCTCACTGCCCCTGCTCCTGCGCGCGCATCCCAATACGCCGGTCGTCATGACTTACCCCAGTCACATGTTGATCGAGCGGATGCTGCACAATTCCGCCAACGTCATGATGCGCGAGCGCGAAGAGAAAGGCACGCCCGACTACCCGCTGTTTGGCCACGAGGAAATCGACCGCATGGCGGCGCGCCTCTATCCGCACCAGTTTAATTTCCCGAAAAAATTCAGCGGCGCGCACGACGAGATCGAATTCACCTTTCATCCCGCCGGGCACATTCCCGGAGCCGCGGGCATCGAGATCATCCACAAACACCGCCGCATCTTCTTCACGGGCGACGTGCTCTTTCAGGCCCAGCGTATTCTCGGACCGGCCAAATTTCCCTCCGGCCACTTCGACACGCTCATCACCGAGACCACCCATGGTGCCTCCGAAAGCAATCCCCACTACTCGCGTTCCGCCGAAGTCCTGCGCCTGATCGAGACCATCAACACCACCATTATGCGCGGAGGCTCCGTGCTTATTCCGGTCTTCGCCCTCGGGCGCATGCAAGAAATCATGGCCATCCTCCATGATGCCAGAAAATTCAATAAGTTGGTCGAAGCCCCCATTTTCGCGTCCGGCCTCGGGCTCGATATCTGCGATTATTTCGACGATATCACCAAGAAGACCGGACTGGTGCATTTCACGCGCACCATACTCAAGGATCTCAAAGTGAAAAAATCGCCGCGCGAAATCGTCGCCGGCAAGCCACCCGGAGTACAAGGCATCTATGTCGTCAGCTCGGGCATGGTCGTCGAGAAAACTCCCTCCTACGCTCTCGCCGCCAGCCTGCTGGGCCACGCCAAAAACTCTCTCTGTTTTGTCGGTTACTGCGACCCGGAAACCGCCGGTGGTCGGCTGCTCGCCGCCCATCACGGTGACGATTTTCTTTTCGAAGCGGCAAATTTTAAAACCAAGTACCGCGCCAACATCGAGCGCTTCGATCTGTCTGGCCACGCTGGTCGCGAGGAGATTCTCGCCTACGCGGTCGCCTGCAATCCCCGGTCCATTGTGCTCACGCACGGCGATCCGCCGGCCCGCGCTTGGTTCGCCGAGCAGCTCGCGACCAAGCTCCCGAAAGCCAAAATTCTCGATCCGGTCCCGTTAAAGGTTTACCAAGTATAATCGGAGCTTAGCGAGTTGCGATGCCTTGAAGGACGGTCCTCGCAAACCCCGGTTGACCCACGTCAGCACTGGCCCGCTTATTCCGCCAGCGCCGCGCGCAGCACGCGGGAGAATTCGTGAATATCGTAGGGTTTTGAAATCACCGCGCAAAAACCGTGTTCCCGAAAATTGGCCAGCACCGGATCGCTCGAATAGCCGCTCGAGACGATGGCTTTAACGTGCGGGTTGATTTCCTTGAGTTTCGCGAGCGCCGGCAGGCCGCCCATGCCGCCCGGGACGGTAAGATCCATCACGACAAGTGAAAAAGGCCGGTTTTCGGCCAGGGCGCTCCGGTAGCGCTCCACCATTTCTGCTCCATCCCCCGCGCAAACTACATCGAGGCCAAAGCGGTGCAGCAACTTGGTCGCCATCGCGCGAATGATTTCGTCATCATCCATGAACAGCACCCGCCCAGTCATCACCGAGGAAGTGAGCGGGGGACGTGTCACGGCCTGATCGGTTTTTTCGTGCAAGGCCGGTAACCAAAGGCGAAAGGTGGTGCCCTGCCCCAACCGTGACTCCACTTCAATATGCCCGCGGTGTTTTTTGATAATGGAATAGACGGCCGCCAAACCCAAACCACTCCCGGTTTTTTTGGTGGTGAAATAGGGATCAAAAATCCGGGCGATATTTTCCGGCGAAATCCCTTCACCCGTGTCCGCCATGGTCAGTAAAATGTAATCCCCGGGAGCCAGACCGGGGCGGGTGAGGCCGCGCACCCGATCATTCATCGCCTTGACGCGAAGCATGCCGCCCGTGGGCATGGCTTGCACGGAATTGATCGCGAGATTTTGCACCACCCGGCCGATCTGACCCTTGTCGGCATCGGCCGGCCAAAGATTGGGTGAAAATTCATACATCGCCTTCACCGGCGAACCATGCAGAGAGAAAGTGATCATCTCCCGGATGATGGTTTCCAGTTGGACGGCCGTACGTACGGGTTCCCCGCCCTTGGCAAAGGTGAGTAATTGCTGGGTCAGATCCCGCGCCCGCAACGCGGCTTTTTCCGCAGCCTTGAGACTTACGCCGGTCGGGGAATCCGCCGGCACATCCAGCATTCCGAGCGCGATATTTCCCATGACGGCGGTCAGGATATTATTAAAATCATGCGCAATACCTCCGGCCAACACACCGACTGATTCGAGTCGGGTGGCCCGGACAAGCTCTTCTTCCAGTCGCTCATGCTCGGTGACATCGCGAAAAACCAAGACCGCGCCCATCACCTTGCTCGCGGCGGAGTGAATGGGGGCGCAGCATCCCTCCACCATTTTGTGCACTCCACTCCGGGTGACCAATCTCGTTTGCAAGGGCAAATTTATGACCACGTCGCCTTGGGCGACCCGCGAGATCGGCACCTCCACCCCCGAGCCGTCACGATTGTTTTGGAAAACACAGATCTCCGTTACCAACCGACCAATCGCCTGTTCGGCGTCCCATTCCAACAAGGTGGCTGCGGCCGGATTGAGAAAGAGAATTCGTCCCGCCTCATCGGTGGTGATCACCCCTTCCGTCATCGCGCGCAGGGTCACCGCCAACCGTTCTTTTTCGGTGGCGAGTTCAGCTTCGGCTTTTTTTAATTCAGTCAGATCAATGTAAACCATGACAGTCTGCGTCAGATCGATGCCTGAATCTTTGCGCCCAATCCACCAGCGGAGATTCATGTGCCGGTCCGTGCCCTCGACATCGTGCATCACCAGTTCACACTCCAGACTCGTGCGCCCGGCCCAAAGCCCAATAAAGGCAGTTTGAATAACGTGCAGCGAGTCGGGTGTTTCCAGAAGGTGTCGCCGCCGCCGCAAGGCATCCGCTGATTTCGTTCGGAACAGATCCAGAGCGGTTCGGTTGATATTGGTAAGTTGGACCAAACTGGCCCCGTGGTGCACCCGGGTCGGATCAGCCTCAAACCACGCGGCGATATCCTGCACTCCTGATTTTCTTAATCCCTCCAACCAATCACCCACCTGCGTAAAGTCGGCTTCGATGATCGCCACCGGAGTGTGTTGGAAAAGCGTACGATAGCGTTGCTCCGAAACGCGGACGGCTGCTTCGGCCACGCGCCGGGCACTGATATTAGTCACGACGCCGATCATTCTGAGCGCTCCCGATTCCTGCCACTTGATCGTGACGTCTTCCCGCAACCACAGATCTCCCTCGGGTAACACCACGTGAAATTCACTCATATAACCGAGAGCATGCGACTTGACCGCTTCGAGGCTCCGCTTTCTCATCTCCTCCAATTCCGGTACATTTTTGGTATGCCAGAGCAATCTGACTTCCTTGGTTTCGCCGAATATTTTCCGGTAAAGCGCCGAGCGCGGCATAAAATGATCCCATGCCAGAGTGCCATCCGCGCGCTGTGTCACTTCGGCTTCCCACACCATGCAATGAGCCACATCCAACAGCCGACCCAGTTGGGCATCGCTGGCTCGTTGGGCTTCAGTCGCCCGGTGCTTGGCGGTGATGTCGATGCAGACTCCTTCCAGTTTCCAACAATTGTCTCCCCGCGGAGACACCGAAACCTGTTCATGTATCCACAACACCTCCTCCCCCAGAATCACCCGAAATTCCTGTTCATATTGGGGCAGATTATGGCTCATCGCGTGCCGACTCTTTGTCTCGATTTGCGCAAATTCCGGCACCTTCACCCGCCCCCAGGGCATGTTGGGCTTGCTCGACGGATACTCGCCGGCGATCCGACGATAGAGTTCCGACTTCGGTACAAACCACTCCCAGACATATTCGCCGTCGGCATTTTTTATAACGTCCGCTTGCCACAGCATGCAGTTGGCGTGCGTCAGCAATTGATTCAATTGCTCCTCACTCGAAAGGCGGGCGATTTCTGCTGACCGTTGTGCCGTGATATCCGTGGCGACACCCACGAGCGAGAAAAGCCCCGGCTGCGCGAGCGATTTGATGGTCACACTTTCCTGAATCCAGATCACCGTTCCATCCTTTTTGATGATCTGGAAAATTTGCTCATAACCCGGCAGACCACTGCTCAGTGTCAAACGAGCGCGCTGGTTCATTTCGTCCAATTCCGGAATTTCAAAACTCCCCCACAAGCCCACTTCATCCGGTGGTTTCAGCGCACCAAATAATTTCTGACAGAGCAAGGACGGTTGAATACTGGATCGCCAGCTCCAGTTCTCCGGGGTCATTTCCACGGTGGCTTCCCAGAGCAAGCAATTCGCCCGGGTCAATAACTCCCGCAGGCGACCCTCGCTTGCTTGCTGCGCTACTTCCGCAGCCCGGCGCGCCGTGATATCCGTAATGATCCCAACCATATCCCAGTGACCGACCCCATTCGCCTGAATGCTCACGTGTTCGCTCAACCAGATATCCCCTTCCGGTTTGGGGACGTGAAATATCTGGCTGTAACCGGATGAGCCATCGCTAAGTGCCGCCTCCGAACGCTGCTTCATTTCGAGTTCTTCGGGGACGCCAATCTCACACCACAGAAAGCCCCATTGTTCGCTAGGCTCCCGATTGAAGATGCGCCGACAAAGAGGCGAAGGCGGAATGAAAAATTTGGACCAAGCCATAACCCCATCGGGTTGTCGGGAATATTGAGCCTGCCAAAGAATAGTGTCCGTTCGCTCGAGCAAATGAGTGAGTCGCGTCTCACTCACCTGCTGCGCCTCGGCGGCCTCCCGCTGGGCGGTGATGTCCGACACCAATCCGATCAGCCAAAACTCACCTGAGCCCAGAACGTTAATGGATACATTTTCGTGGAGCCAGAGAGTGCGACCTTCCCAGACGGTTCGAAAATCCTGTTCATAGCCGGCTCGTTTCTGCTCGAACGCTTCCCTGGCCCGACGATGCATGGCTTCTCTTTCCAAGCTCTGCATGTCATGCCATAGTTTCATCTGGGCGGCCGCAGACAGATCACCAAATAATCGCCGCGAGAAGGCGGTGGGATGAAACTTCAGGTCCCAATGCCAGCCCGTCGGATTCATTTTCACGCGTGCCTCCCAAAGAATGCAATCGGTGTGCTCAATCAGCGAAGTGATCTGTCGGAAAGCCTGAGCCGCGTTCTTGTCTTTTTTCTCCTGGAGCAACCGGCAGAATAACACGACGCACAATCCAGTAAGAAGGATGGCTGCCACCACACTCCCACCATTCAACAGGCTCAGTTCTTGAATGGCATCTGCCGCGTGAGCCAAACCGGGCCATCCCAAGACCCCCGCGAGTGCGGGGATAACTCCAAATCGGCCTAGTGGTGCGTCTGGGCTCAATGTTTTAATAGTGAACCACGCAGGCAAAACGCCGTCGCAGTTTTGAATTCAAAGGCGATAGTTGGATAATCGACCATTAGGCATCCGAGTTAAGCACAGATATCCGGTGAGCCGAGCCAAATCATGGGAGTATTTCGTCTCCGACCGCGACCACGTCCCAAGAAAGTCCGGCGTGGTGCTACGCTAGCTCCATGACCTCGTTTGACATTTTTCGCTCAATCGAACTTGAATGAAACCCGCATGCCCAAACGCGCTGTTTTGCTCCTCAACCTTGGCTCCCCTGATTCGACTTCCGTCACGGACGTGAAGCGTTATCTCCGCGAATTTTTGGGCGACGAACGCGTGATCGACCGGCCCTCCTCACCCCTACTCCGCAGCATTTTAGTCAACCAAATCATTATTCCCCGTCGGGCGGCCAACTCGGCCCAGGCCTACGAGAGTATCTGGACGCCGGAAGGCTCGCCGCTGATTGTCACCAGCCGCCGCACCCAAATCGCGCTGCAAAAAAGCACCGGAGATCTGCCCATTGCACTCGCGATGAATTATGGCAGCCCTTCGATACCCGAAGTATTGCGTCAACTCGCAAGCGACGGCATCGAGCACCTCCTGCTGTTTCCTCAATATCCGCACTACGCCATGTCGAGTTGGGAAACCGTGGTGGCCAAGGTCCGGCGCGAAGCCACCCGCTTAGCCCCCGCCCTGCGCATCGACTGCGTGCTCCCGTACTTTGGCGACGCCGACTATATTGAGGCCTTGGTCGCGAGTGCTCGTCCCTATCTCGCGCAACCGCACGATCACCTGCTTTTCAGTTATCATGGTATTCCCGTCCGCCATCTCACCAAAGCCGACAGTTCGTGTGCGCACTGCCAGAAAACGGCGGATTGTTGCACCACTCCCTCACCGGCCCATGCCACCTGCTACAAGGCGCAGATTACGCGGACAACCCAGTTGTTCGCCAAAAAAGCCGGACTTGATCCGGCCAAGTGGTCGATCTCCTTTCAATCCCGAATCGTCGGTGAGCCTTGGCTGACGCCCTACACGGATTTCGAATTCAAACGGCTCGTCCAAGAAGGAAAAAAGAGTCTCCTTGTAATTACTCCCGCCTTCGTGACCGATTGCCTGGAGACCTTGGAAGAGATCCGTGTTGAAGGTTCGGAAGACTTCATGGCCGCCGGTGGCAAATGGTTTCAGCATATTCCCTGCCTCAACGATCAGCCCGTCTGGATCGATTTTCTAACCCGACGCGTTCGGCACTGGAATCAATTTGGCACGATTGAGAACCCGTGACTAGGCAGTACCCCCCAGAGTTTAGGTAAAAGCTTTTTCAAAGTAAGCCGGCGAGAGGGCCGAGGCGTTTCTGCGCTCGGATTCCAGCCAGAGTCAACTAACACCGAGGCTCACCTCTACCCTATCACGTGTCTTCATCAATCCCCACCTCGGCCACCTCCTCCTCATCAGCCAGCCCTATCGCTAGTAGAGCCAAGGGCAGCACCAAACTGAACACAGCCTCTTTACCGCCGATGCAACAAGCGCAAAGTCGGACCGCTTCCACTCCACCGCGCGGCATAAAATCGGGTCGGGTGTTGTTCATGGATGATGATCCGCATATTTCCTACCTGACGGGCACGATGTTGGAAACACTCGGTTACGAATTCGAACTGGTACGAAATGGAGCCGAAGCGATCAAAAGCTTTGAAAACGCCCTCAATCTTGGCCGACTATTCGATCTCGTTATCTTGGATCTCACCATTATTGACGGGATGGGTGGCGAGGAGACGTTTAAACATTTGCGCGAACTCTCCCCTAAAGTCCGGGCGATCATCGTCAGTGGCTATGATAACGACGAGAAAACCCAGCAATTCATCTTGAAAAAAGGTTTCAGTGGTTATCTCACCAAACCCTATCGAGTCGCTGAAATCGGTGAAGCAATTACCCAAGCGCTCGGACGCTGAACGCGCTGCCGGCCGGCACCTGCCAGCCACGGGCTTATGGTTGTTCGCTGTCTTGATGCCGCGCACCATGTGGCGGCTAACTAATTTAAAAACGAGGTAAGGGAACCTCTTTGGAAGGATGGGTTCTTGATGGAGTGAACTTATCGCACTAATGATTACAGGATTGAACCACCCCTCGGCACAACTTGCTGCGAATAATAATCCGACCTGCGGGAGCAGCGTCGTTCTCCTGCTCGACACTGATGGTCGCATTCAAGTGGCCAGTGCTGCGGCCCATGCGCTCTGGCAAGCATCCCCTACGGAATTGGTGCATGAGCTTTTCCCCAATCTCTTCACCTTTGATGTGGTCTCGCGCGATTCCGGCTGGGTCCAATCTCAGTGGGAAGTGCTGCTCGCGATTGCTCAGCAGCAACCCGTCACGCTCAAGCTCCAACCCAAAGAGGCCGCACCCTTCGACTCCTTGGTGCGCCTCGAAAAAGCCGGGGACGTCCCTGTCAGCTATTTCGCCTTTATTTCCCTGCCGCCCCAGGCCATCGCCCCCACTCTCCCGGTGCGGACCAATTCGCCGTTCGCCACGCCGGCAACCACCAGCGATAATTTCCTCATCCAGCTCTATGAACACAGCCCACTGGGGTTTTTCGATCTGAACTTCCAAAAAAAGGAGATCTACTATTCCCCGGCCTGGAAGCGCATGCTGGGGTACGCCGACACCGCCCTGCCGAATACCCACGATACGTGGCAAACGCTCATTCATCCCGATGATTCGGCGGCTTCTCCCGATCAGCAAATCCGCAGCGGCGCCACCGGCACCCGGCAGTTCTCGCTCGAATTCCGTATGCGGCACGCCAAAGGCAACTACGTCTGGGTGCAAAGCGTCGGTCTGCAGCTCTATGGTTCCGATGGCGTCCTGCAACGCGTCATCGGCGCCCACCTCGATATCGCCGATCGCAAGGAATTCGAGGAAGTCAGCCTCCACGCCGAAGAGCGGCTGCTCCAACTCACGGCTCACGGTCGCGCCGGCGTCTTCGATCTCGAGTTCATTGATGAGCGGTGCTGGCTCTCGCCGGGCCTCAAGTCACTGCTCGGTTACAAGGAAAACGATCTGCCCAACACGCTGGAATCTTTTCTCCGGTTTTTGCCGTCCGATGAATCCCTGCGCGGAACCCAAGCCTATTTCCTGGCCCGCCATCCCCATCAAGCCGCGTATTTCGATACATTGCGACTGCGTCACCGCGAGGGCCACGATGTGTTGGTTCACGCCGGCATCGTCCGGCAGATTTCCCGCCGCCAGGGACTGCAACGCGTGCTCGGTTTCGCCCTGCCCACGCAAGAGGAACCGATGGCGACTTTCGGCGGATCCAGTCTGCCTCCCGCACATTTGGCAGCTCTCATGACAGAAATTCACGAGGCGGTACTGCTCGCCAATGCCAGTGGCCAGATCGTTTTCCTCAACGCGAAAGCCGAGCAATTGCTGGGCCGCACCACGGAGCAATGTCACGACCAGCGCGCCGCCGATCTTTTTCGGCTGGTGCATCGGATGAGCGGCCTCCCCGGAGAAAATCCCGTCGACAAGTCCCTGATCACCGGCGAGCCCACCCCGCTTTCCACCGAGTTTTCCCTCGATACCGGGGCGCCTTCTCCCGTACCGGTGGCCTTCAGCGCCCGGGCCTTGTGCGACCCCACCGGCAAACCCAACGGCGCCCTCGTGGTATTTCGCAATCCAGCGGAAATGAACCTCACGCCGGAAGAGCTGGTACGTTCGAATCGCTTTGAGGCGCTCGGTCAACTGGCCGGCGGAATTGCACACGATTTCAACAACCTGCTCACCACCATTCTCGGCGGCATCTCACTGGCGAAGGACGTGCTTGATTCCTCAGGACTGAAAAATAGTGAGCTTGCCTGTCTCGCCGCGAAGGGTCTCAGCAAACAATTGCTCACCTACTCGAAGGGCGGCACGGCAGTTCGCCAAGTCGTCAAACCGGCGGACATTCTGGCCGATGCCGTCCGTCTGGCCGCCGCCGGATCCGCGGTGAAGATCGATCTGCAGGTGCCACCCGAAACCTTTACCGTCTGCGTGGATCGCGCTCAAATTTTGCAGGTCTTCCAAAATCTTATTATCAACAGCGTCCAGGCCATGGCCAGCGGACAGGGCAATATCGCAATCACGGCCAGCAACGTCAGACAACAGGACAGCGACCTACTCGCCAAACTCCCGGCGGGCCCCTACGTGAGCATCGAGGTGCGCGACGATGGCAGCGGCATCCCGCCCGAACTCTTGGGGAAAATTTTCGATGCCTTCTTCACCACGAAAAAGACCGGCACCGGTCTGGGACTCGCCACGGTTCTCTCTATCGTCAAAAACCACGGCGGTCAGCTCGGTATCGCCTCCCAAGTCGGTATCGGCACGGCCTTCACCGTTTGTCTTCCCCATGCCGACCAGCCGGAGAAAATCGAAGCCCGGCCCGCGCCCACCAGCGTCCGCTTTGATACGGGCCGGATTCTTTTCATGGACGACGACGAGAATATCTCCGCGCTCACTGGCGGCATGCTCGAAGGCCTCGGCTACAAATTTGACCTCGCCGTCAACGGCGAGCAGGCGATCCAACTCTACCAACGCTACCTCACCATCGGCCGGCCGTACGACGCCGTCATCATGGATCTCACCATTATTGGCGGCATGGGTGGCGAGCAAACTTTCAAGCTTCTGCGCGAACTCGATCCCGACGTCCGCGCCATCATCGCCAGCGGCTACGACATCGACGACATGGCCCGGCAGTACCTTGACATGGGCTTCTGCGGCTATCTCACCAAACCATATCGCATCGGCGACCTCGGAAAGATAATCCGCACCGTGCTCGGCAAATGAGTGAATCGGTCCGCCGGGCAACGCAGGCCTGATGATCAGGCCCCTCTCCCATGGCTGTCGCACAGGGGTCAACCGAAAATTCTGCGCACAGGTATTGAATACCTGGATCACCAAGGCTAGGCTACCAACGATCAGTCGTCATCAGGCCCAATACCAATGAAGAAACTCTTCGATCTCTCGAGCTATTGGCCATTGCCACCGTTGAGATTTCGTCCACGTCTTCTCACCACGCTGCGTCAAGGTTACACCAAGCAGCAGGCGATGACTGACACCGTTTCTGGCATCACCGTTGGACTAATTGCCCTCCCCCTCGCCCTCGCCTTAGGCGTGGCCAGTATCCCGCCAGGCAGCACCACACCCTTTCCTGCGCCCGCCATTGGCATTTTCACCGCGATCATCGGCGGTTTCATTGTTTCGCTTCTCGGTGGCAGTCGCGTGCAAATCTCCGGACCGACCGCCGCCTTTGTCATCATCGTTTCCCAGATCGTGCGTACGCATGGCTACGATGGTCTGCTCCTCGCCACGATTATGGCCGGGATGATTCTCGTCGTCTTGGGACTCAGCGGGCTGGGCACCATCATCAAATTTATCCCCTATCCCGTGACCAGCGGCTTCACTACGGGAATCGCAATCTCGCTGATGGTCGGGCAGGCTGATCAATTTTTCGGCCTCAGCGGCACCACGCCACCACCCGGCGAATTCACCGCCAAACTTCCCTGGCTGATCACTCACTTGCCCGGCCTGAATTTCCCCACGCTGTTGATCGCACTCGCCTCCGCTTTGTTCATTCTCTTCTGGCCGAAATTTCGCGGAAAACTTCATGCCGAACGTATTCCCGGAGCCATCATCGCCATGATCGGCTCGGCCGTGCTCGTCGCCTTGCTTGCTTGGGACAAGACGCTCGGCGTTGCCACCGTGGGCTCACAATTCGGCCCGGCCGCTATCCCGCACGGCCTGCCACCCTTCCTCTGGCCGCAAATTTCCCTTGAGCGGATTCGCGAACTCATCGGCCCGGCCACCACCATCGCGCTGCTCGGCGCCATCGAATCGTTGATGTCCGCCGTGGTCGCGGACGGCCTGATCAATGACCGGCACGATTCCAACACCGAGTTGGTCGCCCAAGGCTTGGCCAATATTACCTGTCCCTTTTTCTGCGGCCTGCCCGTCACCGGGGCCATCGCCCGCACTTCCGCCAACGTCAAGGCCGGTGGTCGCACCCCGGTCGCAGGCCTCGTCCACGCCCTCACCCTCCTGCTAATCGTGCTGTTCTTTTCGCGTTACGCCCAGTACGTGCCGATGGCCGCCATTGCCGCCGTACTCGTCGTCGTCGCCTTCCGCATGGGCGAGTGGCACGAACTCACCCGCCTCCGCAAAATGCCGCGCAGTGACTCAGTGGTGCTGCTCACGACCTGCGCGCTCACCGTGATCTTCGATCTCGTGATCGCCGTCGAGGTCGGGATGGTTCTCGCCGCAATCCTCTTCATCAAACGCATCGCTGAAACCACCGAGATCACCGAGGTCACGGCGCGCGACGAACTCGAAACTCACGAGCAAATCGCCCACGGCAAAGACATCCCTCCCGGCGTGGTGGTGTATCGCATCTTCGGGCCATTCTTCTTTGGTGCCGCCGAAAAAATGGAAGACGCCCTGCTGCGCACCGGACTGTTGCCGAAAATTTTAATTCTACGCATGCAGTTGGTTCCGGCCATGGATGCCACCGCGCTGAATGCCCTCGAAAGCATCGTCGAGCGCATGCAAGCTACCGGTGGCACCGTCATTCTGAGCGGCCCGCACCGTCAGCCACTCGATATGATGGTGAAAGCAGGTTTCATCGAACGACTGGGCCGGCCTAATATCCGGGCGCATTTCGACGACGCTCTCGCGCGTGCCCGGGAAATCATTGAAATCGGTCAGGCATCTGCTCACCCGACTGATCAAACACAATGATTCGCCACACCACCACGCCCGGCTGGGTTTATTCCGGCGGACTCGTCCTCGCCACCACCGCCGGCGCGATCAACGCAGTGGGGGTTCTCGGCCAGCACCACCAGGCGCTCAGTCACATGACCGGCTCGGTTACCGTGCTCGGCATGGAACTGGCCCAGGCCAACTACGGGATCGCGTTTCACGCCTTTGCTATTCTCGCCGCCTTTTTCTTCGGCTGCCTGATCAGCGGCGCAATTATCCGGCAAAGCACGCTGCGTTATCGGCCGCCGCTACGGCGTCACCCTCTCGCTCGAATCAGCCTCCCTGTTTCTCGCGGTGTATTTCCTGCGTCGCGGTTCCAGCGCCGGCGACTATCTCGCGGCTCTGGCCTGCGGCCTGCAAAACGCGATGGTCACCACTTACAGCGGCTCGACCATGCGCACCACCCACATCACCGGGATGGTGACCGACCTCGGCATAGCCTGTGGCCACTTTCTGCGCGGCACATCCGTCGACTGGTTTCGTTTCCGCATCTACGGCGTGCTCTTCCTCGGATTTTTCGCCGGCGGCGTCATCGGCACTTTCGGTTACGGGCGCTTCGGCTACGATACGTTGATCTTTCCCGCCGTCTTGAGCGGAGTGACCGGCGTCGGTTACACGCTCTATAAACATCAGCAGCATCTGCGCAAAGTGCCGAGCTGAACACGCCCCTTCACCCGCGCCACGTGTACGCGTGGCACAGAGCCACGCCGGCGGCATCCGCCTCGTCGAACGCCAACGTTCGGCCATGCCCCAGCAAGCCCATCACCGTGCGCGCCATCTGCTCCTTGCTCGCCCGGCCCGCGCCCACGACCGCCTGTTTCACGCGCAACGGCGGATACTCGTGCACTTCTTTCCCGTGCAGCGCCACCGCCGCGATCGCCGCACCGCGCGCCGCACCGAGAATTTGCGCCGTCTGCACATTCTGCACAAAAATCGTCTGCTCCAGCGCGACATGCTCCGGATCAAAATCCACCGCGAAGGCCGTCACGGCGCGATGAATCTCCGCGAGGCAATATGCCAGCGAATATTTCTGCGCCACCTTCACTGTCTGGCAGCGCAACAACACCGGCTGCCGTCCGGCGACAAACTCAATCAACGCCAAACCGGTTCCGCGCAAACTCGGATCGATCCCCAGCACGCGCCCCGCGAACACGGGCCGATTTAAGGTGGGCGCATCCGGCCACGAGGGAGCCGCGAGTTTTCCCTCAATCTTTGCCTTCCATAAATCCCGGACAGAACGTCGTGCCATAAAGTGAAACCGAGAACTACACGGCTCCGCGCGAAAGAAGAAGCGGAATATTTCGTGTCATTCGATTGGGAGCAGGGCTGATTCATTCTCGGCGCGCCCAGAGGGAATTCACGGTTGCACCGCCAAGGACCGATGTTTTGCAGGGCGCTCCCACCACTGAGCCCACACCTACTTCGTCCGTAGGTTGCGAACTCGCCTCGTTCTGCTGGACAGCAGAATAGCGCGGCCAGCGCGCTACCTCCCACTGAGTGTTTCTGACCGTCTATTTTCCGATTCCTTTAAAGCACGCTCCCCGCACCGACCCCTGCCCGTCTTCCCGCTTGTTAAATCACTCAAGTGCGGATCAGCTTTGGCCGCTTAGATTGCAGCCGATGAAACCTAAACGCCCCGCCCAGAATCTCCCCGCCGAGCGCACCGTGACGCCCTTTCCGAATCGCCTGCAACGCGCTTGGCGAAAACTCACCGCCCTCGACCTGCGTGATCGTTGGTGGCGTCTGCTGGATTATTTTGAAGCGCACCGCGCGCTGCGGCTTTCGCTCTATCTTTCGCTCACGCTCGCCCTCGTGACGGCCGCCGCCTGGCACTGGGGTTCGCCGTGGTGGTACAAACGCACCGCGCTCAAAGTGACCCGGCAATGGATCGACGCCGGCAAATTGGACAACGCCACCGAATCGTTGCGCCGGGCCATTTCCCTCGCCCCCGAACGTCCTGAGACCTGGCAGCTCGCCGCCGAACTCGCCCGTCTGCGCGGCAACAAACCCCAGGCGGCAGAATTCGCCCATCAAGCTTCCTTGCGCGATCCGGGCAATCCCGACCTCGCCATCACGTGGGCCGCCGAAGCGCTCCGTGCCGAAATGACAAAGGAAACCAAAGAGGCACTGGCCACTCTCACGCCCGCGCAAGTCAGCCAATCGCCCCACGCCCAACGCATCCTCGGGGAACTCGCCCGCCGGGAAAAACGCCTCACCGACGCGAAACACCATTTCGAAACCGCGCTCTCGCTCGACAGCCCGCTGGCGGTGAACGAAGTGCCGTTGGGCATTATTTTGCTCAACGCCACCGATCCGGCCGAACGGCAACGCGGGATAAACTACCTCAGCAAATGGTCCGCCGATCGTGAGTGGGGCGTCGTGAGTTTGCGCGCGTTGCTCGCCGCTGCGCAGGGCCGGCAGGAAAAACCCGCGATGCTAAAATGGGCCGTGGCACTCCAGGCTCATCCCGGATGCACGGTGGCCGACATGCCGAATTGCTTGCTCGCGTTGTCGCAGTCCGATGCCGTGCGTTTCGCGGAGGCGATCGCGACACTGGAAAAAAATCACGCAGTCACACCCGAAGCCGCCGCTCAACTGCTCGGCTGGCTCAACCAGATCGGGCGCAGCGCCGAGGCGGTGCGCTGGCTGAAAACCCTGCCGCCACAAGGACTGCAACGCCCACCCGTCGTTGTGGTCGCCGCAGAGGCATTGCGGGTCGTCGCTGATTGGCCGGCCCTGCGTGAGCTGACGCAAAACACCAGTTGGGGCAAAGACGTGGAATTTCTGCGCTGGATGTACGGGCTCGAAGCCGCGCGCGCCTTGAACGACGACGCCGCAGCCAAAGAACTTTGGCTAACCCTCTACAGTCACGCGGAGCTCAACGGCGTGCACGCGCTCTTTGCCGGCTCCACGCTTTTCTCCTGGGGCCGCACCGAGAATGCCGTGGCCCTCTGGTGGCGCGCCGCCGAACAGGAAGGTCCGAACGCCGCCGAAGCTCTCGGCACCCTCGCGCGCTATTATCAGACCCAGCGCGAAGCCGAGGGCCAGTACCGGGTTTTTCGCCGTCTGCATTCCTTGCGTCCGCAAGACGCCGCCATCGCCAACAACTTCGCCTTCTTCGCCGCGCTCACCCACCGCGAAGAGCGACTCGCCGAGAAACTGGCGAGGGAGAATCTCGCTCGCGAACCGCAGAACCAGCTCTATCTCGGCACGCTGGCCTTCGTGCTCGTCGCCCAAAGTCGACCGGAGGAAGCGCTGACGTTGCTGACGCCCGTGAAAACAGAAGTGAAAAAATCTACTGCGCTCTCGTTTGCCTATGGACTCGCTCTCGCCGCAACTGGCCACAAGTCCGAGGCAAAACTTCTGCTCGATAAACTCGCCCCCGACGAACTCACCACGCAAGCGCAGGAAGTGATCAAGACCGCCCTAGGCGATTAGTCAGCCTTAGCGGCAGGCGCTCGCCGGAGTCGTAGCTTTGGCGAAGACTGGTCTCTGCCTGCCGGGGTAGGTGGCGCGCTCGCCGCGCCGCGCTCATTCTGCTGGCCAGCAGAACGAGGCAAGCTCGCAACCTACCTCAATCCCACCGACACGGACCTGCCTTTGCTGGCTTCGGCGCGGTATGGGCCTGTGGTTACGTCAGATCTAGTTCTACTTGCAGTCACTCTTTAACTCGTCGTCGAGGAACGCCCGAAAAAGCGCCGCCGGAAAAATAAACCCAGTCCCAGCACCACAGGCAGCCAAGTGCCCACTTCTGGCACAACCACGCCGTCGATCGTCATGGCTGAACCTACTTGATAGACGAGAAGACCACTGGGATTGAGTGCCCCTGATGTACTCGTGCCAGTTAGGCTGTTCGTGTTAGCCACCACCACATAAAGATAATTGGTGCCGATCACAAAGTTTGCATTGTTGGCACCGAAATTGTCCTGCAATGCAACCGCAGTGATATTATCCCACGCGCGAGTGACCCACCCCGAGGATGAATTCGTTCCACCAGCATTGATCGCTCCATTATTATTGACCGTAGGAGCACTGGTTGGATTGACGTACACGGAGTATTGATCATCAGCCGCAATCGTGAGTGAAATCGAAACATTGTTGGAAACAGCGGTACCCTCGGCACCTGAACCCGTAATAGTAAAAGCCAGCCGATAAACGTAATAAGCGCTGTTTGGATTGGGTTTCGTACTGGTCGTACCGTTGCCCGGCAAATAGTCACCGCCGATATTCACCGTTCCCCCAGTAGCGAGAGTGCTGGCTCCTGGTGCGGTAATCCATTTCGACGTGGACGTGTTAGGCACGTAGTTGGCATCAATATAACTAGAACTCAAAACATACGAAGATCCTGAGTAAGTGGTGCTGCCCGTATAATTGGTGTTGTTCACCCTTGCATATGAGACAGTCCAATGCGAATCCTGCGCTCCGCCGGCCAATACCGAAGCGTTGTTATCAACGCCTGTATAATACAGTCCGAATATACCGGTCGCCGATTGCCCATAAGCCAGCCCGCCAATCCGCAGAAAAAAGATGGCGAGGCAAAGGGTTCGATTGAATGGCAGGTTTAATCTCACGAGAGAAATGATCTAGGGTCTTTTACCTATTATCAAGTAAATATTCCCATTCGATTTAATTACTGCTGTGATTGAGAGCCGTGGCAGGCAACTCGTATTATACAGCTAACAAATGGGTTGGGTGCGCATTGTCCTGGTTTGGTGAGTGCGCGCGGTGAGCCGACGGACATATTCATTCTCTGTTTACGACCCAACTCATCGGACTCTTCAACGCTAAGTTTTAGTCAGTAAATCTTTCCCGCCTCCACCTGCAAAATGTGCCACCGCCGATCCCCTTCCGGTGGAATCGTTCCCGTGGCAATCACCTGCGGCTCACCTTCCATGGCTGCCCAGAAACGCATCCGCCTCGCTGGATCGAGTTCGCCGAGTACATCATCGCACAGCAACACCGGCTCGATTTTTCCTTTATCCTTAAAATACGCCGCCTGCGCCAGTCGCAACGCCATCACAAGACAACGCTGCTGCCCTTCGGACGCAAAATTCCGCGCCGGCCGACCACTTAGCACGAATTCAATATCGTCCCGGTGCGGTCCGCGCTCAGTTGATTTCAACACGGCATCCCGTGGCCGCGCCTTCGCCAGCAGAACCGCAAATTCCTCCCGCGTCGTCGCCGGCGTATCGGGCGCATAAAGCAGCGCGGCGGTTTCCGTGCGCGCCTCGGGCACCAACCGGGCGTGGGCTTCCTTAAAATATTCGCTCAACTCCGCGACGCCGGCATGACGCGCCGCGACGACTTTGACCGCATGCCCTGCTGCCTCGTTTTCAAAGGCCGCCAATTGCCCCGCATCGCGCGCGCCTTGCTTGAGCAGCATGTTCCGCTCCGCCACCGCCCGCGTGTAATTTCGCAGTGCGCTGAAATAATTTCCCTCCATGGCGGCGAGCGTGAGATCGAGCCAGCGCCGCCGCAGCGACGGCGTGCCGCGTAACAGTTGGCTGTCCTGCGAGGAGAAAACCACCGTCGGAAATTTCCCAATAAAATCCGCCAGCCGCGTTACCTTGCCCTGCTCCCACTCCACCGTGCGCCCCTCGGCTCCCAAAGTGATCGTGATTTTGCTTTCTTTGAATTGCTCGTGCTCAACCACGAAACCCATCCCCGCCTCCGGCTGACCAATCCCCACCAGCGCCCGCGGCTCCGCGCCGCGGAACGAGCGCAACGCTGTCACATAGCCGAGCGCTTCCAGAAAATTTGTTTTCCCCTGCCCGTTGGGACCCACCAAAAACGTCCGCTGCCCCACCAGCTTCGTTTGCACGAGCGGGAGGTTGCGGAAATTTTGCAGAGTGACGGAGGCGAAACGCATGAAGGCGGCGCGCTGTGAGCCACGCCTCGCTGATGAACTGCTGGGTCGTTTCCGTCCGTGCAACGCCAAAGCGGCGATTTAACCAAACGCCCATCGTCTCGTTGTGTCATCGGTCTCCCGACCATGTTCCGCCCCCCCACGGGTCATCAGCCCCGTGCCACTTCAACAGTCAGCTCCGCCCCATCCGCGCAGACCCTCACCCGGCGCGGCGCGCCGCCCTGCGAGCAAACCCTCACAGTACCTCAACGGTCTCAACCATCTCAGCCAAATTCAGCAGAGGCACTTTCTCCCGATGGCGCAACCGGACGCGCGCCACTTCTCCGTACCGGCGACGCACGATATCACCAGCGGCAAGCCAGTGATCCAGGGCGCGGCCAATTGGACAATTCTCCTGCTGCCAGAGCTCATACGCCTGTAGGCGGATTTGCTCGTCGAGATCACGCTGATTCAGCGTTTGCCGACTTTCACGGGTATTCATGAATTCCTCCTTGGTTGGACGGGTAATATACTCATTTCCGCCTATTCCGCCTCGCACTTCTTGAGAAATCTTTCGGCGCGATGCGCATTGGTTGTTTTTGGTTCTTGCCGACGAGCCTATGGCGCGACTTCTTGCCTTTCCATGAGCAAAGAAACCTCCTCCTCCAACGAAGTCGCCGTTTTCAAGACCAGCTACGGCGAAATGACTATCTCCTTCTGGCCCGATGTCGCGCCGAAGACCGTCGAAAACTTCAAGAAGCTGGCCCGCGATGGGTTCTATGATGGCACGGCTTTCCACCGCATCATCAAAGGCTTTATGATTCAGGGCGGCTGCCCGAACACAAAGAAAGGCGAGACCGGCATGCCCGGCACGGGCGGTCCCGGTTGGAAAGTGAAAGCAGAATTCAATGAGAAGGCCCACGTTCGTGGCGTCATCTCCATGGCCCGCTCGCAACATCCCGACAGCGCCGGTTCCCAGTTTTTCCTTTGCCACGGCGAAGCCAAGTTTCTCGACCGCCAGTACACCGCGTTCGGTCAACTGACGGCTGGCGATGATGTGCTGGAGCTGATCGCCAACCTCCCGACCAAATCCGGTGGCGGTGGCGAGAAGAGTACGCCCATCGATCACGTCGCCCTCGAAAGCGTTAAGATCGTCGCTCAGAAGTAACTTCACGCTGAGGGTTGGCTTGGGCATGCTCGGTGCGCCAAGACGATCAACCCGCTTCCTCTGCACCCAAGGTCGGCTTAATTGCCGGCCTTTTTTGAGTCCGAGCCTCGTCAAGCCAGTTCTTTATTTTCGCAGCGAGAGGGAGCAACCGCCGCTTGCGTCGGTACGCGGAGTGGCTTGGCTGTACTCATGACCTCTTATAACTTTACCGACAAATTTCGCGCCCTCTACGACAAAGCCCTGCGCCAATACACAGCGGGGCAGCGAGACATCCCCGCCTTTTTCAATGCGGAGGAGCTGGACTTCTTGTCGGCCAACGGACTGACCGCGCAGAACATGTTCGATTATGCCGAAGATCATCATAACTACGCCGAACCCGGCTATGACAACGCCCTCGCAATTGAGCTGGTCCGTCGAGACTACTTTCTCAACGTGCAGTTGGGCCGATCTTCCACTCAGATAATCGACCCCGACACCATGCCGTCGAAAACCGATAAAGTATTGGGGCTCGAGTGGCTGCCCCGGATCATCCCCAAGGCCAAAGCCAAACTGCGCGGCGAACTTCCCGCCACTCTCATGTTTTGCTGCGGTGGCGATCGGCGTTTTTTCAACACCCATGATATTCTACCCTCAGAGTTTCTCAGTCTGGTCTGGCGAAACATGCAGGACGACACCGCCATCATTCATTGGGTGGTCGCGCGCAGCAATAAGACGAAATAAATTTTGGCTCTCGGCCTCTGATGCAGGGAAGACACTTGCTCGGTTTCGCATCGTTCCACCCAATCCCCCAGACCGACTTTTCACCTGAAAGAAAACGGTCGGGCCCGCACGCGGGATGTACCGGCCGCTACCCCACTCCTCTAGGCTTTGCGCGATAACCTCGATTTGCCCGCTGTTTCCTAGGGTGGTCGCCGATTTCCACATCGGCGACAGAGCGTCGGTGTGGAAACCGACGCCCACCAATTGCCTAATCCCGGCCGAGGTGTTAGCTGATCCCAGACTGTCATCCCGCCGGCGATCAGCAGGCATCCCGGAACCACCCGACGGAGACGAGCACTCGCACTCACCTCTTCAAGAATTCAACCCTTGCTAAATTCCATTAGCGGTTAATGCCACTCCGATTTATGTTTTCGGTAAGCGTCGTTGCCGGCTGCCAAGCTTTACCCACTGGAAACAGCGAGGAACACTCAATCGGTTGTTGTCATCGCGTGTCTGCCGCAGACCACGTAGCGGTCCGGCTCGACCGATTGTTTTTTGTTACGGGAGGACGTGTGCCCCCTTCACTCGCGCCAACGCTTCAGTTGGCGCATATCGATCAGTACGTCGTAAGAACCTTCTGCGGGCACCTCTTTGCCTTGAGCGAATTCAATTTTGTAACCCTTCGGCACTCCTTTCGGAAAACGAATGCGCAAACCAGCTTTGAACATTTCCTGTGGCACCCATTCTGAAAGGGCGGACATGGAACCGAATTCGTCTCCATGCACCAAATCGGTGGAACGATCTTCCACCGTGGGCTGAATAAAAAAGAAACGGGTTTTCTCGGTAAACCGAGCATTCCTCACGGCATCCCGGACAATACTCCATTCCCGCGCTTGGGGCTTGGCCAGCGATTCACTGGTGTTCCATGCGGCCAAAATAACCGCCGCCAAGACGATCAGGCCCATCAATGTGTAGCGCACCCGCGGTTCGACCTCCTTCTCCAACGGCAAACGGCGCAGACAGGCGAAAACTAGCACCACGACCAGACCGGAAAGCGCGAAAAGTGTCCGATACCCGGTCGACCGTTCTGCCGCAATGATGGTGATACTCATCGCGACCACCGGCAGCACCGCCAAACAGAGCCACCACTTCAAGCGCTCGCTGCCGCCGTCGTTCTCCTGTTCACTCGGGGCAATCCAGCTGATAAAAGCCAGCACTCCCGCGACTGTGAGCCAAAAGAAAATCGCGCCCGGTAAAGTATGGAAATCGCAACGCAGGACGAAGAGCCCCAAAGCATCCGGCAGGGTGTGCACGAGGAGAAAGAGCAGCTTGGAGAAGGGATGACTCTCAAAAACAATCCGGCTGGATTCTTGGACGCCACCACCGGAAAAAATCACCTTGAGAAAAACAAAACTGAACAGCAGCGCGAGAAACAGGCAGGCGAGATGTGAGCCGAACCAGATTTGTAATTCGCGGCGGGTTCGGGTGCGAATTCGGGGCAGCACGGTGGCCGCGATCATCACGACGGTAAACAGAGCGTTCGGTTGATAGATTAAAGCCGAGAGCATGTAGATGGCGATTCCGCCCATGATGCCCATGCCGCGCTTGAGCCCCCCTTTGGACAGCTCCGTTTCAACCGCCAAAAATCCTGCCACGCTCAAAATAACCGAACAGATCCAAGGCCAACCCAAGGCCCACCCCACACTGATCTGGGCCGACGGCAGCAAAATAATCACCAAGGCCATCGCCAAAGCATCCCATTGAGGCCAGCCATTGGTATCGAAGTGCCGCCAGATAATGATGCCCAGCAAAACCAAAAATCCCACCGACACAATCCGCAGGAACTTCAAATCATTCACTGATTTTATCCGCGCATAGGACGACTCCAGCATCGCGCCATAAAAAGGCCGCCCCATCGCCGTAACTTCCCGGACGATCTTGCCCTGCTCCTCCTTGGCCTCACGCATATACGAATAATCATCACGCATCCCGTATTCGCGCAGTACCCCCGGAAAATAAACCGCAAGCGGGACCAAGATGAGTAACCAGTAACAAAGTCGGGATCGCATGATTAATTAGAAAGTAATTTCCTGCTGGGCAACTACTGGTGCAAGACCAATGAAACGTCCATAACGTTCCAGCCAGTCTTCAATTTTTTCCAAATAGTAAACGGGATCATAGGGGAAACCTACCGGATCATAGTGGGCCACCGGCCGTGCCCGCTGCCAATCACTCGTTTGTCCCTTGGCTTTGGGGCCAATATAATAGCTCACCCGCTCCCCCATCCGTGGCCGAGGTGTCATCAGCAAGGCCACTTCGCCGGCCGCCCGCCGCGGTTTGCCGCCCCCGGCCACCCATTGTCCGTAGGCCTCGGGGTTTTGACTGAGTGTCTCTGATTTCGCCAAGGCCAACACCGGCAAGGTACGCGCAGTGATCTTGGCCCGATAATCCTGCACCAACGCGGCCGGCGATTCCGGCACGACCCCGAGCAAATACCCGATCAGCTGATCACTGAGCCGCTTCAAGAATGGTTCCATCCCGCGGGAACGCAGGGCCGATCCGCGCATGATGACCTCGCCGGCCTGAGCGAGTGCATAATTCTTGGCCTTGTAGCAAAACATCGCGTCGTAGTTGCCGTCGTACTCCAGTTCAATGCCCGCTGGCAAAATCCCGCCGACCAACGCCAGCAGTTTTTCCGGCTGCGTATAGAATTTCTCCGAGGATAGATAGATGCCATCCGTATCCGCTTCGAGAATCGTGCAACCGTGTTTCTGAAACTCCTCGATCAACGCCTGCAGGAGTTCGCGTCCGCGCCGGGTGACTTCCGCCGCCAATTCGCCGTCGCCAAAGCGCGCCCCCGAAAAACCAAGATAACCATAAAACGAATTGATCAAAATCTTAAAGGTGGTCTGCCGGGCCTGCGCTTCGTCGCGTTCTGCCGCCGTCGGCGCGGACTTCGCGAGCTGTTTGTATTTCAACCGGTATTCGCGCAACCGCTTCAGCATCGGAATAAAAACTCCGAGCGTATCCGGCCGCGGGTTGCGGCCGATAAATAGCAGCAGACTCGGGTACAACGAAGCCACGTCAAAATGCAGCACCTGCTTGAAAACCCCTTCCTGAAAACTCCGGGTGAAGCCGCCTTCGAACGTGCCCATCTCAATCGGCGCCGGGCAACTCGCCCGCGCATGATAATATTCCTCCAGAAACAACAGATCGACCTTGCCCGCCGTGCCGCGCAGCGCCGCCTCTTGCAGCAAAATCGGAAAGACTCTCGCCTGCTCCACGTAAGTCGGCAGCAGCACATCCGCCACTCCCTTGGTTTCGCGCAAATCGTCGGCGAGGTACGCGAGGAATCTGGCGCGGTCGCGACGAAATTCCTCCTGAATTTGCGCTCCCGGAATATAGGTTCGCCCTTCCCCCGACTCCGGCGTCACCCCGAAATAAACCGCCGCATCTTTCAACCCGTAAGCGGTCATTTCCCGCGTCGTGATATCGTACAGTTGCACGAGCAGATACGTATCGATGACCGCACGTCCCGGCATGTCGCAGCGGGAAAAATCAATCCATCGCTCCGCCACCTTCATCCGGCTGTTGCGAAACTCCGCCTTCAGCCCAAAGCGACCCCACGCGCACGGCACCTTGCAGCGCTTGCTGCGTTGCCGCAGGTAATCGAGGTCGAACTTGAAAATATTATGCCCCTCGACGATGTCAGGATCGATCTCGCGCAACAGCGCATTGAAGGCGAGCAGCAGCCGCTTTTCCCCCGCATCGCTCTCCTCTTCCAGCACGAGCAACTCGCGTCGCTCCCCGCATTGGAGCCCGATGGCGAGCACGCGATCACCCTCGTTGCGCGCCTCGCTGAAGCCGCCCGGTTCGGCACACGCCGTTTCAATATCGAGCTGACACCGGCGCAGTTCCGCCAAGTGCATGTCCGCATAAAGCCGCGCCCGTCGTTGCAGCAGCCACTGGCTCTCGTACGGCTTAAGTAAATCTCTCGCCGTCCCATCAGGTGCTGCCTTCAGATATTTTTCCAACTGCGCCAGCGTTTCGGCGTGGGCCAGATGACTGAAGGTTCCGTCCCCACTGAGTTGTTCGATGGTGATTCCCTCACCCGGACGGGCTTCCTTGAGCCAAGCGAAAGGCCGGTAAGGCTCCACGCGCTCGAGACGCCTGCCCGTACCATCGGCGACCGAGACATGCACAAGCCCGGCGTCATCTATCCATAAGCCGCAGAGCGATTCCGCACTCACATGAAGCGCACGATATAAACCATGACCAACGCCGTCAGCGTCAGAAACAACGCCACGAGCGCGAGCGTGCTGCGCAAGTGCGGCCGACGATAAACCATGCCCGCCAAAGCGGTAAGACCCAGCCAGCACACGAGCTTAACGATGACCCAGCCGGAAAACTGATTGGCGTGCAGTTTGGATAGCAAACCGAAACCACTGATCAACACCAACAGGCTCGCGATCCCGGTGACAATCATGGTCCGCTTTTTGTTTTCCGGTGCCGGATTGGCAAAGGCCATGAAAGTATGGGCGGAAAGAATAAACAACGCGAAGACGTGGATGAGGGAGTAGTAGTTCGGATTCATGGATAAAATAATGACACCCCGCCTGTGCCGTATGCTCAAAGGCTCATGTCCTTTTTAGTTTAAGGTGGGCACCGCCCGCCGCGTTTCAGCCTTCCGGTTTACGGCCTGGCATCCACACGACTGTTGGCAGTTCCCAAATGTTTACAAAGGCAAAGAGCGGTTTAATGAAAGCACCTCGAACACTGCAGGGTGTCGGGGAGGACCTTACCCCCCACCCCCTCTCCGTCAAATGCGAATAATACCAATCATTCGACGGGGGTAACCGAAATGGCAACCAGAGCTCGCGGGCTGACGCAGCCACAGGCCTCCGTGCCGGTGGCTTTGTTCCGTAGGTTGCGAGCTCGTCTCGCAACGTCTGGGTTTTGGTAGGTTGCGAGCTCGTCTCGCAACGTCTGGGGTTTGGTAGGTTGCGAGCTCGCCTCGCAACGTCTGGGTTTTGGTAGGTTGCGAGCTCGCCTCGCAACGTAATCGTGGTGCGGCAAGCGCACCACCTACGACGGAATCTGAATCTTGTTAGATTGGGTAGCCGATACGTATTTGAGCCCCTGGCGAAAACGCGGTGCTTGCCCCGCACCCTGCCTTCACCGTCGCCCCGTCTTCGCCATCGCCTCCGCCTTCAGGTATTGCTGCCGAAAATGACTGGCTAGCTCGTTCGCGAGCCGTACCTCATCAACCTTGTTTTTGGAATTCAAGGCCGGTTTAATTCGACTGGTCATTTGTTCGTAGCTCACCGCCGATAGATCCTCCAGCACCGCGAGCGCCGCTGCCGGTTGCCCGGCGCGAATGATTTCCCGCCACGCGGCCACCAATTCCGGATGCAGATCCAGGCACATCACCCGGATCACAAAAGACATTTCCCGGAAAATCCCACCCGTCCAAGCCGGGTTGTAAACCAAGGTATGATCGGGACCGTAAGGATTATCTTCCGGGTCCGCGCGAAATGGCACCCAGGCAGCTTCCGTATAAAAATCGCGCCGCACCGGCATCCGTCGCAAAGTGTAGCGTTGGGGCCCACCGGGCGTACCGGGTTTGAAATTCCACAGCTTCTGCCCTTCCATCGACAACGTGTATTCAATAAACGCCACGGCTACTTCGCGGTGCGGAGCGCCACGCATGAGCGCGATCGGATCCGGTGAAAGCACGGTGCCTCCGGGAGGCGAAACATAGCCGAGCCGTTTTTGCCCGCTGCGTTCGTTGCTGCTTTGCTCCTGATAACGGCCATAGAAATCGATGCACACGCCCACCGCGCAATTTCCCGCCGCGACATCGATCGGTGGCTTCTGCGAAGTATCGGTGAAGTATCGCGCATTGGCTCCGATCCGTTGAATCAGGCGCAACCCCTGCGCCCAACCACGACGCACCGCTTCCGCCTCCAACTCCGCGCGAGGTTTGCCGGTTTCCCGGGCGAGGCGCGTCCACTCCCGATAGATTTCCTCCTGAATCATTCCCTCAAATCCCTTGGAAACAGAGCCGCTCTTCGTCGGATCGCACAACGCCACCTCACCCTGCAAACGTGGGTCTTGCAGGTCGGCCCATTCGCGCGGTGCCGGGGTCACGCCCAAGCGGGCCAGCGCATCTGTATTAAAAATCATTCCATGTCCACTTAACACCGTCCCGTACCACCGCCCCTGTTTATCCCAGTACGGTTCACCCGCGTAGGATTGCGGAATGACTTTTTCATTCAACCACTCCGGGTGCAGCTGCCCCAGCCCCGCGTCCACGATCCGCCCGGCGTCGGCTTGCCGGATAAAATCATTGGTCCCTCCTCCAAAGAATAGATCGATCCCGCAGCCGACCGACGAAGCGAGAAATACCTGTCGCGCCTCCCGCTCCTCCGCGCGGGCCTCCTGCGCCAACCGACCATTGGCGAACGCGGCCTGCACTTCGCTGTTCCAAGCCTTACCCAGTTTCCCGGTCCAATAATTCTGAAACGACGAAACATATTCCGACTCAATAAATCGCGCGATCTCACTCGTCCCCCCGATCACGCGCCAATCAATCGCGACCGACTTTCCGGTTTTTGCGCGATACCATTCCTGAAATCCCTGGGAGAATTCATAGCGAATCGCCTCATTGTTCGGCGTGATGATCACCAGCGTTTCATCAGCCTGATTTACGCTCGCCTGCTTCGGCCGCAGCCAAAACGGCCATGCCACCACCGCCACCAAAGCCAATATGAGCAGCGCCCGCTTCATAATCTCTGCCTAAGTTGTCGGGCTGCTGCTTGCGGCAGCCTCAGCACGGCGCCCATCCGGCCCATCCGGCCCACGCGCCCCACCCACGGGGCTTTACTGTATTTGAAGGGCTGCCGCTTGCGGCAGTCTCGGCGCGGCGCCAGCGCTGGCCCGGCACGAAGAATAATTAATGTCGCCCGGTGCATCGCATCACTCCAGCAACACCACCACGTCTGCCGGCGCGACGCTCGCGCCAAGTTCACCGCGTGCCGCCCCATCCACGCCACGGGGATTGCCCTCGAAAACTTTCAACCTTGTCCCGTTGCCGGTGATGAATTCGTACTGCGCCACCTCGCCCAGATAGATCGATTCGCCGATTCGTCCCTGCACCCGGTTGCGGGCATCAGCGTCACTGCGGTTCAGTTCCCAACACTCCGGCCGGATCGAAAGCGTCACCGCCGCACCCAGCGTTGGTTTACTCGTCGGATCACCCAACACCCCGTCAAAAGCCCCGATCGTCGTCTCCACGGCGATGCGCGCCCCATCGATTCCCGTAATTCTCCCCGGCAGAAAATCAGTCTCCCCGATAAAGTTCGCCACCGTTTTCCGGCTCGGGCGGGTGTAGATTTCCCGAGGCGTGCCGACCTGCAGAATCCGCCCGCCATCCAGTATCGCCATGCGATCAGCAATCGACAGTGCCTCTTTCTGATCATGGGTCACATAGACCGTCGTAAGCTGAAACTCTTTGCACACTCGGCGGATTTCCGTGCGCATCTCTAGGCGGAGTTTGGCGTCGAGATTGGACAGAGGTTCATCGAGCAACAGACATCGCGGCCGCACCACGAGCGCCCGCGCCAAGGCGACGCGCTGCTGCTGGCCGCCGGAAAGTTGATTCGGTTTCCGCTCGGCGTAGGCCTCCATCCGCACGGAAGCGAGCGCCTCATCCACGCGCCGCTTGATCTCCGGGCGCGGCACTTTGCGCTCTTCCAAGCCGAACGCCACATTCTCCGCCACGCTCAGATGCGGCCAAAGAGCATAGCTCTGAAACATCATCCCGGTATTCCGTTTATGCGGCTCCAATCGGGTGACATCCTCGGCACCGAAAAGAATTTGTCCTTCCTCCGGGATGAAAAATCCCGCCAGCGACCGGAGCAGCGTCGTCTTGCCGCAGCCACTCGGACCAAGCAAAAAAAACAATTCTCCGGGATTGATCGTCAGATCAAGACCGTGCAACGCCACCACCGCGCCGAAACGTTTGGTCAACTGTTTAACCTGGATGGAAATCATTTCACGTAATGGAAAATACTCTGGTCTGGTTTCGTTCGTTGTGGGAAGAGTGACGGTTTAGTTTGAGTCACAAGGGCCGCGGCAGGCAACCGTCCGCCACCCAAGAAGTCAAAATTTAAACCGGCAAAGCGTCCCGCTCACCTGAACGTCGAGCGACTCGACTCGCCCTTTGTATGCCCGCTGAGAGATTGCCCGATGAGACACTTCGCAAGGTCGCACGGAGACCAATGATCGCAACATTCAGAATAATAGCAGTCTGGACCGCGTTGCCCCCGGTGATTTAAAAATCTATCCGGATAGCCCATCCAGGAAAACAATTCCGCTGGAGGGCCGAGCACCTGCGAGGCTTCGATCCGCCACACCTGAAAAGTCCGATCGGGAACATGTAGTCTATTAAACTACAAACGCTCGGGGTGGAATTTGTAGTCTAATAGAATACTTTGCCTCTGGGGGCGGCGGCGGCCGTTGCCCGAGCTGATCGAACGGGCTCTTCACGCCTAGTCCCGGCTTTCGCCTACAGTGCAAATAAATCTGGGTGGTCTCTAGACGATCAGGCCCCATCAGCTCCTGCACGGGACGGATGTCCGTTCCGCTTTCGAGCAGTGCCGAAAAAAAGGGGTCTGGCTTAGACATTAGACATTGAAGTCGCAACGTCCGCAATGAACCAGCGGTACGTCTCGGGGCTGACGGAAGGGGGTAGAGTAGGCAGAGAGTGAAGTAGCGGTGATTGAACCGACCGAAGATGTCAGTTCACCGCTGCACTCCCCCGCCCCTCATCAAACCGGACGGGCGGATTTCCCGCATCCGGCTTTCCGAGGTCGTTCACCGCAGGCACTCTCGAGGCCACCCTCTTCGTGCTGCAACACAGTGTCCGTTGAAACGCTTGAACCTTTCTTGTCGTTGCTATCTCCCGCAAGGGAGCCATCGCACGGTCCTGCATTTCGCTGTTCACCTCCCTCGACCAAGTTCGGTCCCTTCGCTCCGGCGTCGTTACCGCCTTCATCGCTACGATGAACCGATCCGACTTCTTCCCGGACCGTGCCGGCCTTCGCCGATAAATCGGAGTGGGACCGGACGTCGGGCCGTGGCCCGCCCGGGGATATCTCTCCACTTATTTCCTGCAAGACCGCGTCCCGCGCGCGAACCCCGCTTGAATCTTGACAAACACCTCGATCAACCGCGTTCGCAGCGTCGTCAATGATCCTAGCGGCACAGATCGCGCCAGCAACACTGTCACGATCTCGGCTTCCTTCCTCCGCTTGCGCTCCGTCCGGTGGAGAGCAGCCCCACCGGGCGCAGGCGCTTGTGCTCCGAAGGCTCGGAGCACGGGCCGCTCGTTAGCACGAGCTTTCGCGTCCGGCGTAGAGTGCCCGGCGGGGCCCCGCTGCGTCTTTGGGCTGCCGCGATCACCTCAATCGCCCCCTGCCAAGAGCGGCGTCCACAATAGGCAGACTGTGGAGCTGGGCCTGCGGTCGCACTCTTGAAGGATGCCCGTGGATTTTTTGAGAAACTCGACATCCTGCCTTTACAGAAGGAGCTCCCTTTCCAAAGTGAATCCTTTTTTAAAGTGAATCAGTGGTTACCGCTTCCCTCCATGATCGCCCCGAAGCCCGCCGGATAATCTGCGTACTTCGGCCGCCAGCCGAGCACGCGCTGGATTTTCCCGCTGGAAATAACCCGGTCCGGCATCGGTTCGCCACCTCGTCGCGTACCCGGCACCCCATCAAACACCGGCATCGGCCGCTGCAACTTCCCGGCCAGCCAACGCACCACTTCTTCCCGCGACGCCGGCGCCGTGTCCGCCACATTAAAAATCTGACTCCCCATCGCCTCCGGCGCCGTGAGGCACGCCAGCACCGCCGACACGATATCGTCGCGATGGATTAAATTCAACCGGTGCGCTCCACTCCCACCGAGTACGGCCACGCCTTCGCGGAGTTGATTCAGCAAATGATGCCGCCCCGGTCCGTAGATCCCGGCCATCCGCAATATGAACCAGCGCCGACAAACCGCTGCTATCGCGCGCTCCAACAAGATTTCCGACTCACGGATAATTTTTCCGTTGGAAGTCGCACCTTCAGCCGGAGCCGTTTCCTCCACCACTGCTCCGCCGCCCTGCGGATAAACCGATGTGCTGCTCGTGTAGAGCATCGTGCCGATCGGCGTCGGAGACTTCGCCGCCCAAGCGATGATCGACGCCATGCCTTCCACGTAAGATTTTCGGTACCCGTCCGGTCCGCCGCCCGAGCTCACGCAATTCACCACAAAATCCACCCCGCCCTCAATCTGCCCGTGCCAGTCGCTCGCAGACAACTCCGCGACCACCACCTTGGCCAAGCCCAGCGAACGCAGCGTCACGGCCTTTTCCGGATTACGTGTCAGCGCCTCAACGCGCGCGCCCGCCGCCACCGCCGCCCGCGCCACCGCTGAGCCGACATAGCCGCAGCCAAAAATAACCAGCCGTTTGCCGTGAAGAGAAATCATGTGAGCCACCACTAAGGCACACTAAGCACCACTAATGGATTCAAAAATTTCAGATGAGGACCAAGGCCACTAAAGCAAAAGCATTTCCCCGTGAATAACGCGGATAGACGCGGATTCAGAATCAAACCCGTGGGAGGGCCTTTACGCCCCGACTCAGCAAACCATCCAATTTGGAGCCGCGCCGACCACTCAATCATCCGCGTTAATTCGCGTTATTCGTGGGAAAAATACGTTCCGAGTCAATTCAAGCAAAGCCATTTGTCTTTAAGGCTTTGCGTGAAAATGCGCATTGCCACCGCACGCGCACTTAGGTTTGCTTTCAGCGGGCCTGAAAATGGCCCGAATAGTGGTCAGCGTGCAATCACCCCATACCCCCGTAGCCGCCTCGCCAGGACAGGAAGCGACGCGGCGAAGCTTTCTCCAGCAGGAACAACTCACATGCTTGACCAGCCAAGCGAACTGGACAGGATACTGACCATATGAAAGCCATCACGTATACCGCAGCTCGCGAAAGTCTGGCCACGACCATGGATCAGGTCTGCAGCGATCACGACCCGGTGGTGATCACACGCAATCGCGATCAAGCCGTCGTGATGATTTCCTTGGAAGACTATGAATCGCTGCAGGAGACCGCGTATCTCCTGAGGGCCCCGGCCAATGCGCGCCGTTTACTCGCCTCACTCGCCAGTCTTGAAAAAAGCAAGGGCGTGAAAAAGAACCTCGCAACGCTGGCCGCATGAATCTGCTCTTCTCACCGCAAGCGTGGGAGGATTACCAGTACTGGATCCAGAGCGACAAGAAGGTGCTCAAGAAGATCAACGATCTGCTGAAGGAAATTTCCCGGAATCCCTATGCAGGAATCGGCAAGCCCGAGCCCCTCAAGCATGCGCTCAGTGGCTATTGGTCCCGACGGATCACTGATGAACACCGGGTGGTCTACCGGATAGACGGGGCCGTCCGGAAAATCGCCCAATTGAGATATCATTACGAGTAAGCCAGGTGATCTTAAACGTAGATTTTGTCTTTAAAGTGAGTGAGAACGAAGGCGTCAGGTCGTAAGTTTTCAAATTCATGTGCGGCATAGCTGGCATCATTGCGCCTAAGCTGGATCAGGCAGACCGCGAATCTGCGCTCTCGCGAATGCTAGATCGGCAGCAGCACCGCGGACCGGATGATCGGGGCATCGTTTCCCACGCGAGCTCCACTCTGGGCATGGCGCGGCTGGCGATTATTGATCCGGCGCATGGCCACCAACCGATGACTTCGCCGGACGGGCGTTTCCATTTGGTTTTCAATGGCGCGATCTACAACCACCGCGAACTGCGCGCGACGCTGGAAGCCAACTGGTCGTTCCGCACACACTGCGACACGGAAGTGTTGCTCGCGGCCTTTGTCCGTCATGGCGCGGATTGCCTCCACCAACTGCGCGGCATGTTCGCCTTCGCCGTCTGGGACACGCAGGAGCAAACTTTCTTCGCCGCCCGGGACGGCCTTGGAATCAAACCGCTTTATTACGCGCGCCGTCCGGATCGCAGCCTCGTTTTTGCTTCCGAGTTGAACGCCTTGCTCGCGAGCCGGCTCGTCGAACGGGAAATCGATGCTGCGTCGGTCGGCGAATACCTCGCTTGGTTCAGCGTCCCGGCACCGCGCACGCTCTATCGCGGCATCGTGAATCTTCCACCCGGTCACTCGCTGCGGCTCGATCGCGAGGGACGCCTGTCCACGCAGGCGTGGTGGGGTCTGCCAACTCACCGGCAACCCAACCGAGTCGCCACCAACTATTCGGAATTTGTCCACGGGCTGCGCGCGCAACTCGACGACACCATTCGCGCGCATCGCGTGGCCGATGTGCCGGTGGGCGCCTTTCTCTCGGGCGGAATGGATTCCACCGCCGTCGCGGGCTTGATGGTGCGTGGAGGAGCGAGTCACTTAAAAACTTTTTCGATCGGCTTCGAGGAAACCGGTTACGCCGAGCAAGCCAGTGCGCGCGCATCCGCGAAGTTTCTCGGCACCGAGCATCACGAAGAAATCCTGACGGGCACCCGCGTCGCCGCCGATCTGCCGCGCATCCTCGCCTCCTTCGACCAACCCACCGGCGACGGCATCAACACCTGGTACGCCAGCGCGCTGGCCTCACGCAATGGCGTGAAAGTCGCGCTCTCCGGTCTCGGCGGTGATGAACTGTTCGGCAGCTATCCGTCGTTTCGCGATCTACCGAGATTGCAGCGCCTGCTCCCGTGGTGGCGCCGGTTGCCCACTGCCACGCGACAATGGATCGTCGCCAAACTCCGCGCCCAGCCGCAGGCCCGGGCCCGCAAGCTCGCTGATTTCCTCGCCCACGCGCGTGACCTCCATGAACTCGCCTCGCTGCAACGCCGCGTTCTCCCCGAAGTTTCCCGCCTCGCGTTGCTCGCACCCGAGGCGCGCTCGCTCGCCACACGACTCGGCCCGCACCATCCGATGCTGGAGGAATTCGCTTTCGAACTCACCGGCGCCGACGATTTTCAAATCGTGAGCGCGTGGGAATTGCGCACCTACATGACGAATGTCCTCTTGCGTGACAGCGATGTGATGAGCATGGCGCACTCCTTGGAACTGCGCGTGCCCTTCGTCGACACCCGCCTGCTCGAATGGCTCTGGCCGCAGCCCGACTATTTCAAGCGCGACCCGCGCATCGCGAAGCGCGCGCTGGCCGATGCAGTGGCAGACGTGGTGCCCGTCTCCATTCGCCAACGCCCCAAGCAAGGTTTTACTCTCCCCTTCCCGTGGTGGATGCGAAAAGAACTGCGACCCTTCCTCGACGAAACATTCTCTCCCTCCTCCCTCAGCCGCTGCCCGTGGCTCGATGCTCACGCGGTGAGCGCGCTGTGGACGGACTATATCACCGGCAACGACAGCCGTGCTTGGTCACGCGTCTGGACCGTCGCCATGCTCGTCGCCTTCGCGAATCGGAAAAGTGAATACTAATGCATTTTTTCCACAGAGGTCGAGGAGTCCAGACACAGAGGGCACAGAGCCGAGATTATTTTTCGGACGTAGGACCGGCCCTTGTGGCCGTGCCGCGATCGACTGACAGCGGACGATGCGAAGCCAATATCTACAGCCCGGCACGGCGACAAGCGCCGGCCCTACAACGAACCATCGGCGATCATGGGGCGGCACGGAAATCGACGCCCACCCACTTGCAGCGCTCCTGCATTTCTCTGTGTCGGCTCTCTGTGCTCTCGGTGAAAATTGTCTTTAGCTTCGACTCCTCGATGCCCCGCTTCGCATGAGAACCCTCCTCCTCAGTCCGGAGTTATTTCTCGGCGAAGGCGGCATCGCCCGGATCATGCGGTGCTATCTAAAAGCGCTCTGTGAAAACGCTGCAGGCGGCGACCGCATCGAGGCCCTTGTCCTGAACGACTCCCCCGCCACCGATCCTCGTCTCGCCCGTTACTCCTCGCCCGCACTCGGACGTGTCGTCGGTTGTGGTCGCCGCAAATTCGAATTCATCATGCAAACGTTTCGTCTGGCGTCGACGGCCGATCAAGTCATCTGCGGGCACCTGCACCAACTACCGCTGCTCTGGGCCATCAGTCGATTCCGCTCTGGTTTTCGCTACTCGCTCGTCGCGCACGGCATCGAAGTCTGGCGGCCTTACTCCAGCCTCGAAACCCGTGCCCTCCTCGGCGCCCAGCACATCCTGTGTGTCAGTGAATACACCCGACGACAGTTGCTCAGATTTTGCCCGTCCCTTGATTCCTCCCGCCTCCTCATCGTCCCCAACACGCTCGATCCCAATCTCGCCGTAAATCATGAGACGATCAAAGCGAGTTCCTTGGCTGGACCAAATATTCTTACCGTTTCCCGACTTACCACGACGGACAGCTACAAAGGAATCGATACCCTCATCGAGGCGCTGCCCTTCATCCTCCACGAATACCCCCTCGCCCAATTGCGAATCGTGGGCGGAGGCGATGACACCCCTCGCCTACAAGAAATCGTCAAGCGACTCCGCCTGACCCACTCCGTGCATTTTTGCGGAATCATTGACGACAACGCTCTGCGCGCCGAATACGCCGCGTGTGATCTCTTCGCGTTGCCCAGCCGGCGGGAAGGTTTCGGCCTCGTCTATCTTGAGGCGTTGACCTATGGGAAATCCTGCCTCGCCGCCCGCGCCGGGGGCGCGCCGGAGGTGGTGAACGAGCGCATCGGCGCGCTTGCCGACTACGGAAATATCCCCGAGATTGTCGCCGCCGTGCTCGACCTCATCCGCCATCCCCGCGATCCTGAAGCCATCCGCCAGCACATGGCCACCTTCGCCTTCCCCCTATTCCGCTCCCGCCTCGCCGCCGCCCTCGCCTGATGTCCACGCCCCAAGAAACCATCGAGCTAATCATCGAACCTGGTCGCGCCACGCGCAATTACTGGCGCGATCTCTGGCGTTTCCGCGAGCTGCTCGGATTTCTCGCATGGCGCGACATCAAGGTCCGTTACAAGCAAACCACACTTGGCATCATCTGGGCGCTGATCCAGCCGGCAGTCACGCTGACGGTCTTCACTTTTGTTTTCGGCAAGCTCGCCAATCTTCCTGCGGGCAACGTCCCCTACCCGCTTCTCGTGCTCACCGGCCTGCTGCCGTGGCAACTCTTCTCCGCCGCCTTCTCCAACGCCAGCGGCAGTCTGGTGTCGAACACGCACCTCATTTCAAAAATCTATTTTCCCCGCCTCATCGTGCCGCTCTCCTCGATCGCCGTCGCGCTGATTGATTTCGCCGTCGTGCTGCTTCTGCTGGCAGCACTCTATGTGTGGTGGCAATTCGTCCCCGACTGGCGGATCATTTTTCTCCCGTTATTTATTTTGCTCACACTGCTCACCGCGCTCGGCACCGGACTCTGGCTCACCGCGCTCACGGTGAAGTATCGGGATTTCCGTTTCGTCGTGCCGTTCCTCCTGCAAGTCGGCCTGTTCCTTTCGCCCGTCGGTTTCAGTTCGACCAACCTGCCCAGTTGGCGCTTGCTCTACTCGCTCAATCCCATGGTCGGGGCCATCGACGGTTTTCGCTGGTGCCTGCTCTGCGGTGAACCCGCGCTCGACGCCGGCAACATGGCCGTCTCTGTCGCGATGTGCGCCGCGCTGCTCATCACCGGCCTCTGGTATTTCCGCCACACGGAGCGAAGCTTTGCTGACGTGATCTGATGATGATTATCGCCCAACTGGAGTCGGTATTTCGCGCCCTGAATCGCAGTCAGGTGCGTTATATCCTCGTTGGCGGCTTGGCGGTCATTGCCCACGGCTACATGCGGACTACATCGGATATCGATCTGGTGATCTCGCTACATCCCGACAATCTCCGCAAGGCCCTCGCGGCGTTGCAGGAAATCGGATATTTTCCAAAACAAACGGTCAAAATCGAGGAGTTTGCTGATCCCATGATCCGTGAACGTTGGATCAAGGAGAAGAACATGCTGGTGTTTCAGCTCACCACCGGACGACCGAGGGAACTTCCCATCGATATTTTCGTTCGCGAACCGTTCGATTTCGACAAAGAATTAGGCCGCGCCCGGCATTTTGAAATGGCTCCGGATGTGATCGTGCCGGTCGCCAGCATCAAAGCCCTGACCCAGTTGAAGACTGCCGCCGGTCGGCCGAACGATCTGGATGACCTCCGTCGACTCAAGATGCTCTTCCCCGATGAATTCGTCTAAAGATATTACGCCATCCGAAAATGGCTGGGAAGCCGCCGAACTGAGTACCTTGCGAGAAGGTGCTCGACTGACCTTTCGTGAGCGTCTGCTTTGGCTTCAGGATATGTTGGAATTCGCTGATCGCTTCGGTGGCGCGGCCTCCGGCCGGAAGCTCGACCGGGACGGAAATATTATTCTCGTACCCTCGCGACTTGGAGATGCCGTTGCCGAAAATCAAGCCGAGTACCACGCCCCTCCTCCGCCTCCAGCCATCACGCCATGAGCCAACCCATCATCAGCGTCGAAGGTCTCGGCAAACGTTACTTGCTCTCGCACCAAAAACGGCACGATACGCTGCGCGACTCGCTGACGCAGAGCGTGCGCGGATTCTTCAAACGTGGTTCTGCCGCCGCCGCTCGCGAAGAATTCTGGGCGCTGCGCGATGTCTCGTTCCAGGTGAACCAAGGCGATGTCGTCGGCATCATCGGACGCAACGGCGCAGGCAAATCCACGCTGCTGAAAATTCTTTCCCGCATCACCGAACCCACCACCGGTCGCGCCGTCATCCGCGGCCGCGTTGCGAGCCTGCTCGAAGTCGGCACGGGATTTCACCCCGAGTTATCCGGCCGCGAAAATATCTATCTCAACGGCGCCATCCTCGGCATGTCGCGCGCGGAGATCACGCGGAAGTTCGACGAGATCGTCGCCTTCGCCGAGGTCGAGCGCTTCCTCGACACCCAGGTGAAACATTACTCCAGCGGCATGTACGTGCGCCTCGCCTTCGCGGTGGCCGCGCACCTCGAACCCGAAATCCTGATCGTCGACGAAGTCCTCGCGGTCGGCGATGCCCAGTTCCAGAAGAAATGCCTGGGCAAGATGAGTGAAGTGGCCCGCGATTCCGGCCGCACCGTCCTTTTCGTCAGCCACAACACCGCCGCGCTCCAAGCCATTTGCCGCACCGGACTTTTGCTGCAAAAAGGGTCGGTCGCGCAGAGCGGCCCCATCAGCGAATGTCTTTCCTCCTACCTCGCATCCGGCAGCGGGACCGCCACGTACACGCCCGCCAACCCCAGCAAACCTCACATCACCTCGGTCGAACTTGATCGAACCGCTCTCGCCGGCGGCAAGTTCCGGATTAGCATTGGTTTTAAATCACCAGTACCGCTCGGACCTGTTGTTGGCATAATCATTTTCAACAAATATGGCCAGCCGCTCGCCGGCTCGAATGGCCGGATGATGGGGGAACGCTGGACCCCACCAGCGCTGCACGAAGGCGTCATCACAGCCGAGATCAACCCACTCCCTCTGCACAGCGATACCTATCGCGTCTCCGTCTACCTCGGTGATGCCGGACAGGACTACGACCAAAAGCTGGAGGCCGTCGAGTTCGAGTATGTCTCACCCAATTTTTATCCACAATGTCCCCCTTTGCAGGTCATCGGGCAAATCGATCTTCCGTGGCAATGGTCGATCAACTCCAAGTAACCGACTTGGAAATCTTCCGGCAGGGTTTATCTTTTTTGTGAAAGCCCAGTGAGTACTCCTCCTGATTCCAAAGTGCCTACGCGCACTCTCGCTTTGATTGTCGTCAGTTGTCTGCTGCTGAGCGTGCTTTTCTTTGCACCCCGGCTCTGGCTGATGCGCGACTACACGCCCGGCTCGTTTCAATGGGATCGCGGCCACACCTACTTATTGCAATGCGAGCAACCTTTCCGCCGCGACATCGAGCCCGCGATGCAATGGCGGTTACTCCCTCCGCTGGTCGCGCACTCTCTCGGCTTGCCGGGCCACCTTCCCTTGCTGCTGCCCTGGGCTGGCGTGCTCGCCCTGCTCGGCTACGTTGCCGTGCTGCACAGCCGTCGTCTGCCCGACGTACGCTATGTTTTCGGCGGGACGCTGTTGGTCGCGACCACCTCGGCCATTCTCGTGCCCGTCGGCTGGCTGGGCATCAACGACGCCTGGGTCTGGCTCGGACTGCTCACCATCGCGTTCGGTCGGGCGCGGTGGGCTCTCGCGGTTGCCTGCCTGCTTTGCCCGTGGATCGACGAGCGATTTATTATAGGGCTGCCTCTTGCTTGGGTTATCCGCTGCCTTGATTCAGGCGCGCCACTTTTATCCCGCCAACTGACGGCCTTCCTCTGGCTTCTGCCCTACGGAGCAATCCGATTTTTTTTCGGCGGCGACCTGACATCTGGCGGCACGTCGAGTCACTTCCTCGCCACGCAGATAAATTCCATCAACGTATTTCTGCCCATGGCTCCGCTCGGTTGGTGGATGGGACTGCGGGCCGGTTGGCTCGGCGTAGGTTACGCCGTCTACACTGTACCCGGGGAACTTCGCTGGATCGCCGCCCTTGTGCTGGGTGGCACCCTCGCTATCTCCCTCCTGCTCGCGTCCGATATTAGTCGCTCGGTGGCCATCCTTTTGCCTGCCATTTTGCTCGGTGCGTTTGCCCTCGCCCGCCGCGACCCAGCGCACGCGACCAAGATTTTGCTCATCACTGGTTGCTCCAATCTCGTGATTCCCGCCGCGCACGTCATCCTCACGAAAATCGACCTGATCAATCCGCTGCCCGTGGAAATTTTCCGACTGCTTCGCACCCTATGATGCTACCGTCGATCCAGCGGCACGCTGCACCTCTGCTTCCACCGCGGTCAGGTAACAGCATCGGCTTTCTCCGAGTCGTACTGGCGGCCATGGTTATCTATACCCACGCTTATTATCTCGGCAGTTTTGGCGAGGAACCGCTCATGCGCTGGACCAAGGGCGCATTGAATATCGGCACCGTCGCGGTGCAGTGTTTCTTCGTGCTGAGCGGCTGGCTCGTCGCCTCCAGCTGGCTCCGGCTGAATTCCCTCCCGGTCTTTCTCTGGCATCGGCTGCTGCGGATCGGCCCGGGGTTCGTCGTCTGTCTGCTCGTCACCGCTGTTGTCATCGGTCCGTTGATTCATGGGTCAACTGCGGGCGTGCTCGGGAGCTATCTGGCGCTTGAGCCCGGTGCATTGGACTACGTATGGAAAAATCTGCTGCGCCCACGCGGTCAAATCGGGATCGGCGATCTCCTCGCCCACAATCCTCACCCCGTTGATCTCAACGGTTCGCTCTGGACCCTTTTCTATGAGGGGGCCTGTTATGTCGCGGTGGCGCTCTGCGGACTCGCCGCCCTGCTCCGCCATCGCGGGCGCATCGGGTTGGCCTTTCTTTTGCTAGGTGCCATTCTGGTGGTACAACCGCTGGCCCGCGCCGGAATTTTGCCGGGCATCTGCGGTCGTCTCTTTGACACGCCGGGAAAATTGATGTGCTGGCACTTTGCCACCGGCATCATCTGCGCGCTGTTTCCGTCCGTCATCGGCTGGCTCGGCCGGAAACATTGGCCCGCCTTGCTCGGGCTCGGCGTGCTGATCGCGGCGTGGTGGCTGGACTTCGGCGCGATAGTCTCACCGATCGCACTGCCGCCCGTTTTGTTTTGGCTCGCCCAACAACTGCCCCTCAGGAATTGGGAACAACAGGTCGGCGGCGACTATAGCTACGGGCTGTATGTCTACGGCTATCCCGCGCAACAATTGTTGGCGCATTGGGGAGTCCATCAGCTGGGTCTGGTCCTGTTCACGTTGCTCAGCCTGATCACGGCCGGTGGCTTCGCTTGGCTTAGTTGGCATATCATCGAGCAACCCGCGCTCCGACTTCGACACGTCTTCTCACCTAGGCGACATCCTGTCCCCCATCCGTCATGACCGATCAACTGCCCATTCTCTCGGTCATCATTCCCACGTACAACCCGCATCCGGGCCGGCTGCAGCGGACACTTGGCGCATTGCAGAATCAGACGCTACCGGTTGATCAATGGGAAACTGTGCTGGTTGATAACACATCCTCTCCCGCTCTCGTCCTCACGGACTGGATTGCTCACGCCCCGGCCAATCTCCGTCTTATCTGCGAAGCCACGCCCGGCCTCAGCCACGCCCGGCAGCACGGCTTCGTTGAGGCGCGCGGGGAATTCGCCGTGCTCGTCGATGACGACAACGTCCTCGCCCCCGACTATCTCGCGACCGTGCTCGCGCTCTTCGTCGCGCATCCGCAGATTGGGGCAATCGGCGGTCGGTCGCGGCCGGAGTTTGATTTGCCTCCACCAGAGTGGACCAACGAATTTCATTCCTTGCTCGCGCTGCGCGATCTCGGAATCGCGCCACTTGTTTCCCAAGGTCTGCGTCCGACGAACCTCACCCGCAACGAGTACCCGGTCTTTGCGCCCATCGGCGCAGGCATGGCGCTACGTCGGGCAGCTTGGACCGCGTGGTTGCACGCCCGCGCCAACGACTCTAGCGCGATCAGCGATCGCCGGGGCAACGAACTCACTTCCGGAGGCGACAACGACATCGTCCTTTGCGCCATGCGCGCTGGCTGGGAAGTTGGGTATTTTCCCACTCTCTCGCTCACCCACTTGATCCCATCGGGCCGACTGGCGCCGGAATATCTCGCCCGACTCAATCGCGGAATTCAAAAATCGTGGATGCAGGTACTCACCTTGCACCACGCCAATCCTTGGCCACCGCTCGCACCCACTGGAGCAGCCCTGCGCAAGCTCAAGGCGTGGTTCACTTATCAAGCGTGGTGTTCCTCTTCCGCCCGCATCCGCTGGCAAGGTACCTGCGGACACTTCGACGGCCGCATCAAATCATGAGCATTTCCGACACCGCGCGTGCTCTCGGCCTCGGCAAGCTCGCGCTCCATCTCTTCCACAATCCGGTCGGCCGGCTGCGTCTGAGCTTGCGCGAAGGCGGACCGCTCCAGCAATACCGCACGGAAGTGGGCCGACGCGAAATGGAGCAAGCCGCGAACACCCTTCCCTTGCTCCCGATGATTGTCGACGCGCAGGCTCCGCTTGAACTCCACCTGCTCACCGGCGGGCGCTTCTGGTATCAGACCGCGTTTTGTCTCTGGACGCTCGCGCGCCACGCCGGCCGCACGCTCTCCCCGGTGATCTATGATGACGGCACGCTCACTGATGAATTCCGCCAACCCTTGGTGCGGCTGTTTCCCGCCGTGCGCTTTGTCTCATCCGGGGAAACCATTGCGCGTTTGGATGAGCATCTGCCGGCGACGAAATTTCCACACCTGCGGGAACGCTGGGTCAACTACCCGAACCTCCGCAAACTCACCGACCCGCACATCGGTGCGACCGGCTGGAAACTCGTCCTCGACTCCGACCTGCTGTTTTTTCGCCGGCCTGATTTCTTGCTCAACTGGCTGGACTCACCGGACCGGCCTTTGCACGCAGTGGACTGCGAAACCTCCTACGGATACTCGCGCTCCTTGATGAACGAACTGGCCGGGGCTCCCGTCGCGGATCTCGTCAACGTCGGCCTGACCGGCCTAAACAGCAGGGAGTTGGATTGGGAACGCTTGGAATACTGGTGCGCCACGCTGATCGCGCGCGAGCGCACGAGCTATTACCTGGAGCAGGCGCTCATTGCCATGCAGGTCGCAGGACAGAAATGCCGTATTGCCCCGTCTGACGACTACGTGACTCTGCCCGTAGAACCCGAAGCCTCGGCGTGCCACGCCGTCATGCACCACTACGTCGCCCATTCCAAACGTTGGTATTTCCAGCACAACTGGCGGACGGCGATGAGCTCATGAGCAAGCCTCTCGTCAGCCTCATCATCCCCTGTCACAACGCCGGGCCGTGGTTGACCGTCACCCTCGAATCCGCCCTCGCGCAAACCTGGCCGCACCTGGAAATAATCGTGGTGGATGACGGCTCGACCGATGAATCCTTGCAGATCGCCCGCAGCTACGAAAGCGGCCGGCTGCGGGTCATCACTCAGCCAAACCGGGGAGCTGCCGCTGCGCGCAACCACGGGCTGCGCGTCGCAACGGGCGACTACGTCCAGTTTCTCGATGCCGATGATCTGCTCGCCCCTGACAAAATCTCCCGCCAGCTCGCGCAAATCCATCCGTTGGGCCCGGGAATTCTCGCTTCAGGAACCTGGGGCCGTTTCCAGACAACGCCTTCATCGGCTGTCTTCTCTCCTGAACCAAATCAGCGTGATCTCTCCGGCATCGAGTTTCTGCAGATCAACTTCGAAGCGCGCACCATGATGCACCCGGCCGCGTGGCTGGCTCCCCGCGCCCTGCTTGACCGCGCCGGCCCGTGGGACGAATCGCTATCGCTCAATGATGACGGCGAATATTTTGCCCGTGTGGCGCTGGGCGCCGAGCGCATCGTTCATTGCGCCGAGGCGCGCAGTTACTACCGCTCCAATCTCAGCGGCAGTCTGAGCGGGCGCAAAGATCCCCGCGCCCTCCAATCACTCTATCGCTCGATGGAACTCACCCTCAATGGACTCCTGAGGCACGATGGCTCCCCCCGCTCCCGGGCCGCCGCCGCCTACGCGTGGAAATGCACGGCCTTCGAACTTTATCCCGGTGCACCGGCCCTCGCACGGGCCGCCGGATCCGCGTGCCGGCAACTCGGCGGCAGCCATCGGCCATTTCCCGGCAGCGGTCGTTTTCAATTCGCCGCCAAATTCCTCGGCTGGCGACTTGCCCGGCGACTTTTCCCATGACACTCCCTAGCCCTCCTTCCTTCGACGAACTTGTCGCCGGCTACCGCAACACCGCCGAGCACAACGATGCCCTGCACCAGCAGCTCACGGCGGCGACTTTGGCCGATCCGTTACTCGCCGCCCATCGGCAGCATGTGGAAACCAACAAGCTCGGCTTTGGCGATCCGGCTTTCCACGCCATGTGGGCCAGCCTGATCGCCGCCGCCGGAAAACGATTCGGAACGGTTCGTGCCCTTGAGATCGGTGTCTTCAAGGGTCAGGTCATCTCCCTCTGGGCACTCATGGCCCGCAAGTCCGCCGTTAATCTCGAGGTGTCGGCCCTCGGCCCTCTTGCTGGCCAGCCCCGGCCCAAGTCCACCCTGCTCAATAAAGTGCGTTACCGGCTCAGCCGCCGGTTTCGCGAGCAGATCGACAACGCCAACTTCTACGCGGAGGAGGATTATCCCGCCATCATCGCCGCCCACTTCGCCCATCACGGCCTGGATTTCAATCAAGTGAAACAGTATCGCGGCTTCTCAACCGATCCTCTCCTTCTGCAACGGCTCGCCCACGAAACGTTTCACATCGTCTACGTAGATGGCGACCACAGCTACGAAGGCGCGTTGCACGATTTCAAGACGTTTGCCGCCAAGATTCCCGTGGGCGGCTGGCTGGTGGCCGATGATGCCGGCGGAGATTTGCCCGGCACCTCTTTTTGGAAAGGCCACGAGGCGGTTACCCGGGCGGTGCAAGTCATGCCCTCGCTCGGCTTCAAGAACATCCTGAACGTCGGCCACAATCGCATCTTTGAACGCGTCAGTCCCTGATTCTCCCGCCCGCGTGCGCGTGTTTCTGCCCACTTACCGTCGGGCGACGCTCTTGCCCCGCGCCCTCGCCAGCCTGCGCGCACAGACGATGTCCGACTGGGTCTGCGAACTGCACAATGACGACCCCACCGACCTGTTTCCCTCCCACCTCGTACGCCAACTCGACGACGACCGAATCAAACTCGTCACGCACGAGCGCAATCTCGGTCCGATCGCCACGTTCAACCTTTTCTATCACCCCACGACCGAACCGTTTTACGCGCTCCTCGAAGACGACAACTCATGGGAGCCCGCGTTTCTTGATCGCATGCTCGCCGCCCTGTCTGTCCATCCGGAGGCCACGCTCGCGTGGTGTAATCAGCGCATCGCACGTGAGGATCACGCTGGGAATATCCTCCTGACGTCAGACACGGTCAATCCTCCCTCTGCCGAACCCGCGCAACCGATCAAGTGGGGCGATTTCAGACAAGTGATGGGCGCCCGCCACGCCAACGGAGCGATGCTGCTGCGTTCCCGCGCCGGGCAAAGTTTCCTGACTCCAGTGATTCCCTTTGGTTGCGTGGAGGCATTTCGTGAGCGCATGTTGCCCCATCCGCTCCTCTACGTACCGGAAATTCTCGCCACGTTCACCGTCACCCAAACCACCGCCCGACGGGACGACCACAGTAACTGGGGCGCCGCCCTGGTACTGCTGGCCGCGAGTTACCTGAAACACGCGGCGCTCGACGACGCCCAACTCTCCCAGTTGTGCGGCCATTTTCGTCGGCAGTCGCCGCCCATGACGAACGAATTGCTGGCCGCCAGTTTTGTATGCATCGAAAACCACCCGCTGCGCCGGCACATGACGTGGCGAGACTGGACGCGTTTCCTGCTCCAGCTCCTTCGCCACCCGCTCACCTGGCGGCGCACTCTTCGCGCGCAAACCTTGCATCCAGATTGGTGGAGCCTGCTTGATCTCCACACGGCTGCGCGGTTTGAACACACTGCGCCTTCGACGCCCTCGCCTTGACCATGTCGGCCAACAAATCGGTTACCCTTCAGATCAGTCTCGCTCCGTCGGACCACCGGCTGGCGCGCCATATCCTGCCGCACCAGATTCGCACGTGGCGCGGACAGGTGGAGGAAATTCTTCTCACCATCGATCTGCACCGCAGCGCGGGCCGTTTCGCTGATGAATGGGAGGAGGGCCGCGACAACATTCTCGCCTTGGCCCGGTCAATCGACGGCGCACGCATCGTCGAGGTGGATTATGGGGCCACGGCCGCGACGGAAGTGGCCCAAGAGTTTTTTGGTGGACGAAGCATTCCGCGCAAGGATCACCGGGGCGGTCCGTATTATTCCTATTTCTTCGGGCTCCACGCCGCGAGCCATCGTCATGTTTTCCACTGCGACGCCGACATGATGTTTGGCGGTGGCTCCGCCACCTGGCTCGCCGAAGCCTGCGCTCTCTTGGAGAAAGAACCCGACGTACTCGTCACCGCGCCGCTGCCCGGACCGCCCGCGCCAGATGGCCGGTTGACCGAATTGCGCGGCGAACGGTTGGCCGGACGCGGCCTCGCCTACTCCTTTCACGAGATGAGCAGCCGCGCCTTTCTGCTTGATCGCGACCGGTTCCGCACCCGCATCGGCGCGCTGCGGCCGGCATTCGCGCCCTTGCGCGGGCTGCTTCTCGCCCTGCTGGAAGGTAACGCCCCGCGGGAATTGCCGGAGCGATTGCTCACCGGGGTGATGCGGCAACAAAAACTGCGACGGGTTGATTTTCTCGGCGAGACCCCCGGCATGTGGACGTTGCATCCCCCGTATCGCTGCGCGGATTTCTATGACAAGCTGCCTGACCTGATTCGGCGCGTGGAGGCGGGCGACATGCCAGCAGGACAACTCGGATTTCACGACGTAGGCGACAGCCTCGTGGATTGGAGTGAAGCCCGCGCACGACTGACCCATCGCCGTTGGTGGAATCGATTGGCGTCACGCCTGTATTTATGAGCCGCATCCTCATTATCAGTTCAGGCAGCCCTTGCCGAAATCCACGCCCGCTCAAGGAGGCGGAAACGCTGGGACGTGCCGGTCATGAAGTGACTTTGCTGACCGTGAGCGAGTCGCCCGCGCTCGACGAGTTGGAACATGCACTTTTGGTTGGCGCCTCTTTTCACCACGAATCGGTGGGGCGCAGCACCGGGGGGATCGCCAAGTTCGTCCGGCGGGTGCGTCAGCGTCTTGCTGTTCAGGCCACCGTCGCCGGCTTTCCCACCCTGCACGCGCTAGGTCAGGCCGGCCCGCTGCGAGCCCGGGCACTCGCCCTGCCCGCCGACCTCACCATCGTACACAATGAAATCCCCTTCTGGATCGGCTGCGGTCTGCTGCGGCTCGGCCGGCGGGTGGCGGCGGATTTTGAGGACTGGCATTCGGAGGACCTCTTGCCCGCGGCAAGACGTGGTCGGCCGATGGCACCGTTGCGCAAACTGGAGCAGCAACTCCTGCAAAAGGGAGCGTATGCGACGACGACTTCGGCAGCACTCAGCGCCGCGCTGGCCGCCCGCTATGGCGCGCCAGCACCGCACGTGCTGACCAATTCGTTTCCACTGCAACCCGATCCCCACTTCGGTCTGCCCACGACGACGCCCGCATTCTTTTGGTTTTCGCAAACCCTCGGCCCGGGTCGCGGCTTGGAACAATTTTGCGACGCGTGGAGGCAGACGAAGCATCCCAGCCGCCTCGTGTTGCTGGGTGATCCCAGCCCGGGATTTGCCCAGGAACTACTCGGCCGTTTGCCCGCGGAATTTGCCGCGCGCGTCTCGCTGCAACCGCTCGTTTCCCCCACCGAGCTGCCGTCGCTGATTGCCCGGCACGATATTGGTCTCGCCCTGGAGCAATCGTGGATCGTCAACCGCGACCTCACCATTACGAACAAAATTCTCCAGTATCTCAACGCCGGCCTGGCGGTCGTGGCCACCCCCACGGCGGGCCAGCGTGAGGTGTTGGCCAAGGCGCCCGAAGCAGGAAGATTGATCGACCTTAACGCTCCCGCCAAAGCTGCGGCCGTGCTCGACCAACTTTGTGGCGACCCGGCCGGTCTCGCTATCGCCCAAACCAAAGCCCGGTTTGCCGCCGAAACGGTTTTTTGCTGGGAACGGGAGGCCCCGCGTCTCGTTGAGATCGTGGCCGCCGCGCTGGCGCGCCCCATCATCCGATGAAGGAATTGCTCCGCCGCTCCCTGCGTCTCGCCGCCACCGTTCTGCTGCGCCTCCGCAGTGAACCTCTCGCGGCCCCCGCCGACAGCCGTTGCGTGGTCATTGCTCCGCACCAGGACGACGAGGCTCTCGGCTGCGCCGGGCTGATCGCCACCCGGCGTGCGGCCGGTCTTCCGGTCCGCATCGTGTACATCACCAACGGTGCCGGCTCGCATCCCGGCCACCCGCGTTTACAGCCAGCGGACATCGCGCACCTCCGGCAATCCGAGGCCATCTGCGCCATGGGGAAATTGCAGTTGGCTGAAAGCGCCCTGCACTTTCTTGGCGCTGCCGATGGCACGTTGAGTCGACTTAGCCCTAACGCGTTTGAGGAGCTCGCCGGCCGCCTCGCCGCCTCGCTCGCTGCGCTGGCACCCACCGAATTGTTTGTCCCGTGCCGCGACGACACCAGTTCCGAGCACACGGGCGCGTTTGAGCTCACCCTCCGCGCGCTGCAAATTGCCGGTCTCACGCCAAGAATGTTCGAATACCCGGTATGGGCCCGGTGGCGACCGCAGCAACTGCTTCGATTCGGACTGATCGACCGCAAAGTATGGCGCCTTTATTTTCCCCGTTTCACTGTACTCAAACACGACGCGCTCTCTGCCTACGTTTCCCAATCGGCACCCACGCCCCCTTGGCCTGAGCCGGTGCTGCCCCGGGGATTCATCGCCTGTTTCGATTCCGCCGAAGAATACTTCTTCGAACGCTGAGAACTCCCCGCCTCGCCATGCTGAAAAAAATCCTGCGTTACCTTCGCCGTCGCTTCGCTGACGCGGTCTCCTCCCCTCCCGTTTGAAAAAGCTCCTGATCATCTCGCCCCATTTTCCGCCGCTCAATGCGCCGGACATGCAGCGCATCCGGATGAGCCTGCCCTACTATCGCGCGAATGGCTGGGAGCCGGTCGTGCTGACCATCGCGGACCAATACCAGGATGGCGTCCGCGAGCCGGAGTTGCTCGACACTCTTCCGCCGGAAGTACGGATTATCCGGATACCCGCCATCCCGGTGCGCGCCGCCCGCTGGTGCGGCCTCGGCAACACCGGTCTGCGCATGCTGCCGTATTTGCTCTGGCACGGTTCGCTTCTGCTGCGGAATGAAAAGTTCGATCTGGTTTTCTTTTCCAACACGCAGTTCATCACCTTTCCACTTGGCCGTATTTGGAGTCGCCGGTTCGGCGTGCCATACGTGATCGACATTCAGGATCCGTGGCGCACCGACTACTACGAACGCAGTTCGTCGCGCTCTCCTCCGGGAGGCTGGAAATATCAGTTCGCCCGCCTGCAGGCCTGGCTGCTCGAAGGATGGACGTACCGCCGGGCGGGTGCATTCATCAGCGTTTCGCCCAGTTATCTGTCCGAGCTGCGCGCCCGTTATCCCTGGTTTTTTGGTATGACCACGGAGGTTATCGGTTTCGGCGGCAGCCGGGAAGATTTGCTGCACGCGTCGGCACATTTGCTGGAGAAGCCGCTCTTTAATCGTGAACGAGGCGAGATTCATCTCCTTTATACCGGCGCTTCCGGTCCGGTGATGCCGCATTCTCTTTGTGTCCTCTTCGACGGCTTTCGCCTATATCGACAAAAAAATCCCGAACAAGCCGCGCGCCTGCACTTTCATTTTGTGGGCACCAGTTACGTTGCCCCGGGACATGGAAAATGCTCCGTCCTGCCGGTGGCGGAAGACTGCGGTGTGGCCGACGTCGTGGAAGAGATACCGCATCGCATCGGTCACCTCGAAGCGATGCGCTGGCAACGGCAGGCCGATGTCCTCCTCCTGCCCGGCTCCAGCGACCTCGCCTACTCCCCCTCGAAGGTTTATCCCTACTTCCTCACCGGCCGGCCGATTCTTGGCTTGGTTTTCCGTGGCAGCGTCATGGAGCAACTGCTGGATGATCTCGGCTGCGCGTTCATGGTACGCTTCGCCGAGACCGAGGCCAAAGATGACGCCCATGCGGCCCTGGCCGCCTTCTTCGACCTCGTCATCGCGGGATTTCCCCCGGGGTCGTTGAGGGCGCGCAACGAGGAATTCTTTAAGCGCACTTTTCTCGCGGAGGAACTCACGCGACGTCAATGCACCCTGTTCGACAAGGTTGTCACGGAGTCCAACGCCGGTTCTCCTGCCCCCGCCGCAATTTAGTCTTTCGCTTCCTTTCCGTTCATGACCGAAGAAACCGATCCCACCGATCCCTCAGAGCACCAGGAGGCCTATGCCCTCCTTGGCGGCGATGCCGAGCACCGGGGTCGAAAGCTTTTCAACACCGGGTTGGGCCTGCTCGCGGCCGCACTTGTCTACATGGCCTACAACGCGCAAGTGGCCGATGTGCTGCATCTGTACTTGGGACTGGTCATCTTTACCCTTTCGTTTGTACCAGGCCTGCTGTGGGCCAAATCGGGCGGTTCCCGGTTTCCGGTTTTTGAACCGATCATGCTCCTGTGCGCGAATGCTTATGCGATCCCCCTCTTGAACGGTCAGGAACAACTGGCATTGTATGCCCCCGAGGTGATCACCAAGGCGAGCTTGGCGGTGATCATTTTCCAAGTCTGCGGCATCAGCTGTTACAACTCCATCCGGGGCCGGCCGGGTCGCAGCCGGTTCTGGACCGAGAGCATTTTGAGCAGCCAGATCGAACGGTTCATCGTCTACGGCCTCGTGCTGTCGACGGCATACGTGGCGATATCCACCTTCACCGCCTGGATTCCCGGGGCGATAGCCAGTGTGCTGCGCGCCGTTTGTTTTGGCATCGGCATTCTCTGCACTTTCATCAGCACCCAGCGGTGGGGTCGAGGCGATCTGACCCAATCGGACAAAATGGTCCTGCTTTGCACGCTGATTCCCCAATTGATCCTGCAGACGGTGGAATTGCTGCTCGTCTCCTCCATCAGCCTGCTCGGCATCGCCCTGCTGGGCTATCTTTCCGGAAGCAAACGCGTCCCGTGGGCGGCCGTGATTTGCTCTTTCGCAATTCTGGCGGTGTTGAACAACGGCAAGAGCACCATGCGCAGCAAATACTGGGAATTGGAATCGCCGATCCCGGCCGTCAGCCAGTTGCCTTCCTTCTACGCGGAATGGATCCGGGACGGATTGGAAACAACTGACGCCAACTCTTCTGGAGAAAAGCCCAAATCATCGGGCCGTAAACTGCTCGAGCGTACGTCCCTGATGCACATCCTCTGCCTGGTGGTGGATTGGTCGCCTGATCGGCAGCCCTATCTCTATGGAGAAACGTATGGCTATGTCCTGCCGCAACTCATCCCGCGCTTCCTTTGGCCGGACAAGCCGCGTTCCCATATCGCCACCTATCGGCTGAGTATTTACTACGGACTGCAAGACGAGGACGCCACAAACGCCACCACCATTGCCTTCGGCATGTTGACCGAAGCTTACGCCAATTTCGGCATCGCAGGAGCCGGGATGCTCGGCTTGTTCTGGGGCATAACGCTGAAAAAATTACAGGTATTGTCGCAGCACAGTCCGATGTTTTCCCAAGCCGGGCTGATGATGATTTTACTGACCGCCTGGGCCTTCGGCATCGAGCTTACCATGGCGGTCTGGATTTCCTCCTTGTTCCAAGCCCTGATTATCGTGCTTGGGGTGCCGTTGTTGATCCGTGCCTTTTTCAGTTCATAACACACCCTGATGAGCGTCCCCACCCACCGATTGGCGATCATCCTGTCTCACCCTGTGCAGTACTACAGCCCGTGGTTTCGCTGGTTGAAGGCGAATACCAGGCTGGATTTCAAAGTATTCTATCTGTGGGACGCCGGCGTGCGTGAAACGCACGACGCCCAGTTCTCCGCCACGTTCAAGTGGGATGTCGATCTGCTCTCCGGTTACGACCACGAATTTATCCCCAACGTCGCCCGCGATCCCGGCACCCATCATTTTCGCGGACTCGACAACCCCGCCCTCACCGGCCGGCTTGCCGCCTGGCAACCGGAAGCGATTCTGCTCTTCGGCTACAACTGGCTCTCACACCAACGCGCGCTCTGGTGGGCGCGCCGACGCGGCGTGCCACTCCTCTTTCGCGGCGATTCCCATCTGCTCGGTCGGGGCCAGCCGGGCCAACCCAGCCGCATTTTGCTCAAGCTCCTTTACCGCCAGTTCACCGCGATCACCTACGTGGGCGCGGCCAACCGCGATTACTTTCTCTCTCTCGGTGTCCCGGCCACGCGATTATTTTTCGCGCCGCACTCCGTCGATGCCGCGCGTTTCAATTTCGCCGTCCCCGCCGCGCGCGCCGCTGCTCAAGCGCTGCGCGCTGAACTGGGTCTCGCCGGAAAACGCGTCGTGCTTTTCGCCGGCAAATACAGCGAAGCCAAACAACCGCTCGAACTGCTCCGCGCGTTTCACACCGCCGCGACCGACGCGGATGCCTTGGTCTTCGTCGGCGATGGCACGCTCAAGGCCGACCTCACCGCGCTGGCCGAATCGCGCCCGGATCGACACGTGCGCTTTCTGCCTTTTGCCAACCAATCCGAAATGCCCGCGCGATATCTGCTCGCCGATATTTTCGCCCTGCCCTCGCGCGGGCACTACGAAACCTGGGGACTCGCCGTGAATGAAGCCATGCACCTCGGCGTACCGTGCCTCGTTTCCCATCTCGTCGGCTGCCAGCGCGATCTCGTGACCACCGGCGAAACCGGCTGGGTTTTCCCCGCCGAGGATTCCACCGCACTCACGACCACACTCGCGCAAGCGCTGCGTTCCGCTCCTGAAGAATTGCAGCAGCTCGGCACCGCCGCACGCGCGCGCGTCGCCCGCTACACTTACGAGCAAACCACCGCCGGACTGCTCGCCGCCGTCGCTTCACTCAGGCAACCATCATGAGACATTCGATTTCAATATCCGCTCTCGGACCGCGAGACTTCAAGGTGGAACCCGGCCTCCGGACGGGTTGGCTTGATTATGAATGGAAACAACGCGCGCGGAGGTCGCGTTCCACCCTCCTCGCCGCCGTCGCTTCGCTCGCTTAGCCGCCCATGCGCATCACCATCGTCAACGGTTTCTTTTTGCCCGTGCCACCGCTCAGCGGTGGCGCGACTGAAAAATCCTGGTACCAGCTCGCGCAGGAATTCTCTGCCCGCGGTCATCACGTCACCTCGATCTCCCGGCAATGGCCCGAACTGCCCGAACGCGAAACTCGCGACGGCGTCGATCATCTGCGCCTGCCGGGCTCCGATCATAAACGCACACTCTGGCAAAATCTAGTATTGGATTTTCTCTGGAGCTGGCGCGTGTTTTTTGCCCTGCCCTCCGCCGATATCGTCATCGTGAATGCCGTGGCGCTACCCATGTGGCTGGGTTGGCTGAAACCCCGGGCCGGCAAAGTCGTGCTCATGACGGGACGGATGCCCAAAGGACAATACCGGGGCTACCGCGCCATTGCCCGGGTCCTGGCCCCGAGCAGTTTTGTGCGTGATAAAGTGCACGCGGAAAATCCCCGCTTATCAACCGTGACGCGCGTCACCGGTTATCCGATCAATTGGAATAGGCTCAGCCAGCCCGGGTCGACGCTCACCCCTTTCCCCATCAATAATAGCGTGGATGAAATCTGCCTCGGTTTCATCGGTCGGATACACGAGGAAAAAGGGCTGATGCTCTTGGCTGAGGCCATCAAACGGCTGAGTGCAACCCCCGACCTGCCGGCCTGGCGCCTGCTGCTCTGTGGCCCTTCCGATGTGGCGCGCGGCGGATCGGGAAATTCATTTCGCACGCAATTAATCAACCTATTGTCCGCCGCTTTACCGGCCAGCCGCTTTCAATTGCTCGATCCCCAATTCAATGATCGTTCACTCGCCGAGGTTTATCGTCAGATAAATATTTTTTTTTATCCCAGTCTGGCCGCCCAGGGAGAAACCTTTGGCGTCGCCGTCGCCGAAGCCATGGCGGCCGGAGCCGTCCCGGTCGTCTCACGCCTCGCGTGCTTCACTGATTTCGTGCACGAAGGAGAAAACGGCCTGACCTTCGATCAGGCCGCGCCCAATGCAGCGCAACAACTGGCTGACGCCCTCATCCGCTTGCTCCGTGATTCTGCCCTGCGCCAGCGCCTCGCCACCATCGCCCAGGAATCAGTCCGCCGCTACGACTACGCCCGCTACGCCGATGCGCTGCTCGCTGATTTCGCGCAATTGACCACTCTGGGAAAAAACCCATCCTCGTCCTCGTGAATAATCCTGAGCCCTACCTCGGCGAGAATTGCTCCACGCCCTACCCGAAATCCGAGGTGCTGCGTCGCTGGCTCTGGCTCGCCGTGCAATCCACACTCTTCCGCTGGAGTCCGCGCCCGCTCCATGGTTACCGCGCGTTTCTGCTGAAATTATTCGGCGCCGACATCTCCGGCCCGGTGGTGATTTTCCCCACCGCCAAGATCATGTTTCCGTGGAAACTCACCCTCGCCCCGCGCAGTATGGTCGGCCCGCACGTGAACCTCTACAATCTCACAACCATCCGACTCGAATACGGGGCCAATCTCAGCCAGCACTGCCACCTCTGCGCCGGCACCCACGACTTCACTCGTTGGAGCATGCCGCTCGTAACCAAGCCCATCGTCATTGGTCGCAACGTCTGGCTCGGTGCCGATGTTTTTGTCGGCCCCGGGGTGACGATCGGTGAACTCGCCGTCGTCGGCGCCCGCTCGGTCGTCGTGAAAGATTTGCCACCGCGCCAGATTTGCGTGGGCTCGCCCTGCCGGCCGATCAAGCCCCGGTCTGAGCCGAATTAAAACCGCCGCGATGCGCGTCTGCCACATCGTACCCAGCCTCGAGGAACGCCACGGCGGCCCTTCCAAATCCGTCCGCGCCCTCGCCAACGCGCAGGCCGTGCTCGGGAGCAAGGTCGAACTGCTCGCTACCCAAGCGACGGTGCCAACCACGCCATTCGCCGACGCCGCTCATCTCGCTGTTTTCCCCCGCGACGTCCCACAATGGCTGTGTCGCTCACCTGAGTTGAATCAACATTTGCAATCGACCCGTTATGATTGCGTTCATCACCACGCGCTCTGGCTGCGCACGCTGCACTACGCACACGCCGGGGCGAAACGCTTTAGCGTACCACTGGTCATCGCCCCGCGCGGCATGATGAGCGGCTGGGCCTACCGGCATAATCGTTGGAAGAAAAAACTCGCCGAGCTTTTCATCCATGCCGGTGCTTTCAAGGCTGCGACTGGTTGGCACGCCACCAGCGAAGAGGAAGCCGAAGACATCCGTCGGCTCGGCTTCAAGCAGCCCAGCTGCGTCGCCCCGAACGGCGTGGTTCCACCCACCGCTAGCGAACTCGTTCACGCCCGCCAACACTGGCAGGCGCAATGTCCGGCGACCAAGCAACGCCCCGTCGCGGTTTTTTATTCCCGCTTCCATCGCAAGAAACGCCTGCGCGAATTATTCGATCTCTGGTTGAGCCAGAACACCAGCGACTGGTTGCTCTTAATCGTGGGTTTGCCCGAAGAGTACACCATCGACGAAATCTCCGGCTGGATCGCCGCCGCCAGCGCGCAGAATCGCGTCGCGGTTTTTGATGGCACCAACCAACCGCCACCCTACGGCGTGGGTTCGTTGTTTTTGCTGCCATCTCACTCGGAGAATTTCGGTCTGGTCGTGGCTGAAGCGCTCACCGCCGGTCTGCCCGTGCTCACCACCGACACGACGCCGTGGAAAGAATTGGAACCGCAACACGCCGGCTGGTGCGTCGCGTGGGAAGATTTCCCCACGACGCTCGCTGGCGCCTTGAAAACACCGGCAAACGAACTCGCCGCGATGGGTGCGAACGGCCGCCACTGGGCGACGCAGCAATTCACCTGGGAGCGCAGTGGAAAACTTCTGCTAGATTTCTACCAACGGCTCCGGCATGAATGAGAGCGAAGCATTCCGTTGCACAGGGTGGAACGCGACCTCCGGGCGCGTTTTCTTTTTCGCAGATTCACACAACCCGTCCAGAGGCCGGGTTCCACCTGTATGATTCCTCCTGATTCATCCTCGCACCGCTCGCGTTCGTCCTCGTTCTCGCTCGAGAAAGTCGTGCTCGGTCATCTATTGATTTTAATCGTGGGCATTGCGTGGGCTTTCGGCGGGCAAATCGGCTGGGCGCGGCTAGCGCTGCTCGTCTGGGGCACCATCGGTATCGGCGTTTTTTTCTACGCCTTGGTGAAAACCAACCGGCCCGAAACCCGCCGCAACGCCTGCCTTCATCTCTGGCCGCTCGCCGCATTCGATCTCATCGTCGGCCTGAGCTGCCTCAATCCCAGTTTTCAAAGTTTTCTCAGCCACGGAGAACTCTACTTCAAACTCTCAACTCCGCCGTACGCGTGGCTTCCCAGTACCGCCCGGCCCGATCTCTCGCTGCGTGAACTCTGGCAATTCAACGCCATCGTGCTCTCCTGCTACAATCTTGTCCTCGTCGTGCGGAGCCGGCGCTCCATAAGAAATTTCCTCCTTACGGTCGCCGCCAACGCCATGCTGCTCGCCATCTTTGGCACCTTCCAAAAATTTTCCGACGCCACCAGCCCGTGGTTCGGCCTGGTGCCCACCCGGCAAAATTATTTTTTCTCCACCTTCGTCTATCACAACCACTGGGGCGCATTCACCCTGCTCATCTCGGGCGCCTGCATCGGACTGCTGTTTTATTTTTGGAAACGCGGCGGCTATCGCGATCTCTGGCATTCGCCGGTGATGATTGGTGCCGTGGCCACCCTGCTCCTGACGTCGACGATCCCACTTAGCGGTTCGCGCTCCAGTTCACTGCTGCTCGGCCTGCTGATCGCCAGCGCCCTGCTGCATGCCTGCACCCGCCTCATTCGGCAACATCGAGTCAGGCGCGAATCCGCCACGCGGCCGATTGTGGCACTCGGAGTCACCGTGTTCCTCGCGCTCTCGGCCATCATTTATCTGAGCCATGATGTCATCGCCCAACGCACCCGGCTCACCACAGAACAACTAAACGGCATCCAAAGGGCCAGCACTCTCGACTCCCGCCTTACCCTCTACCGCGACACCTGGCGCACCGGCATGGTGAAACCGTGGTTCGGCTGGGGCCTCGAAACTTACGGCGATGTTTTCCGAATCTACAATTCCCAACGCGCGGTGGAATCTTGGTTTGGCCCACCCTATTATCGCGAAGCCCACAGCGACTGGCTGCAATCCTTCGCTGAGTCCGGCGTGGTCGGCACTGCGTTGCTCGTGCTGCTCGGCCTCGCACCGCTCTGGCCCGGGCGCCGCCACCTGCTGCAATCCTCGCTGCCCCGCTACCTGCTGAGCGGTTGCGCGCTCGTGCTCATCTACGCGTGGCTGGAATTCCCCTTTGCCAATCCCGCAGTGATGATCGCATTTTGGTGCTGCCTCTACTCCGCCGCGCATTACGCCGCGCTGGACCGCGCCGCCAATGCGGATCAACCCGGTCACGCATGAATCTCTCCGTGAAATCAAATCCGATCATCACCTGTAGGGCCGGCCCTTGTGGCCGCGCCGTTACGCGAATACATGACGGCACGCCGGCAAGCGGCGGCCCTACATCCGCCGACCCTATTACGATCAAATCGCCGTCGCAGTCTACCGCTCAGGATAATGTCTGACCGCACCTACGCTGTTTCCGTTGTCATCCTCACGCTGAACGAGGAAATAAATCTGCCGCAGTGTCTCGCGTCCATCGCCGGGGCCAACGATATCGTGATCCTCGATTCCGGCTCCACTGATCGCACTACGGAAATCGCCCGCACCGGCGGAGCGCGCGTCTTCACGAATCCTTTTCGCGACTTCGCTCAACAGCGCAATCACGCGCACCAACACATCGCGTTTAAAAACAAGTGGGTTTTCCATCTCGACGCCGACGAACAGATGACCCCTGAACTCCTGGCCGAATGCGCCGCGATCGGGGTCGACGTTCCTTTCGACGGATATTACACCGCCCCGCACATGATGTTCCATGGGCGCTGGCTGAAACGCTGCACCGATTTCCCCGCCTGGCAGGCGCGCTTTGCCCGGGTGAATAACTTTCGCTTCATCGAAGTCGGCCACGGCCAGCGCGAGGCCCTCGACATGCGCATGGGTTTTTTATCCGGCTCCTACTTCCACGATATTTCCGTCCCCGATCTCGCTGACTGGGAAAGTAAGCACCGGCGCTATGCGCAACAAGAGGCCATCCGCGTGATATCCGAGCAGCGGCCGTTCACGGATTCCCTCCGAAATTTCTTTGCTGGTCCTGCCCTCGTGCGCCGCCGCGCCCTCAAACAACTCAGTTACCGCCTACCCTTCCGTCCGCTCGTCCGTTTTTTCTACCAATACATTCTGCGCTGCGGGTTTCTCGATGGCGCGAATGCATTCCGGTACTGCCGGTTGCTGGCCCGTTACGAACGCTACGCCGCAAAAGAATTGAGCCGACTACGCAAAACTAATCATGGGTAAACCCCGCGTCATCTTCATCAATCGCGTGTACCATCCTTCCACGGAAGCGACCGCGCAATTGCTCACCGATCTCGCTGAAGGTCTCGTCGCCCGCGGTTGGGCGGTGGAAGTCATCGCGGCAGGCACCGAACCGGGTCCGCTCTCGGGCGTTTCCATACATCGCACCGGGCCCGGCGACATAAACGGCGATCTGATTTCACGCACGAAAAACTACGTGGGTTTTCTCCGCGCCGCCCGTCGCACCCTCGCCGCGACGATCCAACCCGGCGACATCGTCGTCGTCATGACCGATCCGCCGCTGCTCGCTGCCAGCGCTACGGCCATCGCCTGCGAGCGCGGCGCGCGCGTCGTGCAATGGATCCAGGATATTTATCCCGAAATCGTGCCGCAGCACATCGGCGCTTGGGCCGGAGTGCCCTTGATCCCGCTCAAGTGGGCGCGCAACCGCGCGTGGCGCGCCGCCGCGCGCTGCGTGTCCGTCGGCGAAGACATGCGCACGACCGTCGAGGCTCAGGGCGTCCCCGCTTCACGCGTGGACGTACTCGCCAACTGGGCCCCGCGTGAACTCCACCATGTGCCCGACGCTGACACCGTCGCCGCCTACCGGGAAAAACAAAGTCTGCCGGATGGTTTCATCGTCGGTTACTCCGGCAACCTCGGCCGCGTCCACGAATTCGCCACCTTTCTCGGAGCAGCTGAGCGGCTGCTCGCAATCGACGCTCGCGGCACGTTCCGCATCACTGGCTCCGGCCCGCAATTACCGACAGTGATCGCCGCGAAAGAAAAACTCCGGTTGGACAACATCCTCATCTCCCCGCCAGTGCTGCGCAAGGAGCTCGCCCTCTCCCTCGCCGCCTGTCACGCGCATCTGGTTACCCTGAAGCCCGGCTTCGAAGGCCTGGTCAATCCGAGCAAACTTACCGGCAGCCTCGCCGCCGGTCGCCCGGTTTTGTTTATCGGCCCGCCCCGCTCCGCGCTCGCTAAGTTTATTCTGCGCGAGAAAGTCGGAGAGGTCTTCGCTCCTGGAGATGCCGCCGGCCTGGCCGAGACCATCCAACGCTGGGCTGAGGACGGCGGCGTGGAAGCCGCCACACTTGGCCGCAACGCCCGCGCCTGTTACGAGCGCCATTTCGCCTTCGAGTCCGCCTTGGATCATTGGGAGAGAGTACTGCACCATGCGGCCAGTAGCCGCGCTTGAGCGCCGCGAAAGCGCGGTCGCTTAGCAGTAGGCCATCCTCGGTTCAAAGGTGGAACCCGACCTCCGGGCGCGTTTTCTGGCGTTCAAAGAAGAAGCGCACAGTCACCCGCCGTAGGTGTGCCCGCATTGCCAGGCCAATGAGCATTTTGTTCTCTCGCGAAACCAAGATTGCCTTACCCCACGTCCCAGATTTGTTTGTGCTCACATGCGCCGGATAAAACGAACTGCTCTGCTCTTGATGCTGCTCGACGCCTCCGCCGTCGTCGCCTGCTTCAATCTGATCGCGGCACTCTACATCCGCGGCACCGTCCCGCATGAGGTTCCGATCCTGGCACCCCTTATCCTTCCGCTGCTGCTCTTCATCCTCGGAGCCTATCTCATCGACGGCTACAGCACGCGCACCGACATGCTGTCGCTCAATTACACCGCGCAACACGGGATCGCCCTGCTCGGCGTACTCATCGCCACGCTCACACTGACCTACGTTTTCATTCCACCCGGTTTCACCCTGCAGAGCAGCCGCGCAGTTATCAGTATCAGCTTCCTGCTGCTCATTCCCATCACACTGAGCTACCGCCGGGCAATCTATTCGCGGACACTGGTCCGACAGAATCAACGTTACTTCATTTTCCTCGGCAGTCCCGAAAGCTGCCTCACGTTCAAGGAGGAATGCCGCAACAATCACATGCAGCAGGCCGTCCTCTACGCGACGCTCGAAACCTTCACACGCACTATCCGCCAAACCAATCCGGCCATCTCTGTTCCGCCCTTCGGCGACGTCGTGGATTATCTGGAGGAATATGAGGGACGGATCGACGCCATCATCCTGCGCGAAACCAGTGCCGAACTACCCGACGCCGTCGCGCAGAAACTCATGGCGCTCCAATTCACCGGCGTGCCGACCTACACGCTCGAACTTTTCCATCAGGTCTACTGGCGCAAGATCCCCCTCTACCGGCTCAATCAGACCTGGCTTTTTCAGGAAGGTTTCCAGATCGCCCGCGAGCCGGTCTTCGAACGCCTCAAACGCATCAGCGACATCATTTTTGCCAGCATCGGCCTGCTGCTCTTCGCCCCGCTCTTTCCCTGCGCCGCCTGCGCCATCTGGCTCAACGACCGTGGCCCCATCTTCTTTCATCAGACCCGCGTGGGCCGCAACCGCATCCTCTTCCCAATCGCGAAACTCCGCACCATGCGGCAACATTCCGAAGGCGCCAACTACACGCAGGAAAACGATTCGCGCATCACCCCCGTCGGGAAATTCCTACGGGCCACCCGCCTCGACGAGGTACCGCAACTCTGGAACGTCCTGCGCGGCGACATGAGTCTGATCGGCCCGCGGGCCGAATGGGTGAAACTGGTGGAAGAATACGAACACAAAATTCCCTGCTACCATTTCCGCCATCTCGTGAAGCCCGGCATCACCGGTTGGGCCCAGGTCAGCTACCCTTACGGCGCCAGCATCGATGACACTCTCCGGAAACTGGAATACGATCTCTACTACATCCGTTACTACTCGCTCGTACTCGATGCCTCGATCGTCCTGAAAACTATCCAAGTCATGCTCTTTGGCCAAGGCCGGTAAAAGCCAATGATCAAGTGGCAAGTTTCAAGTACCAAGAGAATGCGCCAGAGACTATCCAATTCTTGTCACTTGTAACTTGTTCCTTGTTCCTTCCTGAGCACCAACATTCAGCCATGAAAAATCCTATAATGAAAGCGAAGGTCTACGATCTCATCTGCCTCGGCGGCGGTAGCGCTGGTTTCAACGCCGCCCGTCTCGCCGTCAGCCTCGGAAAAAAAGTCGCCATCATCGACGGAGCCAAAGACCTCGGCGGCCTCTGCATCCTGCGCGGCTGCATGCCGTCCAAGACGCTCCTCTACACCGCCGAAGTGCTCCATCACGCTCGCCACGCCGATCGCTTCGGATTGAAAGTCACCGGAGCCAAGGCCGATATGAAGGCGGTCCACGCCCGGAAGAAACAGATCATCGGCTCATTCGCCGACTACCGTCTGCAAGCTCTCACCGGCGGAAAGTTCGATCTTATCCGCGCCTCTGCGCGCTTTCTCGATCCGCACACCGTCGAGCTTTCCAACGGACGAAAACTGCGCGCGAAATATTTTCTCCTCGGCACCGGCTCCAAAATCAGCGTACCACCCGTGCCCGGTTTGCGCGATACCCCCTACTGGACCAGCGATGACGTCCTCGATCTGGATTTCATCCCGAAGAGGGTGATCGTGCTCGGCGGCGGCATCGTCGCCTGCGAACTAGCCCAATACCTCAATCGCATCGGCTCCAAGGTCACTCTCATTCAACGCAGCCCGAATATCCTGCGCGACCACTCCGACGCCGCTTCGTCCGTGGTGCAAAAAGCATTTGTCGACGAAGGCATCGAACTCTTCGTCGGCACGCAGCTGCAAACCATCGCCCCCGACAAAAAAGGCGTGGCCGTGGCTTTCCGGCACGAGGGACGTCTCGTCATCCGTCGTGCCGCCCACCTCTTCAACGCCCTCGGCCGCGAAGCCAACACCGCCGGACTTGATCTCTCCACGGCCGGCGTGAAGACGCGCCCCGACGGCCAGATCATCATCAACCGTTGGCAGCAAACCAGCGCCCCGCACATCTACGCGGCAGGCGATTGCTCCGGCCCGGCTGAGATTGTCCACGTCGCGATCCAGCAAGCCGAGCTCGCCGTCCGCCACGCCTGCCAGGTGAAGAAACTAAAACCCATCGACTGGTCTCTCCTGCTCAATGTCGTCTTCACCGATCCGCAGCTCGCCACCGTCGGCCTGCTCGAAAGCGAACTCAAAAAACGAAAAATCAAATACCTCACCGCGTCCTATCCCTTCGACGATCACGGCAAGTCCATTTTGATGGAGGCGAAATACGGCTACGTGAAAGTCATCGCCGAGCCCAAGCGCGGCCGCATCCTCGGCGCGGAGATCGTCGGCAAAGACGCCGGCGAATTGATCCATTGCTTCTCCGTCGCGCTAGCGATGAAAGCCACCGTAAAAGACCTACTCCGGGCACCATGGTATCATCCCACCCTCGCCGAAATCATAACGTATCCACTCGAAGAGATTGCCGAAAAGATCAACAGGAAGTTGCGGGGATACTTGTAGTCTAATAGACTACTTTCCCTCGGAGGCAGTCTCTCCTAGAATCAATTCATGGCACTGATCCTGAGTGTAAGCCTGCGTTAAAAATATTAAAGATGGTGAAAAAATATCCGACTCACTCGAATAAAACCAAGCCCCCGCCGCCGACCCGAAACGGAGTCAGTCCGAGTTGCGTGATGTTGCCGGCAGGCGGGTGGCGCACGATTGCGGATTTCTTGGTGGAACGCTTTCCTGGCATCTCGGCAGAAGTGTGGCGCGCGCGATTGCGGGCAGGCGATGTCATCGACGCCGAGGGCGTGGCGGTCGATGCGACGCGTCCCTATCAACCACACTTGCGCGTTTATTATTATCGGGCGCTCGAAGCTGAGCCGCACATCCCCTTCGAAGAAACCGTGCTGTTCCAGGACGACTTCATCGTCGTCGCCGACAAACCTCACTTTCTCCCGGTCATTCCCTCCGGCCGTTACGTGCAGGAAACTTTACTCGTGCGCCTCAAGCGCAAGCTCGGCCTCGATACGCTCGCGCCGATTCACCGCATCGACCGCGAAACTGCCGGCTTGGTGGTCTTCACGATCCAGCCAACGACGCGACGCGCTTACCAAGATCTGTTCCTGACAAAATCGATTCAGAAACACTACGAAGCCATCGCCCCATGGCGACCAGAGCTGAAACTCCCCCTCACGTATCGGAGTCGGCTGGAAGAAAATCCGGAGAACTTCATGCAGATGATCGAAGTACCCGGCGAGCCCAACGCCGAGACGCTCGTGGAATTGCTCGAAGCCCGAGGTGCATGGGCGCGCTACGGTTTGACCCCGAGCACCGGCCAGAAACACCAGCTCCGCGTGCAGTGCGCCGCGCTCGGCATCCCCATCCGCCACGATCAAATCTATCCAACGCACCTCGCCGAAAACAGCGATGACTACGCCCGGCCGCTGCAACTGCTCGCCCAATCCCTCGACTTCCGCGATCCCATCAGCGGCGAGGAACGAAAATTCACCAGTGAGCACAATTTAAAATTCACGGTATGAATGAGAACAACCGCAGATGAAAAAAGATATTTTGTAGGAGCCTGTTTACAGACGAAAAGCAACCAAAGCCAACGGGCAATGTTTCGTTTCGCTTTTAAACAAGCTCCGACAAAATCATTTCGATCACCAAAATTTTATGCACCTCACGTCATCCGCGCCCAGAGGATTTTGAGATAACAGCTTTCGGGGCAGTTGGAGTAGATGGGGTGGTCGATGCCGGGGCCGATGCGGTCGAAAACTGAAGCCGGTGGTTCATTCAAGGCGCGTCGCTACCCGGTCGAACACTTCACGGATGAGGGCTTGATACGGCATTTTGTGTTTCTTGGCCACCCGACGAAATTTGGACAGACTGCCGGCGCTGAGATTGATCGTCACCTTTTCCCGCTCAAGGGCGCGGGCAAATTCAGCGGGCAAAGGCAGGATATCCTCGGACACGACAAAGAGTTTGTCGGGCATCTCGCCGTAATCATCAGTGTAGTTAACTTTTTTCTTCATAGATTTGTTCTCCTTTTCTCCAGTAGCCGGCACCAAACACCCGGATGACACCAGCCCTCAACACAAAGCGCACCGTGAGGATACCGTGGCCATGCCCGATGCACCAGAAGCGTCCTTCCGTCTGACTATGTTTGCGGTCAGCCATCAGGACGCGACCAGGATCGGCGAACACTCTGGGCACCGTCTCGAAGCCGACCCCATGCTTGCGCCGGTTGATCTGCTCCTTGGCTTTGTCCCAGGTGAACTGCACGAATAACAGCCATACGAAGGTATGGCCCCAGGTCAAGTCACTGGCTTCAGGAAATCACGTCATCCGCGCCCAGAGGATCTTGAGGTAGCGGCTTTCGGGGCAGTTGGAGTAGATGGGGTGATCGATGCCCGGACCGGTACGGTCGAAGAATTGAAGGCGACGATTGAGGCGGTGCACGCCTTTGATGACGCATTCCTCGAAGGTCTCCAGTGAAACCAAGCCCGAGCACGAACAGGTGACGAACAGGCCGCCGGGTTTCACGAGGCTGGCGGCAATCGTGTTGAGGTCGGCGTATTTTCTCATGCCTTCGGCAGCGCCGGCGGGCTCGCGGGTCATCACGAATTTCGGCGGGTCGCACATCACGACGTCGAATTGCTCGCCGTTTTTCTGCATCTGCCGGGCGTAGGCAAACGCGTCGGCGTGCACCCACTTGAGTTTGTTGGGAGAAACTTGGTTCAGGTTGGCGTTGCGCCGACCCTGCTTGATGACGTCCTCGTCGAGATCGACGGCCGTCACCTCGCTCGCCCCGCCAAGAATGGCATTGATGGAGAAACCGCCGGTGTAACTGCACAGATCGAGCACGCGCGCCCCTTTGCAAAGCGTGCCGAAGCGGCGGCGGTTATCGCGCTGGTCACAGAAGAAACCGGTTTTGTGACCCTCGGCGAAGTCCACCTCATACTTCACGCCGTGCTCGCGGATCTTCACGCGATCCGGCGCACTCGCGGTGATTTCCTTCATCGCCGAAGGCTTGATGCCTTCGAGGCTGCCGAGATCGTGGTCCACGTGGACGCGCACATGTTTCGTGCCGAGCAGTTCGTGCAGTAAAGGCAGCCAGCGCGGCAACCGCATGAACATACCGAGACTGTACACATCGCAATAAAGCACGTCGCCGTAACGGTCGATCGTCAGGCCGCTCATGCCGTCGCCATCGGAATTGATCACGCGCCAGGCATCGGTGTGCTCGTCGAGTTTGAACATCTCGCGGCGCAGCGCGACGGCGCGACGGATGGCGATTTCAAAATACTCCTCGCCGATCGGCTCGTGCGAATGAACCACGACGCGCAGCGGCATCTTCGCGCGGGGATTGAAGAGTCCGGTGCCGACGCGATGGCCGAATTTATCGTAGACGGAAACGAGATCGCCCGGCCGCGCATCGCGCGACACCTCACCCAACATGCGCGGGAAGATCGCCGGTTGAAACGATACGAACTTCAACTGCGCCCACGGTTTCGACCATTGCTCGGGCGGCAACGGATCGCCCTTGTCGGGGCGGGCAAAGAGAGCGGGAGTTTTTTCAGGAGCAACAGCGGCAGGAGCGTCGTCGGACATGGATTCACGCAAAGGCTCCCGGAGGCGAAGGGCAAAGAAAAAGGCCGCTGCAACAGCGATGCCACCGGCTGCTGACCGAAAAAAAGGCTTCAGGTCCGCGACTTGCCGAGCATAAAGTAGAGAATGGTGCCCAGAAACGGCAGCAGGATGATGACAATGATCCAGACAACCTTGTTGGGACCACCGTTCTTGATGCAGTCCACCAAAGCGACGATCCAGAAGATAAAACAGAGAAGGCCGATCAGGTAGTTCAGATTCATGGCACGGAGACTATCCGAGTTTATTCTGTTGCGCAATGGGGCCAACACCCCCTTCCAACCGGAACAAATCAAGACCCCCATTCATTTTACTGAATCCAAAAGGCCCCCTGGCGACACTCACCCTTGAACCCATTTCACCACCAACCTACCAATCACTCATGACACCTCTATTACTCGCCGACATCAGCAACCTCCCCTGGGTCGCGATCATCGCCGTCGCAGGCGGTTTGCTCATTGGGCCCATCATCATCTTCATTGTGTTCAGCTCGATCCAGCGGCGTCAGGAACTCTGGCATGAAACCGCCCGGGTCGCCTTGGAAAAAGGCCAGCCGCTCCCGCCGATGCCGGCGGATGTCGCTCCGCCGCCAGCCGAGACCCAGCCACCCAACGACATCCGAACCGGCATGGTGCTGATCGCAGTCGGGGCCGGTCTCTATCTTTTTCTGGGCACGCTTTTCGGGCCCGGCTTCGGCTACGTCGGAGCGATTCCGGGTTTCATCGGGGCGGCCCTGCTCCTCTTCGGATTGCTGAACGCCTTTTTCAAGCGCAAGGATCAGCCGCCTTCCGCGCGTCCCTGAACGTGACCGATTCCGAACTGATCGCCCGCGTGCTCGTGTCCGACGATCACGCCGCGTTCGGGGAACTGGTCACCAAGCACCAGTCCGCCGTGCGCAACTTCCTCCGGCATCTGACCCGCGGCGACGCCGCGCTCGCGGACGATCTGGCGCAGGACACTTTTGTCCAAGCCTACCGGGGCATCGCGCGTTACCGGGGCACGGCGAGTTTCCCCACCTGGCTGCTGGGTATCGCCCACAATCACTGGCGCAACGCCCGCCGGCGTCAGCGCACCGTGCCGGTCGAGCCGGAGCATCTCGATGCGTTGGAGCCGCAACCTTCCGTCGTCAACCTGAGCGATCTGAAGCACGACCTTGGCCAAGCCTTGGACCGGCTCGCACCCGATGAACGGACCGCGATTCATCTCTGCTACCAACAGGGACTCTCCCACAGCGAAATCGCCGACGTGCTTCAGTGGCCGCTCGGCACCGTCAAAACCCATCTCGCCCGCAGCAAAGAAAAACTTCGTCCCCTCCTCGCCGCATGGAATCCACAGATCTGAAAAACGAACTCCCTGATGATGCGCAGTTCGATGCTTGGTATCGCACCCACCTCGCCACGCCCCTGTTGCGCGACGACGGGTTTTCCGGGCGCGTGCTCGCGGCCCTGCCCACGTCCGAAAGGAATTCCGCCAGAAAGCGCCGTTGGTACTGCATTGGCGGTGGAGTGAGCGGCACCGTTATCGCCCTGATCAGCTTGACCACCTCCGGGAGTTTGCCTCCCGATCTGCCTGCGTTCAGACCGGACCTAGCCGATTCCCTCGCTAAGCTCACAACCCCGGCGTTTTTCTTAGCGCTCAGCACCGCGATTTTATCACTATGGGTCGCTTTCCGTCCAAAATTTCGCTTGCTGCCGCGAATCTAAAAACAAAAAGGCCGACCGGAATCCGGTCGGCCTGAGTGAGCGAAAAGCCGCGAAGAAATGCGGGGTGAGGGCACCCCGCCCCCATTAGGCCACGCGTTCGACGATGAGTGGAGGGGGAATCGGGCGTTTGGGTGCGAGCCGGTAAGCGGTCTTGAAGAGTTCCAAGGCCTGCTCGAGTTTCGCTTCGTCGTTGTAGTGAATCATCATGAGCGGCTCGCCTTGTTTGACCTGCGTGCCGACCTTGCGGATTTCGGATACACCGACGGCGTGATCGATCTTGCCGTGTTCATCTTTGCCCGCGCCCAGAATAGAAACGCCTTGGGCAATGAATGCGGCGTTGATCGTGTGAACGTAGCCACGCTTCGGCGCTGGGAGCTTGCGGATATGTTTCGCGGTCGGGAATTTTTCCGGATGATCAATGTAGGAAGCGTCGCCGCCCTGGGCTTTGACCATGTCCTTGAGTTTCTCGAGGGCTGAACCATCGGTAAGATGACGCTGCACGGTTTGCTTGGCGGAAAGCGTGGACCCGGCGACTCCCGCCAGACGGACGATTTCCATACCGAGCTTGAGCACGAGTTCCTTCATGTCCTCGGGACCTTCGCCCTTGAGGAGGGCAATCGCTTCCTTGATTTCGAGCGCCGTGCCGACGGTATCGCCGAGCGGCTGATTCATGTCGGTGACGAGAGCGACGCAGCGGCGTTTCATGGAGCGCCCCACGCGGGTCATGGAACGAGCGAGCTGTTTGGCTTGTTCGAGATCCTTAATGAAGGAGCCATTGCCCCATTTAACATCGATCACGAGACCTTCCGCACCTTCGGCGAGTTTCTTCGAGAGAACGCTGCCCGTGATGAGTGGGAGACTGGGAATCGTGCCCGTTTCGAGACGGAGTGCGTAGAAAATTTGATCAGCAGGAGCGAGTTCCTTGCTCTGTTCCGCGATGGCCCCACCGACGCGGGCGAGTTGCTCCTGGAAGTGCGGGATCGTCATGTGGCTCTTGAAGCCGGGAATCGCCGAGAGTTTGTCGAGCGTGTTGATGACATACTGTTGTTCGACGCCGCACATCATCGGGACCACGACACCGCTGGCCATGGCCAGCGAGGCGAGGACGATAGCGGTCTTATCACCCGCTCCACCGGTGGAGTACTTGTCGATCTTCGGTTTTGCGATCGCGGAAAGATCAATCACCTCGCCCGAAAGCATCATCTCTTCCGTGAGGATGGCGGTCTCCTGCGCAGACATATTGGCAAAATAAATCGCCATCAAGAGAGCCGCTTGTTGGTGCTGCGGCATCTCCCCATCGAGCACTGAGTCGATGATGTAGCGAATCTCCTCTTGGGTGAATTCGCCATTATCACGTTTCTTCTCAATGAGAGAAGTAAATGATGGTTTGATGAAACGACGCGTCGGAATAGGACGCTTTCTCATTGAATTAGTGCTCACGTGTATAGATTTAGAACAGGGATGGTCGGGCGGCGCAAAGCCCGCAGACGCAAGAAGTTTTGCGGAAATTGTCGAGACAATAATTCCCTTTTGTGACAGAAAAGTCATCAAACAAGAAATCCGGCTCATAACTTTTCGCCAGTCGCGAGAATCGTTCTTGCTCAGGAGCAAGCACAATTCCTCAATCACCGAATGGCTCTTCCCTATCACGTCGCCAACCACTTAGACACGGCTCTGCGGATTACCGCTGACCACCTCGGACTGGTCGTCCGCGGCTTTGAACCGGAGGTGCGCGTGGCTGATCCCGCTCATGGAGATTTTCAGGCAAATGGGGCTCTCGCGTTCGCGAAACGTGAAAAACAAAACCCGCGCGCCCTCGCGCAGCAGATTGTGGACGGGCTTGAGGCGTCGCTCAAAACGGATTTTGAAATCACGCTCGCCGGCCCAGGCTTTATTAATTTCCGGCTGAAACCCGAAGCCTTGTTCGCCTGGTTGCGGGCCTACGACTCCGCCCAACACTTGGAAACCGGGGCCGCCGCCGCGCATGCCGGCCAGACTTGGGTGGTGGATTATTCATCGCCGAATACCGCGAAGCAAATGCACGTCGGCCATCTGCGCTCGGCTGTCATCGGCGAGGCGTTGTGCCGGATGCTCACCTTCACCGGGGCCAAAGTCATTCGCGATAATCATCTCGGTGACTGGGGTACGCAGTTCGGCAAACTCATCTACGGTTACAAGCGCTGGGCCGATGACGAGGCGATGATGGCCGAACCCATTGAAGAACTGGAACGTCTCTATAAGCTCGGCCACACCGCCACGCCCGAGGGCTCACCCGAACTCGAGGAAGCGAAACGCGAACTCGTGAAACTACAGAACGGCGATCCCGCCAGTGTCGCGCTCTGGAAACAATTCAGTGAAGCCAGTCTCCGCGCCTTCGACCAAATCTACGAACGGCTCGGCATTCGTTTCGATCACAACCTCGGCGAAAGTTTCTACAACGACAAGGTCGAGCGCGTCTACCGCGAGCTAACCGAAACCAAAATCGCCGAGGACAGTGAAGGCGCGCTCGTGGTTTTTCATGACGAGCATCCGCGTTTCTCCCGCCATACCGAACGCCCCAATCCCTTCATGGTCCGCAAGGCGGATGGCGCGAGCGGCTACGCCTCCACCGATCTCGCGACTGCACTCTACCGCACCGAACATTTCAAGACCGACGGCATCGTGGTCGTCACGGATTTCCGCCAGACTGATCACTTCGAGCAGCTTTTTCTCACCGTTAAAAAATGGTTCGCCGCCAAGAGCTATCGCTTGCCGGAATTGCACCACGTCACGTTTGGCGCCGTGACCGACGAAGCCGGTAAGGCGCTCAAGACGCGCGACGGCGGCACGATCAAACTCAAGTCCCTCCTCGACGAAGCGGTTGATCGCGCCTTCGCACTCGTCACCGAAAAAAACCCCGATTTACCCGAGACGGAACGCCGTGCCATTGCCCAAACCGTCGGTATTGGAGCCGTGCAATACGCCGATCTTTCCCAAAACCGTAGCAGCAACTACGTTTTCTCCTGGGAGAAAATGCTCAGCTTCGAAGGTAACACCGCGCCCTACCTTCTCTACGCCGTCGCCCGCATCCACTCGATTTTCCGCAAGGCCAACACGATCCCTGCCGCTGCCGCCAGCGAGAGCGGCGCGACTCTACCCGAGACCGCCACCGAAATTTCCCTCGCCCGCAAGTTGGTGAAATTCCCCGACGCCGTCCGACTCGCCAGAGACACGTTGCGCCCGCACCACCTCGGACTCTACCTCTACGAACTCGCCGGCGACTACAGTTCCTTTAACAGCGCCGATAAAGTTCTGGTCGACGATCCAGCCATCCGGGCCCGCCGCCTCCTCCTCTGCGCGCGCACCCTGCTGATTCTCGAAACCGGCCTGCACTTGCTCGGCCTGCGCACGCTCGAAAGAATGTAAGGCCAGCCCTTGTGGCCGTGCCGAAAAGCTCACGTCTTCATCGCGGTACGGCCACAAGGGCCGACCCTACAAAATCTTTGCAGACCGATTCTCGCTCGGCCAGCGCACGCTGGAGAGAAGGTGAAATCACTCGCCCGGAGAGGGAAAGGAACGTCGTTAAATAAATGTCAGGGAAAGCAACCGCGCCCAATTAGCTCTTGCCCGCAACCCCTTGACTCGCAACATAGCGTTCTATGCCCGCTCTAGAATACTACGTTCGCGGTATCAATGATACGGATGCCCGTGGGCCGTTCACCTTGGAACAGCTCGTCTCGCTGGCCGAGGCCGGTCAGCTCACCGCCGAAGCCTATTACTACGACACCACCTCGGAACAGTGGCTCGCGATCAGCAACAACGCGGAGATGAAGTTGGCCATCTGGCCGGAGAAAAAACAACTGAGCTTCAAGGCGGCCGAGTTTCGGCCCATCAATCAACCGGGTCCCGAGGACACCCCGATTACGGTTCAGCAATTTCTCGCCGCCGCCGAGGGCAAGACCGAGGAAACCAAAGGTCGCAAAGACAGCAGCATCCGCATCATGCAAGCGGCGATTTGGGGCACTCGCATGGCCGCGCTCACGATGTTGATCAGTGCCGCTGCCCTGATTTTACCCAGCATGAAAATCATCATGGCCTTGGACTATGAAAAACTTTTCGTGAAACCATTAGTCATCCTTGGCCTGCTTGATGGTTTCCTGGGGATTCTGCTCTTTCTCGGGCTAATCAGTCTTTATCCTTTCATCCGTTTCCGCGCGATGTTTGGTTTGGGTTTTCTGGGCTTCATCTTTTGGACCCAAGGTAATCCCACCGGTATGATCGCGGCTGCCACCGGCAGTGCCGGACTCTACTTCTGCACCATTTTCTTGAATTACGTGCCGCTTGGCGTCGCGATGCTGGCCGGGGTTTGCGGCATGGCAGCGTTGATGACTATTTCCTTCGCCTGACCTTCTGTCGGGAAGAAAAGAAAGGTCATGCTGTTCATTTCTTCAATGCGCGAGCGTCTGCGGCAACTGTGGCAGCGCGATATCTGGATTGCGGCGACCTCCCGAGAGCAAACCCTGCGGACCCGTTTTTATAAAGCCCTGAGGGTCCTATCAATTACGATCTCTGGTTTGCACGAAATCCATGTCGCAATCCGGGCCGCCGCGCTGAGTTACAGTTCCCTGCTCAGTCTTGGGCCGATGATCGCCATTGTCGTGCTCATATCCGGTTTGGTTTTGGGCAATAAAGACCCGGTAATTTTGGCGGATGGTCTTCAACGTGTCATCAGTTTGGTCATTCCCCAAGTCGCGCAGTTCGATGCCTCCGACACGAAAAGCCGGCTGGAGACAACGCCCCCACCGAGCACGCGTATCGAGGGAAACCGACTCGTGCTTGTCCAGTCTCAGCCACCTGATCCAGCCTTGGTCGAGTACATCAAGAAATTGATCAGCCGCTCCAAATCCGCCGCAGCCGGACTCATCGGCTTGGCGACGCTGCTGATTATCATCATCCAGCTTTTCACCACGATTGAAAATACCTTCAACGACATCTGGGGCGTCCGCCGTGGACGCAGCTGGTTGGCGCGCATCATCTATTATTGGAGCGCGATCACCTTGGGTGCCTTGCTGTTTTTCACCGCACTCACGCTTTTCTCCGCCGGCACCTTCGTGAACGTCCTGCTGGAAAAGATCAGCCTCGGGGCGCAGTTTAAAAGTCTCGTCGTTTGGCTGCTCCCCTTCAGCTCCGTTCTGCTGCTCGTGTTGGTGCTCACCGTCTTCTACCGGTTGATCCCTAATACCCGGGTGAGCTGGACGGCCGCGCTCGCCGGAGCCGTAGTGGTCACCGGCTTGCTCTATCTCAACAACTACCTCGCTTTTTTTTATATCCGACAGATTGATTTTCAAAAAAGCCTTTACGGCTCCGTCGCCATTTTGCCGATTCTAATGCTGGGGTTGTATGCGTTCTGGTTCTTCGTGCTGGTTGGCGGTCAGCTCACCTACGCCATCCAGAATGTCCATTACCGCAGCAGCCAAGCCGCGTGGAATACCATCAATCAATTCACCCGCGAAGGTCTGTCGCTGCTCGTGCTTCTGCTCATTGCCCGCCGTTTCAAAAGCTGCCAGCCCGCCTACTCCGTTACCCAATTAGCCCAGCACATCCGCGTTCCCGCCCAAATTCTCAACGAAAGTCTCAACCGCCTCTGCGATCTCGGGCTGATTGCCGAGTTCCCCCCTGCGGAAGGCTCCGACCAGACCGACCACCGCTACCAACCAGCCCGTCCGCTCGACAAGATCACCCTGCACGACTTCAAGCATCTCTTCGAAAATCATGGCGATACGCCAAGCGGTGAGGTGCTCGATAATATCGATCCACTGTTGGCCCACTATCATCAACAGCTGGCCTTCCACCTCCCCTTGATCCTCGGGAAAAAAAACTTGGATGAGCTCCTCGGGCAAATCCCCCTGAGCGAAAGTCGGGTCCCCTTTCCGATGAGTTAAGCCAGAGGGCCCGTAAGTTGCGAGCTTGCCTCGTTCTGCTAGCTAGCAGAATAGTGCGACCAGCGCGCTACCGATCGCAGCAAGCTGCTTGCCGCCCCGTACCCCAGCGAATGCTGGTCCCGCCCGGCCGAGGAAAATGAAAGATTTCGCACGAGGCCGAGTCGCCTGTTGACACACATCCGAGGCGACTCTAGCCAGAGCGGTTTTATCTCATGATTACTTGGATCCAAACCTACTTCCAGAAGCACTTCCGCACCATTTTTGCGATTCTGCTCGGGCTCATCATCATCTCGTTTGTCTACAGCTTCAATCCTTCTGGCGGAATCGGCCACACGGATCGCCAAGCTGCTGAGCGCCCCTTCTTCGGGCACAATCTCGCGAGTGAGCAGGACATCGGACTTCTCATGCGTGATGGGGCCAACAGCGCCCGCCTCAAAGGCGGTTCCCAGCTCGATGAATCCATGATCCAGCAATATGCGCTCAGCCGCATCGCGGGTCTGGCGATTGCCGACGAACTACACCTCCCCATCCCGTCCGAGAAGGAAGTCGGCACCTATATTTCCACGCTGCGCGTTTTTCAAAATGAGCAGGGCCATTTCGACCAGAAGCGTTACACGCAATTCGCTGATTCGATCAAGTCCAGTGCTCAACTATCCATTACTGACGCCAACCGCATTTTCCGCGACGACACCCGGCTCGAAACCGTCAACCACTTGATCGGTGGACCTGGTTATGTGCTGCCCTCTGATGTCCGCGAACTCCTCAGCCTCACCGATGCCAAATGGAGCGTCGCCATCGCCTCGCTCGACTACGCCACTTTCGATGCCAAGTTGAACGCGACCGACGAGGCGCTCACGAAATACTTTACCGAAAACGCCTTTCGCTACGAAGTACCACCTCGCGCCAAACTGAGCGTAATCGAGTTCAAGATCGCTGAATTTTCCGCCTCCGGCCCGATTCCCGAGGGCCAGCTCCGCACCTATTACAATACCAATATCGAACGCTTTCCTGCTCCCGCAGATCCCGCTGCCACCACGACACCCGCTCCGGCCGTCGCCACTGATAATCTGGAAAAAGTCCGCCCGCAGGTCGAAATCGCCTTCCGCAACGAACTGGCCACGCGCCTCGCCGTCAAAACCGCCAACGATTTCACCGTCGCCCTTTATGAACGCAAAGCCACGGCCAACTCCGCCGAGCTCGCCTCCTTTCTGCTGATGCAAAACCGCCCAGCCACTGCGTTGCCACCTTTCACCGCCGAGAATCCACCCGCCTCCCTGCCTTGGCTCTCTTATTATGACAAACAAGTCTCGAGCTTGAGCAAGGATCGCTACTTCTCCGAGCCACTGCCCACCCCGGATGGCGCTGTCGTCTTGCTCTGGAACGAAGCCCTTCCCTCCTATCAACCCGCCTTCGCCGAGGCGCGCGAAAAAGTCACCACCGACTACAAAGAAACCGAAAAGCGCAAACGCTTTGTCGCCCAAGGCCAGTTGCTGCAGAGCAAACTGAGCGCCGCCGTCAAGGCCGGCACTCCCTTCGAAAAAGCCGCCGCTGATGCCAAGCTCGAAGTTAAGTCATACGCGAATTTCACGCTGCAAGACACCCCCAAGGATCTGCCCTCGGCCACGCGCCAAGCCTTGCAATATATTAAAGCCGGAGAAATCGCTCCGATGATTCCGACCAACGACAAAGGCTATCTGGTTTACGCGGCGCAGAAGCAACTGCCCGACATGTCTCCCACCAGCCCCCGTTTCTCCGAAGTTCGTACACGCCTGATGGCCTACAACTCCGCCTCCACGGGTAACGCCATCCTCGCCAGTCTCGTCAAAGCCGAATTGGATAAGACCGCCCCGGCCACCACGGCCAAGTGATGATAGCGCGCGGCACCCACCCGTGCCGCCCGTCTATTCGTTTTCGCCGCCCGACCTTGGCCGTGATGTCTTCCCCGACAGCGCGGCTCATGTTTACGGAAGTCAGCGGACACAACTGTTTTGCCATGGGCCAAAATATCCTCAACTTTTTCGCCCGAGATGTGTCTTTGGACAATCACCCTACGTCTCTTTCGCTTCATGAACCTCCGCCGCTTCCTTCTGCCCGCCCTGGTTACCGCCAGTAGCTTCGCCCGTATTTGCCTCACCGCACAGGAAACCGCGGCGGTCGCCCCCGCCCCCGAGCTCACGCTGCAACAATGCATCACGCGCGCGCTCGCCCATAATTTCGATCTCGAGATTCAACGCTACGCTCCGCAAATCGCCAAGGACTCCATCGATATCGCCCGCTCCGGTTATCAACCCGTGGTCACCGCCACGACCAGCACGAGCGGATCGCACGAAGACGCCACCAACTTTGGCCCAGCCTTTGACAACTCGTATCGCAGCACCCGTGTTGGCGTCACCCAGCAACTCTATACCGGCACCACCTTGGGTGTGAGCAGCCAGCTCGACCGCTCACATTTCAAGTCAGACCCTTCCCTGATAACCTCTGATCCGGCCTACGATGCCGACCTCACACTCTCCGTCCGTCAGCAACTGCTCAAAGGTTTCGGCACCGCCGTCAACCGCGCTGCCGTCAATCGCGCGCGTCTCGGCCTCGATCGCGCCAACCTCGATTACAAATCGCAAGTCCTCACGGTTATTAGCGCCACCGAGTTGGCTTACCACGATGTCGTTTTCAGCCGCGAGCAACTCGAAGTCCGTAAGTTTACCCTCTCGCTTGCCGAACGCTTCTTCGACGAAGGTAAGAATCGAAAACAAGTCGGGGTCGCCACGGATCTCGATGTGCTCACCGCCGAAGTCGGGGTCGCCAACGCCCGCCGCAACGTCCTGCTCGCTCAGCAAACCGTCCGAGATTCCGAGCAAAATCTCCTCGCCCTGATCGGCCAATTCGAACTCGACACCCCACTCGGCACCATGCGTTTCACCGATGTCGATCTGGAAGCCCCGCTCTTTGCTTCATCCTACAACCTAGCCAAACATAACCAGCCTGATTTCCTCTCCACCCAGTTTGGGGTCGCACAAGCCAAGCTCGATCTCAAGGTCGCGAAAAACGGGACGAAACCAAGCCTCAGCGTCGGGGGAGCCTTAGGAATGAACGGACGCCGCAGCAGGAGCAGTTCTGCCATTGGCGATGCCCTTGATCGCGACAATAATTCCTGGCAACTCGATCTTTCCCTCTCCTATCCTTGGGGTCAACTGGGTGACAAAGCCCGTTACCGTCAGTCACTCGCGACGCTGAATCAACAACAAGCTCGCCTCCGTCAGTTGGAGCAAAGCATCGAATTACAAGTGCGCAGTGCCATCCGTGCGATTGAAACCAATCTGGAAAGCGTTAAAATCGCCGGACAAGCCCGGATCCTGAGTAATCGGCTCTACGAAGCCGAAAAGTTACGTTTCGATAATGGCCTTTCCACGCCCTATCGGGTATTGCAGGCGCAGAACGATCTCGAAAACGCCCGGGTCTCCGAGCTCCAGTCCGCTGTTAGCCTCCGCAACTCAATTTCGTCGCTCCGCCGGATCGAAGGCAGCTCATTGCAGCGGTACGCCGTCACACTGCCTTGACGACGGATTCCGCCGCAACCACCCGTACCGAAGCCCGGCGAAAGCGGGTCAGTGCCAGTTGGCTTGGTCGGGAAAGTGGCACGGGGCTTCGTGTGGATTACTCTTCGTGGCACGGGTCTCCCGACCCGTTTGAATTGCTCTTCGTAGGTTGCGAGCTCGCCTCGCAACGCGACCGTGGTACCGCAAGCGCCCGACGTAGCCACAGGCCTCCGTGCCTGTGGGCTTGGTCGGCAAAGTGGCACGGGTCTCCCAACCCGTGTGGATTGCTCTTCGTAGGTTGCGAGCTCGCCTCGCAACGCGACCGTGGTGCGGCAAGCGCACCACCTACAGCTGAAACCGGACCTCGGCAGGCAGAAGACGCTTGCCGCTACGCAGACCAATTGAAATGCAGGCACGAGCTTTCAAAAATATCCCCTCCACCCCAAAAACCCTTGTTGCCCTCCGGCCACCGGGGTTTTTCATTCAGCGCTACATGCGACCCATGCCTCTCACCCTTCGAATCGGACTTTGGCTCTGGCTCATCACGGCACTCGTCGCTGGTCGGCAGCTCTGGCTCGTCCCGTTACTCGGCCCCGCGCTTCAAGGCATCATCTTCGGCCTCACCGGTCTCGTCCTCCTCCTCTACTTCAAAACCCGCACGCTGCGCACCTGGATCGACGCACTGGATTTGCGCGCCTTGGTGTTCTTCCACGTCACGCGCTTTGTCGGATTCTATTTTCTTTTCCTCTATCAGCGCGGCGAACTCCCCTACGCCTTCGCCGTCCCCGGTGGCTGGGGTGATATCCTCGTCGCCACCGGGGCCCTCCTGATTTTTTTCCTCCCGCTGTCCGACGCCTCGCAACATCGCGCCATCCGCTTCTGGAATATCATCGGCCTGACTGATATCCTGCTCGTGCTCTTCACCGCCGCCCGCCTCGGCCTCGAAGACCCCACCCCAATGCGCGCGCTCACTCATCTGCCGCTCAGCCTGCTGCCCAGCTTCTTGGTCCCGCTGATCATTGCGACCCACGTCATCATTTTCGTCCGGCTACGCCGAAATCCCGCCCCATGAGACCTGAATTAAAATATGGCTTGATCGCTGGCCTAAGCATGAGCCTGTGGCTGCTCCTCGAATTTCTTCTGGGGCTTCATGGCCAGCACATTGAAATCAGTGCTTACACCAACTGGGGAACTGAAAGCATCCTGATCGTCACTCTCTGGTTTTTTCTTCGGCACAAGCTCACCACGCCGTACCGCTATTGGCTACCGGTCTGGCAAGGACTGCTCTTCGGCATGCTAACCGGTCTGATCGCTGGCATGGTTACCTACATTTATTACAGCTTTTATCTGCAGTACTTGAATCCCGAATGGCCTGATCTCTACATCAACTGGCAAGTCGCTCAGCTGCGGGCCGAGCCTATATCCGAAGAAAAGGTTTTGGTGTTCGCCCGCTCATTTCGGTGGAGCGTCACCCCTCTCGGTCTGGTCACCCATATCATCGGGCTGAACACTCTCCTCGGTGGACTCGTGTCCTGTGTCCTGACTCTGTGGTTAAACTGGCGGAACAAAGAGCCCGTCCAGTTGCGCTGACGCCGCGTCCACCGGCTGATGCGCCGGAAGCTGCGTCTTGAACCACGTGCGCTGCTTCTTCACCAGGTATCGCGTATTCTTCACCATGGTCGCGGCGAGCTCGGTTTCAGGCAATCGTCCCTCGATAACCTCAATCGTCTCACGATAACCGATCGCCAGCGCCGCACTGGGGTTTTCTTTCAAACCACGACCAAGCAACCCGCGCACCTCGGCCACGAGTCCCTGTGCGATCATCGTCTTCACGCGGATTTCAATTCGCGCATCCAATTCGCCCGGATCGCGGGTCAATTCGCCCAGCCGCACCACACAATCCGCAAACGGGGCCGGCAGCGCCGCGAACTCCGCCAGCAAGGCTGCCACGGTGCGCCCTGTCGCCCGACACCGTTCCAACGCCCGCAACACCCGCCGGGGATTCTGCACATCGAGTGCGCCCAATCCCACGGGATTAAAACGACGCAGCTCGTCTACCAAACTCACCAACCCGTCCCGCTCCAGCCGCGCCCGCAATTCCTCACGCAGTTCCGCCGGCACCGCGACCTCATCCGCCACCGGCGCAAAAAACGCCTTCAAATAAAATCCACTTCCGCCCGTCACCAACACCGCCTTCCCCCGGGAAAAAATATCCTCCACCGCCGACCGGGCCTTTGTAATATAATTCGTGACATCCATCCGACCGGTGACGTCGCAAATATCGATCAAATGGTGCGGCACGTGCGCCCGCTCCGCCGCCGTGGGTTTCGCCGTGCCAAGGTCCATTCCGCGGTAGAACAGCAGCGAATCGCACGACACGATCTCCGCCCCGTTCGCCTCCGCCCAGCGCAACGCCAACTCGGTCTTACCGACCGCCGTGCAACCCGTGAGGACATGAATGATCCGCGACATCCGAGAAGCGAAGCACACCCGCGAGAACACGCAAAGCCAGTTTTTATCCATCAGTGGCGCGCTCTTCGCGAACTGATGCGCCCACTGTTTCAGGTAGGTGGTATGCTTGCCCCCCTACTTCTTTTCGAGCCCCAACGTTGCGCGACAGGCGCGCCATCTACACCAGAAAGGAACACCGAGACGGAATGAGGCTACCCAGAGTTCACCGGGCAATCTCCCGATATTTCTCCACGGATCTCGCGGATTCACGCGGATAAATACAAAGTCTGCTCCGTGCCTTTATCCGCGTAAATCCGCGCCATCCTGCGGTTGTTTGTGTAATGCGGCTGAAAGAATTCACCTGTTTCATTCGTGTCGATTCGTGGGCCCATAAGAAATCCCACCGCTTCGTCATCTATTCTTCACCATAAAATTTCGTGCAATCCGGCCCGTCCGTCGCTTGGCTTCCGCCTCTCCCTTGAAAGCCCGGTTCATCTTCAATCCTCACTCTGGCTCCAATCGCTGCAATCCCTACCTGCGGGATCGCGCGACGCAATTCATCGCCGAACGCAACTGGGACGCCACGGTCGTCTCCACGACTCATCCGCGCCACGCCACGGAACTCGCCCGGCAGGCCGTGGCCGATGGCTGCACCCTCGTGATCGCCATCGGTGGTGATGGCACCATGAATGAGGTCGCCACTGGCCTCATAGGCACGACCGTTGTCTTCGGCCTGATTCCCTGCGGCTCGGGCAATGGACTCGGTCGCCACATCGGTATTCCCGGTCCGGGCAAAGGCGCTTTCCGTACCCTCGTCGAAGGTGAACCGATGGCCATGGATACGGGCACGATCAACGGCGATCCGTTTTTCTGCGCAGCTGGAGTCGGCTTTGAAGCGCTGATTGCTGGCCGTTTTGCCTCGCTCACCAACCGCGGCTTCAGCGGCTATCTCCGCACCGGCCTCAGCGCGTGGTGGAACTATAAACCGGAAGCCTACACGATCCATCACTCCGCCGGGCAAACCCGCGTGGAAGCGCTGACGCTGGCCATCGCCAACTCCGCCCAATACGGCAACAACGCCTTCATCGCCCCCGGTGCCTCGCTCTGCGACGGCTTGCTCAATCTCACCGCCGTTCCGCGCGTGAATTTCTTCAACGCCCTCCCGCTTTTCTGGCGCCTTTTCCATGGCTCCCTCGATCGCGTTCCCTCCATCGTCATGCTGCAAGGCGGCTCGTTCATCATCGAACGCGATAAGCCCGGTTGGGTTCATACCGACGGCGAACCGCGCGCCGAAGCCTCGCGCTTGGAAATCGATATTCGCCCAAAAAGTCTGCACATCATGGTTCCGCGCGGCCGGAAAATCTGAGTCGAAGTTTTTTTTCGGGACGGCGTTTCCCGTAGCCGCGTTGGAACGCAGCGACCACGCGGTAGCGCACCGATCGCATTTTCGTCTGCGGCTCAAATTCGCCTGCGAAAATCACCGGCTCAAACCCTTCACCAAGCCGCATGCGCGGCCCGGTTCTTCGTCGTCACCACGCGGTTCCGGCCGAGGCGTTTCGCCATGTAAAGCGCCTCGTCGGCGGCGGCGATCAACGCCTCCACGGTGTCCGCATCCTCGGGCATCGTCGCGACTCCGGCACTGAGCGTGACCTCGATCGTGAGATTCGTCTTAGGTTGTACATAGGGCGTCTCTGCCAGCAAAGCCCGTAAACGGTCGACCACTTCGCGTGCCTCCGAACGGCTGATTTCCACCATGATCAACGCAAATTCTTCGCCGCCGTAGCGCGATAGCTTGTCCACGATCCGTAGCTGCCCGGCCAGCAAACTCGCCACATGCCGCAACACCTCGTCGCCGACCTGGTGACCGTGCGTGTCGTTCACGCGCTTAAAGTAATCGATGTCGAGAATCACCAACGCGAAGGGATGCTTGAAGCGCACACTGCGCTGCCACTCGTCCACGATCAGCCGGTCAAACTCGCGGCGATTATTTAGTTTAGTCAGTTCATCAAACGTCGCCTGCTGTCGCAGTTGCTCGAGCATTTGCCCCATCTTGATGGCGTAGCGCAACGAACGTTCGAGCAGTTGGGTAGTGAATTCCGCTTTAATCAGAAAGTCCATCGCGCCGGCCTCCAGCGCTTCTTCATCCAGCTCCTGCCGCGCATCACCGGTCAAAAAAATCACCGGCGTGTGGTTGTGCATGGCGCGGGCTTCGCGCAGCAACTGCAGTCCATCCCGCTCCTCGCGCAGTTGATTGTCCAGCAGACATACGGCATAGCGGCCGGTACAGAGTTTTTTTAACCCGGCCAGGTAGGAATCAGCCCAGTCTAATTCCCACGGACCACTGACAAAGGCCGCGATTTTCATCCGCATGAGTTCGTACCCGGTCGCTTCATCGTCGATCAGCAAAATCCGTTTGGGCGTCTTGTCTGTCATCGGCTTAGTCTTGGCAGGGTGGCCAGGGAGGGCAAAGGACATTAGCGACGCACTCCCGCAATCAAGTCGGCGGCCACTGCCTTCATCTGCGCGGGCAACGCCGCTCGATCAGCCAAACCATTTTTGATCACGTTCACCAAGGCGCTGCCGACCACGACGCCATCGGCGTTCTTGGCCACCGCGTGCACGTGCTCGCGCGTGGAAATGCCGAAACCGACAACCACCGGCAGCGACGTATGCGCTTTGATCCGGGCAATCGCTTGCGGAATATTTCCCGCCAGATCGCCCCGCACCCCCGTGACGCCCTCGCGCGACACATAATAAATAAATCCCGTCGCGGCTCCGCACACCACGGGCAGACGCGATTCCGGCGTGGTCGGCGCCACGATGAAAACCATTTTTAAATCATGTTTCCGGCAAGCCGCAGAAAGTTCACCCGCCTCCTCGGGCGGCAGATCGAGGGTCAACAAACCATCGACCCCCGCAGCTCGGGCGGCGCTCACGTACGCCTCGATGCCGTTTGCGAAAACCAAATTGTAGTAGGTGTAGAAAACGATCGGCACCTGACTGAACTGCCGGATCTCGCGCACCAGATCGAGCACCTGCGCGCACGTCGAGCCGCTGGCCAGCGCGCGTTGAGCCGCCAACTGGTTGGTCGGGCCATCCGCGAGCGGATCGGAGAACGGCACACCCAACTCCAAGACATCGACGCCGGCCTCCAGCGCGGCGCGGCACACGGCCAGCGAGGTGGCCAAATCAGGATCGCCCGCGCAAAGGTACGCGACGAAGGCGGCGCGGTTTTCACGGTGGGCTTGAGCAAATGCGGTGGCGATACGGTCCATGCGAGGAACCAAGAGAACAGACCCGGGGCGCGACGCAAACGGGAATTCTGCAGAACTCCAGGAGGATCGTATTGCCCCTAAAAATGGAGACGGAGTGCCCTCCCCCCGCAACACGACGCCCCTCGAAACGGAAGCAACCCGGGTGAGGGCGCCCCACCTCCATTACATCAAAACGGACAACGGCTACTCCGCCGACAGCTTGAACTCCGCCAGCACTGGCCGGTGATCGGAAAGAAAACTGCGCACCACCATCGCGGAGGAATCGGTACAGGCCCCGGGCAAATAAATGTAGTCCAGTGCCCGTTGCGGCCAGAGCGAGGGAAAGGTGAAGGGCCTCCGCCCCTTGGGCAGGAGGGTACAATTTTCAAACTGCTCCAGATACCCGAGCAACACCGCCGTGGCATCGGGCTGGGTTGATGGGTTGTTCATGTCGCCGCAAACCAACGGGCCGGTACGCCAGTGCGCCTGACGATGTTTGCGCTGCTCATCGAGAAAGTGCATCAGCCGGATGACCTGTCGCAGCCGGGCCGCCTTCGAGCGATGATGCAAATGGGCGTTGAGCATCGGCAGGCGGCCCGTGGGCGTATCGATCTCCGCAAACAGAAAACCTTTCTCTCCCACTGTGCCCCGGCCGAAAATCACCGATTCGTGATGAGGGATGGGAAACCGCGAGAGGAAGGCATTCCCATAATGCAGGTGAAAGCGCCCGCCGCGTTTGTTGGTCTGGCCAAAAGCCAGGTGGGCCAGCCCGGTGTGCTCCCGCAAAAATTCCAAGTGATCAAAACTCCCGCTCCACCGTGAAATCCGGTCGATTTCCTGCAAGGCCACCATATCCACCCCCAGTCGCGTGATGAGCCGGGCGATTTTCAAAAGATTAGTGCGCAATCGATCCCCGCTGCGCAGACCTTGGTGCACCGGCGTGGCCCCCCGGGCATGCGCGATGTTAAAAGTCATGAAGCGGTAACGCATTTCCGCTAAGGAATAATCACCTGTCCCCTACCGCAACGGAAAAGCTCACCGGGGCGATTCGGCTCCTCCCACCAACGCTCGCTCATGGACAAACTATCCAACTAAAAAATGGGGCGACCAACGGGATTGACTCCCTTCGTTCGGGACTGCGCCCCAAAGCCCGCTGGGCTTTGCCCTTCCGCTTCGTTGCACGAACCCGCGACCCCAAGAATCATTCTGCTGGCCAGCAGAATGCTCTAACCTTCCGGCCAGAATTCCTTGAGGGCGGAGGTGATGATCTCTCGTTTCACCCGATGCCCTGAGCCGGTTTTAAAATAGAGCTCTTTTTTCATGGCTTCGCTTCGGGTCAAGTACGCCACCCAATGAACCATGACTGGGGTAATCAACTTTTCCCTGGTGGTTCGGGTAGATCCTGCCTGATGCAGGTGGAAACGACAGATCAGATCATCGGTGTGGCCGACGTACGAGCGTCCGGTTTTTAAACAGACGAGGATGTAGACGAAATACATTTAACATCCGAAGGAAAATGGGGCGACCAACGGGATTCGAACCCGCGACCCCAAGAATCACAATCTTGTGCTCTAACCAACTGAGCTATGGCCGCCATAAAACTGGAACGGGGAACATCCATACCCGACCATGAGCTGTCAACGATTCTTCCATCAGGAATTTCAAGGGCTAATCCACCCTGCGCAGGATCGTAACTTTTGTGAAAAAGACCTCGCCTCACCCCAGCGCGATAGTATCCGTTAACGAACATGATTTCTTTCAAGAAGCTCTTGGGTAAAGACGAAAAGTTCTACGATCTCCTGGAGGCTAGCGCCGAGGAAGCCAAAGTCAGCACCGGCCTGCTGGTCAAGATCCTCGCCAATACCAGCGCGGCCCAAGCGTCGAGCATTCACGACATCATCCAGACGCGCCGCAAGGACAAGCGCATCACCCAGCAGATCACCGAGGAACTCTGCAAAACCTTCGTCACCCCCTTCGAACGCGAAGATATCGAAGCCCTCTCCCTCTCCCTCTATCGCATTCCCAAAACCGTCGAGAAAATCGTCGAACGTCTGACCATCTGCCCGGCCCGCGTGCCGCGCGAGAGCATGCAAAAGCAGGTGGCCCTGCTCGAGGAAGCCGTCGAATCCGTTTCCTTCATGGTCAAGCAACTGCGTAACGGCACCCAGATCGAGCGCATCCAAGATGCCCACGCCCGCCTCCAATACGCCGAAGGCGAAGCCGACAAAGTCAATCTGGCCCTCGTGAAAGATCTCTACAATGGCCCCAGCGACGCCAAGGAAGTTCTCATTTTGAAAGAGCTCTACGACTTGGTGGAAACCGCCGTGGACCGGGCGCGGGATGCCGGCCAAGTGGTCTTCCAGATCATGCTGAAGTATTCCTAAGCCATTCTATGCAGTCGCGAAACACTGGTCTGGTGAAATCAAATCCGTTGAGTGCATGTAGGGCCGGCCCTTGTGGCCGTGCCGTTGCGCGAGTACTGAACGGCACGCCGACAAGCGGCGGTCCTACTGGCAACGACATGATCGCGCTTAAGCCCGCTCGCCACTCCGCCGCCGAGCTCCCATGACTATTTTCCTGATTGTCCTCTTCGCAGCGCTCGTCTTTGAATACATCAACGGCTTTCACGATGCCGCCAACGCCATCGCTACGGTCGTCTCGACCAAGGTCCTCACCCCGCGCCAAGCCATCTGGCTCGCGGCTGTTTTCAATCTGATCGGCGCCCTGATGGGCACCGCCGTCGCCAGCACCATTGGCAAAGGCCTCGTCGACACCAACGTCGTCACGATGATCACGATTTTCTCCGGCCTCACGGGCGCGATCATCTGGAATCTCGTCACTTGGTGGCTGGGCCTGCCCTCGAGTTCCAGTCACGCCCTCATCGGCGGACTTTGCGGGGCCGCGATCGCCTCGGCCAATGGAAATTGGAACGTGCTCCATTGGGCCACCACCGACGCCAATGGTGCCGCCGCCGGACTCTGGCCAAAGGTCGTGCTGCCCATGATCACCTCACCTCTCATTGGTTTTCTCGGGGGAGCCCTCCTCATGTTTTTGCTCACCATGCTGATTCACCGGCTCACCCCGCGCGTGGTCAACGACGTGTTTGGCAAGCTCCAGTTATTGAGCGCCGGATTCATGGCCTATAGCCACGGCAAAAATGACGCCCAGAAAACCATGGGGATCATCGCCCTCGCGCTCTTCACCGGCACCCACTCAGGCGCGTTCAATGAGCTGCCGGACTCGCTCGCCTTTTTGCGCACGCCCCAATTCACCGTGGACAAATGGGTGGTCATCACCTGCGCGATCATCATGGCGGCCGGCACCGCTGCCGGTGGCTGGCGCATCATCCGCACGATGGGCCACAAAATGGTCAAGCTCCAGCCCGTCCACGGCTTCGCCGCCGAAACCACCGCCGCCGGCATCATCCACATCGCCTCCAGCTACGGCATTCCCCTCTCCACCACCCACGCTATTTCTACCTCCATCATGGGCGTGGGCGTCGCCAAGCGCTTCGGCGCGGTCAAGTGGGGCGTGGTCGAACGCATTATTTGGGCATGGGTTCTCACCCTGCCCGTCTGCGGCACCATCGGCTATCTGACCGAACGACTCTGCAACGCCCTCGGTTACCACTAAGCCGGTTGGCGAATCGTACATCCGTAGGTTGCGTGCTGGTCACGCAACGTGCTGCGACCAGCTTGCCCACCATTGGAGGGCGCACCACCTACTCTAACGAGCACGCCAGAATTCCCCTGAAGAGAGTTTGACCTGTGCCGCCCGCCGGGAAATCTAGCCAGAACCTTTTCTCTCATGAGCAACACCCCACTCGGCATCTACATCGGCACTGACAGTGGCGCCACCACTTCGAAAACCGGCGGCATCTGGTCCGATGGCAGCCTCATCTCCACGATGCTCCGGCAGAGCTCCACCAATTCCCCTGCTGGCACCGCTGCCGTTATCCAAGGTTGGATTGATGGCGTCGTGGGTTTCCTCACCGACAACAAACTGCATTGGGACCAAGTCCTCGGCGTCGGCCTCGCCATCCCCGGCCCCTACGCCAGCCAAGGCGTGCTTGGTCGCGCCGCCAATTTGCCCAAGAGTTTCGAAGGCTGGAATTTTCACGCCGAATACAGCGCCGCTCTCGCCGTGGCCGCCAAGCGCCCCATCGCACTCGTCACAGGTAACGACGGTAATTATGGCGGCGTCGGCGAAGCCTCGCGCGTGCGCGGCAACAGTCGCGCCACCGTGCTCATGCTCGCCCCCGGCTCAGGCCTCGGCGTGGCTTACGTCGACGCCAACGGTCTGCCCCTCGAAGGCGACACCTTGAACGGCATGGAAGGCGGCCACATGCCCGCCGCGCTCCATCTGCTCGGCAACATCAAACCGCTCAAATGCGGTTGCGGCCGGGACTGGGGTTGCATCGAAGCCTACACCACTATCTCCGGCCTGCCCCAATTGCTGGAAGAATTTTTGCCGAAGCACCCGACGCATCCCTTCAACACCTCGCCCGCGCCTATCAAGGAGAAAGTCCTCTCGCTTCGCACGCTCGCGCAGAAAGGCGATCCGCTCGCTGTGGATATTTTCAATTTCCAAGCCAAAGCGCTCGGTCTGCACGTCGCCTCGCTGCTCATCGCCGTCGACGCCGAGTACGTCGTGGTCGGTGGCGGCCTGATCGATCCCGATGCCACCACGCCGGAGTTCCGCGAACGCTATCTCCGCACCATTCGCGAGTCCGCCCTGCCCTACCTCTGGCCACAACAACGCGAACGCGTGAAAGTCGTCCCCGCCACATTAGGCGAACTCTCCCAAGCCATCGGCGCCGCCTTGGTCGCACTGTACACGGTCAAGGCGCGAGGCTGAGCGAATACGCGATTTAATTTCCTCCGCCTATCGGTTGGTGGTGGGGTGCCCTCACCGTTGCAATTTTTCTCCTCTGAGGAGAAAAAGTCCTGAGCTAGGTTGCCAATTGACGCGGGCAACCTAAACATGAAGCCATTATCATTCGTCATTCCTCGGTTCAAAAATCGGTGGCGATATAGAAAAGTCAGCAGTGATATTCGCGACGTGATAAGACTGGCCACATTGATGAAAAATACAATATCACCACCGCAATATGGATGATCCTGAAATCGCCCCTCCCGTTGCTCGGGTATTCCCAGATCGTAACTGTTTCGATGAAGCTGGGTATCTTTACCTCTACCCTGATATTGCAGCTGGAGTGGACACCGGGGCAATTGAATCCGGGTGGCAACATTTCTCCGTGCATGGTTTCGCCGAAGGCCGTCACTGGCTGACTCAACGAGACCCCATGATTGGCGTCTCGCGCGAGATTGCCCCAAACGAACAAATGTATTTGGGCAATACCCCTCACTATTTTAATGTCGGAATCTCGGCCCTGCGTTGCATCGAAACTGCTCTTTTCTCGGCTCAGCGATCAAAAGAAAGCATCAAAACCATCCTCGATCTACCCTGCGGTCACGGGCGCGTATTGCGTTTTCTGAAAAACGCTTTCCCGGCGGCTCAGCTGACGGCGTGCGACCTGAATCGCGACGGCGTAGACTTTTGTGCAAAGACATTTGATGCCATACCGGTGTATTCGCAAACAATGATCGAAGCCATTCCTCTAGTACAAAATTACTACGATTTGATTTGGTGCGGTTCCCTCCTCACCCATTTAACTGAAGAGGCATGCGCGGCATTCGTCCGCCAGTTCCAGCAATTTCTTCGCCCCGGTGGCATTGCAGTTTTCACGACCCACGGACGCAAATGCGCACTCGAATTACTAACCGGACGCAACAAATACGGCCTGACCGACCAGCAAATCTCCGAACTTCTCAGCCAACTCAGGCAGGACGGCTTTGGTTATGTAGACTATGCTGATCAGCCCGGATATGGTTTCAATCTGGTCCTGCCTTCTGTCGTTATGGCAAAGATTATTCAGCCGTCCACCTGGCATTTGCTAGGATACAATGAAAGCGCTTGGGACAGGCGGCAAGACGTGGTTTGCCTCCAACGACCATGGCCCAATGACACTATAGCTGCATCCAGCCGCATTTGGGACCAGTGAGTGACTGAATATCGCATGCCCAAGATTTTTCGCGTCGAATGTGGGCTGGCGATTTGCATTTTCTCGAAACCATATCAGCGAAGAGGTTATCACGAATCATGTTTTTGCCTTCACTTTACTGCATCGTACTGCGCTCATTTTATTGTTCTCAATCACTCACCATACACGAAGCCTGTGAATCTTTGCGGCTAAGGAGCCGCGTCATAATAACATAACTAATTACTCCTCCGCTGCGGGAGGAGAGCTTAGTTCCAGCCCCCGTGAAAGTCGGCGCGTTTCAGATTGAGTGCCGCCAGTTCGGCGTCGGTGATCTTGATGCCTGCCGGATAGGAACGGGCATCTAGTATTACTACGTTAAGTTAATGAAACGACAATATCATCGAACTTGCTGCCGCAGCAGAAGCAACAGCCGGTTGATCTCACCAACCACGGCTGAATCGCGCGCAGCGCCTGTTCCCACGTCGCACCAAAAGTTTTTTTTGGCGCGTGCGTGAACCGAGAGGATGAAGAGGTACGCCAGCGCGGTGAGGACGAGATGATGATGGAAGCCCAGCCACGAGCGTCCCTCGAAATGATCAAAGCCGAGATCATCCTTGGCCCGCTGGAAGTATTGCTCGATGTGCCAACGACTGCGGCTGAGGGTCAGGCAACGCGCTTTAGTGGGCGGGCGGTGCAGGTGCGCCAAA
>JBBRBC010000008.1:0-90828 GCA_038206205.1 Opitutales bacterium
CGCGGGGGGGGCGCCCCCCGCCCGGGGGGGGCCCGCGACTCCTGCGCCGACATCGGGCGCGGCATCGATGGATTTTCAAGCGGGCGAATTGGCGCTGCGTGATTGGGCCGTGGAGGTACAGGATTTCACCGTGCCCAATCCGGTGCAGCTGGGCGTGAATGGACTGGGCGTTTCCTTGAAAAATTTCTCACTGAGAGAAGGCGCGCAAATGCCGCTCGAGTTTGCGCTCAATTGGTTGCCGCAGGGCAAACTTCACCTTGGCGGCCAGATCGCGCTTAAACCGCTGGCCGCTGATCTGACGATCCAAGCGGAAGGACTCGGGCTCAGGCCGCTCGCGCCTTATCTCGAGCCCCTCATGGAGGCTCGGCTCGCCGACGGCGCAGTTTCAGTGAATGGGCAGGTGACGCTCGCCCTGCCCAGCGGCCAACCTCCGGCTTTGACTTTTGCCGGTGATGCGTGGGTGGAACGGATCGATTTCCTAACGGGAACGCCCGGCGAAAGTTTTGCCGGCTTTTCCGATCTGATCATTAACGGCATTAAAGTCGCGACGGCTCCGCAGCTCTCGGTGGGGCTTGCGGAAGTGCATTTAAATTCTCCTTACGCCCGCGTGGTGCGCGGCAAGGAAGGCGAATTTAATCTCGCCCGGGCCTTTGCGAAACCTGCCGGGCAGCAAGCCGTCGCACCGAAGGAACTCACGCTCGCGCTCGCACCTTTGTCCTTGCCCGATGCGGCGGCACCCGCGGCACCCAGCATCGAAGTGGCCCGTGTCGTCATTATTGGCGGTGAGTTTAATTTCGTCGACCGTTCGATCAGCCCGCAGGTGCGGATGGCGGTCAATCAATTCGGGGGCACGCTGACCGCGTGGTCGTCGGCGAATCCGGGTCGCGGCGACGTGGAGTTAAAGGCCAACGTTGATGGCGTCGGCCCGGTGGCGATCACCGGAAAATTTGATCCGCTCGGCCCGGCTATTTTTGCTGATGCGAAACTCGCGGTGTCGCGCGTCGATCTCCTGCCGATCAGTCCGTATCTGGGAAAATTTGCGGGGTATGAACTCGCGCGGGGCAAGCTCTTCGTCGACGTGACGGCAAAAATCGCCGACCGGAAAATCGACATGACCAACCTCGTCACGCTGGAGCGATTCACGCTCGGTCGCGCGACCAACAGTCCGGACGCCACTAAACTCCCCGTGCGGCTCGGTATCGCGCTGCTCAAGGATCTTGACGGAAAAATCACGCTCGATGTGCCGGTGCAAGGCAGTCTCGACGATCCTGATTTTAAAATCAGCAAAATCGTGTGGGGCGTGGTCGGGAATACTTTATTAAAAGTAGCGACATCGCCGTTCGCTCTCGTGGGCTCGATGTTTGGCGGCGGCGGCGAAGAGCTCAGCTATCAGGAATTCGCGCCCGGCCAGACGACACTCGCGCCGGAGAGTCTCGCGAAACTCGCGACCATCGTGAAGGCGTTGCAGGCGCGGCCCGGTTTGAACCTCGGGATCGAAGGCAATTTTGACGAAGCGACTGACCGTTACGCCTTGAAGCAGGAGAAATATCAGGCGGATCTGCGCCAAGCAGGGTGGGTCGAAAAACAACCGAAGGAACCGACGGACGATGTGCCGTTTTTAGACCTGGAAAAAATGTCGCTTAAGTCTCGGCCGATGGCCCCTTCATCCGGGGTAACGAAACTTGCACCTCCGCCTCCCCCCGCGCCGAAGCGGCTCGCTCCGGCTGATTTTGTGCTGATGCCGGAAGAACGGACGAAGTTGGTGAAGAAAATATTCGACCGGAAATTTCCACCCGGCACCCAGTTTGGCACCCCGTTGCCCCCGCCACCCCAGGTGGAAGCCCCGCCGCCCCGATCATCCGGGGGCCTCGTACAACGCGTGATCGATTTTGTCACACTGCGTGAATCGCGGGAGCAAGACTCCTTTGAAAAACTGCAAAAGAAAACCCAAGCGGAATATATGCAGCAGGTGCATGCCGTGGCCGCCGCGGGATTGCCGCAGGAAGAAATGGAGGGACGGCTGGCCGAGCGAGTCGAAATTCCCCTCGACGATCTCCGGGCCTTGGCCGCGACCCGGGCGCAAGTGGTGCGGGATTATCTGATCACTGAAGGGAAGATCGCCCCCGAGCGGCTCTTCCTGACGCAAGCGGCGACAGCTCCGGTCGAAACCGCCGCACCCGCTGAGGTCGTCCCAGCGGCGGAAGCGCCAGAATCAGTAGCCACCGCCAACCCCGCCGCCGTCACCAAAGGCCCGCGGGTGTTTCTGGAATTACAGTGAACATGGAATGCCGTGCGCACTGCGGGGCGTGTTGCATCGCGCCATCGATCACGTCGCCGATTCCCGGAATGCCGCACGGCAAGCCGGCGGGCATTCCGTGTGTGCAACTCCTGCCGGACTATCGTTGTGCGATTTTCGGCCGGCCCGAGCGCCCGGCCTTTTGCGCGAGCCTGCGTCCGACTGATGAGATGTGCGGAGCAACGCGTGAGGCCGCGCTGGCGTACTTGAATCAACTTGAGCAGGCGACGCGCTAGAGGAGGGGAAAGTGAGGGTGAAAGTGAAAGAGGAAGGGGCCGATGAGGGTTGATTCATGCTCAGCGCCCAGTGGAAATTCTCGATGGCACCGTCAGGGTCCGATGTTTGGTCGGGCCGGTGTCTCTTGTCGGGCCGTAGCATCGCGAAGGCTTAGACCTCCTGATCCCGAGGAATTAGGAGGAGTGCAACGACGTCGCGAATCGGGATAAAATATAATTAACGTGGAGGACGCGTCCGTTCGACTTCGCTCAGGACGGCCTGCGGCTCAAATGGCGGCTTTTCCCCGGCGCGGGCCAGCCCGCTGAAGTGGTACGGAGTCGCTGAAGTGCCCGAATTTTCGAATTCACCGCGCAGGCCTCAGCGGAGGTGGAACCCGACCTCCGCGCCACTGCCGTTGAGTGAAGACCAGAGGCAGACTGAATCTGATGTAGGGCCGGCCCTTGTAGCCGTGCCGGAGTGCGCATCTGAAACGGCACGCCCACCAGGGGCGGCCCTACGAAATTCCGCAGCAAATCATCGCAGACGAAACCTCAGGCAGGCGACGATCATGCCGCTTAACTTAGAGCTATTCATGTCTGAAGTTACCGATACCCAGTGGAGGCAAATCTCGCCCGCACCATCGCCCCACTCGTCGGCGAGCGCAGCGAGAAGGCGCCACCCCCTCCGCTTCTCTCGCCCATCCTCAGAAACCGCCTCAACTTTCCTTCCCCCTCGGCGCGAGTTCAAGAAGCGTGAGGCGGTGTGCTGCGCTCCTCCGGGTGGAGTAGCGGCATTCGCGGGAAAATCGGCCGGCAGGGGTTTGCCGTGGTTGAACCAACGTCCCTTGATCATTAGACTATTGAAACAGGATTCCGCTGGCAGGGCGTTACCGAGCGTCAGCGACACTCGGCAGCGTCCCGCCGCGCCGCGGCTCACCCGGAGGGTTCGCCCTACCTATACGCCCTACCTAAAGTCCCCATCTTTAGGGAGCTGGTATTGATTGAGCTTGGATGCGGGACTCGCTTCCGCGTCTTTAAAATATTTTAGCCAACAGAATGTATCGTTTGTGAAAGCGGGTCTAAAGTTAACAGCGGGAATGGCCGTTATTAGTTATAACAAGGAAGGAAACAACGGCCATGATCGACCATACACTTATCAACTTACCAGAGATCCGCTTACCATGCGATATGGCTTGGCGGGTCAAATTCATCGAAGCGGTTGAGCAACACGCCCGGAGGCTGGGTATCACGGGTCATTTCAAAGCTCCCCGCTTTTTCGGTTATTATTTTACCGGGGCCTACCCGGTCGTCGTGGCGGGTCACTGGACGGTCATGTTGGACGAGGTCCCGCTCATGAAGCGGCTGCTTAAGACTATCGATACGGTGACCGAAAATCGCTTCAGTATCGCCAGTGAAGGCGAAGGCATGGAGCCGGAATTTATGCTGGTGCATGATCGGCATGATGGCGCCTGCTGGTTGTGGGATTATTCGCATGGGCGCCGATTTCTTGAGGCCAGTGAGCCAGTAGCAACTTGGGGGCACCACAATAGCGCCATGGATAATGGCGATGATAGTGGACCTCGATTATTGGGGTTGTAGGGCCAAACGGGCCGGCGAAGCGCCGCCCAAATAAAAACGCAGCGTGATTGCCGTGTGATAGCCGGGTGGCTCAAGCTGCCCGGCTGTCTGCCTTCCGGAATTTTTGGCACAGTGGGCAACCACGACAATTCACCGCGTAGGTCCGGCGTGATTCGGGCCGGAATTCCCCGAGCCAATCCAGCCCCGGCCCGAGCCCTGGCCGCTGACGGCGGTGTCGTGCCGATGCGTGGCCCCGGTGAGGCGTTCGACGAGGGACTCGACGTGCGGCCAAAAATTCAGGCGCTCGCGGATGGGGTTCACCTGATTCGTGACCGGGCAATAATAGGTGTGCTTCGGATCGGAGTGCTGGAGCCCGTGCTGGCGCGGATTCTGGAGGATGCGCCATCAACACGACCTGGAGGGGAAGCAAAACGGTGGTGAGAAACATCTTCATGGCGGGTGGGGGAGGTGGCCGGAGCAAACCAGCGTGCCAGAAGAATAGCGGAACCAGTGAAGGGGCGTGAGTTGATCTTTGGGATGCGGCGCAGCGGTTTTATTGATGAGCGATTAGCGGCGTCTGCAAGACAGACGCCTGCGCGGCCGGAGCAGTGCAGCAGAAGGGGGAGCGGGTTTTATACCGCGACGAAGGAGGGCTGCAGTGGGCGGAGTCGGGGCGTAAAGCTCCTCCCACAAAAGGGGGCGTCGCCCCAAGCCAACGACTCAATCCTCCAGCGACGGCTTAGGGGGCGATTTTTCCGCGGCGTTTTCGGCGGCGTCAGTTTTGCCGGCCTCGGACTGTTCTGCCGACTTGGGCGAAGCGTTGGTTTTGCTGTCGTCCTTGAGCTTAAACTTAAAGGGAACCTGCACCCGCGTGACCACCGGCTTGCCGGCTTTGCGCGAGATTTCAAACCACCACGCGGACAAGGCCTGCACGGCGGCATAACCGAAGGCGGGTTCGCTGGCGCTGACGATGCGGGGCAGGCGCACACGGCCTTTCTTGTCGATCAGGCACTCGATCATGGCGTCGCCACTGGTGATCGATTCATCAATGCTCTTGGGGAAATTGGGTTTGCGTCGCGATACTGGTTTGATCGGCGCATCGAGGGCAGCGGCGCTTAAGATGTCTTCCGGATGTTTTTTCTCTGTGTAAAGGAGACTGTCTGCTGCCTGATCCGGCAGACTACCCGCGTCAAAGGATTGTTCGAAATTGATCAGATTCATCACCGGTTTGCCGTTCATGAGCGCTGGGTCGAAGGTGAAACCTTCCAGTGCCGCCGTCAGCGCGAGGGCAAATTCCGGCTGGTCGGTTGAGCGGATTTTCACCTTCGCGACGCGGCCTTGTTTATCCAACAGCATCGTCGCAGTGGTTTTGCCTCTGAGATTGTCACGTCTTTGCTCGTAGGGATAAATGGGGATTTGCACCCCGCGCATCTTGGGTGCTACATCATAGCGCAACTCGGGTGGTAGCTTCGACTGATCTCCGTGTTCGTTCACCTCGAAGGCGGTGTGGCTGCCTCTTCTGAGATCGAAAATCATTGGGACCTGCAGCTTCATTTTGATTTTTTTCCCGTCTTGCGTGGCGGGTTCGAATTTCCATTTCAAGAGCGCCTCCAGGGCCGGCTCTTCGAAGGCAGGATTGTCGGAGGCCGCAATCACGGGGTTGATTACCCGACCGTCGGTGTCGACGACGAAGTTGATCGTCACTTTTCCACCGAAGCCGTAGCGCGCGAGAATCTCCGGGTAAACGGGCTCCTCCCGCTGAATCGCCTTGGCCGGAATTATTTTGTCGGCCTTGGTCTGGCGCAGTTCCTGGCAAAGCACGGGCACGGTGATTTCGGCGGCGATGGGTTTTCCTTCGTGCAGCGCGGGAGCGAAGCGCCAGTTTTTCAGTGCCTCCTGAATGGCGGCCAAGGTTTTCTTCCCCTCGATTTCAATCATGGGCTCGGCGCTGAGGAGCGCTCCGGTCTCATCGAGGCTCAACTTCATGGGTACGACCGGAGGCAAATTGTCGGGCTTGGATTGTCCGGGAATGATGACCGGAGTCACGGCCAATAGTCGCGGGCTGCGCTCCGGTGCATTCACGGCGGCGGACTTTGGATTGAAAATAACCGACAGCCAGATCTCCGCGTTGACCGGCACTCCGTTGCGCTTGGCCGGCGCAAATTTCCGTTCGGATAATTCGGACTCCACGGCGCGTTGAAAAGGAACATGGGTGCTATTGATGTGGTGGATCGCCAGGGATTGTCCGGAAGCATCCAGGTAGCGAACGAGGATTACGTAGCCGGGCTCGTTCAATTTGCGCAGGTCGTCGGGATAGGCGGGATTCATCCGATTTTTGGTAACCGGCATCACATCCGGCGCGGAGTCGGTGCCCAGCCAGACGGGATCGCTGACGGTGACATCCTGAGCGCGGAGCACAGGCGCGGAAATTGTGAGAATCAGCAGCAACGCTCCTTTGCGCCACTGAAGCGGTAAGGGGTGAGAAAGCATGCCTCAGCAAAATCATGGAGGGTGATTGATGGCAAGCGCGGGGGAAGCGAAGCGGTCAGCAGGTGGAACCCGGCCTCCGGACGGGTTGGATTGAAATAAACTGAAAGAAGCGCGTCCGGAGACCGCGCTCCACCAACCGATCCCGCTTCATTTCACGAACAGCGCTTCGTTGGTCTGGAAGAGGGCGTGGGCGAGTTTGGTCCACGCGTCGATGGGGCCGCCATGCTCGATGGTGGAGCCGATCGGGCGCTGGTCGCCGCCGATTTTTCCGGCGAGGGCTTGGCGTTGGGCTTTGCGTTGTTCGCGCTGACGTTCGCGGGCGTCCTTCATCGCCGGCGGTTCGGGCGGCGGGGCGAGGCCGGTGCCAGCGGGATTGGTCCGGATATAACCGAGGCCGAGCTTGATTTCATTGTCCGAAGGCGGGCGCTGAAAGATGGCGAGGTAGAGCGAGGCGACGCGTTCCTCGTCGCTGCCGAACGCGGTGAACTCGGACCGATGCGTGAGCTTGCGCGCGGTCTCGACGACGAGCGGGCTGTTCATGAGGAACAACGCCTGTTGCGGCACGGTGGTTTCGAAGCGCTGGCCGGAAGGCGTGTCGGGGTTGGGGAAATCGAACTGCGTGAGCAGTTCGGGCGGATTGCGGCGGTCGATCAGGAAGTAGAGCGCGCGGCGCTTGCCGAAGCCATCGCTCGCGGGGGTGATAGGTTTTCCGCCGATGGTGGGATCGAGCGTGCCGGCGATGGCGAGGAGCGAGTCGTAGATTTCCTCGAAGTCGAGCCGCTGCAGACCGAAGTGCCCGAGGAGTTTATTTTCTGGATCGGCGGCGATGCCGGCGGGGCTGGCCTGGCTGCTTTGCTGATAAGTGCTGCTGAGGAGAATGGTGCGCTGGAGCTGCTTGATCGACCAACCCTCCTGCATGAATTTCGCCGCGAGCCAGTCGAGCAGCTCGGGATGGGAGGGTGTGCCGCCCATGTTGCCGAGATTGTCGGGCGTGGCGACGAAGCCGGTGCCGAAATGCTGCTGCCAGATCCGGTTCACGAGGACGCGGGCCGTCATGGGATTTTTCGGATTGGCGATGGCTTGCGCGAGCTCGAGGCGGCCGCTGCCTTTGGTCCACGCCGCGCGCTGCGGCGGATTGGCGGAGAGGATTTCGAGGAAACGACGCGGGACCATCTCGCCTTCGTTCTGCACTTCGCCGCGGAGGAGGACGGGATAGTCCTTGGTATTTGCGACGTCGGTGAGCGCGTGGGCGCGGGCGGGCGCGCCGGGATGCGTCATCTCGAGCGTGCCGATCTCGCGTTGGAGCAAAGCCTCGGCGCGGACGAGTTCGCGGCGTTTGACGGGATCGCGGTCGCGGTTGCGGCGGAATTCCTGGAATTGTTTTTGGAGATCGGCGGCTTTTTCCTGGAGGGCTTTCCCTTGGGCGATGTAGTCGAGCAGCTCGGGCGTTTGGGGGATTTTCGTGAGCAGCGTGGGTGCCTGCATGATCGACTTGGGCTCGGCGGTGTTGGCGAAGACGCCGTAGAGCGAATAATAATCCTTGGTCGGAATCGGATCGAATTTGTGGTCGTGACAGCGCGCGCACGAAACCGTGAGACCGAGAAACGCCTTGGTGGTGACGTCGATGCGATCGTCGATGATGTCGTTGCGGCGGCCGTCGTGCTGGTTGCCGAGGGTGAGAAAGCCGAGCGCGGCGAGAATGTGTTGATCGGTGGGCGGATCTTTTTTGGCGATTTTCGCCTTGGTCACGGCGTCGTGGACGAGGCGGTCGGCGGCGAGTTGTTCGGTGATGAATTGCGGATAAGGTTTGTCGATGTTGAACGCCTCGATGAGATAATCGCGGTAAGTCCATGCATCGGGGAAACGCGGATCGTCGCGCCGGGGTGGATCGCCTTTCGTGTCGGAGTAGCGGGCGAGGTCCATCCAGTAGCGGGCCCAGCGTTCGCCGTAGTGCGGCGAGGCAAGGAGGCGATCGACGACCTTGGCAAAAGCGTCGGGGGCCTCATCCGCGAGGAAACGCTGGATCTCGGGCTCGGTGGGCGGGAGGCCGGTGAGATCGAAGGTGACGCGGCGAAGGAGGGTGCGTTTGTCGGTGAGGGGATTTGGCGTGAGATTGGTGGCTTCGAGGCGGGCGAGGATGAAGTGATCGATGGGCGATTGAATCCACGTGGTGTTTTTCACGGGGGGCACGGCGGGGTGCTGCACGGGTTGGTAAGCCCAGTGATTTTTGCCGACGCCGCTGTAGGATTTTCCGTCGGCGTGGGCGAGCGGTGCGCGCGGATCGGGCGCGCCGCGCCGCACCCATTCGGTGAAGTCGGCGATTTGCTGGTCGGTGAGTTTGCCGCCGTGTTTTTCGGGCGGCATCTGCAATTCGGGATCGGTGTAGCGCAGGGCCTGGATGAGAAGGCTGTCGTCGGGTTTGCCGGGGACGATGATCGGGCCGGAGTTGCCGCCTTGGAGCATGGCGGCGCGCGAGTCGAGCATGAGGCCGCCTTTGATTTTATCGGCGGAGTGACTGTGGCATTTGAAGCACTGCTCGCTGAGGATCGGGTGGATTTTGGTGTCGAATAATTGGGTGTCGGCGGCGGAGGGCGCGGGCGGCTGAGCCGAGTGAAGAGGGAGAGTGAAAGTGAGAGTGAGGAAGAGGAGGTGGAGCGCGGCCTCCGGACGCGCTTTCAGATTTCGTGAAGGGGGAAACCCGCCTGGAGGTCGGGTGCCACCTTGGGAGGAGGAAGGCGCGTTCATGCGAGGATTGGTTGGACGATGTTGCCGGCGACGTCGGTGAGGCGAAAATCGCGGCCGTTGAAACGGTAGGTCAGTTTGGTGTGATCGAAACCGAGACAGTGCAGAATGGTGGCGTGCAGATCGTGGACGTGAACTTTGTCCTTGATCGCAGCGGCACCGAACTCGTCGGTCTCGCCGTGAACGATTCCGCCTTTGATTCCGCCGCCGGCCATGACGACGGAGAACGCCTTGGCGTTGTGGTCGCGGCCGGGGTTGTCGCCGCCGTTGCGATCTTTGGTCGGTTTGCGGCCGAATTCGCCGCCCCAGATGACGAGCGTGGAATCGAGCAGGCCGCGTTGTTTGAGATCGGTCATGAGGGCGGCGAGCGGTTGGTCGATCTCGCCGGCTTTTTCGGTGATGCGATCTTCGAGATCCTGGTGGTGATCCCAGCCGTCGTGCCAGACCTGGACGAACCGGACGCCGCGCTCGACGAGGCGGCGCGCGATGAGGAGTTGTTTGCCTTGGGGTGTGTTGCCGTAGGCGGCGCGGACCTCGGCGGTTTCCTTGTTGATGTCGAAAACATCGGTGGCCTCGGCCTGCATGCGGAAAGCAATCTCGGCGGTTTCGAGCTGGGATTCGAGCGCGGCGTCGCGCTGGAGGTTTTGCGAGTGGAGTTCGTTGAGTTGGTGGATGAAGTCGAGCTGGCGGCGCTGTTCGGATTTGGAAACGTAGTTGTTGCGGATGTTCTGGATCATCTGCTGCACGTTTTGCGGCGTGGTGTTAATGCTCGTGCCCTGATAAATGCCGGGAAGAAAAGCGGAGCCGTAGGTGCCGGCACCGCCGACGGGGAGACGGTTGCCGCGAAGAGAAATGAAGCCCGGGAGATTTTGGTTTTCCGTGCCGAGGCCGTAGACGGTCCAGGAGCCGAGGCTGGGTTTGGAGATGCGGATCGAACCGGTGTTCATGAACGTCGTGGCGACGTCGTGCGCGGGGATGTCGGTGTACATCGAGCGAATGACCGCGAGATCATCGGCGTGCTGCGCGGTCTTGGCGAAGAGGTCGCTCACTTCGAGACCGCACTTGCCGTAGCGTTGGAACTTGAAGGGCGAGCCCATCGCCACGCCACCTTCGGAGCCGATGGATTTGCCATCCATTTTGAGCAGGGCTGGTTTGTAGTCCCACGTGTCGACGTGCGAGGGCGCGCCTTGGGCGAAGATGTGGATGACGGCTTTGGCCCTGCCGGGGAAGTGAGGGAGTTTGGGCTGTAAGGGTCCGCCGGCCGTGAGCGGGGTTTGTTTTGCCGCAGCGCGGAGATCGAGGGGATCGAGCAGCGAGAAAAGACCGAGGGCCCCGATGCCCAGGCCCATGCGATTCAGAAATTGGCGGCGCGTGAGGAAATAATCCTCAAGGTTGGCGGAGACGCCTTGGCAGGAATGATGCCCGTGATGGGCGTGGTCGTCAGGTGGCATGGAGGTGGTGTTGGCTTAGCACAAAAGACGGGAGCCGGTGCCTGGGGTTTCAGGGAATTCCAAGAATCGCGGGTTCGCGCAAAATTTACGGGCCGGTTTGCGCGCGAGCGAAGTCGCGGATCTTCGCCCGGACACTGCGCAGGCCGTTGTGGCGGGTGGGGGAGAGGTTTTTGGCGAGGCCGAGTTCATCCAGCAAGGTGGGTTCGGTCGCCGCGATCTCGGCTGCGGTGCCACCGCTGTAGAAATCGCAGAGCAACGCCAGCAACCCGCGTACGAGCGGGGAATCGGCGTCGCTGCGAAAGGTGCAGCGGCCGTCGCGACACTCGGCTACGACCCACGCGAGGGAAATGCAGCCCTTCACGCGATGGGCTTCAGTGCGTTCGGCTTCGGGCAACGCGGGTCGTGAGCGGGCGCGATCAACCACGGCAGCGAAGCGTTCCTGCGCATCCTCGATGATGGCGAGGTCGTCGATCAGGTGCTGCTGTTTTTCGGCGAGGGTCACGGAGAGAACATGCGGGGGGCGCGCGCGGCTTGCAAGCCGCCGCGTGCTTGTTTCAATTCGTGCTATGGTAAATCCGTTTGCGCTCTCTTGGTTATGGCGCGGTTTCAAGGGCCACAGCGTGACCTTTGCGTTGTTGTTTGCGACGTGCCTGCTCGGCTGGCCGCTGTCGGCGCAAGTCAACCACCTGTTGACGCGGCTCGGGGTGCATTGGTTGTACGCGATGATCTTGCCGGCGTTTTTTTTCATGTGGCTCGCTAAACGCGAGGACCGGCTGATCGCCGACGAGGCGAAACGCAAGCGCTGGGCCCGCAGTCTGATTGTGGGCTCGATCGTGCTCGCGATAATTATCGCATGGGCTCGCTGAGGTGGTGGGGCCGCCTTCGGCTCGGTGGGTGGCGGGCCGTGGTATTTGAAACAGGCAACTGGTTCCTCGTTGTTTTCAGTGGGTAGAGCCGGAAGCTCCTCCTAGGCCAAAACCGAAAACGGAAACCGGAGAGGAATTAACCACTACTGATGCTCGCAAAATAGAATTACAGGCAGGGACGGACCGCTGGGCCGTCCGGTTGGGCGAATTTCACTCGTGAATTCCGGCGGGTCCAGCCGCCGAGGCAGTGCGCTCGTCGCGGTCTTGTCCTATCAACTATCGTCACCGTATTTTGCGAGCCTCAGTACGTGAAGTGCCGTACCTGGTTCTATTTTCGTTCCACCTTCCGGGAGACGAGCCTCAGACATGAATGGCGCTAAGTTAAGGAGGTTGGACGTCATTCTCCCATGCGTGATCAGGCCAACTATTTTGCATGAGGCATGTAGGGCCGGCCCTTGTGGCCGTGCCGGAGGGCGCACCGGAAACGGCACGCCCACAAGGTGCGGCCCGACGAAATTCCGCAGCAAATCATCGCAGACGAAACGTCAGACAGTCGACGATCATGCCGCTTAACTTAGCGCCATTCGCCTCAGACTTCCTGATCCCGAGGAATGAGGGTGAGCTCAACTCCACCGCGAATCGCGATAGAATACAATTAACGCGGAGCCTGTCGTGATGGGGCAGTGGCACGGGTCTCAGGATTCACAGCGGCTGCCACTGCGGTGGTGGAACCCGACCTCCGGGCGGGTTTTGCCGCGAGTGCCGGCACCCAGCGCGCCCGGCTTGTCCGTCGTAGCCTTGGCGAAGTCGGAAGGTCGCGCTCCACCTCGATACCGTTCATCCGGTTTGCGCCATGACAGGTTCAACTCGTTTCCTCGTCCCGAGTATCTCGCGGGTTGGGATCAGGAGGTCTGAGCCTGCGGGCCGATGAAAAATGGATCGAGCGCAGACGATGCGGGCGCAGTCGTTGCCTGATTGGTGTTGGGATTTTCGTTGCACACTGATGTTTACAGCCGCGGAGGCAATCGCCTGACTCGTCCGGTGCTGACGGATATCATTGACTCATTTGGACTCACCTCTGCGTGGACTTACCTTGCGGTCTTTGTCGGGGTATCGCTGGTGATGTTGTGGCGGCTGGAGGCGATGCTGGATCACGGCATGGAGGGAACCGCGCTCGGGACCATCGTGATGCCGTACTGCTCGGGGCTGGGAAATCTCCTGTTCGTTTTCATTATGGTGCAGCGAGGCGGGGCGTCGCGTGAAGTCTTGACCAACAGTCTGGTCAACAATGTTACCAATCTCACGCTGCTGCTCGGACTGCCGTCGGTATTCTGGGGATTGACGATTATCAAGGGCGCGAGCAAACCGAAGTCGGGTGCCGCGGCAAAAGCGAAGGGGGCGGAAGCGAAAATCAGCGGCGGCAAAGCGGCCGTCGGTGCGCAGGTCAACCGGCTCTCGCTGCTGCTCACGCTCACGGCCGGGCTGTTTTTCACCGGGGCGGCGTGGTTGCTGGTGGATGACGGCCAGTTGAGCCGTCCCGACGGGCTGATTTTGATCGGGCTGTTTCTCTTTTGGCAGAGCTTCCAAGTCTACGACGTGATGAAGCACAACGTGCAGAAAAAGCAATCGTTTGGCTTCCTGTTCTACCTCGATGCGATGCTCGTTTTTCTTTGCGCGTGGGCCTTGTACGAGAGCATCGACTGGCTGGTGACGTGGATCACGGCGCAGAAAGGCGGCTTCGTGAGCGCGGCCAATCTGGGTTGGCTCAGCGGTTGGCTGATGGTGGTGCCGAATGCGCTGCTCGCCCTCTACTGGGGGTGGAAACGCCGGGCCGATGTCGTCTACACCTCGCAGATTGGCGACGGCCATATCTGCATTCCGCTTTGCCTCGGCGTCTATGCACTGATGTTGCCGGTCTTAAAAGTGCCGGCGTCTTTCGGCAACGGGCTGCTGCTGTTGCTCGGGGCGGTCGTCGTGCATGTGATCAGTCTGCTGATTTTCGGCGGTCTGCCGCGTTGGGTCGGAGTGATCTTCCTGGGAGCCTACGGTTGGTTTGTCTGGGCGGGGTTGATGGGGTGAGGGGATTTGCTTTCCGGTGGTAGCGCGAGGCGTCCCTGCCGCGCCGTGAGTTAGGCCTGAATTCGGGGAACGGCTCACCCGGAGGGTTCGCCCTACCTTGAGGCGAGACTATCCTTTGAGCGCAAAGCGAAATCAACATGCACGCCGCTGCCTGACGTTCCGAATCGTCGGCAAACAGACTCCGGCAAAAAATCGACTTCCTCGCTCACTCCAACGGATCGGTCTGAAAAAGCTGGCTGAGCTGCACGAAGGGTTTTTGGGCTTCGCGCCAGAGGGAATTGGCGCGGATATCCTCGATCGTCTTCGTGGTGTTGTTGCAGAAAATAAAACTGGTGGCACCCGTGCGCAGGCAGGCGTCATGCTTGGTGCCGGTGGCACTGGGGGCGAAGGCGAAATCACCGATGGCCAGCTTCTGGTTGGCGATTCCTTCGCGCAACGGTTGGATGTCCGTCTTGAAGCTTTGTTTGAATTTGTCGGCGCGCGGTCCGGTGTAGGCTAGGATCGTGCTGCCATCGGTCTTGATGGAAACGAGCGCCCATTCGTCGAACACGGTGTCGGCGTAAGCGGCATTCATTCGACCAAGGGCGGCGGTGATGGCGGTGCGGGAGTCGTTAAGCGTCATAGTGGGGTGGGACGGGCCACTCTCAGCGAGGAGACCCGGCGGCGCCAGATATTTTTAGTCCAAGTGGGCCAGACTGATTTTCTTTTTACGGAAACGGGGAACCTCCGGCTGGTTGCGCGCGACTCCGTGGGAGCGGGAGTCGATTCGTTGGTCGCAGGCGGCGTATCCGTGACGGTTCGGTACTGATTAGCTTGGTCTCGCCCATGCCGGAACGAGTCAGTCAGCGCTGAGAGTCGAGAGAGCAAAGTCAGCCCATACAGTGAATCCAGCGCGCCGTCGCCCCAGCTATTTGCTCTGATGATCGGGCTCACCACACTCAGCTCTTGATTCGGGACTGCGTCGATCCGCCGTAATTTGCGATCCGGCTCAGCCGAAGATTCTGCCGTTGCTTTCATTCCGGCGCATTTTAGTCCTTTCTTATCCACCCGATGCTACTTCCCGACGTCTCTGTTTCCACGCCTGCATTGCGCCCGATTCGTAAGCTCATGGCAGCCAACCGCAGTGAAATCGCCGTCCGTATTTTTCGGGCCGGCACCGAACTCGGCCTCCGCACCGTCGCGGTTTTTGCCCAGGAAGATCGCCTGAGCATTCATCGCTACAAGGCCGATGAGGCCTACCAAATCGGACAGGGCAAGGGCCCCGTCGCGGCGTACCTCGATATCGACAGCATTGTCGGAGTGGCGAAGGCGCGAGGGGTTGACGCGATTCATCCCGGCTATGGATTTCTCTCGGAGAATGCGAATTTTGCGCGCGCTTGCCAAAAGGCCGGGCTTATTTTTGTGGGCCCGCGTCCTGAACTTTTGGAAATGATGGGCGACAAAACTGCGGCGCGGGCGCTGGCGAAAAAAATCAACGTCCCGGTGCTCCCCGGCACGGAGGAGCCGGTGACGGATCGCGATGAGGCGATGAAAATCGCGAAGACCATCGGGTTTCCGCTCATCATCAAGGCGGCGTTCGGCGGCGGCGGCCGCGGCATGCGCGTCGTCCACAAGGCCGGCGATCTCGCCACGTTGCTCGACGAAGCGCAGGGCGAGGCCGAGCGCGCGTTTGGCAATCCCGCGGTCTTTCTTGAAAAATATATTGTCCGTGCCAAGCACATCGAAGTGCAGATCCTCGGCGATCAACAGGGGAACGTCATCCATCTCCACGAGCGCGACTGTTCGGTGCAGCGCCGGCATCAGAAGGTGATCGAGGTGGCGCCGAGCTTTGGTTTGCCGCCCGCCATCGTGTCCGATTTGTGCGCGGCCGCCGCGCGCATGGCCCGCGCCGTGAAGTACGACAACGCCGGCACCATCGAATTTCTCTACGATCTCGACCGCCACGAATGGTTTTTCATCGAGATGAACCCGCGCATCCAGGTCGAGCACACGGTCACCGAGGTCATCACCGGCCTCGATCTGGTCCGCGCCCAGATTCTCATCGCGCAGGGTCACTCGCTGTTCTCGCCCGAGGTGGGCATGCCCGCGCAGGTCGATGTGCCGCGCAACGGCTACGCCATTCAGTGCCGCATCACGACGGAAGATCCGGAAAATAAATTCATTCCCGACTACGGTCGCATCATCGCCTACCGCTCGCCGGGCGGTTTCGGTGTGCGGCTCGACGGCGCGATGGGTTTTGCCGGCGCAGTGATCACGCCCTTCTACGATTCGATGCTCGTGAAGAGCATCACGAGTGGTCCGAGTTATGAAGTGGCGATGCGCCGCGCGCTGCGCGTGCTGAGTGAATTCCGCATCCGCGGCGTGAAGACCAATATTCCGTTTCTCGAGAACGTGCTCTCGCATCCACTCTTCCGCGCGGGCGATGCGACCACGTCGCTGATCGACACCTCGCCGGAACTCTTCGCTTTTAAGCCGCGCCGGGATCGCGCCACCAAGCTGCTTAATTTCCTCGGCAACGTGATCGTCAATGGCAACCCGCACGCCAAGGGTTTCCTTCCGAACAAAGCGCAGATCACACCGGTGCCGCCACTCGCGCCGATGGGGGAGCCGGCGCCCGGTACGCGCCAGCTTTTGCTCCAGCTTGGGCCCAAGAAATTTGCCGAGTGGACGTTGAAGCAAAAACGCCTGCTCGTGACTGACACGACGTTTCGCGACGCCCACCAATCACTCATGGCAACCCGCGTGCGGAGCTACGATATGCTCGCCTGTGCCGGCGCGCTCGCGCACGCGGTGCCCGGGCTGTTTTCCCTCGAGATGTGGGGCGGGGCGACGTTCGACACCGCGATGCGCTTCCTCAATGAGGATCCGTGGGATCGCCTGCGCTTGCTGCGCGCCCGCGTGCCGAATATTTGTTTCCAAATGCTGTTTCGCGGCGCGAATGCCGTCGGTTATACGAATTATCCCGATCACATCGTGGCCGGTTTTGTGCGGCACGCTGCCGCCTCGGGCATGGATATTTTCCGCATCTTTGACTCATTGAACTATCTGCCGAATCTCCGGGTCGGCATGGAAGCGGTGCAGGACACTCATGCGATTTGCGAGGCCGCGATTTGTTACACGGGCGATATTCTTGATGAACGCCGCGACAAGTTTTCGCTGCAATATTACGTCAAACTCGCCAAGGAACTCGAGCGCATGGGCGCGCATTTCCTCGCGATCAAAGATATGGCTGGTCTCTGCCGGCCCTACGCGGCGTACAAACTGGTGAAGACCTTGCGCGAGGAGATCGGACTGCCGATTCATTTTCATACCCATGACACCAGCGGCATCGCAGCGGCGTCTGTGCTGCGGGCTTCGGATGCCGGAGTGAATGTGGTGGACCTCGCGCTCGCTTCGATGAGCGGCAGCACATCGCAGCCGAATCTGAACTCCATCGTGGCCGCGTTGCAAAACACGCCGCGCGATACGCAGCTCGGCCTCGATCAGCTCAATAGGTTTTCCGATTACTGGGAACAGGTCCGCGAGGTGTACCGGCCCTTCGATACCGCACCGCGCACCGGCTCGGCGGAAGTTTATCTGCACGAGATGCCCGGCGGCCAGTACACGAATCTGCGCGAGCAGGCCGTCTCGATGGGCGTGGCGCACCGCTGGCCCGAAATCGCGCGCCTCTACGCCGAGGTGAATCAGCTTTTCGGCGATATCGTGAAGGTGACGCCCTCGTCGAAAGTGGTCGGTGATCTCGCGCTGTTTCTCTTTTCGCGCGGCATCAAGCCCGCGGATGTCGTGAACCTCGAACCCGGCGCGACGCCCTTCCCCGAGAGTGTGATCGACATGCTGATGGGCGGTCTCGGCTGGCCCGAGGGCGGCTGGCCGGAGCCGATGTGGCGCGCGGTGCTCGGTGACAAACGGTTCAAGGAAGCCAAGGTCAAATATGCGGCGTCGCTGGCGCCGACCAAGACCAAGGTGCTGAAGAAATCCACCAAGGCGGCGGAAGTCGGTCAGGCTGATTTGGACAAAATCCGCGCGGAACTCGGCGAGAAATTGAAACATCCGCCGACTGACGATGAGTTGTATTCTCACTTGATGTATCCGGCGGTGTTTGCCGATTTCGCGAAACACCAGCGCGAGTACGGCGATGTGAGCGTGCTGCCGACTTCGGCGTTTTTCTACGGACTGCAACCCGGTGATGAAATCTCCGTCGAGATCGAGGAAGGCAAAGTTCTGATCATTCGGCTAATTGGCGTGTCGGCACCCGACAAGGACGGCAAGTGCACGGTGAACTATGAATTGAACGGCATCACGCGCGAAGCCTTGGTCCCCGACAAGAAAGCCGCGCCGAAAGCGAAAGCCCGGACGAAAGCCGATCTCGCCGACGCGCTGCAAGCTCCTGCACCGATCCCCGGTTTGATCGTGGTGATGTCGGCCACCGTCGGCGCGAAAGTCGCAAAAGGCGACAAGCTCTTCATGATGGAAGCGATGAAAATGCAGACGACGGTTTACGCGATGGCCGACGGCATCATCGCCGAAGTCCACGCCACCGTCGGCGAGACGGTGGAAGCGAAGGACCTGATCGTGAAGTTGCGGGCGGCCGGTTGATGAGCCTGGGTCAGCTTTGATTTCACTAGCCGTACTTGAGCCAGAGACGAAAGTGCGGTCCGGGGTGACGCGACTCCCACTGCGTTGTCGCTGCGCGCTCCGTTCGATAAGCTCAGGGACTTGGCTATCCATGGTGATCCGGTTGGGGCAAGGTATTTCGCTGCGAAGACAACTGCGGGTTTTTGCCATGTGCGGCGGCAGAAAGCAGCAATCGGCGAGGCGGCCGAGTGGGGCGGGAGTGGCCTGAAGCTAAAATTATTTCTAGCGGGAGAAATCGCCCCGCATTTTGAGCCGGACGAAATCCTATTCACTCTTTCCTGCTTTCAGCCGGTCCGTCAGGGCGATCAATACCGCGACACCAGCAAAGCCGCAGAGTACACTGGTCAGAAACGCGCCGGCTTCGGTGGCCGCGATGGCGGCCGGCAAATTCAAATAGCCCACACCGAGCACGGCGGCGACAAAGGCGACCAGCCCGATCACGACGCCTTCGAGCAGGTGACGCGCGGCCGAGCGCTGGCGGGCGTGCTTGACCCAGCGCCGGGCCAGACCACCGAGCGCTCCACCCAAGAGCGCGGCGAGGAGTGGGCCGGTGGGAAAACGTTGGTTCAATTCGGTGGTGGCTGACACCGCGCCCAGCGTGGCTTTGATCGTGACTTTGCCCAGGCCCGCAGAGCGCACGTCGAATTCGGCGCGCGATCCGCCGGAGGGGATGACGACGCCGCTCGTTCTTTCGCGCCGGGCCGTACCTTGGATCTCGATGTCGACGTCGCTCCGCGAGAGGGTTTCCGCTGGCTGACCATCGGGACGGATATAGGCGACGTTGATCGTCACGTCCTCCAGGCCGAAGCCGAGTAGGACGGTGCGGGCCGGACGCAATTCCAGCCGCGGCAGCGCATCGAGCGTGAGATCGGAATCCGAAATAGTGGAACGCACGAGAAGCTTGGGTTGCATCGTCGAGGGCTTGAAGCGCAGCTCGACGACCTTCTGGTGTTCGAGTCCGGCTTGATCGATCGTGAAGGTCGGAATGTTTGGGGCGATCATGCCGTCGAATTCCAGGCTGACTGTGATCGGGTACGGCAAGGCAAGCGACGGCGCGGTTCCTTCCGTCGGCCGCACCGTGAATTTCATCTGGGTCACATAATTCCCGGAGCGCTCAATCCACGGAGCGGGTCGCGGGCTGATGGAGCAAAACAACCGGAACCAGACCACCTTCGTGTGATTGCCGGTGGTGATTGTCTGCACCAAGCCGCCCGGTAGCAGCGTTTCGCGTTGCTCACTGAAGGCGACCTTCTGTGGCAGGCGCATCTTTATGATGAACGGTTTCATCGAGGGCACCATCGTGACGGAGCCTCCTTCGGTTTTTGGCGCGAGCAATGCGCTGATGTCGTTACCATCGAGATCGATCATTCGGGCATCCTTCAACTCCCCTTTCCAACCCTTGAGAATGATGCGTTTTCCTTGAACCAAATCTTTTCTGCCGATCAAGGTCTGGGTATCGATGGTCGCCCTCGATGGTGGCTCGGTAAGCGCGCGAGCCTCTTGCGCCGGAATCATCGTGGGAAATACTAGGGCCAGAGCAAAACCGAAGCGAAGACCGGGATGGTATGAGGCAGCTTTCATAGGGTAAGGACGTGGGCCTGACGCACGCGGCAGTTTCTCTGCACGCTCCGTCAAGGCAAGTAAATGCTCACGGGCGGCCGTCGTATCCCTCCTCTCGTGCTTGGCTCCACATGACAAAGGGCTGACAAGATTTTACTTGGTCATGATGACGATTCGGCGAAGTCGGACTATGATTAGGCTAGATCAAACGAAGTGCTTCGCTGTTTTCAGTGGCAAGTGAAAATGCCTCCATCGAGTTACCACTAATCAGTAGATGCTGCTCGATCAAAGGCGCGACTGCGCGCGCCTGCGTACAGGCGAGCTGGTGATCTCCACCGGGGAGTACCTGCAGCTTCGCGCACGGAAGAAGGCTCTGCAGCTTCTGACCCACCGCAACGGGACTGATCGGATCGGCGTCGCCCCAGAGGAGTAACGTGGGTATTCGAATCGTGGGCAGGGCGGCGGAAAGATCGTCGTGGTAAGTTAAAAACCATTCCGGCAAATCAGGATTACTCGCGCGAATCGCCGGTCGCCAGTCGATCCCGCCAAGGCCAGCCACGTCGATTCCTCCTGACGTGACGGATAAAACCAGATGGGTAATTCGATGCGGGATCTTGAGGGCGACCCGGATCGCGATGACTCCACCCATCGACTGTGCGATCAACGCCGTGGGGCGATCGATTTTCTCCGTCACCAAGTTGACCAAGTCATCGATATCTTTCACCTGGGGATCGGCCGGCACCTCGCCGAAGCCCGGCCAACCCACATGAATCTGATCCGCGTGGTTCGTCAGTAAGTTCGAAACTGGGCTCCAGAAATTCGTTCGCCCAGCAGCGCCTGGTAGAAAGATGAGACGAGCGGGAGTCGCCATGAATCAAATGAGCGGACGAGTTACTTCGCCGGCCGTGGTGGCGGGATGGTGTTCGCGGCGGGGGCGACTTGCTCGAGGTTGGGGGTCACGTCGGCGTTCACGCGGCCGCCGGCCCATGTAATCCCCCCGACGAGCATCGTTTGAAACCGTGTACTGGCCCACACGTCGTCGCGGTGGCCCATCGCGTTGAACCACACCCGGCCCTTACCGAACGAGCGGGCCCAAGCGAGCGGGAAGGGGGGGCGCTGATACTCGTTGCCCTGCATGCCGGCGGTTTGCAGCAGAAGCAGCACGTGCAGGTCCGGGGCGAATTCTTTCAGCGAGTACCATTCTTCCTGACATTCAAATGAGTCGGGCAACTCGCCGCAGCCGGGGAAATGCGGATCGATCACACTGACCTTCGCTACTTGTTGCGGCCCGTGATTGATGAATTCTCCACCGAGCATGAGCACATAAGGGTCGGAAGCTGGACCGTGGAGTTTGTAGCGGTTGGAACGGTCGGCGGGATTACCTCCACCCGATTCACCCGTGTGAAAGGTGTCGCTGCCCGCGTGGATGGCGATGAAGCCATGGCCGCTGGCGACCCAATCCTGCAAGGCCTGTTTGCCCGCTGGCGTCATCGCGGGATGGCCGTCCGTCCCGACGCTTAACAGGTCGCCGGAGGTGTAGAACATCACGACGTCGAAGTTCGCGAGATACTCCGGTGAAAACAAACTGCCATCCTTGCTGAACGTGAAGGCGAGGTCGTGTATCGGCGCGAGCGTGCTCAGAATTTTCTCCGAGTAACTTGCTTTCCCCTCGACCCACTTGATCACGCTGTGCTCATAGCCGGAAGATTTTGTGAAGTAGAGTGCGCGCAAGGGCGCAGCGGCAGAAGCGGAGACGACGAGCAGGACGCCAGTAATAAAAAGCAATGAGAGCTTATTGAGTTGGTTCATGGGGATGAGGAGAAGAAGAAGAAGTGAGTAACGCTGCGCAATAATGTCGCTGGAAAGCAAGCCCGTGTTCTATGCCGGGCCGGTCGTTGGTTACCTCACTGCAAAGTGATTTGGTAGACGATGGCCCAATCACTCAACGGATCGGCCAAGGCGATCGTATAGCTGCCCAGCATCGAATCATCCAAGCCCAAGGGAATGGCTATTTGCTGTCCGCGGCCTTCCCGCCAATGATTATCCTGCGGCCATGTTGCCGGCACCGGTTCGCCTGAGCGCATTCGCCACTCGAGCGCACCGGTCGGTTGCGCGGAACTCGGCGATGCGGTGCCGACGGCTGGCCGTTCAATTCCCATCCAGTACCATGCCTGTATGCCCGTCGCTCTTTTCACGAGTGGTACTCCGGCCTCGTCGATCGTGACGTGGGCGAGCTCGCGACCGTTGGGATAACTTAAAATAAAACTACCGTTCCGCACGGTGGCTGTGCCCGACCAGGACAGCTCCGCGCGATTTCCGTTTACGGTGGCACCTTCGGTTTCTGCGCCCGCGTCGTTGCGCCAACGGGCCGCCATCTTCTTCTCGTCGGAATTCGGCGTGTACTCAAAGGAGAATCCTTGGCTTAATTGCGGCTGGCGGAAGAGCTGCGGCATGCGGACGTTTTGCTCTTGGAGCAATTTTGCCCGCAGCGCTTCCATCGCATCTTCTTCGGCCGCCGTCACGGGGCGCGTAGGTATAATGGTGTCGTGCAGCAACCGAGGTTTCGACACGGTGGCGCGTACCCGACGAATTTCCTTCAAGGGATTCACCGTCAGCTGAGTGATCGGAGCTGCTGGTGTTAACTCTGCCGGCGAAAGCGCGCTCGGTGTCTCCCCCGGTTGGTTTTCATCCGTTGCTGGCTCAGGGGAATCTGTGTTCGCCGGTTTGTTTGAGGAGGGTTTCGATCGGTCGGAAGGTGGCGTGGGTTTTTCGGGAGTAGATTGTTCTGGGGAGGCATCCGGGGTGCTTTCATCGGATGTCTCAGGGGAAGCGGTGGCGTCAGCGGCAGGCTTCGCGGTGCTTTTAGGTTTGTTCTTGGTGGGAACTTCCGGCTTGGGTGCTTTTTTCTCCGGTTGCGCGGAAACCGCTGAGGGAGCCGCTGCGTCATCCGGCGGATTATCTGCGGCAGGTTTTTCCGTTGGCGTGGTCTTCGGCGTTGTTGAACCAGTCGGCGATTTTTTTGCGCGGGCGGCGGCGGCTGCAGCGGATTTCTCTGGCGTCGTTGCGGCGGTTGGCTCGGGGCTTGCTGAGGTATCAGACGACGCATCCGCCACTACGGCCGATTGATTGGTGTCGGTCGGTGCGGCGGAAGGCGCGGGTGCCGCAGAAGCTGCCGCAGGTGCAGTCTGGGCTTTAGGTTTTTTCGTCGGACTGGCTTTCGTCTGATCGGTGGTGGGCGCAGCCGCGGCCATGGGGTTCGCTGGCGCTCCTGCTTCTGCACCGGGCGCAATCACGGCGGGTGCTGCTGGGGTCGCGTACGGGGTGGCGGAATTTTTAACTTTCGCGGGCTGGTTTGATTTTTTCCCGCTAGTGACGAGGGCTGCGGCGGCGTTGGGGGATTCGTCTGCTCCGGCGCCAGGCGCCGCCGTGGCCGATGATTCTTCGGGCGAGGCTGAAGGGGCATTAGGTACGGTCGTTGGGGAGTTTTTGTTCTTTGCCGTACTCGTGGAAAATGGGGGTGCGGTATTTTCCGCTGCGCTCGATTGGTCGCTTTCATCGGGTGCGGAATCGGGCGTGGTCTCACTTGGTGGCGACCCCTTGTCCGCTGGCTTCGTGCTATTGGTGGGTTTGACGGCAGGAGCCGCCGATTTGTCGGTAGGCTTGGGCTGTTCTTGCGGCGCGCCGGGGAGTTTTGTCTTAACGGTCGGGTCGGTGCTGGTCGGCTCCGTCTCTGCCGCAGAGGAAGATGACCGTGCGGTCTCGGGAGATCGCGATAGAGTGGGGCTCAGGGCGCTGCTGGTTTTATCCGGAGTCTGCGTCAGTGGGGTCGTTATTTTCGGTTTCGTGGTCGTTTCAGGAGGAGGCGTCCACGTTCCTTCATCGCTAATCTTGCGAGTTTCTCTCGAGGTATTGTTGACGTCATTGATCGCCAGTTTTCCGGTCGCCGTCTGCCAGCCGACTGACGTTTTTATTGCCGCCACAGGCTTGGGTGCCGGACGAGCTGCGCGCCAGACGCAACTGCCAATCAGCAAAAGGAGCAGCAGTAATCCGGGGACGTAAAATTCACGACGTTGGTACCAAGGACGGGGTTTTTCTTTCGCCGCGGGAGAAATTTCCGCCGAGTCAGTGCTGCGGCGCAACGTCAGGCTCGTGATCGCTTCGTGATCCATCGTCACCGCCAGTCCGGTGGGCGAGAAATCAGTGCGCTCCGTCACGCGCACGCGGTAAGTGCCGGGGGGAACGTTCGGGAAATGAAAACTGCCATCACTGCCGGTTTTGGTCTGAGCGACGCTGCTCCCCTTCGCGAGTTCGAGGACGACGTTGGCCCCGACCAACCGTTCCTCGCCGGCGAACACCGTGCCGCTGATCGCTTCATTTTGCGCATCGAGCGATTGAGGCTCAGCGGCGTCGGAGGCGCCCCAGCTATGCAGCATCAGCCCCGTTTCCGTCCGGCAGATAAAGCGTGTCAGGGCCGCCTCTCGCTGCGCCATCAGCTCCTCGATCATTTCATTCACGGCTTCTTGGACTTGTCTTTCCAGGGTCGCGCCTCCTCGGCCCGAAGCATCGACATCGCGGTCTCTTTGGGAAAACGTGAGGGCGAGCAAACGGTTCGCTTCCGTCAAGCGCCGGCGAATTTCGGCCAGCTCAGAGGCAGTCACCGGGCGGGATTCGGAGGCTTCGCGCCAGGACCAAGCCACGTTCCCGCTGTCGGGTCGGCGTTGTGGCGTGATCAGCAACGCTCGAAAATGGGCGGAGAAAAGATGCCAAAACTGGTGAATTGTCCGTGAGCCGATCCGGAAGTTGACGGCCTGGCCTTCGATTTCCGCGACCATTCGACGCATGATGGGGGCCGCACTCATGACGATATTTAGCGGGGCTCGAAGCTGCCCGGAGTTTCTGAGAGCAGGGTGACAAGTCGCCAGCGATAGGTCTGGCCCGGTGCGAGGGTGGAGGAAATCTTGCGGGTCAACTCCGGTGAGGCCGCATCCGAGAGCGCTGTCTGCGCGATCACATAATCACCCCCCGGCAAATTGATCGTGAGCGTGGCGCGGACCGGCACGTGGGCGTCGCGGACCGATTCGCCGGAAGGCCGGTTGATGGCGAGGTGCCACACGTAGTCAGTCTGGTTGATAATCACCAAGTGCGCCGGTGGCGGTGGCGCGGGCAGAGTCGGTGTCGGGGTGGCGCAACCAGCCAGTAACCAGCAGCACGTCACTATCGCCCAAAATCTTCGGGTTAGCGCCGCAGTTTGCAGGAGCTGTGAGAATGAAGCAATGCGCCCGGTAGCCACGACTCCACGACATCGTCATCTGTCCGTCCTGTCCAGTCTGCAAGGGCGGAGGGGTTCGTCCCTGATCGAGGCATGAAAAGGACAGCCGCTGTTTTTTCGAAGCACGGTGGAAGGTTTTCTGCCCCGACAGATTGCGTCCGAGAAATACTTTTTTTGAAAAGGTCTTGTAGAGGCGAGCCCGCAACGCCAATTCAGGGAGCGGCCCCACGCCATTCTCCTCCTCGCTTACATGAACGAAGACCTCCTCAAAGCCATCCACCAAGAACTCGTGGCGATCCGCCAACTCCTCGCCGAGGGCAAATCCGCCGCGTCGGCGCGCAGCACGCCGGCCCGGACCAGCACGAGCGCCAGTGCGCCGACCTCTTCGTACAGCGGCGGCGGCGACGCGCCGATTCCTCAGCCCACGGAAATCGTGCCCAACGCGGGCGAGGTGCAGGTGCATTTCGGAAAAAATAACGGCGTGGCTCTCTCGAAACTGGGCGAGCGTTCCCTCTCGTGGTACGCGCAGGAACAGGCCCCGCGGCTCGACAGCACGGGCAATCCCTATCCCGCCCGCCCGCAGGAAATCACTCTCCGCAACGCCGCCCGCACGCTCTGGCACCAGAACAAAGGCACCCTCGGCGCACCCGGTGCGACGATCCCACTCCCGACCGAAGCCTTCGCGGAACCCGCCGCCGCGCATCCGTCAGACGAAGAAGCGTTGCCGTTCTGAGCAGGGATTGCCCGGTCGCGCCCGGCGACGACCCGGAGTTTTTAAATCCACAGCGGCTGATGATGCGACTACGCGTTCTTTAAAGACGCGTGCTTTGAAGAGGGCTAGCCGTGTTTTGTTTGTCTGAGCCTAAATTCGACAATACCCGAGAGACACGAATTGCACCGATTGACACGGATGAAGGAGATGCCGAAACTACCACCCCTGATTGAGCTTCACCCGCAAGGTGAAACCACGGGTTGCTGCAACTCATTTTCCTCCGTACTAATCCGTGAAATCAGGGTCTCTCATTGAGGAAAAATCCCGCAGAATCCGCCGGCTGGATCCGGCCTAGGCCGGCGGGCTGTAGCCCTTGTCGCCGCCGAGTTTTTGGTAGCGCTGCCAGACCATGAAAAAAATAATGGCCCCGAGCAGGGCGACGCCACTGCCGAGATACATCGAGTGCCGGTAGACGCGGCCGGTGGCATCCAGGAAGGCGCCAAGCATCGGGGGGATGGTTATGAAGCCGATGGAGGCGACCAGCCCGGCAGCGGAAAAAAACTGGGCAAACTTGGCGCGGGGGTAGAGCCGCTGGCCCAGCGAGGCGGTGCCCGTGTAGAAGATGCCGCTTATAATTGCATGGGTCACAAACGCGATGGAGAAAAGCGCTGGCGTGGTGGCCACCGAGCCGCCCCACAACATCGTCGCAGCATAGGCTGCCAAGGAGACAACCCCGAGGCGGATCGGATGATATTTGTCCGCGAGCGAGCCCAAGGTGTAGGAAATCACCAGGGAGACGCAGAAGCTGATGACGAGCAGCTTGCCATACTGGTCCATGTTCATGCCTAGGCTCTTTGCATAAAAGACGCTGAAGCTGTTGACCGGGGCGAAGGCGATATTGCCAAAGGTGTAGGCCATGAATACCCAGCGGTAGTAAGGATGCGTGTAACATTCCTTGAAATAAGCCTTCACGGGATCGAGCACCCGGCGGCTCACGGTGAGATTCGGGCCGGGCGGCGGAGGGGGTGGATACTCGCCCTCTTTCACCATGAAACACATCATCGTGAAGCCGACCCCAAAGAGGACCCCCAGACCGAGGCAGATCGCGACGTAGTGAGTCTCAGAGTAACCGATGAGCCAGAAGTTAAAAATGATCCCGGCAAACAGACTGACCGCCCGGAACAGGCCAAAAAAACGGCCGATCACCGCCGAGGGGACGACGTCATTGATGAGCCCGTAAAAGATCGCCTGAACGATGGTCTGAAAAATTTCAAAGATCGTCCAAAAGAACCCAAAGGCCAGCAGGCGGCAGGCAACCTGCCCCGGCGAGCTGGCACCCAGAGCGGTGTTGAACCAGTCGCCAATGAACCCGCTGCCGGCTAGGCCGAACATCGACACCGCGACGAATGGGGTGGAGACAATCAGGTAGGGGATGCGGCGACCCCGGGGCCCGCGGTGGTTGTCGGACTTGACGCTGATGATGGGGCCCAGAATCAGGCCGAGGGCGGCCGGCACGGAGCCGACCAAGAGACCGACCAAAAAATCACTGGCTCCAAACTGGCGGAGCATAAGCTGGCCGACGGGCACGACGGCGCGTTCCTTCATCCACCACGCAAAGTCGCCCCAGAGGAGCCAGAGAAATAGGGCGATGATGCCGGCGCTGGTGTAGGTGAGAGTGCCGACGTGCCAGAGTTTTTTTGGCGTGTCAACTTGGGCGGGGGATGGGGCTGGGGCTGGGGGCGGGGTTTGAGAGGACATCAGTTCCCGGGACCAAGAAGAAATGGAGGCGGCAATGCAACAGTGAAGCGTCGGCGGCGGCACATCACGCACGGCTGATTCATTCAAATTCCTCCGAGACCTCCTAAGGGGGGCGTCTGGCTGCAGATGCCCGAGCGAGGTCGGAGACGCGCGTGCCCGGTCTGTGCAAGACGCAGGCCCTGCTAAACCAACGGTCCTTGGCGGGGCAACCGAGAATTCCCTCTTGGGCGCGTCGAGAATGAATCAGCCTCAGACCTCCTGACCCCGAGGAATGAGGATGAGCTCAACTCCGTCGCGAATTAGGATAAAATACATTCAACGCGGAGAGCGCAGAGAGCGCGGAGCCTGACGTGATGGGGAAGTGGCACGGGTCTCCCGACCCGTGGGTATGGTTTTGCTACGTGCGTGTAGCCTCGTTTGAGGGCGCAGCCCGAAAACGGGGCTACAGGACACCGCGCTTTCGCCTGCGGCTCAAACGCGGCTACACTCCGGCACCCAGCGCGCCCGGAGGTCGCGCTCCACCTCTATACAGTTCATCCGGGGGTCAGCGAAAGGGGTCGGGCTTGGTGGTTTGTGGTGACAGAGTGCGCTTTCGATGTCGGAACGTGTTTAGGCCAGGGCGAGTCTTTCCTTGGCGAGGTCGGAGAGGGTCTTGCCTTGTTTGCGGGCGGTGGCGCGGAGGCTGCGCACTGTCTTGGGGTAAGACGGGAGCCGCACGGGCTGGCGGCCGGAGGTTTACGGCCGGCCCCATTGCGGACTCCGGCCCAGCTTGGGGCGCGCGCCTTGACCTTGCTCAGGTCGGGCAGCGGTGTGCCATTGAGGCTGGTGAGATTGGCTTGATAGCCCTCGGCGTCAAAGACCGGGGTTTTAGAGAGTTTGGTTTTTCCAGTGGTTTTCATCTTAGTCGTGTCCTTCCCTCCAGTAGGCGGCGCCGATGAGGCGGATGATGCCGTTGGGCCGATGGGTGTAACGCACGTGGAGGATGCGCGCGTCCACTTTGCCGCCGCAGTTGTTGGCGCAAGCTGGCTTCGCGGGAGCTTGGCCCTCCGGAGGAATGGCCATACCGTCGTTACCGGACAGGCGGGGGGGCGGCGGCTCGCCCTGCAGTTGCGCGGCGAGCACGCAACCTACGGGTGGCAGGCGTGGCTTAGACCAAGAGCAGGGCCGGTGATTCGAGTAACTGCTTGAGCGCGCCTAGGAATTGGGCACCGACGGCGCCGTCGAATACGCGGTGGTCGCAGCTGAGTGTCATCGTGAGCGTTTGGCCGGCGACGATTTGGCCGTTCTTCACGACGGCCTTCGCGACGGTGGTGCCGACGGCGAGGATCGCGGCGTTGGGCGGGTTGATGATGGCGGTGAACTTCGGGATGCCCATCATGCCGAGATTGGAAACGCAGAAGGTGCCGCCGGTGTATTCCGCGGGGGCGAGTTTCTTGTCCTTGGCTTTTTTGCCGAGGGCTTTCACTTCGGTGCTGATCTGGAAAATGGATTTCAGATGGGCGTCGCGCACGACTGGGGTGATGAGGCCGTCATCAAGGGCGACGGCGAAGGCGACGTGGGCTGCGCCGTGAGCTTGGATGGCAACGGGTGCGGTACCAGTGGCCGCAACCCATGAGCAGTTGACGGTGGGGACGCGGCGGAGGGCTTCGGCGCTGGCCTTGAGGATGAAATCGTTGACGGAGAGTTTGACGCCTTCTTTTTCCAAGCCGGTGTTGAGCTGGGCGCGGATGGCGAGCAGCGGCTCGGCGTCGATCTCGATGTCGAGATAGACGTACGGAATCGTGGTGGTGGATTCGACCATGCGCTTGGCGATGACGCCGCGCATTGTGGAGACGGGGGCGAGGCGGTCTTCTTGGATGGGACCTTTATTTGCGGTCGTGCCGCCCGCAAACCGGGGCGGGGGCGCCCCGGCTCCAGTAGAGGCAGCGGCGGACTTGAGGAGAGCGGGATTGGCGGCGGCGGCGAGAACATCGGCTTTGACGATGCGGCCGTGTGGGCCGGTGCCGGTGATGCGGGTGGCGTCGATTTTTTGGTCGGCGGCCATTTTCTTGGCGAGAGGGGAGATGTGGAGGCGATCTGCGGAAAGCTGAGAGCTGAGAGCTGAGAGTTGAGAGCCAGCAACCGGAGCTGGTGCGGCGGGCTTGGCTTCGGTCGAACTTGGCCAGCCATTCGATGCGGATGCCTCGCGGGGTGAGGGTACCCCGGCCACAGGGGGCGCAACTGGGGTTGGCATGGCCTCGGTTTTCGGTCCTCCGTTCTCTGTCTTCGGAGTCGGGGCGGGTGCAGCGGGTGCTTCAACGGTTTCGCCCGGTTTGCCGAGGGCGCAGAGGGCGGCACCGACGGCGATCTGGGAACCGGCGGGGGCGAAAATCTTAATGAGGGTGCCGTCGAAGAAGGACTCGAGCTCCATCGTGGCTTTGTCGGTTTCGACTTCGGCGAGCATGTCACCGGCTTTCACGGCGTCGCCTTCTTTGCGGAGCCATTTGATCAGCGTACCGACCGTCATGGTGTCGCTGAGTTTGGGCATTTCGATGATTTGGGACATTTTGAGGAGGGAGTGGGAAGCGAGGAGGGAGGAGTGAGGAACTGGCTGGAATCGAGGAGCGAGAAGCGCGATGTGAGAATTGATGCAATTGGGTTAAAAACGGAACGACCGCAAGTGGGTGGTCAGTTTTCCTCTGCTCGCTTCCCGCTTCTCGCTTCTGGATTCTTTATTATTTCAAAGTATCCAGGGCGGCTTGGTAGATGCTTTCGACGGTGGGGAGCTGGAGTTTTTCGATGGGCGGCGAGTAGATCGCGGGGGCATCGATGGAGTTGAGGCGCTTGACCGGGCCGTCGAGGTGATCGAAGGCTTTTTCCTGGATGAGGCAGGCGACCATGGCTCCGACGGAACAGAAGGGTTTGGCTTCCTCGACGTAAAGGGCGCGGTTGGTTTTCCGGACGGAGGCGAGAATCGTCTCTTCGTCGAGCGGACGAATGGAGCGGAGATCGACAACTTCGGCGTGGATGCCGTGCTTTTCTTTGAGGAGATCGGCGGACTTGAGGGCGAGTTGGATCGTGCGGCCGTGGCCGATGATGGAAATATCTTTGCCGTGGCGGATGACTTTGGCGGAACCGAGCGGAACGAGATGTTCGCCGTCGGGAACTTCGCCGCTCTCGCCGTAGAGGAGCGTGTTTTCGAGGAAGATAACGGGGTCGTTGTCGCGGATGGCGGACTTGAGCAGGCCCTTGGCATCGGCGGGCGTGGAGGGCACCACGACTTTTACGCCGGGGTGATACGCGGCGATGGACTCGGGCGTGTGGGAGTGGGTGGCACCGACGTTGGTGCCGCCGTTGGCGGGGCCGCGGAGAACGATCGGGCAGTTGATCAGACCGCCGGACATGTAGCGGACGTTGGCGGCGTTGTTGAAGATCTGGTCGAACGCGACGGAGTAGAAGCTGAAGAACATCAGCTCCATGACGGGGCGGACGCCGAGCATTGAGGCACCGAGGCCCATGCCGATGAAGCCGGCTTCGCTGATGGGGGTGTCGACGATGCGCTTCGGGCCGAACTTGGCGAGGAGGCCTTCGGTGATCTTGTAGGCGCCGTTGAACTGGGCGACTTCTTCGCCCATGATGACGACGTTGGGATCGCGTTCGAGTTCCTCGGCCATGGCGTGCCGGAGGGCTTCGCGGTAAGTGATGATGGGCATGTGGGCTGAAAAGTTGAGAGTTGAGAGCTGAGAGCCAGAACGGCTGAAAAGTAGCGAGTAGCGGGTAGTGAGTAGGGCCCCAGCTTTAGTTGAAGAAGAGCGTGCCTTGGGATTTGCGGTCGGCGGGATTATCGGCCTCCCAATAAACGTCTTTCTGGATGTCCTCGACGGTGGGATACGGGCTGGCTTCGGCGAATTGGGCGGAGGTCTCGGCCTCGGCGCGGGCGGACTCGTCGATCTTGGCGATGATTTCGTCGGTGAGAACTTTTTCGGCGAGCAAAGATTTTTGGAACACCATGATCGGATCCTTGGTGCTTTTGTATTCCTCGATTTCGTTTTTGTGGCGGTAAGTGGTGTCGGGATCGGCGACGGAATGGCCGCGGTAACGGTAGGTGCGGATCTCGAGGATGCTGGGGAGGTTTTTTTCGTGGGCGAGCTTGAGGGCGTGGCCGACTTTATCGCGGACTTCGAGGATGTCGTGGCCGTTTTCCACGATGTCCCACGCCATGCCGTAACCTTCGGCGCGCTGGGCGAGGCTCGGGCCGGCGGAGGAACGCTCCTGCGAGGTGCCCATCGAGTAACCGTTGTTCTCGACGATGAAGACGACCGGGAGCGACCAGAGTGCCGCGAGATTATAGGATTCGTGGACGGCGCCTTGGTTGACGGCTCCATCGCCCATGAACGCCATGCAGGCGCCTTTGCGTCCGAGGTATTTCAAGCCGTAGGCGAGACCGACGCCGAGGGGGATCTGGCCGCCGACGATGCCGTGGCCGCCCCAGAAATTGCGCGAGGGATCGAAATAATGCATCGAGCCGCCCTTGCCCTTGGAGCAACCGGTGTACTTGCCGTAGTTTTCCGCCATCATCTCGTTCATGCCCATGCCGACGGCGAGACCGTGGCCGTGATCGCGGTAGGCGGTAATGATATGATCATCGTCGCCCATGACGGAAACGCAGCCGACCGCGACGGATTCCTGGCCGATGTAGAGATGGAGAAACCCGCCGATCTTGCCCTGCTGGTAACTGCGCAGGCAGCGTTCCTCAAAGCGGCGGATGCGCATCATGTCGCGGTAGAGATCGATCAACTCATCGTGGCCCAAGCGGGCGTTGATGTGGGCCTGCCGGGCATTGTAGCTGGCGGCTTCTTCGGATTTCTTGGCGGCGGAGAGTTTCTTGCTCACAGTAATTGTTTTAAGTTCAAAATGATTTCGTGGCGCTGAAATTCCGTGATCCGAAGAAACACCCGAAATGACAAGAGAAACTTTTGAACTGAGGCATGATTTGACTAGAAGGCACGCCGGAGAAGTTACTTTTATCTTTTACTAACAATACTTAACGCCAAGTAATCCTTTAGTCAGGCTTCGTGATTTGTTCGATCGTGATTTTGATCGGCGAGGTGGCGCAATCCGCCCGCAACGCCACGAACCCATCGCGATATTGGTCGAAGATCGGCCAGAGCGCGGCCTGATCGGTTTCGGGAATCGGGATGGTTTTGATTTTTTCGCGGCTGAAAAAAGCGAAACTGCCTTCCTTGATGTCGGGGGGGAGTTGCTCGATGGGCGTCTTGCAGCGGAAGAGAAACATCAGCCAGTGGGTGTCGCCGTGGTAGGCTTTTTCCGCGACCATGGCGAACAGATGCATCTCGTCGGTCCGCACGCGCAGACCGGTCTCCTCTGCGGTTTCGCGCACGGCGCATTCGAAGGGCGATTCGCCGGTGGTCATCTCAAGTTTGCCGCCGATGGGTGTCCACACCCCGAGGTTCGGTTGCTTGGCGCGCAGCATGAGTAACTGCTCGCCGGCGCGGTTTTCAATGAAGACGAGGACACTGACTTTGTACGGTAATACGGAGGACATGCGAAATAGAGCGTGACCTTTACCCAAAGTCCGGCAAACAAATCTTCCGACGGGCCGCACATACATGCGACCCGTTTTTCTTTTTCCCCGCGCCACGATCATTGATTGCGGGGCCAGCCGGACCACGATGGCCGTGTTCAGCGGCGGACGCACCGGGCTGATGCGGTTGGAGCGTTTTGCCACGGAGACGCACGCGAGCGAGCCCGGATCAGAAGGACGCTGGCTGGAAAAAACATCTGATGCGCTGCACGCGTTACGCGCGAAGATCGAGCCGGCGGGACCGGTGACGGTGGTGCTGCCACCGCAGGTGACGTTGATGAAGCAGTTCAGCACGCCGCGGGTCAAAGCGGCGAAGCGCGATAAAATTATCAACTTCGAGAGTCAGCAGAGCATTCCGTATCCGTTGGCCGATGTCGTGTGGGATCGGTTGATCGCGAGCGAATCGGCGTTGGCGTTCAATGTGCTGCTCTGCGCCGCGAAGCGAGAGGTGATCGAGCCACTCTGCGCGGCGCTCGCGGCAGCGGGCCTGATGCCGACGGTGTTGCGGCCCTCGGTGCAGGCGCTCGTGAGCGGATTTCGCGAAACTCAGGCGCGGCAGGATTCGGCGGTGCCCACATTGCTCATCAATCTTGGGGCGCGTTCAACGACGCTCGTTTTGCTGGAGAAGACTGGGTTTCAAGCACGGTCATTGGCGCTGGCTGGCGCGGGGGAAGGTGCACCGGCGGGGCAGTTGCTCGCGAACCGGCTGGTGCAGGAAATCACGCGCACGTTGGTGCATTTCCATCAGCCGAGCGCGGGCGAGAGTTCGCTGCGGGTGATGCTCACCGGTGGCGGTGCGCGTCTGCCGGGATTGGCTGCCAGGCTCGCGACGCAGTTGGCGGTGCCGGTGATCTTATTCGATGCGCTCAGCGCGATCGAGTTCGGGAGCGAGGCGGCTGAATTCAAGCGGGACGAACATCAGTCCACCTTCGCGGAAGTGGTGGGCGCGGCGGCGCTGCAACTGAGAACGAAGCAGGCCGGTCTCAATCTGCTGCCGCTGCAGCTCCGCCAGCAAGCGGGGCGGCGGCGGCTGCGTCCTTGGCTGGCGGTGGCGGCGGGTCTGGCGGTGGCGGCGCTGGTCCCGCAGATCGCCCACCAGCGTGGGGTCAGCGCCAGCGCGTATCAGCAAAACACGGCGCTGGAACATGAGCTGCGGCCGTTGCGGATTGAGGCCGCCCGTAATTTGGAAAAGCGGCAACGGCTCTCGGAGATGCAGCTCCAGCAAGAGGCGGGGCGCAAAATCACCGCAGCCCAAACAGGGTGGGGGCGTTTTCTCGGTGAGATGCAGGAACGGTTTCACGAATGCGGCGAGGTTTGGTTGGAGCGAATGCAAGAGCTGGCGCCGGCTAATGAAAATGCGGTGGCGAAAGGTTCGGTGGAGTTGCCGAGGCGGATTGCTTTCTCCGGGGTGATGCGGAGCAAGATCGGCGAGGATTCATTCAGGCGGGTGAGAAGCTTGTTGGAAAACATCGCTACCGTACCGGCCATTGCGGCGGTCGAAGGCGAGCGCTTGGTGCCGGGAGAGACTGGTTTGCTGCGTTTTGATTTTGTCGTGGTGCTTAAGGAAAGCGCGCCACTTTAACCATGAACGCGATCAAACGACATCCGCTCTTTACCGCCTGGGTCGCGCTCTGCGGGGTGCTTTTGATCTTCGGATTAGGATGGTTGATCCGCTTAAAGCAAAGTGCCCGTCATGAACTGGCGAGCTTGGCGAAGAAACAGCAACAACGGGTGCAACTGATCGCGGACGCGCAATCAGCCGCATCAATCAAAGCGCTCGTGCTACCGGAGCGGCGGGTCGTGGCGGTCGCGCCGGTGAGCGAGGCGCAGGGACCGCGCAAACCGCTCGATGCGTTCATCGCGATCGCTGCCGGGCAGGAGGAAATGCGCCGACTGGCCGCGAGCGAGGCGGTCGCGTTGTTGCCGGATGAAGCGTTCGGATTCGCCGCGTACGCGCACGAAGGGCCGCGGGAAAAGGATCTCGTCGCGGTGCTGGCGCAGCTCGCGCTGACGCGTCTGGTGGTGGAAAAACTTTTTGCGGCACATCCCGAAAAATTGTTCGCGATCCGCCGTGAGTCGTTGCGCGGGGGAGAGCGGGAGAGGGGACGCGAGGCGGCGGATGATTTCTTTGTCTTCGATCAGAGGAGCGGTCGGGGGAGCGAGGGCCGGGCGGTGCAAATCGAGTTCACTGGGCAGACGCCCGTGCTACGGGCATTATTGAATTCGCTGGCGAGTGCCACCGAGCCGTTGGTGGTGCGGGGAGTGGAGGTGGAGCCCATGCGCGCAGACCCGAAGTGGCCCGGGCCTCGTTCGAAATTTTCGGTGCTCGTGCAATTGGCGAATCACGGGGGAGATCGGGCGGCCGCCGGGAAAATCGCGACACGGTGGACGGCTCCGCGCGAAAGCGGTGATTTGTTTAACGCGCCGGACCTAGAGCGTTCGCGGCAGAAAATCGAAAGCGTGGTGGCGGATAATGGCTGCGAATTGCTCGCCGTGAAACGGGAGCCGTATCGTTTGCAGTTAGTCGGTTATTTTGGGGCACCGGGGAGTTTTACGGCGACGTTTATCAGTCCGGGCGCGCCGGAAACTTTTCACGCGCGGGAAGGTCAGCGTCTTGCATCGCTCGAACTGACGATTAAAAGTTTTTCGCTGCAGCGGAGCGGCCCCGGCTGCGAGTTGACGGCGTATGCGCAGATTTGGGATGAGCGAAAGCAGGAGCTGGTCATGTTGTTCGCTCACGAGCTGCGGTTGACCGAGTTGTCGCTGGCCGTTTTGCGATTCGGGCCGCCTCCGGGCCGTTCGCGAGAATGCCGGATCGGCGATACGTTTCTGGACGGCGCGGCCACCTGCCGCATCGAGCGCATCCAGCTCGAGCCGGCGGAGGTCGTGATTGTGCGGGAGCGGCCCGGCCAAGCGAAACCCGAGCGCCTGTTCCTGAAGCCCGGCACTCCCGCTTCCCTAAAACTTTCTTCAGTCTACCCCAGCCAATAACTCCCGATGAATGCAAACTACCCCACGGCATTTCTGCCCTTGTTCAGCTATGTTCTCTGCGTCCTCTCCGTCATATTCCAATCCGCCCACGCCGCTCCCACCGATCCGGATGTGCCCGCACTTCTTCGCAGCGGCCGCAGCCAATATCTGGCCAGCGAACCCGGGGCCGCCGCGCAGACATTCGCGCGCGTGCTCGAGTTGGAACCGGCGAATGCCGTCGCGCAGGATTTTCTGCGGCGCATCGCGGCGGGCACCATCGATGGCAATCGTGATCGGGTACAAACCACCGCGCAGATGCTGAATGAAGTCGGGCGCGGTTGGCAGCGCTCAGGCGAAACACCGGCTGCGGCCAGCGACATCGCGAGTGAGCTCGCGCCCACGCCTTTGTCGGTGAAGCTCGATGCCATCGTGGTGCCGAGTGTAAATTTTAGCGGATTGGAACTGGGCCGCGTCGTGAACACGTTGAGCGCGATTGCCGAGGAGTTTGATCAGACTGGGTTGGGTCCGAAAGGGGCGAACTTTGTGCTGATCGATCCGGCTAATACGAATCCATTGGTGACGATCTCGCTGAAAAACATGTCGCTGCGCCGCGTGTTGGAGCTGATTATGAATTCGGTCGGTTATCGATTCGAGGTGCTGGCGGATGCGGTGATCGTGCGACCCGGAGGTGGCAAGGCGGACTTGGACATGGAATTTTTTCCGGTATCGAGCTCGACGGTGTTGCGCCTGACGGGCGGCCGCCGGGCGGTTTCGGCGAGCGCCGGGGATCCGCTGGCGGGCGGGCGGCAGAATTCAGAAAAGACGGCGACGGGCAGCGACGGTGCGGAGATTAAAAACTTTCTCCAGTTGGCGGGCGTCGACTTCGACAGCGAGCCGGGTTGCACGATGGCGTTTGATGGTTCGCAACTGATCGTCACGCAGACGCGGCGCAATCTGGAGCGCATCCGGAATATTCTGATCCGCTACAGTGAGGTGCGGCAGGTGGAGATTGAAGCGCGCTTCATGGAAGTGCAGGACGGCGCGCTCGAGGAACTGGGCGTCAATTGGAGTGTGGCCACCAGTCCCACGCAGGTGAATGCCGGGGCGCAGGCGCTTTATCAGACTGCCAATCGCGCGCTCGCCAATGTATTCACCAATCAAAGCAACAACGGGCAGGGCAGGATTGTCGGCGGTGATGCGGCACTCGATCAACCCATCGTTAATAATCCGCCGGTGATTCCCGGGGCGAATAATCTCGGCGTGAACACCAATCCGCTGGTCAAGGTTTCGGGCATCATCGGCGAATTCAATGTCAGCGCGGTGGTGCGAGCCCTCTCGCAAAAAAGTGGGACGGAGCTGCTGAGCGCGCCGAAACTCACGGTGCTCTCGGGCAATCCCGCGACCATTACCGTCGCGCAGGAGCTGCGTTATCCGAAATCGTACGGGCAGGTGCAAAGCCAGGTAGGCACGGGCAGCGCGAGCGGCGGGGGCTCGGCGGGAGTCGCGATTACGGCCGGCACGCCGCAGGATTTCGCTACGCGCAACATTGGCGTGGAGTTGACCGTCACCCCGACGGTCGAGGAGGACGGACGCAGCATCAGCCTCGAGCTGAATCCTAAGGTGACCGAGTTTGAAGGTTTCGTGGAATATGGCGGGCAGAGCATCGCGATTGCGGGGAATCCGCCGACGACGGTCACGATTCCCTCGGGTTTTTACCAACCGATCTTTGGGGTGCGCGAGTTGACGACCAAGGTGACGATTTGGGATGGCGCGACCATCGTGATGGGCGGGCTCACCCGAGAGGACGTACGAAAATCCAACGACAAGGTGCCGGTGCTAGGCAACGTGCCCGTGCTCGGCCGGTTGTTTCGCAATCGCGGCGAGAGTGCACAGAAACGGAATTTGCTCGTTTTCGTGACCGCGAATTTGGTCAGCCCCGGTGGTTCATTGCGTAGACTGCCGCTGGCGAGCTTGCCGGCCGGTTCGCTTTATCAAAATCCGGTGGTGGTGCCGCCGGTGGGGAAGTGAGGGTGTTCGGTTAGTGGGCACAACGGGATGATGTTTTGGGTGGGCGTCGGTCTCCGCACCGGCGCTTATCGCCGCTATGGAAATCGGCCTTCGCCAAGGCTACGGCACGCTACCAACCACGGCACGCTACCGACCACGGAACGATGCTGGCCCGTAGCCGCGTTTGAGCCCACGGCGAAAACGGGGTTGGCTGCGATGCGGTGCCACCGCGTTGTCGCTGCGCGCCAACGCGTGTTGGCTGAACGTAGTCGTGAGATAAATAGTTTTACGCGCTAGAGATTTCCCTTTTGCGTGGGCGCATGGCGAAATGGCTCCTCCTCGATGGCTACAATCTGGCGTTCCGTGCATTCTATGGAATGCCGGAGCTGACGCGGGCGGATGGGTTTCCGACCGGGGCGCTGCATGGCTGGATGAAAACGATCTGGCGGTTGCAGGATCAGATGAGTCCGGATGCGATGCTGGTGTTTTTCGATCTCGGTGGCTCGCAGGACCGGTTGGCCTTGCTGCCGGAATACAAGGCGCAACGGAAAGAAACGCCGGAGGCCTTGGAGAAACAGATTCCGCTGATCAAGGAACTGACGCGCGCACTCGGTTTGGTAGGCGTGGAGCTGGACGGAGTGGAGTCGGATGACTTGCTGGCGGCTCAGGCGCGCGCGCTGGCGGATGCGGGGCACGAGGTGTTGATCGTGAGCGCGGACAAGGATTTTGCCCAATGCGTGGATGAGCGGATCAAAATATTACAGCCACCGCCCACGGCCAATCCCAAGCTCGGTTGGCGCGTGATGGATACGGCGGGCGTCGTGGAAAAGTTTGGCGTGGCCCCGGTGCGCATCGCGGAATACTTGGCGCTGATCGGCGATACCTCGGACAATATTCCGGGCATCAGTGGCGTGGGCCCGAAGACGGCGGTGAAGTGGTTTGCCGAGTTCGGGACCCTCGAGGGAATCATTGCGCACGCGGCGGAATTGAAACCGGAGCGCTTTCGCATCGAGGTGGCGGCGCGAGCGGAAGATCTGCGGCGCAATCTCAAGTTGACCACGTTATTGACCGCGTCGCCGCTGCCGCATGTGGCACCGAGTGAGCCGGCACGCGAAAAACTTTGCGCGTTGCTCGAAGCCATGGAGATGCGCTCGACGCTGAACGAGGCGCAGACGCGCTACACGGGCCAGCGCGAATTATTTTGATTCGGCCTGCTTGGGTGGCTCGAAGATGTACCCGATGCCGTGGACGGTTTTGAAACTATCGAGCGATAGTCCGTTCTCCTCGAAGGCTGAGCGGATCTTGACGATGTACTGGTCGAGCGAGCGGCTGCGGATATCGGCATGGATGCCCCAGACAGAATGGATCAGTTCCTTGCGGGTGATGACGGCATGCCGATGGGCGTGCAGATAGGCGAGAATACCGAGTTCTTTGCGCCCGATCTTGTGTTTGCCGCCGCTGGGAAAATCGATTTCGAGGCGGTCGGGATGAACCTGTGATCCGAGAAATTCGAAGGGACCGTCGGAAGTGCGGACGTTTTTCGTGAGATTGAAATCGTGTTGGCCTTCGCTGCGGCGGAGCACGGCGTTAATGCGGGCGACGACTTCGGCGTAACTAAACGGCTTGGTGATATAATCATCACCGCCCATTTCCAGGCCTTTGATTTTGTCGGTCTCGATGGCGCTGCCGGTCAGGAAAATCGTGGGGACATGGATGTCGAGCTGCTTGAGTTCGGAGAGAAGCTGGAAGCCGGTGGAGTCGGGCAGGTGCAGATCGAGCAGGAGCAGGTTGGCGAAATTACGCTGGAGAAAACGCAGAGCCGGGGCGCAGCGATTATACGACTGGGTGTGCATGCCGGCCTCTTCGAGTTGCATGCAAATCAGGCGGCAAAGTTCATCGTCATCTTCGACAACGACAATTAGGGGACGGGGTTCAGCGCACATGGGGATGTTGGGTAAGCAGCGGAGAATCTAAGCGAATCTGGCCTTATTTAAATGAGCAGAGAACTGATCACACAGGGGTTTTTACAATCACTTGGGCATTTGTCAAAGACTTGTTCGCCCCAAAACCGCACTTTCGTGGGGTGAGAGATTGCTTGTCAATCAGGAGGCGGGATCGTTCGCTGCCGAAGCGCGAGTTGCGCTACCTCACTCCTCATGAAAGTCACCCTCGGTTTACTGCAACACGCCTGTTCTTCCGATCCAAAGGAGAACCTGAAAAAAACGCTCTCCCTGATTGAAAAAGCGGCGAAACAAGGGGCGAAGATTATCTGCACGCAGGAACTTTTCCGTTCGCAGTATTTCTGCCAGAGCGAGGATCATGAGAACTTCAAGCTGGCCGAGTCCATCCCGGGGCCCAGCACCAAGGCGTTGCAGGCTTTGGCAAAAAAACGCCAGGTGGTGATCATCGGTTCGCTGTTCGAGAAGCGGGCCTCCGGCCTCTACCACAATACGGCGGTCATCATCGATGCCGATGGCAAGTTGCTCGGCGTTTACCGGAAGATGCACATTCCCGACGACCCGCTCTTCTATGAGAAGTTCTATTTCACTCCCGGCGACACCGGGTTCAAAGCCTGGCAGACGAAGTACGGCAAGATCGGCGTGCTCGTGTGCTGGGATCAGTGGTATCCCGAGGCCGCGCGCCTGACGGCGATGGCTGGGGCGGAGATTCTATTTTATCCGACCGCGATCGGCTGGCATCCGAAGGAAAAAAAAGAACACGGGGCGAACCAGCAGGGAGCGTGGGAAATCATCCAGCGCAGTCACGCGGTGGCGAACGGTTGTTATGTGGCAGCGGTCAATCGGATCGGCACGGAAAAGCCGGTGGGCGGCGACGGTCTCGAATTTTGGGGCCAAAGTTTTATCGCCGGCCCCAGTGGGCAGATCTTGGCGAAGGCCAGCGTGAACCGGGAGGAAATCCTGCGGCACACGGTCGAGCTTGATCAAGTGGATGTCACCCGCACTCACTGGCCGTTCCTGCGCGACCGCCGGATCGATGCCTACGGCGATCTCACCAAAAGGTTTCGCGACTAAAGGTGGAACCCGACCGCCCACCTTCGCCAAGGCTACGGAGGACTGGCCGGCATTCCTAAAGCAACCCAGCGCGCCCGGAGGTCGCGCTCCACCCTGATGCCCACGAAAAATAAACTGAAGACCACCCGAGCGACGCCCACTGCGCTCGGCTTTCGTATGCCGGCGGAATGGGAACCGCAGGCCGCCGTCTGGCTTTCATGGCCGCACAACTATGCCACTTGGCCGGGACAATTTCGACCGATCCCGTACGCGTTCGCAGAAATTGTGAAACAGATCAGCCGCTTTGAGGCGGTGCGCATCAACTGTGCGGCGCGCCTCCAGCCGCGCGCCAAGCGGTTTTGCGCTGCGGCCGGGGCGGACATGGCGCGCGTGACTTTTTATAATCACCCGACCAACGATGCGTGGTGTCGGGATCATGGGCCGATTTTCGTGAAGCACGACGGCACGGGCGAAGTCGCGATTACCGACTGGGCTTACAATGCATGGGGCGGCAAGTATCCGCCGTATGATTTGGACAACAAAATCCCGCCGAGTATCGCGACGAAGCTCAAGTTGCGCCGGTTCGTGAACGATATGATTCTGGAAGGCGGTTCCCTCGACGTGAACGGTCACGGCTTGCTCCTCACCAGCGAGCAATGCCTCCTGAATAAAAACAGAAATCCCTCTCTGACCCGGGCGCAGATCGAGCAAAATCTGAAAGATTACCTGGGCGCGACGACGGTACTGTGGGTGGGCGATGGCATCAGCGGCGACGACACCGACGGGCACATCGACGACATCACGCGATTCTACAAAGCCGATGGTTTCATTACGTGCGTGGAGCCGAATAAGCGCGAGGCGAACCACAAGATTCTGGCGGAAAATCTCGAGCGACTGCACGGTTTTCGCACACCGTCAGCGAAGAGATTTGATGTCGTCGAGTTACCGATGCCCAAGCCTTTGGCCTTTCAGGGGCGGCCGGTGCCGGCGAGCTACGCGAATTTTCTGATCATCAATGGGGCGGTGCTCGTGCCGCAATTTCGTCAGGTAAAGCGCGACGCGGCAGCCCGTGAAATTATCGGCAATTGTTTTCCCGGGCGGGAAATCGTGGGGATTGATTGCTCCCATTTGATTTGGGGTCTCGGCACGTTACATTGCCTTTCCCAACAACAACCCTCCTGATTCACTTTATGCGTACCATCGTCTCACTCGTTTGCTTATTCAGTCTAGTACTCGCCGGTTGTGCTTCCATGCCGGAAGCGATGCGCGAGCGTTTCAGTCCGGTGCCGCCAAAGGTTAGAACCTTCGACGGCGATGTACGGACCGTTTTCGCGGCGGCGAAGGTGGCGCTCAAGCAGCTCGATTATACTCTGACGGATTCCTCTGGTGCGCCCACTAGGCTGGAGGCATCGAGTCGAATCCTCACCAGTGAATCTCTGGGCGATTCCCGCCAGACGGTGGCGAATCTTCATTTTCACGAAAGCAGCGAAGGTAAAACTGAAGTTGAGGTCTTGATTTCGCTGCAGGTTGAAAGCGGGTCAACCGGCGCGCGCAGCGCGCAGGAAAAACGGGAGCACGGATTCTACGACAATTTCTTTGCCACGCTGGAACAGGTTTTGCAGGAGCGAGCCAAGGAAACCGCGGGCAAATGATACTTGCAGAATGGTGGCGCTCGTTGGCTTGAGCCTCGAAGTAACTGAAACCCCCGTCCGCCGGCCGAGTGCCGTCGAGGACGAAGAAAAGTTACTTCGCCAGCAATCGGGCGAGGGCCGCTTCGTCGATGTCGCCTTTCACGGCATGCAAGTAGTGCAGCACGCCCGAGCGATCAGCGGGATTGGCGGTCGAAATATCGAGCATCCAGTCTTCGGTTTTGGCAGCCGCGACCACGACTTCATCGGCCCAACTGATAATTTCTGGTGGATCGATGGTGCCTTGAGTAAGGCCGCGCATAAAATACTCGGCCATGGTTCGGTTGTTCGGAGGTGTGTCCATGATGATTTTAAAATGAGTGAGGAATACGAGAATTGATCAATACTTCTCCGGATAATCGTGGCGACGATTAAATGCCCTGAGCGATTTTGCGAGATGGTCCCCGAAACTGCCGGCTTAGATCAATCGCTCTGAGCTATTACTCTGAATATTTTGGCAGCCGCATTTGAGCCATAGACGAAAAGACGGTTCTTCGTTGGCCCCATTGTCGCTCCGCTCCAATGCGGCTACCAATCACCAAGCCCACAGGCCCGGAGGCCGGTGGCTACGTCGGAGCGCTGGGAGTAGTGGCAGGCGTCCCTGCCTGCCGATGTAGGTAGCGCGCTTGTCGCGCTACGTTACGTTGCTACGTTACGTTGCGAGACAAGCTCGCAACCTACCAATCACCAATTACCAATCACCAAACCCACAGGCCCGGAGGCCGGTGGCTACTCGGGGGAAGACGCTGCCTTACTTGACCGTGTGTTTTTGCAACAACTCCACCCCGTCCAGTTCCAAGATGAAATCAGCCTCAGTGATTTTCTTGAGGAGGAGAAAAGTGACACTGCCGCCGCCCTCGCGCACTGGGATGAGGTCGTTTTCCCGATAGGTTTGCCGGTTGATGGTCAGATGAGGGACTCCTTTGGTCTGGATATAGCCGCTGACTTTCAAGGAGGCCCCGAGGCGGGTGAGGATATCCCCTTTGAGTGGCAGGTCGCCCGTCGGAGATTGCTCGACAGGGTTGGTTGGGGCGGTCTGCGGCAGTACAAAGGGATTGGCGACGTTTTCCGGGGCGGATGAAGCACCGCGCCGGTTCCCGAGGAGCGACTCGATTCGCTGTTTGGCGCGTTTCTGGACGTCCGGATTTAACTCCGCCCCCATCGAGGGCAGAATGGTCGCGAGCAGAAGGAGGAGTAACGTGCGGTGCTTCATGGGTAGGCGAGCATGTTCAATTCCATCGCGAGGGTGACGGCATCACCAGTCGGCTGACTGCGATGCATGGTGAAGGAGGCGATTTTTATCAGCCGTGAGCCGGTCTCGACGCGGTGGAGGAAATTGAAAACTTGGCTGTAGGTTCCCTTGACCGTGAGGGAGAGAGGGACGGTGCGATATTTTGCCTCGGGCTCGTTTGGGGGTGCGGTGTTTTGGTGGAGTTCACCCATTTGGGCCTGGGACTGATCTTCGATGATGTAGAAATATCCGTAATTTTCCGCGAGGTTATCCTCGGTCACGAGACTGGCATCGATTTCCTTCAGGGCGGATTCAATCAACTGGCTGTCACTGCGCAGGGCCGGGCTGGCATTGATGGTTTTTTGCACCACAGCACCTTCTTGGCGGACGCGGTTTTGGACGTGCTCCAGCTCGGTATTTTCCAGGTTTAAAAAGACGCTGAGGTTACCGGCGATAAGAATGATAATCAGGCAGGTCGTCACGAACGGGTACTCCTTCATCAAGGCGAGCAATTGGCGGAGACGGTAGCTCATGGGGTGACCGGTTTCAGCTTGAGGGTGATTTCAACGTTGATGGTGCCGTCCTTGGTGTTGCGCTCCATGGAGGTTTGCGCGATGTTGCTGAACAGCGGACGCAGTCGCGGGTTCGTGCGCAGTTCGGCGACGTATTGGCTGAGCTGGGCGCTGGCACGCTGCGGGGATTCTTGCAGGCTGGCGCGGATGAAGGCGGCGTTGTCATGGAACTCCACCATATCGATGCGCAGATTGGCTGGCCGAGTGCGGCCGACTTCCTGAATGAAATCCGAGACGGGTAAAGGAGAAGCCACGTGCTTATGGATTTCGTTTAAGCGGCGCGCGCCGGACTGGATCACGGTGATGACCTTTTGCAGTTCCGCCATCTGCGTGCTATTGGTGCGTTTCAACTGCTCCCAATAGGCGATTTCTTTTTTCAGAATACTATAGGAATAAATGGTCATGCCGGCGTAGAATAGCGCGATGGCGGCAAACGTGCAGGCTAGGAGACTCGCGAGAAAACGGCCGCGGATAGGATTATCGTCGGGCAGTTCCTTGGACAGGCGGCAGTCGAAGTGCCAGGGCTGCACATAGTGGGAATCTCGGCTAAGATTGGCCATGAGCTTTTTGGGTATCGCTCTCGGCGACCAGCGTGAGGAGGTTGAACCATTGCGGGGAAAAAATCAGCTCGGGGTCCGCGCTGATGTTGGCGGTCTGCATCCACTCGTTGCAATCGATGGCGAAAGTACCGAGACCGGTGCCGCTGGCCAAGGGTTCGTTGATCCACGAAAGCCAAGCGGGCAGAGCGTTGCAGTAGAGTTCGCCGACGCGTTGCCCGGTGGTGAGTTCGTAGGAATCGAAAATCGGTTTGAGCTCACGGACGAGCGGACGAACAAAACGCGTCGCCCGCAGCAATAATTCTTCTTCCACGGTCATCAAGCGGTCGCGAACTTCCGCAACATCGAGCAAGCCGAATTCTTTCATGGCCAGTTTCTCGATCGAGGAGTAGCCGATTTTTATCGGATTGGGCGTGTGCACCCCTTCCTTGCCGAGGATCCAAGCGGTGGTTTCTTCGGCTCCAATTTGGAGCATGACGCAGGCCCGGGTGTCGACTCGCCTGCTGTTGTAGCTCAAGATGGCCCCCATAGTGGAGAGCACGCCCACTTCGAGTCGGTAAGGCATGATGCTGAGATCGAGCAGGAGTTGCTGGGTCTCGCGTACGGTCGAATGGGGGACGGCACTGATGAGCACGGGTCGTTGCGCGCCGGTGGGTGCGACCACTTCGCCTTCCAGGGGGTGCAGCAGATGGAGCTGCCATTCGGCAGGTGAAATCAATTTCAAACGGTCACGCGCCAGTTCGGTGAGATAATTGGGTTCGGTAAGGCGACGAGGAGAGATGGATTCGCGCACCAGTTGCCATTCGGGCGGGGCAAAGCTGCAAAAGGCCGGAACGAAGGTGCGTTCGTGTTTGGATTGGAGCCAACTGCGCAAGCCTTCGCGGTCATCCGCCTCGAACTCCGCCATGCAATCGATCATGAGCGGTTTGTCGTCCCACGCGGCGAGCCCGGCCACGAGGGTGCGGTGGGGGTTGAGCTCGATGATGAGGCCACGACGGGCTTTGCGGAAAAACATGGGGTGATGACTACGGTGTTTAAGATGCAGGCCTTGGCCTGCGCGTCAATTCTACGCGCGCGGGGTTTGCTGTCCGCTGCGCCTGCCGTTGGCGGTAGCGTTGTTGGCGCAGCCGGGCTTTCGCCAGTTTCTCCGAACGACTGATACTGGGACGGCCACGCCGGATGGGCACCTCAACCTCAGGGGTGGTGAAAATGTTCCGGTTGCGAAACTCGACTGGAGTTTCGAGCAGGAGATGGGCCCGGGAATGCCGTCCTGGAATGGAAAACCAAGGCTCAGCGAGCACATAGCCGGGATCGCTGGTCCAGCGGGGCGGACGCAGCCCGGCGCGCCGGCACAGAAATTCGACCTGGGCGGCGAGATAAGCATCGGCGATCTGGCCGGACGGAATTTCCCCGGCGAGAGTAGGCGGGCGGATTTTGACGGCGGCTGCCAATTGCGCGCGCGACGACAAGCGTTTGAGCTCGTGAAACCAGTCACGGAGGTGCCGGCCGAACTCTGCGAGCGTGCGGGTGCGGCGGGCCACGGCCCGGGCGGTGAGCGGGCGGCTAAGGCGAAGATTTTTTGTTGGGTTCACGTTTGATCAGGTCGAGGAGGTCGCGCAACACGGCTTGCACGGAAGCGGAGAGAACGGTGTCAGGGAAAAAAGTGTCGATCACCGTTTGTACTTGGGCGATGGTTTTTAGTTTGGTAACGCGCAGGAGAATTTCAATGTCCAGGTAGTCGCCGGCGTAACCGGGGAGTGGTTTCCGGCAGGCCATAACTTTCATCGCGAGGAGATATTTTTCGGTGGGTCGGGTGACGTGGAGACCGGTGGGCGAGATCGTGGCGATGACGAGTTCGTTTTTCGCCTCCCGTTCGCTGACGAATTGTTTCACGTCGTCATTCAACCAGCCCTCATGCAGCCCCCGTTCCTTACCCACGCGCGCGATGAGACGGCGGGCCACCTCGGGCGGATGGACGATGGCATCGATGTCCTTGGTGACCGCCCGGGCATTGTAAGCGAGCAGCATGACCGCGCCGCCATAGAGCGTCATTTCCAAGCGGACGCCCTCGCTGGCCGCCAGCTCGGAAAGCCGGCCGAGCGCCCGCTCGATTTCTTGCTTGGTTAAGAGTTTCAGAGGCACAGTCGGTAATAAAGCGTCACGGCAGCGGATCGGCAACTTTAAAACAAGTGGGATCGAAGTGAAAAGTTCTGCCTAATTCCGAGTGGGCCGATTTTAACCGGGGCGAAGCACAACGCCGAGGCCGCGGTGGGCTTTGCGGAAAAACATGGGGTGATGACTACGGTGTTTAAGATGCAGGCCTTGGCCTGCGCGTCAATTCTGGGGAAGGTGAGCTGGAACTGGTATAGGCAAGTTACGACTCGGTGAGTTGAACAATTATGAACGGAGTGGTTACGCCTTTGAACCAGTTCTTGGGCAGGTATTGGAGGGCGGTGTCGTAGTGGATTCTGAGGATTGGGCCAGAGAGTCTCGGGGTGAATGCAGCCCAAATAGCGCCATAAAAGTTCGGACTGACGGTAAAATACATCTGTTGGTTGGGATCAGCAGAATATAAAACACCGTAGAATGGATCGGTCGTATTCGTGGAATAGGTGAAGGAGAAATTGTTGGAGTATTCGCTGGTGCAGAAAAGAGCCAGATTTTTAGGCTCTTTCGTTAAGTTTTCGAAACCAGCCATACCTTTTATTACGACGTTATTCCGCACATAGATTTCTAGTCGTCCATTTGTGTTTATGATAATTTTTGAATTCTCTCTCATTTCAAAGTTTTCATTCACCACAATGACGGCCGGTCCATTAACATATAGGAATTGGGAACCATTCAAAACTAGATCTTCACCGTTATTGTTAGGCGCAATCTCCATAATTGGTTCGTTGGTTTTGGACTTATAATATTCTGTTGGACCGTTTGCCGTGCCTATTGTCTGGGAGGCCCCCCAAGCGGCATTTGCAGGAAGATCAATCCAAGAAATGCTTGGTCCTGCTGGAGCCTGAACGGTGAAGTTGGGGACATAAGCGCTTTTGCTGACTCGGGCAGTATCAATTGGCGTGAGCGCAGGAGTAGCTGGTCCCTTTATCTGATCTAAAATGGTATAATTAATTAAATCACCAAAGGTGGCCGCATAGCCGTTAATAGTTACTCCACCGTTGGTGGTATTGCCATCGAGTCTAATCGAGGGAGCGGCAATGATCGCGGCATAGTTCGAGGTCGTGCCGGGTGTGAACGAGTAGGCGACCGCAGGCGTGCCAGCAGTAACGTTATAGTCTTGGTCGGGATCGGAGTTCCAGCTGTCTATGATCGTACCGGCAGGAATAGATAGATAAGGAGGGACTCCACAATTGAGGACACTTATGGCATTGGCGAAGAGCGGTGCTGGCTTGGTGGTGGCGGTCAGAATTTTGGTGAAATTTCCAAGACCGGCCACACTGACGGTGGCGGTGGCGGTGATCGTGGGCGTGTCAAGTGCGGGATTTGCGGGATAGGTTACCATTGTGGTGACCGTACCTGTTACCCCATTGCCCATCGAAGTCGTGCCGGTAGCAGGAGGGGTGGGGAAATTTTGGTTTAACTTCCAGAGCGCCAATTCTAAACCGCCCTCGGCGAGTCGGCGGGCTTGGGTTATTTGTTGATTGCGGGTGCTCAGGAGGAGCGATTGGCGGCAGAGGGCAAGGTAGCTGGCCAATGAAATGCCCATCGCGGCGGCGAGCAAAAGTGCCACCAAGGTGATTGATCCGCGGGAACTGCACCAAGGATTGTGCATGGTTAGCTACCGTCAGGCGGTTGGCGGTTGATCAGCTGCAACCAGCCTGAGGTGACCGGCAGGGTGCTCAGTGTTCCTTGCAATCCTTGGATGGCGGCGGCACCGGCTTGCAGGTTAAAGTTAACAGCAACCTGCTTGACGCTGAGTGGTGTGATGACCGACGCGTTGAATTGGGAGACGGGATTTCCTCCGCTGCTGGTGTAATATAAAAAACTGAATGAAGGTATCACAGTCAACACGTCCACGCTGTTCGTGTTGAGAGGGTAATTAAAAAGCACTGTGATGGGGGTGGTCCCATTGGGATTGCTGGTGACGCTTGTTAGGGATGTTCCGTCGAATTTGTACTCGACTTTCATGAGGGGTTTCGGGCCCCTGAAATCACTATCGTTGTATACATTCAGTGCCAATGTAGTGCTCGTGGCGCTGATAACATTTTTGGCGTTGCGAATATCGGAGGCGAACGCCACCAGAAATTTCCGACTCTGGGTCTCCAATACACTCCGATAAGATAGACGCGTCAGATTCCGTCCGAGATAGGCATAGGTGCTGAATACGGCGAGCATCACTATCAGGCCTAGACTCATGCTGACCAGCAATTCGACGAGGGTGAAACCACGATTGGATGTGACGCCTCGATTCATTTTCGGTAGGATAAGAAAAGGCCATTCTCACTATAGTAACCCTTGCCCGTACGGGTATGCACGCGACCGGTGGTGCTGGTCCAGATGACAGTCCAGACGATACCAATCAGGGGTGGCCCGCTGGACACTTCATTGGCCGATTCAGCTTGGACGGTGAACCCCTTGGCTGCCGCCAAGAGCGCGGGATTATCGTCGAGTCCAAAGCGAAGGCCATCAACATACCCATTGGCTGTATCATCGACTACATCGGTACCATCATCGTTGACTCTAATCCGGAAAATGGAGTCTGGCATGACACTGATGCCATACCCCGATCCACCATTCCACGGGATGGATTTCTGATAGTTCATCTCTCCCTCGATGATCTGTTGGGCGATCTGTTGTTTGCGGGCTGTATCAATCATTTCTGCCCCTATCGTCACGGCTTGAATCACCGCAGTGAAGCTCACCAGTAGTATCGTCGCCGCCAGCATCACTTCGATGAGGGTAAAGGCTTTTTGACTGGTGGGCTGGCGGGACATGACTGACGAAACAGGTGCGAGCGAGAGGAAAGGCGGGCGTTGACGTGGGTGGAGACGGGGCAGAAACCGGATCAGCGCATTCAAATTTGTCCGTCGTTGAGGTCAACGCCCTAGAAGCCGGTGTTGTTAAGCACTCGTGAAAATGGGCCGGGCCATTCGCGGGAATGGGTAGGCTTCGTGCAGAAAATCGGGGATTCGGGTTCAGCGGTGGACCCGCGAAGCACCAGTCGTCGCCCAAGCGCTTTGGCTCGGCCAGCACGAATCGACCCCAATGAACCCGAGGCTTCGGAATAATTTCCGCGGATCTCGCGGATGGCTGCGGATAAAGATAAGCAAAGTTGGGCCGGGCATTCATCCGCGTTTATTCACGCCATTCGGGGGAGACTGTCTCGGCTCTGATCCCGGCCTTGCAGTGCGGATGAGACGCGGTAAATTCGCGGGCCATGACTCTCGATTTCACCACCCTCTCGCCGCGCGATGCCTACAACTGGATGATCAACGCGATCACGCCGCGCCCCATCGCGTGGGTTTCCACGATATCCGCCGCCGGCCAGACCAATCTCGCGCCGTTTTCTTTTTTTCAAGGTGCGTGCGCGAATCCGCCCACGTTGCTCTTTATCGGCGCCAATGATCGCCACGGCAAAAAAAAGGACAGCGTGGTCAATGTCGAACAGGTGCCCGAATTTGTGGTGAACCTCGTGCCCTTCGCCTTGGCAGAATCGATGAACCAAACCGCGGCACCGCTCCCGCATGGCGAGAGCGAGTTCGAGAAATTCAACATCGCGACTACGCCGTCGCTTAATGTCCGTCCGCCGCGGGTGGCCGCAGCGCCAGTCGCGTTCGAGTGCAAACTCGACCGCATCGTCCACATCGGCGAGGGTCCGCTCGCTTCCAATGTCGTCTTCGGCACGATTATTTGCGCGCACATCAGCGAGTCCGTGCTCGGGGCTGACGGTACGATCGATCAACACAAGCTCGATACGATCGGCCGCATGGGCGGAGATTATTACACGCGCACCACCGAGCTGTTTACGATCGCCCGGCCGCGATGAGGGGGCAGGCCTGCCGGTGAAGGTGGCGCGCGGGTCGCGCCACGTTGCTGAAAGGTGCTCGCCGATTTTTGTCGGGGCGACTTGTCCGCCAAAGCCTCGGCGACGGCGAAAGCCTTGGCGAAGGCCGATCCGCATCGGCGAAAAGGCGTCGGTGTGGAAACCGCGCCCACCAACTGCATGATCCCGGTGGAGGCTGATTACAGCCTGTTGAGGTACTGGCACGGATCTCCTGACCCGTGGGTTGGATGAATTTCGGATCGGAGAACTGGGCACTACTTCGGAGGTGGAGATTTGAGATAATTCGTCGGTCTTGCAGACGAGGCGAACGTTGCTCACGGGTCGGGAGACCCGTGCCACGCGATCCATCCGTGCCTGTGGGATTGGCCGGGTCGTAGGTGGCGAGCTCGCCTCGTTCTGCTGGCCAGCAGACTAGCGCGACAAGCGCACTACCTACCTCGGCAGGCAGGGACGCCTGCCGTTACTCCGGCGCGGCAAGCGCCTGCGACTACGCTGAAATTACTCTTCAGCTCGCTGGCGGCTTGGGCAGCAATTTTGCGACGACTACGAGCAACACCACCACGACAAGGATAAGCGCGCCCCAGAAAATGTAGGTGGTGTTAATCCCTGCGAAAAGTGCGGATGAATCGGTGCGCGCGGCAGCGGGAGTGTCGGCAGGGAGTTGGGCGATGTGGCGGCTGGCGGTGAGGAGCGTTACGGCGACGAGACTGAGATCGTAGCGCGGGGCGTGGGCTTTTGGGTTGCCGCAGGCGAGGATGTAGCCGTCGGTTTCCGCGACTTTGAAAATCAGGCGCACGACCGGGTAAACCACCTGCACGGCATCGAGGGTGATGGCGGGATTGTCGCCATTGTCGGATTCGATCCAGAGCGTGTTGGTGCGCGGGTGGTCGCTGAGTGCGAAGGCGCGGCTTTCCGGTACGCCCGGTTTGGGCAGGCGGCTCCATTGGCCGGTGGCGAGCGTCAGTTCGGTGGAGACGCCATTTTGGTTGGGGAGTTTTTCATAGATCCGGCACTGGCGAGAAAATAACGGAGTGACTGACGACAGTTGGATACGATTAAGTGGTAGGCCGGACTGCGGCAGGGCGATTCGCCACACACTCACCGTCGGGCGTTTGGCGTCGGGTGCGAGGACGGGGGTTAGCGTGAGTGAGCGCGCCAGTGCCGGTTGCTCGAGGACATAGGGAATCTGATTACCGGCGTGCAGCAGACGGAGATCAGCGAAGTCCGACCGGGCTTGCGCGAGCGCGGCGAGATTGAGTTCCAATTCCTGCACGCCGGCGCGGGTGATTTGGATCGGCTGACGATGCGGCCACGCTTTCGTGTCGAGGGGTGCACCGGTGAGAGGCACGTCGGGCAGCGGAGCGGCGCTGAGAGATTCACGTGGGTGGTAATCCGGCATCGACTCCGGTTCTCCCGGCGTGGCGACCGTGGCGCGCGCGCCGCGTATTTCGCCGGCGAAATGCGCGAGATCGTAGCGCGGGGCGGCGGCTTGCGGATTGCCCGAGAGCAGCGTGAAGGTGCCGGCGACCGGTGCCATGAAGAGCAGATTCACCACGTGCTGTTTCGCCTGCACGTGGTCGATGATCAGAGGCGGTGAGTCGCCGTTGTGGAAATGAACGAGCAGTTCGCGGGTGAGGGGTGTGAATTCCAGTGGCAGTTCCAACTGGGCGCGGGCGGGTGCGCCGTCGAGGGCGATCCGATAGAGCGTGCCTGAGCCGACGATGCGTTCAGTGGAAAGGGCCCCGTTCACTTCGCGGACAGCGACGGTGACGCGCCGCATGAACAGCGGTTCCTTCGTCTCGAATGTGAGTGAGGCGAGCGGCACATGGCGTCCATCGAGGGTGACGGTGAGGACGGTTTCGCCGACAAATTCGTCGCGTCGGGTAATGGTGGCGCCGAGCGAAATGAGGCTGGGTGGCGCGGCTTGGGCAGGGGAGCGCCGCAGTTTGGCTCCGGTGAATGCGATGGGGCGGGAATGGAAATCATCCAGCGTCACGCGGATAAACGCGGCGGATTTCCGGTTGAGCGACAGGCGCAGTTGCTCCGCGCCGAATTGGCGGAACACCGGCACGGCGGCACCGAGCGATTGCCAGTCTTGGCCGTCGGTGGAAATATCGACATGCGCCGCCTTCAGGAAAAACGGCGCGGCTGATTCCAGGTCGAGGGCATCGAGATTCTCGGTCGTGCCGGTCGCGATGGTTAGCTGAGTGGTGTCGTTGCTACCGAGGCTGCAGTCGAAGGATTGGGGGCGGAGCATGCGTTGGCGGCTGGCTTCGGCGTCAGATGGTGGCGGGGTATCGAGCAGATAAGAAATTTCCTGACCCGTGGCGTCGATCATTCGCAGATCGGCTAGTCCCGGCTGGTTGGCGTCGAAGGTCGCGGCGGGTACGGCGATTTTCGTCAGGCCGGGTGCGGCGACGGTGAGGGATTGTCGGTGCGACCACTCGGTGGGCGTGATGGCGCTGAAGCCGCTGGTGGCGGCGAGGAGCGCGAGAATGAGCGTGGTGTGATGGAGGAGCGTGTTGTGTTTAAGGTGGAACCCGACCTCCCGCCGACGCCAAGGCTTTGGTGGGCAGGCCGGGCGGGTTCGAGCAACGTGCGTGGAAGAAAACCCGCCCGGAGGGCGGGTTCCACCGGTGATAAAGGTGTCGTTCATATTACGGCTGGGGTTCGAGAAAGGTGTGGTGAAGAAAACCCGCCCGGAGGTCGGGTTCCACCGGTGATAACTAATCCGTTTATGTTAAGGTTTGGGCGGAGAAGATTTTTCCTGGCGCGGCAGGAAACGTTGGTAGGCGAAGGAGGCGAGGAAGGCGATGACCCCGACGACGAACAGTGCGCCGACCAGATAAAGAGTTTGGAGATGCGCGAGGTCGTGGAAGAAGAGTTTAAGGAGCGCAACGCACAGCAGCGTGATGGCGGCATAGCGGGCGGCGCGCTGTTGCTGGGCGATGCCGGCGCTGAGCAGGCCGAGAGCGAACAGCGCCCACGCGATCGTGTACGTCATGTCGCGGGCGAGATCGCCGGTGAACTTGAACGCGAGCGACAGGGCTCCGGGGGCGGTGAAATAGTCGGCGATTTCGATGTTGAGGAGAATGAAGGCGAGGATGACGGCGAGCGTGTTGAGGAGTGGCGGGGCGTTGACGCCGAGCACGCGCTCGCGGGGCGGAGCGAGCAGTTTCGCGCCGACGAACAATGCGGCGGTGGCCAGTCCGTAGGTGTAGAGATACCAGTTCAATATGCCGGTATCGCCGCGGAGGTGGTAGCCGAGCACGGCGGGATTCAACGCGAGGCGGACAAAGGCGGTGACGAGCAGTACCACGCCGGTGGCGCGCAAACCCGGATGCGGCACGCGGTGGAACAGCCAGAGCAAGGCCGCGCCTTCCAAGGACCACGAGATCGTGAGCCATTCCGGTTGATTCGAGAATTGGATCGGGAAAATCAACGTGATGAAAAACAGCGCGACGCCGCCGAACCATGCGAGTTGGTTGAGCCGCTGGGGATTATCCGCAGCGACCGTGCGCACGACGACGACGAGGCTCGCGAGCGGGGCGAGCGCGAAGAGTGCGGGCACGAAGCCGAGGATATTTTCGGTGCCCGGCCAACCGAGCTTGATCGCCCGAAAAGTCATCCAAAAATGCGCAAGGCCGCTCAGCGCCGCCACGGCCCACGGTCCGGTGTGACGGGCGAAATCGCGCCGGAAAATAAACGGATAGGCGGCGAACACCAAGTAGAAACAGACATACCAGATGAGCGGCAGGGTGGCGTCCTCGGGGTGGAAACGCCGGACATGCCAGACGTATTCGAGGGCCGCCATGCCGGCGAGCGCGCAGGCGGGCAGCCACTCGATTTTAATTATCCGGGCCAACCCCAGTGTCAGCACGACGAGGAGCAGACCGAGTCCGAATACCGCCGAGGGATCTTGGATCGGCAGTTGCACGCACACCATGATCAGGAGGAGAAAGGGCAGCAGGGAGGAGAAGGCAGGAATTTGTGAGCGGGCGTCGCCAAAGATTGCCGACATCTGGCCGCTCGCGGCAGGGAGTTTGTCGCCGACTTTGCGGACGAGCCACACACTTGCCGCGAAGAAGAACACGGCGAAACCGCCGATGACAAAGAGCAGCGACGGGGCGAAGACCACAGCGGACACCGGCACCTTGAAGATGCAAAGCCCGGTGGCGAATAGCGTGAGCACGAGCACCGCGGCCACGGCCGCGAGCGAGGCGCTGAACAGGGCGAGCGCGATGGCGATTACATCGACCAGCAAAATGGCGGGCCAGATGAGCAGCGATACCGCGTCGAGCTTGAAGATCGGCAGCAACATCATCAGCAGGGTGAGCGGCGGAAATAACTGGCTCCACCACGTCGGTGTGGCGCTGGGCCGGTGGCGTTGCAGCAGCAAGGGGAATGCCGTGTGCAACGCGGCGAACAACAGATAAACCGCCAGCGCCCACGGCAGCAGATCTTCCGTGAGATGTTGCGAGGTCCAGATGGAGAGCAGGGCGAAAACCGTCAGGCCGGCGAGCAGGTGGAGCTTGGCGAGCCGTTCATCCAGCCACGCCAGCGCGAGGAGGAGAAGGTCGCTCACAAAGATGAACGTGAAGAGCAGCCCGGGTTGGGCGGCGAGGGCGTGGCGGTCCATCAAAAACAGCGCGAAGGCGAGGGCGACGAACGGCAGGCCCACGGCCGACCAGAGTACAGGAGGCGTGGCGCGTTCGAGCCGTCGCGCGATGAGATAGACGCCGAAGTAGATCGCGCAAAAAATCAGACACACGGTCACGACCACGGGAGCGTGATCCGGCCGGAAGGTTTGGGCGGCCCAGCGCATCATGAGCAGAGCGGAAATGCCCGCAGCCCAGGCAACCAAACTGTCCACTTCCTCGCGCCAGGAGAGAATAAAGACGCCGGCGCTCGCGAGAATCACGAAGCCGAAAAATAATTCGGTTTGCGCCGCGACCTCACGGTAGCCGAGAAAATACCACGCGAAACAGAAGGCGACGGCAGGCAGCGCGATGGCGCTCTTGGTGATAAGGGGAGAACTCCGGCCCAGTCGGCGGGCGGCTTCGACCGCCCCGATAAACAGCGCGCTGAACCCGAGGCACACCGTCATGCCGATGCCGGTTTTCCCCGGCTCATAGAATTTGCCGGCCCAGCCGATCATCATGATCACCGTCCCGGAGGCGCCGAGTGGCACGAGATAGAACCAACTGCGATGCAGCGCGACGGCGATGAGCCCGATATCAAGCAAGGTGAGGTAGCCGAAGAGACCGCCGGGGTTGTCCACGCCGGTCGAAAGCAGCATAGGCGTTAGAAATCCACCGAGGATGCCGAGGATGGCGATCACTTGCGCCTCGAGGCGCACGGCGAGGATGAAGGCGGTGGCGGTGATCAGCGACATCACGAGACCCATGGCCCCGGTGCCGAGGAAATCATAGTGATGGGTGCCGCAGGAAAACGTCACGGCATAGAGCGAAACGATGCCGGTGCCCATGAGCGCCTGGGCGAGGACCGCGTAGGCTTTGCGGAATATTTTTAATCCGCCGACCACAAGGCCGACCCCGAAAACAAAACCCAGGGCCACGCGCACCGCATTGGGAATCCAGCCATGATCGAGTGAGTACTTGATGAAATAGGCGACGCTGAGGAAAAGGGCGAGTCCCCCGAGCCACGCGAAAAGTTTCACGCCCATGAATTGCTCCCAGTCAACCGAGTCGAGCCAAGTGGGCTGAGGCGGAGGCGGCACGTAAGGGACGTGCACAGGAGCAGGCGCGGGGGTGACCGCGAAGCGGGGTGGAGTAATCGGCGGCGGCAGGCTGTCGGAGGTGAGTGATCGGTCGGCTGGGATGGAGGCGACGGGCAATCCGCCCAAACGTACCGGCAGTTCGGGAGGCAGCAGTGGAGGTGCGGTGATTGGCGGGGTCTTTTCAGACGGCGGCAGTGCCGCGGGGGCGGCGCTCGTGGGCTGCGCGCTCACCGGTGCCGCAGAAATTTCCTGGGGGAGTGGCGAATCGGTGGATAGATTTTTGACTGCGGCGCGCAGGGTTTTCACCTCGTCCTCCAAGTGGGTGAATTGGCGCAACAGGCGATGGTGCTCCGCACGCTGGTTGCCGATTTTTATGAAGGTCCAGATCGGGAGTACGATCAAAACGCCGAAGAGAAAAAGAACCAGCAAGGCAATGAGTACTTCCATAGGGGTAGTGGGGCCGACGAATCTGCATGACGTGGGTGATCTCGATTGGCAAGTGCAGCGCGCTGCTGGTTGGGCCAAGGCTGAGTGTAAGGCGTTTCCTCGTGATGCCCGTGTCACCCCCTGCGCCACGCCAGAATGATTACATGAGTCTCACGGTTTGGGCCAACCACGAGTTGTGTCCCGGCGCCCGCGAACTGTTTTACGACAGTCTCGGCGGCTGGGCCCGGCGCAATTCACGAGTGAAATTCGCCAAACCGGACGGCCCAGCGGTCCGTTCCCATCTGTAATTCAGTTTTGGGAGTATCAGTCGGTAGCGTGCTCGACACACTACGTTGCGAGATAAGCACGCAACCTACGCAACCTACGCAAGCTCACAGGTCCGGAGGCTGGTGGCTGCAATAACCTGTCCGCTGCTGATTGATCGGTTTCTTGCGATGGCAAAAGCGCAACCCGGCAAACGCATGGATTGATTCCCAAAAGTTTATCAGATTGCTTCCGGTCAATGACCGCCTGGGCGAAAGCTCAACTCAGTTGCGGTGTGTAACACTGTTCGCTGAAAAACTATGGCACACGTCATTTTTCTGCTTTTGCACATCGGACTCCTCTCGCTCGTTGTCTGGAGTATCTGGCGTGTCGCATAAGACGCGGAGCTGCGAGGCAAGCCCGGTTGGCTGATCGCGGGGCTTGCGCTCATTACATGGCCGGTTGGCGTATTCTTGTGGCTGGCTGCCCGCCCTCCGGTGAAGAAGAAAGGGCCGGAGCATTTTCCCACGACGATCGATTGACCGAAGTGCGGTTTGACGATTCATGCTGGAAGCCAAGCGTGCCCGAACTGTAAGCTTCAATCCGTGGAGGTTACCTGAAATGAAGAAACGGGCGAACATGCCTGCCAGAGAACAACGCACGGGATGTGACTTGAATCGTATGAACCTCCTGCGCTGGGCATATTTGTTTTTCATCCACCTTCGCCAAAGCTGCGGCGCGACAAGAAAAGACTCACTCCGGCTCGCCCGCGCGGGTCTCATCGGTAACGTCGCAAGGAAATGAGAAAGCCCATACGTCGAACATTATCACAATTGAACCATCAAGTCTTTGGATCGTGCCGAGTTTGGCTTGCTCGTGCTTTTGCCTGTGGATGTTCTGCTCCTGCATTTATCGCGAAGATGATCGTGACGAGCGCACCTCGTGGGCGGTTTTTCTAAACCCTGTTTTTGTTTTTATCTGCGCCGTTCTATTATTGGAAGCGATATCAGCCACTGCGCGTGTTGCGGATAAAAGAAGAAGCGAAGGCCGCGGAAAGCTTGAAAGCACTTATCAGGCGGACTGCAGAATGGCAGGAGCGATCAAGCCAGCTTCAGTGAACGCCCATGATGTCGCCTGAATCGGTGATTTATAAACAGGGCGGCTGGGTCGCTAACAGGGCGCTCGGCTGGTTTTGGGAGTTGCCAAGGGCTTCCCGGGCGCGGTTAACCTTCCGGTCATGAGTAATTGTCCCTGTGGTTCCGGTTTACCTTACGAAGCTTGCTGCGGCCCGATCATCGCGGGCGCGCCGGCGCCGACGGCGGAGGCGCTGATGCGCTCGCGCTACTCCGCGTACGCCAAACACGAGATCGCGCATCTTGAGCGCACGTTGAGTGCGGGGGAGCGGAAGGATTTTGCCGCCGAAGACGCCAAGCGCTGGGCGGAGAGCTCGGAGTGGCTCGGGCTCACGATTATCCGGACTGAAAAGGGTGGGGCGAACGACACCGAGGGCCTCGTGGAATTTGCCGCGAAGTATCGCGTGGAAGGCAAAGATCAGGAGCACGTCGAGACCGCCACCTTTGGCCGGGAAGAAGGTCGCTGGATCTATACGGGGCAACAGGAACCGGTTTCCCAGACGGTGCGTCGCGAGACACCCAAGATCGGACGCAACGATCCCTGCTCCTGCGGCAGCGGGAAGAAGTTCAAGAAGTGCTGCGGCGCGGGGGCGTGAGGTCTCCGCTCCTTCGTCGCTAGCTCAAGCACGGCTACTAGCCGTAAGGTGGAACGCGACCTCCGGGCGCGTTTTTTCTTTCGTCATCCGAGCAAAACTGTCCGGAGGCACCCACGTTGCGAGGCGAGCGCGCAACCTCAGACATGAATGGCGCTAAGTTAAGCGGCATGATCGTCGACTGCGTGACGTTTCGTCTGCGATGATTTGCTGCGGAATTTCGTAGGGCCGCCCCTGGTGGGCGAGCCGTTTCCGGTGCGCCCCCCGGCACGGCCACAAGGGTCGGCCCTACATGCCTCATGCAAAATAGTTGGCCTGATCACGCATGGTCGCATGACGACCAACTTCCTTAATTTAGCGCCATTCATCTCGACATCCTGATCCCCGCCCGTGCGGCAAGGGCGGCGGGGAAATAAATTGAACCAGTCAGGTGGAGCGAGTTGACCGCAACGCGCTCGGATTGGCTCGTGAATCATGCACATCAGCGCGAATAAATCTCCGGACCAAAGCGCGGAGTCTTTATCTGGAGATCGTTCGGAGCAGGGCCTTCTTTCGGGTCAATTTGTGTGATCCCAACGTCTCTTGAAAATTGCCGGTTGAAACAGGATCCCGGTGGTAGGGCGTTACCGAGCATAAGCGACACTCGGCAGCGTCCCGCCGAGCCGCAGCTTACCCGGAGGGTTCGCCCTATCTATTCAGTGCAACCTCGGTAGCGGCGCTGGCCCTCAAGCGCCACAGACTCACTCGCGCCGCGCCTCGCACGATTGGTGCTTGAGGGCAACCGCCCTACCTAAAGGCCAAATCTTTCGGGACGCTGGTGTGGTTCGTGGGCCAATCCTCCGAGAGAAAACCCAGGTTGCCCACTAAACACCAGCCGTCGCCCCAGCGCTATGGCTCGGCCAGCACGAATTTCGACGATGGGAAAGCAAACCCAGCTACGGGACAACGCGGGGTGAAATCACGTCAGGCTCCGCGCTCTCCGCGTCCTCCGCGTTAATGGTATTTTATCCCGATTCGCGGCGGAGTTGAGCTCACTCTAATTCCTCGGGATCAGGATGTCTGATCCTACAGGGAGCAAACACGCCCGGAGGCTCGTGGTTGGTTGCGCTAAGTTGCGAGGCGAGCTCGCAACCTACGGGGAGCAAACGCGCCCGGAGGCTCGTGGTCGGTGGCGCGCTGGTTGCGCTAAGTTGCGAGGCGAGCTCGCAACCTACAGGGAGCAAACACGCCCGGAGGCTGCGTTCCACCTTCCAGGTAATCTGCAGATAAGCTATCTACTGCTTCAGCGCGGCGCGCACTAAGCGATCATCGCCGTCGTTCGCGGCGGGCGTGAGGCCGAGCACGGCGCAGAGCAGATTGTAGACGTGGATGTTTTCGACGGCGGCGATTTCTTGGCTGCGCTGAAACGCCGGGCCACTCGCGAGGAAGAGCGCACCCATGTTCGGCGAAGCCGGATCGTAGCCGTGCGTGCCGCGTTCAAGGGTGAGCTTCTTTATCCGCATGAAATCACGGCTGATGATAAACCAACCGGGCGCGGCACTCAGCACGACGGGGGCGATGCGTCCGCTGGCGCGATAATGCAGGCGCTCAGGGACCTCGGTTCGGAGCCAAGCGTTGAGCTGGGGATGCTTGCCCTGAAATTTCGCCACGAGTTCTGCGGCGGTGCCCGTCTTGGGACGCAGACCGGCGTTCGCTCCGGCAAAATCGATCTCGATCAATTTCAGGTCCACATAATCGTCGAGGAAAATCAACTGGTCGGAGCCCACCGGTTCCATGCCGTGGTCGGACACGATGACGAGATTGGCCGACTCGCGCAGGCCGCGTTGATCGAGGCCGGCCAGCAGTCGGCCAATGGCTTCATCCACTTCTTTGACGGCTGCGGCGGTTTCAGGAGCTTCGGGTCCGAATCGGTGGCCGGCGGTATCCACGATATCAAAATAGAGCGTGCAAAAACGTGGGCGTTGAGCGGGAGGCAGATCGAGCCATGCGAGCAAACCATCGACGCGCTCGGCGCAGGTGAGGGATTTGTCGAATGGTTTATAGAGCGAGGGACGGGCACCGTGGATTTCCGCTTCGGAGCCGGGCCAAAAAAAGCAGGCGCTGCGCACGCCTTGTTTTTCCGCCGTGATCCACACCGGTTCGCCGGCGGCCCACCAACGGGGATCGACGGCTGCCCCGTTGTTTTTGTAGGTAAACCGAGCCTTCAAAGCCGGATCGTAGAAAGTATTGGCGACGATGCCGTGGTGTTCGGGGTGCAGGCCGGTGACGATCGTGTAGTGATTGGGAAACGTGAGCGTGGGAAAACTCGGGATCAGTTTCCTGGCGTGGACGCCGTCGTGCGCGAGCTGGTTGAGATGGGGCGGGGCGAATTTCTCCAGGTAGTCCCAGCGAAAACCGTCGAGGGAGATCAGAATCAACGGGGCGTTGGCAGGTGCTTTGGTTTCCGGTGTAGCGGCGGCCGCGAGGAACCAGCCTGACATGAGCCCGAGCAGAATGAAAATAGGGAACGTCCTGAAATTGTCATTGCGAGGAGAGCCCACAGACTGGGCCGACGAAGCAATCCAGTTTGATCGCGACGAGTGTGTCAGCCTCGGCGGCCACGGCCCGCGTTGCGGGCCTCGCGATGACAAACCCGTTTGAAACCGTAACCTGATGAAGCGGAAATCCATGTTCTGGTCCCACGGTCGCATTGATGGAGCCAAAGGGAAAGATTATCTTGGCGTCCGGCACGGTCTTCGTGTGACATGCGGGTGATGAATGAAGCCGAACGCCTGACCCGACTCGAAGAGCGCTACGCCCACCTGCAAAAACATCTGACCGAGCAGGACAAAGCCATGCTCGCACTCGGCGATGAATTGAAGCGGGTGAAAAAAGAACTCGCACTGTTGCGGGCGCAGCAAACCTCGCAGCCCGAACCGGGCGAGACCCCGCAGGACGAACGTCCGCCGCATTATTGATTTGCCTGAAGGTGGAACCCGGCCTCCGGACAGGTTGGTGTAGCCACTGGCCTCCGTGCCTGTGGAATCGTCGGTTGCGAGCTTGCCTCGCAACGTAGCGCGCCAAGCGCACTACCTACAACGGAGGCGGGGGTCGATCTCGGCAGGCAGGGACGCCTGCTGCTACGAGATCGCTCCCTCAAAACAGCGCGGTGATTTCCGTGTGGCGGCCGGGCTCGAGCGTGAGATCGCCGGTGAGTGCCGCCGTCTCGTCGTTCTTCAACAGTTTCACGCGCACGGGACCGACCGCGTCCTGCGTCGACCAACCCCACTTGCCGATGGAGACAAATTGCATGGGTGCGCCTTTGTCCCAGCTCAGACCCGGGCCGTCTCCGCGAATGAAAAGTTTATTGCCGATCCCGATGTACGCGGTGGCGAGCAAACGCGTGGCACCGTCGGAGGAGGTGGAGGATTCGATCTGATCGGCGCTCTCGTTGGCGGCCTCACCGTTCTCTGATTGGACGGATTCGATGGGCGCGGCCTCAATGGGGGCCACGACTTCAGGAGAGGCCGCTACCGGTGTCTCGGACATGGCCTTCAAGGTGTCTTCGGGCTTGGGCTTGCGGGGCGGGCGGGGCTTTTTGGCTTTCGGTGCTTCGCTGGCGGTGGGTGGGGTCGATAAGAAAGGGGCGACCGTGACGTCGTCGGTCAGCAAAGGGGTGGGTGCCTCCACGAGCGTCGGCGCGGCTGCTGGGACGACGGCTGGGGTGGGTTTGGTTTCTTCCACTGCGGCCGGGGCATCTTCCGCGACCGAGTCGGGCGCGGAGTAATTTTGCGGCGAGGCGGTGAGGGCGCGCAATTCGATTTGGGCGAGGGAGTTTTTCAGCAGGCCGTCAATTTTCGATGCAGCTTCCTGCGCGAGGGTGAGTTGTTTGCGGGTGGAATTTTCCAACGTGGTCCAATCGGTGGTGGCCTTGTGGATTTTGTCGGCGACGGTTTTGAGATTGCCGCTGTTAACGGAGCGCAGTTCTTCCAGTTCGAGTTCGAGGGCGGCGCGATCATCGTTTTCTTTTTCGGCGAGGGCTTCATTAAACTCCGCGAGTTTTTCCTGCATGCGGTAGGGCAGGGTTTCGGCGTCGCGGGCGGATTTGTGCACGGCCTCCTCGATGGCTTTGATCTGTGAGGCGGCGCGGGAGAGACTTTCGCTTGCGGCCTGCACGCGCTGGATCTGCTGCTCGAGTTCGTGGCTGAGGCGCGCGGTGGTCTCGCGGCAATCGGCGGCGTAGTCGGCGAGAAACGGCAGGAGCAGGGCAATGCCGCCGCCGAGAACGAGTACTACGATGACCACGAGGGGCCAGGGAGCGAAGGGATCCTTCACGAAGTAGCCGATGAGGGCGGCGGCTGCGAGACAGCCGAGATCGGTCAGGATAAACGGAAGTTTATTAAGGCGGGGTTCAGGTTGGTTCATAGGGTAGTGCCGCTCGCGATTCTACTTCGTCTGAGACGGTGAATTTCTCAAGGATAAACATCGTCGGATTTGGCAACCATGTTGGGCTTTGGTAGCGGCAATCGAGCGAGGGGCGAAAGTGCGGTCAGTGGATCGCCTCGGTGCAGCCACTGCCTCCGGGCCTGTGGGATGGCGATGATGGCGTAGGTTGCGAGCTTGTCTCGTTCTGCTGGTCAGCAGAATGGCGCGGCAAGCACGCCACCTGCCACAGAGCGAAAACCCAGACTCGGCCCAGCAAGCTTCTGCAAGCAGCGCTCGACCGCGTTTTCGCGGCGCTTCAACGCGGTTGCCTATTTCCCTAGCGCCCGAACTGCCGCCAGAGCAGGCCGAGCAAAGAAAGCAGCATGCCGATGCGGATGGCGCCCTCGAAGGTCAGGATGACCAGGGTCCATTTCAAGCTGGTGGTGGAACGCAGCAGATAGCCAGTAAAGGTGATCGCGAGCAGGACGGCACCTTGCGCCCGGCCGACGGGATGGAGGAGCAGCGCGCCCATCCAAAGTCCGTACACGATCAGTCCGCCGGCCCAGAGTGGGGGCAGCCAGCGCGGCATCGGCAGCTCCCGCGGATCGGCGTTCACGCGGATTTGTTTAACGCCCAGGTAGCGTTCCCCGGCGTAGAGCTGGCCCAGCTCGAAGATAAAAAAGAGCGGAGCGAGTAGGGCGAAGGGATTCATGCGGATGAGCTGACTGCACTGATGCTAGCGGCGGAGAACTGAGAAACAAATGGAAATTTTGTGCAAACGGGCCACACTGGTTGCACAGCGGCGAGGCGTTGTTGCGCCTCGTCACCCCACTTCAATCCACGGAGGCAGCTATGACTACGACAATGTTTCTGATCAATTACCTGATGACATCCTTGGTGGCGGGCGTGTTGGGCGGTCTTGCGATGGAGCTCGTCATGTGGCTCATCGCGCGCGCCGGTCTGGCGAAGGGTGACATGATTCTCGCGCTCGGCAGCCTGTTGACCAAATCGCGCGAGAATGCGTACCGCACCGGCTTGTACATTCATGTGACGGCGGCGCTGGGCTTCGCTCTGGTTTATACGCTGCTGCTCGTGACGATCGGCTACACGCAGCTGCCGTATTCGCTGGCGGTGGGGCTCGGGGTTGGGGTGTTGCACGGCATCGTCGTCAGTCTGATGTTGGTCTGGGTCGTGGCCGACCGGCATCCGCTGGAGGAATTCAAGGAGGCGGATTTGCTCGTGGGCCTGAGTCACTTTGCCGGACACATTGCGTATGGCGGCGTGGTCGGTGCGGTGGTCGGGCTGTCGCCGTATTTGTAGTCAGGCGATCATCGCGTGGCGAACTGACGCGCCGAGGGCGACGCGTCTCCACCAAACGGTAGTCAGGCCTGAGCGCACCGGAGCCGCCGCGCCCTCGCTGCGGTTGACTAGTTCCGCAGTTTCACTTCCCGCCGTACCAGACGCTGCGGCGCCAGTTGTGGCGGTGGAGCTTTGCCAAGAGGGAGGCGGGCATGGCGGGGAGATCACTCACGCCACAATTCATCTCGGCTTGCGCGACGGTGCGCATGCCGGGAATCACGGTCGAGACGGCCGGGTGGGCGAGCACGAATTTCAGCGCCGCCTGCGCCAGGGTGTAGCCGGAGCCGGCCAGATCGGCGCGCACTGACTCGGCCTTGGCCACGGCCCGGCCCAGGCGGTCGCCTTGGAAATACCCGGCGCGAAAATCATCCGGGGCGAATTTGGTTTCGGTCGTGAACTTGCCGGTGAGCGCGCCTTCGTCGAAAGCGACGCGCACGATGAGGCCGACGCCGCATTCTTTCGCGACGTCGAGCAACTCGGCGGCGGGTTCCTGATCGAAAATGTTATAGATCACCTGCACAGAATCGACCCAGCCCCCGCGCATGAGATCGATCACGCAGTTTTGGTCAAACTCTGGCGTGGAGACGCCGATGAGGCCGAGCAGGCCTTCGCGTTGGAGCTGACGGAGAACTTTGAAGGGAGTCGGGTTGCGGTTCCAGGCGCGCGTCCACGTGTGGAGTTGGAGCAGATCGATTTTCTGCGTGCCGAGGTTGTCGAGCCGGGTGGCGATGTTTTCGCGCAGGTACTTTTCCGCGTAGCGCTCATCGGCTTTGCAATACGGCGAGGGCGGCCAGATGCCGTCGGCGGGAGGCGTCTTGGTGGCGACGAAAACTTGATCTTTCTTCCCGGCGGCGGCGCGTTCGCGGAGCACTTGGCCGATCAGGCGTTCGCTGTGGCCGTTGCCGTAGCCGGCGGCGGTGTCGATGAAGTTGACGCCGCCGTCGAGCGCGGCGTGCAGGGTGGCGAGCGAGTCGGTGTCGGCCTGCGTGCCCCAAGCGCCGCCGATGGCCCAGGCACCGAAGCCGATTTCCGAGCAGTTGAAAGGATGTTTGCCGAAGGGACGGAATTTCATGGGGAGCAAATTAGTCAACACCGGCTCGGGTGCAACTCAGGGTTGAACTGAAAAATTATTCTCCTTCTCCTGCTCGTTCTCCTTCTCGGATCGGTCTGGGCAGAACGAGAACGAGTACGAGAACGAGTACGATGAGGAGAACGAAAACGATGACTCGAAGCATACGATTAAGACTCGCGCACTATTCTGCCGGGATCGTTTCGTGGTAGGTAGCGCGCTTGTCGCGCTATTCTGCTGGCCAGCAGAACGAGACCAGCGCGCAACCTACAGGTCAATCCAGGTACGTCAGTCTAATGTATCGGTTGGCGGGAGAGAACGATGAGGAGTCGGAGAACGCGAATGATTGGAAGAGCCGCGATGCCAGAGGGCATCCCAAAATTTCGTCAGCAGATTGCCCACCTCGGACAGCCGTTTCTGGATGATTAAGTCCATGCCTTGTTATCGGCACAAAGTGACCGCACCTGTGGTAAGATAGGTGTCAGGATTTGGCGGAAGGGATCGATCGAATATTTTTTTTGACCACAGGCAGCCGAGTCACTGCCGAGATTTGAGTTTGGATTTCGTCGCCATCATTCCCCTTGATCGTGGACTTGGTAGACGGGCTGATGGCCGCTACAGTTTTTCCAGCGACGCGATGATCGGGGCGAGTGCGGCGCGCAGGCGTTTCGTTTCGGCGGCTTGCCACGCTCGGAGTAAGGGCAGCCAGGTTTTATCCGCAACCTGACTGACCAGTTTGACCAGTAGTAGCAATGTGTCGTGGTTGCGCTGGGGCAAATTTGACTGGAGGAAAGGGAGTTCTAAGGCGGCTCCGGTCGCGAATGATTGAACGCGGGCGCGCACTATATCGAGCCACTCTTCTGCGGTGTAACGGACGGCGCGGGTCAAGCCTTGCTCGGTGTAGCCGAGCAGGGGGAAGCCATCGTGATACCGGATGCATAATAGTTTTTCCGTGATCAGCGCGTCGATTCGCGCCATGATTTCGGCTTCGGGCACGCCGGCGTAGTGGCCGTAGCCGCGCGCCTGTTCGACCTTGAAGCGCAGGATGCGTTGGGCGCGGCTGCCGCGCAGGGCCATCATGAGTGTGGTGCGACCGGCCACGCCGAGTAATTGATCGCAGACGCCGATGATTGCGCGGCGGTCCGCATCGGTGAGCGCGGGTAACAGCGTTGCAGGTGCTGGATGGTGGTCAGCAGGTGAGGATTCACGGAGGCGTGAGGATGGATTCATCACGGTGGGCAGAGTGAAAATGAGCGCAGGCAAAACATTTTCAAGACTGCTTTGTTTCGTCAGGTTTCTTCGAACGCTGCGTCAAAAAATGACCGATCGAGGCAAGCCTCCGCAAGCGAAGGCCCTACCGTTCGATCATCAAGCTGGGCCTGCTCACACTGGCCAGGCGGAGCCGGGCGGACCGAAGCGGGTGCCGGCGGGGAAGTTTAAATCGAAATGTTCCGCGAGGAGCGCGAGGAGTTCTTCGGGGGAGGCGATGTTGCGGGTTTCGGCGCGGCCGTCGGGGTAACGATAGGTGAAGTCGCTGTTGAAGATGATCACGCGGCGGTCCGGTGCGGTGCGCGTGACTACGAGGTTGTTCCTGAAATACGCCTGCGGGTTGGTGCAGCTATACCAGTTGCCCATTTCGAAATCGATCGGCTGGGGCACGGTGGAAGCGATTTCGTACACATCCAACCAATTCGCGCCGGAGCGCAGTTGATGCAGGACGGTGTTGTCTTTTTTGAGCAGCCGACGGGGTTCGTGGGGCGTGGCTTGTTCGGCTTCGGTGCCGAAGGCGAGCGGGGCGGTGGGGCCGATCGCGCCCATGCCGACGTCTACCATCCAGGCCCGGCCTTCGAGCTCCACGCGCAGCACCATGTGCGTGAGCCCGGTGGAAATATCGACGGGTACTTGCCAGCGGACGCGGGCGAGCAGCGGCGTGACTGTGAAGCCCAAGGCGTGGAGCGCCGCGTGGAAAATCGTATTGTGCTCAAAACAGTAGCCCCCACGCCGCTCGCGGATGAGTTTTCGTTCGAGGTCAGCCAGCTCAATGCTGATGCGTCGGTCGAGCAACACATCGAGATTTTCGGTCGGGATCGTCAGCATATGCTGCAGGTGCAGCGCGCGGAGTACGGCGAGGGTGGGCTCACGTGGACCGGTGTAGCCGATGCGGGCAAAGTAGGCGGCGAGATCGAGGGCGTGCGGGTAAGCCATGACCACAACAGGAAGGATTTTCGCTCGCAACGCGACAGGAAGAAATTTGAACGGAAGAATTTATGCGAAACTGTATCGATCCGTTGAGAGTCCGGCGGCTCTGTGACGGGAGAGCGGGCTCCCTCGTTCGCGCAAGCCGCGGCCGGGGGCGGCCGCAATATTTCAGACCCCTTCTCTCCACCGTCCTTGACCTCCGGTCCGGTCTGCTCTGGCATCGTTTCCAATGGAGTCACCGTTCAACCCCACGTCGGAGCCGTCTGTTACGGCCCCAAGCCAGGAACTGTTTCCTGCGGTGAATCCAGTTATTTTGGGCATCACGTTTGACCAACCGGCGGGGGCGTTTCGTTTCGAATGGACGCGGAGCGACAGCAATAAGGTGATTGCGCTCGGGTTCCTTTCTCCGGACGCACAACGTATACTGTTGTGCTCTGTGTTGAATTGGCAGTTCGAGTCGTTCGAGCCGGGCGGCACGGCGGCAACCGACTTTTGCGGAGCCGCTCCCTCGTCGGTTCACGCGCTCCTGCGGCGCATCCGCCAGCAGTTTTTGCTTGGGGCCGACGATCCCCGCATCGGGCTGCTGACCGATACCGATCTGGGCATGGCCAAGGCGGGGAAATGGCTGCCGATCAAGCTGCCGCCCAAAATCGAACTGTGGAAATGGCTGGGGCGACATGTCGTGGAGTTTGCTCGCTTAGTGGAATCTACTCGCGGGCCGGAAAATTTGGCGCACTTCCTTGAATCGGGAGAACGTCCGCCACCCGCTCCGGCCGGCTTCGCTCAGAAACTCATGGGCCTTCTGGTCGGTGAAATAGTGCGGGGCCCGCGCGCCCAGCCCGGTCCCGTCAGGGGCGCTGCGCCAGCCCGCGCGCCGCTCAACCTCCGAGTCACCTTGAATGTATCCACGCAAACGGCGGAGTTTATGTGGAGCGAACGGGTGGGCCGCGTCATCATCGCTTGCGGCACGGTGCGATGCAGCGGCCCGGATCGGCTCAGCTGGGAATTGGACGAGACCGGTCGCATGGAACAGGAGTTGTCCGCCACCGATCAGAATTCCATTCGCACGATGCTGAACCGCTGGCTGGTGCGCTTTGGAGCCAACGCGGGCACGTTCACGGCATTTTATATGAAGAGGCAGCCCGGAAGCGTGGAACCGCTCTATGTGCAGGAAACGCCTTTTGCCTCGGACGCATCCGTGGTGGTTTGGCTCGAGAGCGCGCTGATCACGCTGGGCGAGCAGGGCGCTTCGCCGTCGTCACCGCTGCAACGTGAGATCGACCGCCTGGACTACGATCTCGGCGCGGATGCGGAGCGCCAGCACCGCCGCTTGGTCCGCAAAGAAGAAAAACGCGCCGAGGAGGCCGCACGCCGCCAGGCCAACATCGCCCGCCTCGCCGAGGAACGCCGTCGGCACGACGAACGCGCCGCCGTTGCGGCCCGCACCGTGTCCGCAGCAAAAAATCCCCCGGTGCCGGCCGCCCCCCGGCCGCGCCCCGCCGCCCCGCTCCCGCCCGTGCCGGTCACGATCAAGCTCCCGCCTCTCGTGTTTCAGGACACGGCTTTTCCGCTCGCCGATCTCCGCGATTTCGAACTCCGCGGGCGCGCCGCCGTGTGGTGGGTTTCCAACCAGTCCGACGATTTGCTCTGCCTGCCGAACTGCCGCATCCAGCGCCTCGAATACCAGGTGCGCACGGCCCTGCGCGTGCTCGGCCCGCTGCGCGGCCGCGCGTTGCTCTCCGACGAAGTGGGCCTCGGCAAAACCGTCGAGGCCGGTCTCGTGCTCAAGGAACTCCTCACACGCGGCATGGTGAAGCGCTACCTCGTGCTCACGCTGCCCTCGCTCGTCGACCAATGGGCGGAGGAATTGAACGACAAGTTTGGCCTCACCACCGCCACCACCAACGAGTCGCGGGCGCGGGACGCCACCGTGCAATTCTGGCGAGAGAGCCCCGGCATCGTCGCGAGCCTCCACACCCTTAAACAGCCCGCGCACCTCGCCGTCGCGCGGGAGTTGCATTGGGATCTGCTGATCGTGGACGAAGCGCATTATCTGCGCAACCGCGACTCGCTCGCGTGGCAGGCCGTCAACGTGCTGCCGCGGCAGTTTCTTCTCCTGCTCACGGCCACGCCCGTGCAAAACTCCCTCGAGGAACTCTACAATCTCGTCACGCTGCTCATGCCCGGCCAGTTGCCCACGCCCCGTGAATTCCGCGCGCGCTTCCTTGACCCGAAGCGCCCGCGCCAGCCGCGCGAGCCCGAGGAGTTGCGCCGCCTGCTCGGCCAGGTGATGATCCGCAACACCCGCGCCAATGCCGGCGTCGATCTGCCGCCGCGCCACGCCGAGACGGTGCTGTTCACCCCCGACGAGAAGGAAGGCGCTTTCTGGCAACAGTGGGAAACTGAATTCCGCGCCTGCCTGGTGAAGCTCAGTGCCAGCCAGGCCAGCCTGTGGGGGCGGTTGCTCCTCCGCGCCGCCGGCAGCAGCCCCGCCGCGTGGCGCTCCGCGTTGAAGAAATTTCCCGAGGCCGCCGCCGCCCGCACCTGGCATGAGCACGCCCCGCTCTCCGGGAGCTGGCAAAAAAAGTGCACGGCGATCATCCCGCTCGCGCGCGGCGAGGGCGGCGTGGTGCTTTTCACGGAATTTCTCGAAACGCAGGCGGCGCTCGCGGAGTTCCTGCGCGGCGCGGGCGTGCCGACCTTCGTCATCAACGGCGCGACCCCCGCGCCCGAGCGCCAGCCGCTCACGGAACAGTTCCGCCGGGAGGGCGGAGCGCTCATCCTCACCCACAGCGGCACCGAGGGCCGCAATCTGCAGTTCTGCCATTGCCTCGCCAATTTCGACCTGCCGTGGAACCCGATGCAGATCGAACAGCGCATCGGTCGTCTGCACCGGCTCGGCCAGAAACAACCCGTGCGCATCTACAATTTTGTCCAAGCCGGCACCTTGCAGGAGCACCTGCTCGAGATTCTTCAGGACAAACTCAACCTGTTCGAACTCGTCGTGGGCGAGACCGGTCTCGTGCTCGGCGAGCGTTTCAGCGGCGACGAGTTTGAGGAGGAGATCTTCCGGCGCTGGCGGGAAAGCGAAGGCCGCGTCGCCGAAGCCCTCGCCGGGCTCGGCGCAGAACTCGCCGCCGCGCGCGACCAGTATGGCGAGGTGAAGCAGCTCGATGAAACGCTCTTCGCCCAAAACTACGAATCACTGTGAGCGAATCATCGACCGTGAAATTTCTTCAGCACTCCGCCTGCGTTTCAAAGTGGCCCGGGTCTCCGGCCCGTGATGTATCGACCACGGGTCGGAGACCCGGGCCACTTCAGACTTCTTCCGCATGAAACTTCCGCGCCTACCCTACGAAACGGGACTGGTCCTGGATTTCTACGAGGAAGGTCTCACCGCCCTCGGTGCCGTGTGCGAACGGCCGTGGCATGACCGGCTGGAAATTCTCGCCGAGGGCCGCGCCGCCACCCTGTGGAATGCCACCGGCGAATTGCATTCCGCCGGGTTGCAGTTCACCGCCCCCGATGCCCCGGGCGCGCGCGACGCCGCGCGTGAAGTGTTTCCCGGTTGCCCGCTCACGTTCCGTCTCGCCGAGACGTTGCGCCCGGCCACCCTGCCGCTCGAACGCCTCGCGCTCGCCGGCGAGCTTCACCCGCGGCCGCCCGATGCGGCCGTGGCGGAAAAACTCTGGCGCGCCCAGTACCCTGACACGAAGCGCTGGCGGTTGACCGCGCCCTTTGTGGCGGATTTTCACTGCTCGCTCGTGGTGCTCGCGCGCTGCGAGATCCAGGCGATCGACCAGCATTGGGCGCTGCGCCGGATCGCGGTGTCGTTGCCCGACGGACAGCTCGACGAGCCTCTGGCGCGCGCCCTCAGTTTCTCGGGCGTCAGTTCCGGGTCGACCGCGGGTCCCAGCTGGCCGAAACCCGACCCGGCCACATGGAGCGCGCTACTGCAACGCGCGTTGGCGCAGGATTTGACGGAGGAAGTGGCCGGCATCCGCGTGAGGCAGGAGCAGCACCTGCGCCGCGAGTTGAACCGCATCGACTCCTACTTCGAAAACTATGCCGCCGAGTTGACGGCCCGGGCCCGGCGCGGTGATCCCGCGAAAGCGGCCGACCGGCTGGCCGCGACGAAGGCCGAGCACGCGCGGCACCGGGCGGATCAGGTGGCGCGGCATGAAATCGTGGTGCACCCGCATATCGACGCGCTGTTGCTGGTCGCCGAGCCAGCGTGGCGGGCGAAGTTGCAGGTGGATCGCGCGCATCAGACGCAGGAGATCAACGCGCGTTACCTGCCGCGGGCCCGGCAATGGCGAGGGGAGCCGTAGCGGGGCGGCATGCGGTCCCCAGGGAGAGAACGGAGGACTGCGGCTGTCCTGCATGGATCACGCACAACGTTTTCAGCCGGCAGGGTAAAATGTTACCTGACCTTTGAATTTCCTCGACTCCCGAAACCCGTCCGGAGGCCGGGTTCCATCTTCAAGGTTCGCTGAGCATCTTGATCAATTCGCGGTGGTCGGTCTTGCCGGTGCCGAGTTTGGGGATCGACTGCACGACTTTGAGTTCGCGCGGGGCGCAGAGATTGCTCAGGCCTTTCGCGCGGACGGCGGCGCGGACGTCGGTGAGCTGGAGCTTGGGTTCGTTGGTGACGGCGATGAGCTTCTCCCCTTTGTCCTCGTCGGGTTGCGCGATCACCGCGATCGCGCAACGCAGGCCGAATTGCGGGAAAGCTCCGGCCAAGGCGTCTTCGACGGCGGTGAGACTGACCATCTCGCCGCTGACTTTGGCGAAACGTTTCATGCGGCCGCGGATGTGGAGGAAGCCGTCGCCGTCGACGTGGACGATGTCGCCGGTGTCGTACCAGCCGCCGAGTTCGATAAACTTTTTGTTCACCTCGGGGTTGAGGTAACCCTTCATGACGTTGGGGCCGCGCACGAAAAGCCGGCCGCCTTCCTCGACGCCGGGAACGGTTTCCAATTTGTACTCCAACCCGGGCACGAGCCGGCCCGCCGAACCGATGGAGGAGGCCATGCGGGTGTTGATGCTGATGATCGGGCTGCATTCGGTGGCGCCGTAGCCTTCGAGAATGCGGACACCGAATTTGCGCGCCCAGGTGTCGAGCGTGGTGCTCTGCACTTTTTCCGCGCCGGCGAAGAGGTAGCGGACGGAGGTGAAATCGTAAGGGTGGGCTTTGCGGGCGTAGCCGTTGAGAAAGGTGTTCGTGCCCATGAGGACGGTGCAGACCTTGTCGTACACGAGCATGGGCACGATGCGGTAGTGCAGGGGCGACGGGTAGAGAAACGTGTAGCAGCCGCGGATGAGCGGGAAAAGCATGCCGCCCATCAGGCCGAAACTGTGGAAGAGCGGCAGGGCGTTGAAGAACCGGTCGTCATCCGTCAGGTCGATGACGGCGATGGCCTGCCGGACATTCGCGAGCAGGTTGCGGTGGGTGAGCTCGACGCCTTTGGGCATGCCCTCGGAGCCGCTGGTGAATAAAATCACGGCGGTGTCGTCGAGGCGCAGCGGACTGTCGCGGAGACCGGAGCCGGTCGAAAAGGTGTGGCGGAGTAGTGCGGTGAACTTGGCGAAACCGGAAATCTGCGGAGCGACATCCTCGAGGTAGAGGAGGGTGATGCCGGCGGCTTCCAGTGGGGCGAGGTTGAGCTTGGCCTTGGTCAGAAACTGGCGTGAGGTGACGAGGTGTTTGATGCGGGCGAGGTGCGCGCACAGCAGCATGGTGGGAATGCCGGTGGAAAAATTCAGCATGGCCGGGATTTTCTGCGCGGCCCAGAGACCGAGCAGCGTGGTGGGCAGGCTGTTCACGTTGGGCAGGAGCACGCCCACGGACTCGCCGGGAGTCGGGCCGAGCCGGCGGCGCCATTCGCGGGCGAGCAGATCGGCACCGATCATCAGCCGGCGGTAGGGCAATTCCTTGAAGGAGACATCTTCAAACGCGATGCGACGGGGAATATGGGCAGCGGTCTCCGCGACGGCGGCCAGGACGTTGGTCGGGCCAAACGTCATCTCGGCTTCAAATTGCTGGGCGACCATCTGTTCACGCAGCCAGTTGGTGATTTTCTGCCGGGCATCCGTGTGGGAGATGTGCTCAAAACTGGGGGCGTGCAGGACGGTGCTGAAGTGGGCGGTGACCGTGGGGAACCACCGGTGCCAGCCACCGTGGCGGACGAAGCGCACGCGGCTCGCGCCGCGCAGGTAACAGGTGATGACCTTGGCATTGGTTTTGCGGATGAGGAAACCGGTGCCGTCGAAAATTTTCATGAGGCTGCCGGTGCGGGTGATCCGGCCCTCGGCGAAGAGGACGAGGCGGCCGCCTTTTTCGAGATACTCCGCCATGTCGCGCACCGCGTAGGGGGAGGTGTTGTCGACGGGAAAGGTGCGTTTGTTCACCATCATTTTGCGGTGAAACCAGCTCGTCTCGGCGACCGTGGCGGAGGCGACGAACTTCCACGAATCATCGAGCACGGCGACGAGGAAAAGCCAGTCGAGCCACGAGACGTGATTGGGCACGAGGAGGACGGGGCCGGGCGTATTGAGCGCCTCGGTGTTGTAGGCGCGAAAGCGAAAAAAGATCCGGCAGAGCAGATGGAAAAAGAATCTCATGCGGGTTTAACGGGCTTGGGGTTTTTGCAGGGCCGCTGCTTGCGGCGGCCTCGGCGCGGCGCCAAGCGCCGGCCCTACAGATAGGAGACAAGGATGTTTCGTTTTCAAGTGGAAGCGGGGTCGGGTTTTTCAGCCGGCATACGCAGGGCGAGCGAGATGAGGGCGAGGGCGACGGGCAGGGCGAGGAAGACTTGGAGGGAGGAGAAACCGAATTTGGTGAGCACGCCGAGGAACCCGGCCCCGATCAGCATGGCAAGGTAGTCGACGAAATTTTGGATGGCGATGGTTTTGCCCAGCTTGGTTTGATCGCTCTCGTGTTGCAGGGTGGCGTTGAACGGAACGATGAGCAGTCCGGCAAAAACGCCGGTGGCAATGAGCGCGACGACGACCGGGATGAGACCGAACTGACCGCCGAGCAGGCCGAGAAAAAGCACAGCGAGCGACATCAGGAAGCCGTAGCGGCGCGACCAGCTCAGGTCGCCGATCTTGTGGAGCTGGCCGGCGAGCATGCTGCCGGCGACAATGCCGAGGACCAAGCCCACGAGCAGCAGTTTCAGTTTCAGATTGGTGACTCCGGTAATGCCCGCTTGGTGGAAAACTTCGAGGCCCCAAGCTTGGAGATTGTTGCGCAGGGTGGCGCCGGCGAACCAGAAGAGACCGCAACCGAGCAACACGCGGCCCAGCCGCGGATGGGCCAGCAGGTGGCGCAGGCTGCCGCCGAATTCCCCGAGGCTGTGACGAAAGGAACTGGCGGGATTGCAGGGCGTGCGATCCATCAGGAAGTTCAACACGAAGGCGACGGCGTAGAGCGCCAGCGAGGCGGCATAGCAGGCGGTCAGCGAACGGGTCTGGTCATACAGGACGGCACCGCCACCGTAGCCGCCAAGGATGGCAACGAGCGTCAGCATTTCCACCGTACCATTGGCCTTCACGAGGCGCTCGGCGGGGAGAATCTCGGGGAGGATGCCGTACTTGGCGGGAGAATAGACGCAGGCGCCGATCGCGACGACGGCGTAGCCGGCGAGCTGCCATTCGCGGCTGGCATGGAAGTCGCCCGCGTGTTGCCAGAGGCCGAAGAGGCCGACACAGGTGCCGAGAAATTTCAGAGCGTTGCCGCGGCGGAGCCACTGGTTTTTTGGCAGGCGGTCATTCAGCCAGCCCGCGAGCGGGGCGAGGAAGATAAACGGAATGAAAAACACCGCACTGAAGACCACGTTTTGCTGGTTGATGAACTGCTCGGTGATGGTGCCGGCGTTGAGCTGGTACGTGAGTGGCCCGAGGATGGCCGCGAGCAGGAAATTGTCGCCGAACGCGCCGAGAAACTGCCCAGCGAGCAGGAGGTGATAATTGCGCGTGGATTTCAAGGGTGGGAGAGAAGGCAATCAGCGGGGGCAAAACGGGGTGCAGAAGAAGGGAACCAAGGAGTTTATCGGGAGCGACTGAAAAATTCAGGGCGTGGGACGAACTGGCGGGCCGCGAGCAAGAGAGTGAGCAGCGCGGCGAACCAGCCTTCGATTGACCCCGCGCCGCGGTAGCCAGGTTTGTGCTCGATGTGGACAGACTCGGGCTCTTCCTTGGCGCGGACTTTGAAGGCATCGAGTTCGCGCTGGAGATTGGTGGTGAGGTCCTGGGCCGCGATGGTGTAGCCGGCGGAGGAGTCGGCGTGGAGATCGCTCTCGTTGCTGATGAGGGTCGCGTGATTTTTAACGGTGCTCACCCCGGGCGCGCGGAAGAGAAGGCTGCGGCTGGGGATATCGTAGACGACGGCTTCCATCAGTGTGTGCGTGGCGGTTTTCTGCGCCTCGGAAAAGGTGTCGTTAAGGCCACGGTAGTTGCCTTGGGCGCCGGTTGATGGAACGAGTGCCACGCCGACGCGCAGGGGCAGGCGCAGGGTGGGAATGCGCGGCTGCACGAAAGGTTGGTCTTTGCCCGGAAAAAGAAATTGGACGACGCTGCTGGATTGGTGGCGGTGGCGTTGCCAGAGTGAGGTGCAGCCGCACAAGGCGAGGGTGCAGACGGCAGTGAGAAGGAGCGGGAGCAGTTTCGGGGATGAAGAGAATTTCATCCCGGTAGCTTACTGGAAGCAGAGCGGGTGCCGTTAATTGATAAACTTGATGCGGGCCATCGGTGGAGCTGATGGGGCGAGGCGGTGGAGCGGAAATTTACCCGGCCCCATCGTTCTCCTCCGGTCGTTTCCGGTGGCGGGGAATTTTCCGCATGCTGGCGCAAAAAAACTTGTGCTGTCGGAAATTCGGGCGACTCTAGCGCCCGGATGCCAAGGCAATCATGATCGCCCTCAAAACCAGAACTATTTTTGCGCGCACCTTATTGGTGGCGGCGGTAGTTTGTCTGGTGTCAGCCACCCTTTGTTCGACCCGGGCGGTGGTGGTGCAGTCAGTGAACAAGGACGTTGAGGAGGAAGGCGTCGCCTGTTGTCAGGCGCAATCTTCCCCCGATACCGCCTCGCCCCAAGGGGAGCGGCGGGAGGGGGGGCTGCGGTTGCAAGGCCTTCAAGGTTTTCCCAGCGAATCCCGTCACGATGCCCCGTGTGCCTGCGCCTGCTTTCGGATTCGCGCGGTACGACCTTTGCCGGGATGAATTCATGTTCGAATCGGCCACGGTTGCGGTCACCTCGCGGAATACGGGACCACCCGGGTGTTTATCGCCCGCCGAGCTGATCCTGCAAGGGCGGGCATTTCAGCCACGCTCCGCCACTGAGGGCTTGAAGGCTTCTCCGCGCTTGGTGTAAGAAGCCAGGCCGTGCGCGCGCGACTTCGCTCGCTTGGCCGGTTTTTCCTGGACGCGGCCCCTCGTGGGTCGGTTGGTCACCACGCTCTTCAACCCCATTCAATATGAAACTATTTTCCGCCCTTCGGATTTTCACCGCGCTGGGTTTCAGCGTAGCTTTGGCCTCCGGCGCTTTCGCGGATGAACCACACAATAAAACCAAAAACGCCGCTCCGGCTGCATTCCTCAAAGCCGCGGAGGCGGGAGTTTCCGCGGAGTGGCTGGCCCAGGCGAGGGCGGACTATCCCCTCGATAGCTGCGTGGTGTCCGACGACAACCTCGAGAAAAATGACATGGGTCCGCCGCAGGATTGGATTTATCGGCAAGAGGGAAAGCCCGAGCGCTTGGTGGTGTTGTGCTGCAATCATTGCGTGAAGGATTTTAAGAAAACCCCGGCACGATACCTGAAGCTGATCGATGAGGCGGCTGCCGCCAAAGCGAAGGAAGCCCCGGCCAAATGATTTTTTCGCTGTAAGATTGCAGGTGCCGAACCGTCATCTTGCCAATCACGCCGACTTCACTTGCCCCCGACTTCACGAACTTTTTTTTCTAATTTTCCCATTACACCCCGCTTAAAACTCACGCTACCGGCCGTCCTGTTGCTGCTCGCCGGTTGTACCACCCCTGCGCCCGAGGCGGCTCTGCCGGCGGTGCAAACCCAGCTCGGCGAACGCGCCGGCGTCGCCGTTACCTGGCCGCTGACTCAGGAGGAGCGCGCCAAGGCCGAAGCGGCGGTGCGCGATTTGCTCGCCGCTGATCTCACGGTGGATTCTGCCGTGCAAATCGCGTTGCTCAACAACCGCGCCCTGCGCGCCACGTTTGAGGAGCTCGGTCTTTCCCAGGCCGGCCTCGCTGCTGCGACGCGTCTGCCCAATCCGTCGTTCGACGCCAGCGTGCGCTGGCCGCACCGCGCGCCGCGCGGGCCCAACGTGGCATTCGGCCTCAGCGCGCCGCTGCTTGAGGCGCTGCTTTTGCCCGCACGCAAAACCGCGGCGCAAGCCCAGCTCGTGCAGACTCAGTACCGCGTGAGCCATGAGGTGCTTGCGTTGGTGGCCGAGGTGCGTCGCGCCGCCTACGATGTGCTGGCGCAGCAGGAACTGCGCACGCGTTGGGCCGTGATCATGGAGGTCAACGACGCGGCGGCCGATCTCGCGCGCCGTCAGTTTGAGGCGGGCAATATTCCCTCGATCGAGCTGGCCGAGATCCAAGCTTCGGCGCAGGAAACGCAGGTGGAGTTGGTCCGCACCGCTGCGGAGATTCACCGCGCGCGGGAGCATTTGAACCGGTTGCTGGGCCTCGCCTCGAATCAAACCGGTTGGCAAATGGCGGAAGGGTTGCCCGGTTTGCCGGCCAACGATACCTTGCCCGACGAGCTGGAAGTGCAGGCGCTGGAGCACCGTCTCGATCTGGCCGCCTTGAAAACCCAGACTGAGTTGGCGCAAAAAGCCTTCGAGTTGAAGCGCCGCACGCGCCTGCTTCCCGGTGAGGCGAATCTCGGAATCAGCACCGAAAGCGAGAGTGAAGGCGGCCGGGTGACCGGGCCGAGCCTCAGTGTGCAAGTGCCGCTGTTCGATCAAGGCCAGCCGGAACTGGCGCGGCTCGCGGCGGAATTGCGGCAGGCGCAGGATCGGCTGGACGCGTTGTCGGCGGATATCGGTTCCGAGATTCGCGCGGCGCGGGCGATGCTCACAGCTTCGCGACAGGCGGTGGAATTTTATCAAAACACCCTGCTGCCGCAGCGGCGGGCGATTTTGCGCGAGTCGTTGCTCCACTACAACGCCATGCAAAAAAGCATCTATGCCCTGCTCGCCGCCAAGCACGAGCAACAGGTCACGGAGCGGCAAAGCGTCGAGGCGTTGCGGGATTACTGGTTCGCGCGCACCGAACTCGAGCGCGCCTTGGGCCAGCGCCTGCCCGGGTCGACCGCTACGTCCACGCCGCAGTCGGCCGCCGCATCCAAGGAAAAACCGGCGTCGGAACAAGCGCCGCATTCCCACCCTTAACCCTTTCCCTCCATGTCCTCCTCTCCTCTGAATCGGCGCAATTTTCTCACTCTCGCCGGTGGTGCCGCGTTGCTGGCCCCGGTCGCGTATCTGATCGCCGCCGACTATAAAAAAACTCCGACCAGCGACGGCAGCACGCAACCATTTGTCCCGCCGGGTGGCGCCGTGGGCTACAAGCCCGTGGTCACGCTCAACGGAGCCACGCTGCCGTGGAAAATGGTTGAAGGCGTGAAGGTGTTTCATCTCACCGCCGAGCCGGTCACGCACGAATTCGCTCCGGGTCTCGTGGCGAACTGCTGGGGTTACAACGGTCGCGTGCATGGTCCCACCATCGAGGCCGTCGAAGGTGACCACGTCCGCATCTATGTCACGAACCGGCTCGATGCGCCGACGACCACGCATTGGCATGGGATCTTTTTGCCGTGCGGGATGGACGGGGTGGGCGGCGTGACGCAGAAGGCCATTCAGCCGGGCGAGACCTTCAAATATGAATTCACGCTCCGGCAGCACGGCACTTTCATGTATCACTCGCATCACGACGAGATGACGCAGATGCAACTCGGGATGATGGGCCTGTTCATTGTGCATCCGAAAAATCCGCCGTCGCCGCCGCCGGATCGCGACTACGCGATGATGCTGAGCGAGTGGAAAATCGAGGTCGGCGCCAGCCGGCCCGATCCGAACGAGATGTCGGATTTCAATGTCTTCACGATGAACGGCCGCAGTTTCCCCGGCACGCAGTCGCTCGTGGCGAAGAAAGGAGAGCGCGTCCGCATCCGCCTCGGCAACCTGAGCACGATGAGCCATCACGCGATTCACCTGCACGGCTACGCGTTCAAGGTCGTCGCCACCGATGGCGGCGAGATCCCCGAGGCCGGCCAGTGGCCGGAGACGACGGTGCACATGCCGACCGGCAGCACGCGCACGGTGGAGTTCATCGCGAATGAACCCGGTGATTGGGTGATGCATTGCCACATGCTGCACCACGTCATGACCCAGATGGGACATGAGTTCGGCAACCTCGTCGGCATCGACACGAAGGGGCTCGACCAAAAAATCCGCCAGCTCGTCCCCGGTTACATGACGATGGGCCAAACCGGCATGGGCGACATGGGTACGATGGGCATGGCCAATCCGCCCAACTCCCTGCCGATGGTCGGCGGCCCCGGCCAATACGACTACATCACGATGGGCGGCATGTTCACGATGCTCAAGGTCCGCGATGAATTGCCGGCCGACGGTTCCGAGCCCGGCTGGTATCCGATGCCGCCGGGCACGCTCGCCACCGTGGCACCGGAAGCAGAGTTGCGGCGCGATGGTCTTGCCTTCCAAGCCGCCAACGCGCAGGCCGAGGCGCGCATCCGCGCCCGGAGCGGGCAGCCACTCGAACTCTGCGGCCCGAACACGCTCGTCGCCGCCAACGGCTCGTTGCTGCAGCCGACCGCCCGGGTGAAAACCTCGATGCCATAATTTTTCCACGCAACCCAACAACCCAGTATCGCTCCATGAAAACCATCCGTCTCCTCAGCAGCCTCGCGCTCACCGGTCTGCTCGCCCTCACGGGGCGGGCGCATGACCCGAAAGCTCCGCTCACAGAAAAACATATCGAGTACCTCGCTGACTATGAACAAGTGCGGGCCGCACTCGCAGCGGACGATCTGGCGGCCGCCCAAAAAGCAGCCGCTACGATTTCCGCCCATGCCGGCCCGGTCGAGCACGCCGAGAAGCATTTGCTGAAACGAATCGAAGCCGCCGGTAAACTGACCAAAGCAGCAAGCCTGGCCGACGCACGGGAAGCCTTTAAAGTTTTGAGCAAGAGCGCCGCGCACCTCGCCACCGACAAGCAAGGATATTTTATCGCGCATTGCCCGATGGTGCCGAATGAGGAAGGCAACTGGGTGCAAACCAGCCCCAAGATCAGCAATCCGTATATGGGGAAAGCCATGCTGACCTGCGGTTCGATCGAGCAATAGTTTCACCATTGTAACGGAAACGCGGGGTGCTTGCGGTCCCACGACGTGAGGGCGGCCCATGCGGCGCGAGCGGCGCAAGCTTGCGGTGTGGGTCGCTCTCCGGTTCGGGAAATATATTTCCGAACTTCCTGAACGGATCAAGGGACGCCGCAACCTCTCCTTATACTATTGGCCCAGTAAACGAATTTTCGCTTGCTCTCGTCCGCTGGTGAAAACTATTTCCGTGCGCGTGTGGCGCAAAATTTCCATCTGCTGTCTCTTGTTCGCCTGGCTCTGTGCCAACGGTGCGGTCTGCAGCGTGGGGTGTTGCGCAAAGCGTTCCTGCGGGAATTCGCCCGCATCGGCTGCTTGTCAGTCCCTCAAGGGAGGCTGCGAATGCTGCGGCGATCGCTGCAATCACGGCCAAGGTTGTCTGACGGAAGCCGAGCCGACCCAAGCACCGCAGACGAATAAGGACGCGGTAGTCGAGAGTATCGAAAGTTTTGTTTTGCACTTGGAGGGCGCTCCCGATCACGGGTGGATGGCACCTCGGGGCAGTTGGCCGGACGTCGCTCACGCCGCCGGTCTCACGCGGACTGAGCTGGTCCCCGTGCCGCCGCCGCGCGTTTAACGAGCCACCGCCACTCCACGCCGCCGCGTTCTGTCAAATCGCAGAGCGCCGCGTTCATTCGTTCCTTGTCGCCCGACCCGGGCTGCGCTGCGCGCACGCGTTTCTTTTGCACGCTCACCTCGACACTCTTTGTATGTCCGTTTCACATCTTCTTCCACGCGCTGCTGCGTTCACCGCTGCGGTTTTTCTCTCCACCAACCTGTTCGCGGCCGCCGAATCCGGGACCGCCACGGCCACCGGGCCATCGGTTTATCTCGACGACTGCATCGTCGAAACCTCGCCTTCCACGTTCAAGCTCAAGGCTCCTGCGGTCACCCACCAGATTCTCCGCGAGGATCTGGTGGCCTTGAATCTTCCCGAGACCGGCGATGCCTTGCAGCACCTGCCAAATCTTTTCATCCGCAAACGTTTCATCGGTGACAAGAACTCGCTCACCAGTATCCGCGGCACGTCGAACCGCCAACCGGGCCGCACCCTTGTGCTGGGTGACGGCATGGTCCTGTCGAATTTTCTCGGTACCGGCTTCGGCAACTCGCCGCGCTGGTTCCTGATCGCACCCGAAGAGATCGAGAAAATCGCCGTCAGCTACGGCCCCTATTCCGCCCTCTACACCGGCAACAGCATCGGCGGCACCGTGCTCTTCAGCACTTCGATGCCGAGCCACTTTTCTTCCACCGTCAAGGCGCAGTACTTCGTCCAGGACTTCAGCGAATACGCCACGAACAAATCCTTCTCCGGCAAGACCGGCTATGTTTCCATCGGTGACCGCCGCGGCAAATTTTCTTATTTCGCCTTCGTCAACCACCTCGACAACGACAGTCATCCGATGTCCTTCGCCACCGTGAACAATTCCGCCACCACCGCCCCGGCCACCGGCGGCGCGGCCGTGACCGGCGCGCTCACCGATACCGATTTTTCCAAAAACGCCCGGATCATCTACGGCTCGCAAGGTCCGACCGAGGCCGTGCACGACACTTACAAAATCAAACTCGGTTACGATTTGGGCGAGAATCTGACGCTGCGTTATTCGATCATTTATTGGGCCAACAAGGAAAACAACCTCGACCCCGAAACCTACCTGCGTGACGCCGCCGGGGCTCCGGTCTGGAGCGGAAAAGTCGAAGCGGCAGGCCGGACCTTCACGATCTCGCCCACCACCTTCAATGTGAACGAGCGCTTCCAGCGCGATCTCATCCAAGGCTTCACGCTCGCGCATGAGGCTCCCGAAGGCCTCCAGTTCACATTCACCGGCTCCCTCTACGATGTGCTGGCCGACAAAACCTACGCCGCCAGCACCGCGCTGCCCTCGGCCAACATCGGCGGCGCCGGCCGGGCCACCCTCATCGGCAACACCGGTTGGAAATCAGCCGACGCCCTCTTTGGCTGGCACGCCACTTCCGGCGCGCTCACGAGCCATGCGCCCATCTTCGGTTATCACTACGACACTTACTTCACCCAGCAGGATCAGCGCAACCTGACCAACTGGCGTGACCGGACCTCCGTCACCACGCTGATCAGCGGCAACGGCGGGACCACCATCACCCACAGTCTGTTCGCTCAGGACACGTGGCGCCTCAACGACCAATGGTCCATCACCCCCGGCCTCCGCTGGGAATCATGGAAAGCGCAGGATGGTTATCAGGCTTCCGCCACCGCATCCGGCCCCTACGCCGCGCGCACCGACTCCACCTTCTCGCCCAAGCTCGCTTTTATGTGGAAACCGCAGCCCGGCTGGAGCGCCCGCCTCTCCCTCGCCAAAGCCACCCGTTTCCCCACCGTGGGCGAACTTTTTCAAGGCAGCGTCAGCGCTTCCGGCGCCGTCACACAGAACAATCCCGGTCTCAAACCCGAGCGCGACTTCGCCAAGGATTTGACCGTTGAGCACACGATCCCGCGCGGCACGCTCCGCTTCAGTCTTTTTGAGGAGGATGTCACCGACTCCCTCGTCAACCAAGCCACACTCCGCCCCGATGGCACTTCGCTCTCCGGCCCCCAGAACGTCGGTCGCGTCCTCACCCGCGGCGCGGAATTCGCCGTGCAGCAGAAAAAGTTCCTCATCGATTCCCTCACGCTGGATTTCAACGCCTCGTACACCAATGCGGTCATCAAGAAAAATGCACTCATCATCGTCGGTGGCGTCCTCACCGATACGGTTGGCAAACAATTCCCCCGCATCCCGCACTGGCAGGTGAAGACCGTCCTCAACTGGCGCGCGACCAAGGCCCTTTCCCTCTCCACCGCCGCTCGTTATTCCAGCTACCAATACAACACGCTGGATAATTCCGATCCGTACGGCGGTTACGGCGGCACCGACGCCTTCTTTGTCGTCGACTTCAAAGCCACCTGCCGCTTTACGCATGGCCTCACCGCTTCACTCGGCGTCGATAACCTCAACGACGATCGCTACCACGTTTTCCACCCCATGCCCGGCCGCACGTGGTTCGCCGAACTCAATTGGAGTCTGTAACAACTCCTCCTCAGGCACTTTCTCGTAATCCTTTTCGTGCTCTCCGCTGACCCGCCCATTGTGCCCAACTCCGCGAGAACGTTTACCCTTACGCGTAAGCGAACGAGAACGATTAAACCGCCCAACCCCCTCAAATCATGATCAAACTACTCCCACTCCCACTCGCGATTGCGCTGGCCGCCCTGAGCGCCATCGCCACCTCCACGAGCACGGCGGCCGATCACTCCGGCCACAAAATGTCCGGCATGGCGCGCTCAGGTCAGGCAGAACTAGGCGCGACGGCTCTCTTCGATGCCAAAGGCGTTCTCTGGGCCGCGCACAAAGACACCGGCCACATCGTCGTAAGCTACTCCGCCGACCTGGGTAAATCCTGGTCAACTCCGATCCGCGTCACCCCGGTGCCGGAAGAAACCGATACCGGCGGGGAAGCGCGCCCCAAGATCGCCTTCGGCCCGGGCGGCGAAATCTACGTCACCTGGACCAGAAAGATGACCACTCCTTACTCTGGGGAAATACGTTTCGCCCGTTCATTGGACGGAGGGCAGACCTTTCTCGCCCCGCTCACGGTGCATCATAACCGGGATGACATCACGCATCGCTTCGATGTGATGGCGATCAACCGGAAGGGCCAGCTCTTCATCTCTTGGATTGACAAGCGCGACGGCATCGCGGCCACCAAGGCTCAGGCCAGCTATCGAGGTGCCGCAGTTTATTTCGCAGTGTCCGATGATCAGGGAGCCACTTTCCGGGGTGATTTTAAACTCGCCGATTATTCCTGCGAGTGCTGTCGCATCGCCCTCGCCGTGGGTATCGACGACACCGTCGTCGCGATGTGGCGGCACGTCTTCGCGCCCAATATCCGCGATCACGCGATTGCCGTACTTCACTCCGATGGGACTGCCGGCGAAGTGCGTCGCGCGACCTACGACGATTGGAAGTTGGACGGCTGTCCCCATCATGGGCCGTCCCTGGCCGATGACAGCCAAGGGCGGATCCACGCCGTGTGGTTTACGCAGGGAGAAAAAAATCAAGGATCATATTACGGCCGCCTCCGCGACGGTGGCGTGGAGCTGCAGCGGCACATCGGCGGTCAGGCGTCGGCGCATCCCGATCTCGCAATCATCGGCCAGCGGGTGGCCGTCGCGTGGACGGAGTTTGATGGCGAACGTTCCCGGCTGCGCGCCATGGTTTCAGAAAATGCCGGCGAGAGCTGGCAGGAACACGATCTGGCCACCACCACCAGCCTCTCCGATCAACCGCGGGTTTTAACCAAGGACAACCGTTTCTACGTCTTCTGGAACACCCGTAACGAACCACGTTCGCTCACCCCGATCCCATGAACTCGTGCCTAACCATCCTTCGCCGGCTGAAGTTTTCCGCTCTGCTGATGCTCCTCACCTTGCCCGCGCTGGCGGTCGACTTGCGCCCCTTCGATGCGGGCAGTCTCGCTAAAATCCGGCAAGCCCACGCAGGCCGGCCCTTCATCCTGGCGTTCTGGTCCATCCATTGCGCGCCATGCAAGACCGAGCTGGCCATCCTCAAATCAATTCAACGCAAGTATCCCAAGTTCCCGATCGTGCTCGTGGCCGCCGATGACCCCGCAGCCAAGGCCGCCGTGATCCGGTACTTGGAAAAAGAAAAAGTTGAGCCGATGGAAACCTGGGCCTACGCCGATGAATTCGAGGAGCGGGTCCGTTATTCCGTCGATCCCCAGTGGCAGGGTGAGCTGCCCCGCTCCTATTTCTTCGATGCCGCGCATCGCCTGACGGCGCACAGCGGCATCATTGACCCGGCATGGGTCGAAACATGGATGAGTGAACAAAATTCGGCTGAACGAAAATGATCAAATCCCCTCCGATTCTTTCTTTGCTCTCACGGACCTTCGTCATCACGCGCGGCTGCTTCAGCTCGCTCTGGCGGATTTTTGCACGGTGCTTCGCCCTGTAGCCGCGATTCAGTTTCACGCAGAAAGAATCACAGTATGAAGCCGCTCCCACGAGTGGGAATTGACGTTTCGCTGGCGGATTGCATTCCCGTGCAAAAATCCGCCGTGTTCAGCTCGCTCTGGCCCCTACTAATTACTTGCCATGGCTGTGATGTAAGCAGGGCCCACTCTTCGGGCTAAATCACACCCTTCAAACCGTTCCTACAACCGCGGAGGGGCAAAGCCGCTGAGGTTATGGAATCATCGCGTTTTCATTTCTTTCACCATGAGCCTACTCCCACTCCGTCCCCTGTTATCCTTCGCGGCGATCCTCGCTGTCGCCTTGTCCACGCTCCCTGCTCAAACTACCGGGCCCGTACCCGAAGTCGCTCCCCCTGCAGCGGAGCGAATGCCCGACTTCGTTGTCAAATCCGATCGTTTCCTCGAGGGAAAAAACCAAACCCCTCAGCTCATCGAAACCATTTCCGCTGCGAAAATGGAGGCGACCATCAACGTCATCGATACCGAGGACGCCGTCAAATACCTGCCCAGTGTCTTCATGCGCAAACGCAACAACGGCGACACGCAGGCCGTCATGGCCACGCGCGTGTGGGGCACCAGCTCAAGCGCGCGCAGCCTGATCTATGGCGACGGTGTTTTGCTCTCGGCGCTCATCGCCAATAACAACAGCATCGGCGGACCGCGCTGGGGCATGGTGGCCCCGGCCGAGATCGAGCATGTCGACATGCTCTACGGTCCTTTTTCCGCCGCCTACTCGGGCAACTCCATGGGCGCGGTCATGGAAATTTCCACGCGCATGCCGGAGACCTTCGAGGCGACGGTCAACCAGACCGAAGTTTGGCAGGACTTTAAGCAGTACGGCACGAAGGCCGACTACTTCACCCATCAAACCGCCGTCAACATCGGCAACCGTGCCGGGAAGTTCTCCTTCTGGATCAGTGGCAATTTTCAGGATAGCCACAGCCAGCCGCTCAGTTACGTCACGAGCGCCACGATTCTCGCCGTCCCCGCCGCCCCCACCGACCCGATTGGTGCCATTACGGCGTTCAATAAGCTCAATGCGCGCGCCAACATCGTGGGGGCCTCCGGCCTGCTCCATACCCGGATGATCAACGGCAAGATCAAGGTTGCCTATGAGTTCACCCCATGGATGCGTGCCTCCTACAGCTACGGTTTCTGGCAAAATAAAGCCGACGCCAAAGTTGAAACCTATTTGAAGAACAGCGCGGGCCTGCCGACTTACGCCGGCCTCGCGGGTTTCGCCACCGGGACCTACGCGCTCGAGCAGGAAAACAGCGCACACAGTTTTACGCTCCGCACCGATACCAAACAGAACTGGGATTTCGAGGCCGTCGCCTCCCATTTCAGTTACGGCAAGGACAAGCAACGTTCGCCCACCACGGCATCTGCGACCGCCGACCCCAGCCTGAATTTTGGCAACGCCGGCCGGGTCGCCGTACTCGAGGGCACCGGCTGGACCACACTCGATCTGAAAGGGGTCTGGCGTCCCGACGGCACCAACGGACCGCACTCCCTCAGCTTCGGCGCGCACAGCGACCGTTATCGCCTGTTTAATCCCACGTACAATACCGCCGATTGGCGGGCGGCGTCGCCCACCTATACGAGCGTCGCCACGGAAGGTGACGGCAAAACCCGTACCAATGCACTCTGGCTGCAGGATGTCTGGCAGGCTGCGCCCTCGGTGAAGGTGACTCTCGGAACCCGTTTCGAGGACTGGCGCGGTTACGATGGCTACAATGTGAATGGGGCCATTAAAATCATTCAGCCCGAAGTGAGCCGGACCAACTGGTCGCCCAAGGGCAGCGTTACTTGGCTGCCTTCATCCACCTGGACCGTCACCGGCTCGATCGGCAAAGCCTACCGCTATGCCACCGCCGCCGAACTCTACCAGCTCGTCTCCACCGGCACCACGTTCACTTCGCCCAATCCCGATCTGAAGCCCGACGACGCGCTTTCCACCGAACTCACCTTCGAGCATCAGATCAAGAACGGCCGCGTCCGCCTCTCGCTGTTCCAGGATGACGTGCACGATGCGATCATCTCGCAATTCAAGCCGCTGTTGCCCGGCTCGACTCAGCTCTATTCCTATATCTCCAACGTCGATCATGTGCGCGCTCGCGGCGTCGAGTTTGTGCTTGATCGGCGGGATATCTTTGTGAACGGGCTCGATTTCACCGGCAGCGTCACTTATCTCGACGCGCGAACGCTCGCCTTGAGCGGGCAGGCCAGTGCGACGGCGGCCCCCGGCAGCGCCATCGGCAAGCGTCTCCCGAACATTCCCCAATGGCGCGCGACGTTCCTTATCTCGTACCGGCACACCGAGCGGCTGACCTTTTCGGTCGGCGGCCGTTACAGCAGCAAGCTCTACAGCACGCTCGATAACACCGACGTGAACTTCAACACCTACCAAGCTTTCTCCGGTTGGTTTGCGGCTGATGTACGCGCCCACTATCGCATCGACAATCACTGGGCGGCGTCGCTCGGCATCGATAATGTGCTCAACCGGGAATATTTCCTCTTCCACGTTTTCCCGAAGCGCTCCACATCCGCCAGCGTGAAATATTCCTTCTGATCAAATTTACTCGGCTGATGTTTCATCGGGAAAAGTCCATCGCCCTCGGGCGGGCTTCCCGATGAAAATGGCGGTCCTTCTGAATCACGCCTATTAAGGTGACGCCGGTGGTAAGGGCGGGACCGCAACGAGTGCGATAGCCTCGGTGGCTGGGGCCGCCGCGATTTATGAGTGAAATTCGTCAAACCGGACAGCCCAGCGGTCCGTCCCTACCTGCATCTCGACCAATATTCCGGCAAGGTGCACGCCGATGTTCGTTTCAAGGATTTCGGTTATCTCGCGCAATTTTCGCTTTGGGGCATCGCCGCGCACGAAGGCCAACTCTTCGGATTGCCCAATCAAATTTTGGCCACGCTGGCCGCCGGTGGCGTCATCCTCATCGCGATCAGCGGGCTGGTGATGTGGTGGCAGCGTCGACCGTCAGGCCGGTTCGCGGCGAACACGCCGGAGGGTCGCCCTGCCGCGCGTCGTCTTCATCGGCACGCTCGTACTTGCTGTGTTTCTGCCGCTGTTGGCTGGCAGCTTGGTGCTCATCTGGGGTGCCGACAGTCTTGTTTCCTTCGGGTCCCTTCCGCCAAGTGCGACGGTAGGCGAGAAGCTGCCAGTTCAACCCTGATGGAGTGATCGTCTATCGCCCCATCATTGATGTGTGGCCCGCCGCCACCTCACGACTCCGGCACCTTCGGTTCCATTGGCTGACGGGCAGGGGGGTCTTCGCAAGTTCCAGTGGGTAGACGCGACCGATCGATGCAAAGATCCGGAGGATTTAACCACTCATGGGCTTCATCAACGGATGAAACCTACCAAGAGCAACTGCGACTGATCGTCTCCGCCGATGGGTTTCTGGGGCCTGCTAATCGCAGGCAAGTTTCGATGGACCCACCGGCACAGAGGCCTGGGGCTACCCCAACCCCAAGACCCCGGACCCGAAACCCCAATAATAGTCCTGTGCTCATTGCGGTGGTGGGGTGATAGCCGAAGTAGCTGAGGTAGTCGAAACCACGATTCGCAAAATCATTCGGGAGGCAGTGAGCGATGACGGTTGGACGTGCGCGTCCCCACCGGTGTCTCTATGCTAAAAAGTGAGGTGACAAATCGCCTCGCCTGAATTGGCATGCTGCATGGCTCGCCGTCCCGACCAACTCGCCACCGCACTCAACGCGCAACGGACGGCCTTCAAGGCGTTCCTCGCCGCACGGGTCGGCAGCGAGGCCGAGGCGGAAGACATCCTGCAGAACGGACTGGTCAAAGCGTTGCAGCACGCGGACGAATTGCACGATGACTCCAAGCTGACGGCTTGGTTCTACCGGCTCCTCCGCAACGCGATCGTTGATCACTATCGCACCCGGGCAGCC
>JBBRBC010000009.1:0-86199 GCA_038206205.1 Opitutales bacterium
CCAATTTCAAGCGCTTCCGCCAACTCGTCGATCGCTGCGTCGATCTGTCGATCAAGCTGGCCGACCGTCAAACCGAATTGCGTCGGACCGTCCCGCCTACTGTAACCCGACCACACCGCTAGAACTCGGCACTCTCAAGTATGGGAGCATTGGCAACTGGACCCTCGTTTCCGGGCCGTCGCCGGTGCCAAGCGGATTTTATGCGACGCGCATTTCCGTGCGCGCTGCGTGGATCGATAGTGTGGTGCCGGCTCCGGACGAGGCAGCCGACGTACCGCTGCTCCCGTCCGGCGCGACGATGGCATTCGTCGTTTTGCTTTTCGGCGTGGGCGCGCGGTCTCTTCGCCAACCGGGGAAAATACTCCAATGAAAAACCGTCGATCAAAACCTCTTGTTGAGAACCGCTTGCCCGCATGGTTGGCAAATGGGGGGCCGATCTGGCGCTTCGGTCTGCTGTTTGGCGTACTGCTGGGCGCTTTTTATGTTCTGATCCTCACGCCCCTTTTCGAACGATGGCTCTACACCTATCTGGGGGCTAACGCTTGGCTGGCGAGTGGCATTCTAAACGTGTTGGGGCAGGACAGCCATGTGTCCGAAATCACAATTCGCTCCGCCCGTTTTGCTATCACGGTTCGCCGTGGTTGCGATGCCATCGAGCCGTCCTGGTTGTTTTGCGCGGCGCTGTTGGCATTCCCTGCGTCGTTCATGCGCAAGGTCACCGGCATTCTGGTAGGTGCAGTGCTGCTGCAGGGATTGAATCTTGTCCGCATCGTCAGCCTCTATTTCATCGGTCTGCACCGTCCCCGTTTTTTCAACACGGCCCATGTGGAAATCTGGCCGGCGGTTTTCATCGTGGTGGCGATTTCGCTTTGGATGGCCTGGGTCAGATGGGCGCAGCGGCCGGTGCCAGTTGCTCCGTATGTCGCCTCGTAACCTCATCGTGGGATTTCTTTGGCGCTTCGCGTTGGTGTACGGACTGCTGATTTTGCCGTGGCCCGGCTTTAACAAGATTTACGGCGGATATTTCCGCACCCTGGGTCAGATGACTTTTTCGCGGGATGGCGGCCAACGCTATTTGCAATTCGAGGCGGTGCCGGAAGAGCTGCACCGTCAGCTCGACACGCGTGTCGCCCTCGTCAACCGCGACCAGCTAAACCGCGAAGGGAAGGGGCCGGTGCGTTATTTGGAACTGGACTCTCGCGGCGTCGGCTGGGTGCCGACAGCTCTGCTGCTGGCGTTGATTTTGGCGACGCCTGTGCCGTGGCGGCGACGCGGCGTGGCTATGATGCTGGGGATAATCTCGGTCCACGGCTTCATTCTTTTTTCCATGGCCAGTACCATTTGGAATAATTCGACCGACCTGGGGTTGCTGACCCTTGCCCCATTTTGGAAGTCGGTGGTGGCGGGACTGGACGAATCGTTAATCACCCAGATGGGCGCGAGCTTTGTCGTGCCGGTGATGATCTGGATTGTCGTCACCTTTCGTCGACAGGACGTGGTTGGGTGGCGCGCATACCGCGAAAGCGGCCATGCTGACGGAATAATTGGCCGTTAATATTCTCGTGGCCGGAGCTTCTGCTCGGCGTTGGACGAGACCTTCAGGCTGCCCAAATCAACTGTGGCATTTTCTGCGAGTGAGCAGGAGTCGAGCAGTCCGGCGATAGTGAACGTTACCCATTCATCGCCGAGACGAATCGGTTTCGGTTGGGTAAAACTCTTCCGAAAATATCCGGAGCCGCTCTTCCCCGGGAATTGGGGGGGGGCGCATCGATCTCGAAACTAATCGCGGTGAGCGGAATCAAATCGATGTGTCGGCCTCCGGCGTCTTTCAGGTGGTCGTTGTGTTACGTTTGCTCCGCACGCCAGATTTTGTCTAAAGGCGTTGGGATTAATACCCGATAGAAAGGATTTGGAAATACTCCCACGAAACAATGATACCTCGGGAATGTCACCAGTCAGATCGGAGCGCTCAGGGAAAAGAAAACCTTGCCGCTTTGGTTGCCGCGTTAGTCTTCAGCTTGTTCGCCGTCACTAATTTCGGAGCAGTACTGCCGGACTTGCAGAATGCGGTAAAACCAAGTCCGGAGCCAACGTCCCCGACCGGATGGGATGTGTTTACTCCTCTCGTTGAGACCTCGAACGTCGCATCGGATGTACCCAAGATCGCGGAGTGGACTCGTACGGGCGGGCCGGATGACAGCTTGATTCTTACGGCAGACTTGCTTTCCAACTTTACCGGATCAGACGAGGGCAAGGATACTGAATTTCTCGTTCACGGGCAGACGACGGCTGGCGATGCGGTTCAGGCCTCCGCGTTGATTCAACGACTCGACGGGTCCAAGGCAGCCATCACGCTGCCGTCTGTCTTGCCGGCATGGTCGACCTATTTTATTTGGCCGAAAAATGGCGCTGGATACGGCAATCCGATCACTGTCAACCGTACGGAGATTTGGTGGCTCAATCCCGACGATAAGGTGACCCGGAAGGATACGGTTTCAGTCTATGGACGCAATTTGTCGCACGCGGGTGGAACTGAATCATCTTGGATCTATGTAAAGCCTACGGGAGCTGCCGGCCAATGGGTCGCACCGACGTCAGTGAATCCGTATCGGGTCCAGTTCAAGGTCCCGGATTCGCTACGCAACGGAACCTACGAAGTCTGGGTTCACAATGGACATGGCGGAAACTACGGCTGGAGCGGGCCGCTTTTCTTTAACGTAACGGATGCCTACGCGTGGAACGGAAAAACTTTTAACGTTCAAAACTATGGCGCAACTGGAGATGGCGTCACCGACGATACTGATGCTATTCACCTGGCCAATCTTGCCGCATTGATTTATCGGGATAAAACAGGATTTCACCCGACGCTCTACTTTCCCAGCGGCGTCTACCTGTTGCGTTACGGGCTCAGCGTCGAGCATGATCTGCGATACCTAGGCGACGGCCGAGATCTCACCATCTTCAGGTGCCATGCCGATTTCAACAAGCCGGGACGGCCAGGCGATCCGGGCGGCGGCAAACTCGGCCTGTTGTTCGGGAACGGCGGAAATACTCACGATATTGAGATCCGGGGATTGACCCTCGATGCGACCGCCAATTTTCGCGCTGCAGGAGAGGAGTGCTGGGCACTCAACGGTACGTGGGATAGTGGCTCGGATATCCAGTTGATTGATCTCCGCATCAAAATGAGCAACTCCGGCGGTTGTGCCCGTACGCACCAAACAAAGCGTCTTTCAGTGGTGGGCTGTGAATTTGTGGGCGGTGAAATTTTCCTGTATCATGATTACGGTGTAGAGATCCGGGACTGCACTTTCTGGAACGCCAATTATCAGAGTTCCTCAATCCATGAGATAACGACGGATAATTTCAGTATTACCAACTGTCACTTTCAAGATGTCGATATTACCTCCCACGAGGGACGAGGTCAGGGTCGACTGCTCGCCGGTAATGCCAATCAAGGGGCGCAACGCCATGCCTATATCGGCGACAATGTCACAGTCGATCTCGGTGCGGAGCCGGGTGACAATGGTGGCGAACAAATTCTTTGTGAGGGAAACCTAAACACTTTTGATTGGGGTAACGCGACGGTAGCGCAACCAAACACGGTCACGTTGAGTGACAAGCTGACCACGAACTATCAAAGTGTCGCGGCGACTGCGGTGATCACGGCAGGAAAAGGCTTGGGACAGTACCGATCGGTTGCCGGTTGGGATGGCGACCGGACAATCACAGTTAGTCCGAGCTGGAATGTAATACCCGATGCTACCAGCGTCGTGCTCATCGAGGCCGGAACATATCGGTGGACGATTTATCACAATACTTTGGACGGCAAGAGCTACTTCGCCAGCGACTATACGGCGATGACAGCAATCGAACCTTACGGAGGGTGCTACGATTGGATCGGCGACAGCAACACCATCACCAATATGCGAACTGCGCTATCCGTGGCCGGCGTTCAGGACTTCGTCAGTGACAAGCATCGCATTCATCCGTGTTTCTTCCACTATTACAGCAACAACACCATCCAGTCGTGTTACAGCGGGCTCTCAGCCGGCTGTGGCAGCACGGGAAGTCGTATTGTCGATCCGGGGGTGGGGTTCCTTGGAGTCGTATTCCGGAAGAATCTGCTAACGGACATTACGACAATTGGAGCCGGAGAAACAACTTTCCAGACCACCGGACCATCAACTCTCGGTTATCCGTTGGATATGACGCTCTTTGAACATAACCGGTTTACGAATTTACCCCGGGGTCTTGATTGTGATCTTTCCGGATCTGCACGGGTGAAGAATACGATTTTGTACAAAAACATCTTCAACCTCGGTACGGCCGCTTTATCGAATTCCTTTGGCGTGAATATTGGGGCAACAACCGTCGATCCAGTTTTCAATCAAAACATTTGGAACGGTTTCTCGACGACCTTCAAGGGGACGCTTCCAGCTGCGCTTACGGCAAAAATCGAAAAGCCTCATGGGCTCCAGATGCAGATTTTGATCAATTGATTTCCGGCGAGCGAAAAGGGGACTGTTATTTTCGAAAATCGCGTAGCGGATAATATTGGGCAGTCCTCTCCTTCGTGGCTCAGGCGTGTGACCAATCATTGCCGAATCGAAGCCCTACCGACCGGAGCTCGATCATTTTGGAGTAGCTGATTTTCCGTAACGCATCCGACACATGTGTGACGCCTTAATGTAACGATGAATGTCTTGAAGGGAAAGAGGGGGCCTTAGCACCCTGTAGTGGTTTTGTTGTGCTGGGTTCCCGGGTGAATTTACGCCCGGCTTCTTGCGTGAAACTTCTACCAATGCGACCTGCGGCATTTCCCCATCATATTGCTTCCGCTCGACGGAAGCGACGGGGCGAAGCCTGCTTCGGACGGCGAGTTGCGCGATGTCACCAGTCTATTGGCCGGCTCAAATGACTCCTGATCAAACGACTCGCTTGGCGGGCAACGAGAGGAATCGCCGCGCCATGTTGAGCACGATCACCTCCTCGGGTTTCGGCTACTTGATGACGGCGCTCTCGTTTGTGGCGGTGCCGCTCTATTTGAAATGGCTGGGGGTGGCGGCGTACGGGCGCTTTCTGACTTTGCTGGCCTTCATGGGCTATTTGAATTTTGCCGATGCTGGGTTGAACTGGGGCGCATTGGTGCTGATCGGTCAGGCCCACGGACGACAAGACAAACCGGCGGTTGCCTCGCTCTTCCGTCACGCGGTGGTCCTCGCGTGGCTCTCCGCAGCGCTGGCGCTGTTTCTGGCCGTCCTCGTCTATTTGGCGACAAAGGCTGGTTACCGGTTGCCGATGTTTTCCGAAGGACCAGCACCGGGAATCAGTCTGCTGCTGATCGGACTCAAATCGGGTTTCATGCTTTCAATCAGCGGTTGCATGGCGATGGCCTATGGCTTGCAGGAAGGATTTTGGTTCGCCCGCATCCAGGGATATTTTCAATTGCTGGGGGTTGGACTCATGTTGGCGGCGGCCTATTGGCTGCGTGACATTGATGCGGTCGTCGCTGCGAGTACCTTGTCCAGCGGTCTCGCGTGCGGAGTCACTCTGTTTCTTGCCGGTCGCCGCTACCGGGAATATCTCGCACTCAAGGCGCGGCTGTCGCTCGAATCGTTTAAAATTCAGCTCCGGATGGGAGCTAAGAGTTTTCTGCTGCAAGGCAGCCGGCTTGTGCGCACGACGCTGCCTTTGTTTCTGATCGCGAGCTTTGTTGGTTCGAGTGAAGTGCCGATGTTGACGCTGCCCATGACTCTGCTTGGCGTGGTGGGCGGATTTCTTTTCAACTGGAGCGCGAGTTTGCAAACGGCCTACGGGGAGGCATGGGCGAAAGGAGACAAACGTTGGATTGCTGCAACCCTTTGCCATGTGATTGAGCGTGGCTTGGGGTGGCTGTCGCTCGCGGCCTGCTTGATCGCCGTTTTGGGGCAGTCCTTTGTGTCAATTTGGACTCGCGATCACGTCGTCGTGCCGCCGGTCCTGCTGGCCTCGGCCATCGCCTTGACCGTGTCGTCGTGGATGACCGATGTCTGTATTTTTGCCCTGGTCGGGATCAATCGTCAGCGTCGGATAGCGTTATTTGAAGTGCTCAATGTGCTGCTGGGAGGAGCTGCCGGTGCGTTTCTGTGTTATACCGGTCGGTCGGATTATATTGGCTTTGGTGTCTTGGGTGCATCGGTGGTGACCACCATTTGGGCGAGCAGGAGCGAGCTGAGTCGTTGGTTGGAAACAAAAGGCTTTGCCCCGGCGTGGCCGCTTTTTGCCCGGTTTGCGGTGACATCACTTTGCACTCTGACGGTGCTGTTATTCTTACGCGTCGTCTGGGGTGGTTCGGAGAATGTCATCCTGGCTTGGGCCAAAATCACGGTGATCGGCATAGTGGGCTGTGCGACCTTTCTGGCGAGTTCGGCGGCGGTGGGACTGAGGAGCGAACAATGGCCCGGCTTTGATTGGGTTGCTTTTGTACGGCGAAAGAAAATGGCCCGCGGAGTGGCAGCGGGTCCGGCGTGAGTATTTTGCCCTCCGGCTTCAATCGATTTTTTAATTCATGAACACACAACAAATTCTTCTTCCGGTTTACCGGACCTTGCGGCCGGTGGTCGACACCCTGCATTTAAATGCGTTGGCGCGCCCCATTTGGGCGAAGCTGTGGCGGACACCGGAGCGAAAGTTGATTCGTGCCCGCCAGAATAACCGGGTGTGGTGGCTTGATGCCTATGTGGCGCTTGGTGGCGAATCCTATGAAGCGGAGACGGTCGCGTGGCTTCGATCTGTGATCAAGCCGGGTATGACGGTGGTGGATGTCGGCGCCAATGTCGGTCAGCTTTCCTTGGAAATGGCGCACCTGGTGGGCCCGACCGGACGCGTGGTATCCGTTGAGCCGAGCCCGGGAAATCTCCGTTTCCTGCGGGCGCACATTGCCGCCAACGGTTTCGCTGATCGGGTCACGATCGTGGAAGGAGCGTGCTGCGCGACGGCTGCGGGCGAGTTGATTCTCGAGGTGCGCGGCGACGATCTGAATTCGATCGAGAACGGACCGCAGCTTTCCGGCCTCGGCCTTAACCGCAATCCCATCGACAGCGAGCAATCCAGAACGTGCGTCAAGGTTCGCGCCTTCAGCTTCGATGCTCTCTGTGATGAAATGAAACTCACGGTGGACGTCATGAAGGTGGACGTGGAGGGAGCCGAGGTGGAGGTCTTCCGGGGCGCGAAAAAAAGTCTGGCCCGGTTTAAGCCGGCAATCATTTTCGGGTTTCATCCCTACGCGTTTGCGAGTTCCGAAGCGGCCCGGCAGGAAATCGAAAGCCTCCTGGCGGCGGCCGGGCTCTGCGTCGAGAATGCCCCGCCCGGGGTTAACTGGAGTTTAAGGGAGTACACGGTACGTGGCGCCTGATTCGCGCGAAGGAAATTTGAAATCTGTGGTACAAAAAGAGAAAGACCTACTCCTGCATCTTAGCCCGCTAGCTGCCTTCGGGGGGTGTGAGATCAATTGTCTGAGGGTCATCCAAGGATTGCCGGCCTACCGTCATACGGTCGTGGTCTTCGGTGGTCGCGGGCCGATGTCTGGCCAGTGGGAAGCAACCGGAGCCAAGGTTGTCCACCTGGATGCTTGGGAAAAAGGGAGCGATTATTTCCAGATGATTCTGGCGGCATGGGCTCAGGCTGCGGAACAAACGGCGGGCATTTATTATTGGAGCACCAGTCGACTGTCTTTGGTGCTGCAGTGCCTGAAAGATTGGCCAGCGCGCTGGGCGGTCTATCTGGGCAACCCGGTTGCTCCCGGCGTTATCTTACGGGCGCGTCTGCTGCTCGAACATATCGCGCATGCGGCCCCGCGAAACATCACGCTCGTCGCGTGCTCTCAGCAGGTCGCGACCAGTCATCGCGGGGCATTCTATTTCGGGCGGTTCACCACGGAGGTGATCTATAATGCCGTCGGAGGGGAGTTCGACCGAAATCGCGTACACAGGGCCCTCCCGATTGGCAGTGGGCCTCGCATTGGCATGGTGGCGCGCCTTGATGTGATCAAAGATCATCTCACCATCATACGCGCACTTGGCAAAATACGGGCGGTGCGTGATGACGTGGTCATCGAGTTTGCCGGCGAAGGCGGCTTGCGCGCCTTGCTCCAACAGGAGGCGGTCCGCCTTGGTGTCGAGCGGCACGTGCATTTCCTTGGCTCGGTGAGCGCGGTGGCGGAACGCATCGCCGGTTGGGATATCTACGTTCATTCGACCACGGTGGCAGAAGGCATGGGCACGGCCGTGGCGGAAGCCATGATGAGCGGACTGCCCTGCGTGGTGAGTGATATCAGGGTGATGCGGGAAGTTTGTGGTGATGACGGGGCGGTTTATGCGCCTCCGGCGCAACCGACGGCGTGGAGTGTCGTGCTGCTTGAGCTCATGACGAATCAGGAGCGCCGGGTGGCCTATGGTCACGCGGCCCAACAAAGGGCGCGAGCGTTGTTCGCTTTGCCGCAAGTGGCGGCGCAGTATTTGCAGATCGTCGCGCAGGATGGGGAGGACGGTGCCTCATGATCGATTCGATTGCAGCCATCGGAGATGCCGGGGACATCAACTGTTGGAGCGGCATTCCGTTTCATTTTAGAGAAGCCGCGTTGGCGCGTGGGCTGGCGATGAAAGCGTGCCGCCTTAATCTCGACCGGTTTCAACAGGCGCGCCGGTGGTGGAATCTCAAGCAGATTGTTTCCGGACGAGGCCAAGGAGGCTATCAATACAGCGACTCGTTTCTGACCGGCGCCGAAGCGGCGGTGTCCGACGATTACTGGGGAGCAACCGTGCTTACTTTTAACCAGCATTTTCCCCGCGCCCGTACGGTGGCGAAGCACGGCGGCCGGCTGCTGCATTATGTTGACGCGACTTTTGCGAGCTTCTGCACGCTGGGTGGGTTGGCAGAGAAACTGCCCTTGCAGGTGAGACAAGAGGCCATTGCGCTGGAACGGGAGAATTATGCCTGCAGTGAATGGGTGGTCACGATGGCCCGTTGGACGGCGGAATCGGTGGTGCGGGATTGCGGGGTCAATCCTGCCAAGGTCGTCACGATCCTGCCCGGCGCGAATCTGACGCTGCCGGATGGATTTAGTTTTCCTGCTGAACGCGGGCACCCGGGAAGGGATCGCCCGTTGATTCTCGGGTTCGTGGGCAAAGATTGGCAACGCAAGGGTCTGCCATTTCTCCTCGAGGTGCGGACGGAGCTTGAACGAATGAACATGCCTGCGGTGGTGCGATGCGCGGGGATGTGCCCCGATGAACTGGCCGGACGGCGTGGATTGGAATATGTGGGATTTATCAACAAGGCGCAGGAGGCGGACCGGTTTCTGCAATTTCTGACCGGGTGCGATGTCGGCTGTCTGTTTTCAACGCGTGAACCGCTGGGGATTTCCACCTTGGAGTTTTTGCGCGCGGGTGTTCCGGTCGCCGGGTTCACGGTCGAGGGCGTGGCGGACACGATTCCTCCTTCCGCCGGGTTTCGTTTTTCTCCCACGGCGACTCCCTCAACAGTGGCACAGGCTTTCTACACGGCATTTGCCGACGAGAAGGCAGTGGAGAAGTTGCGGGAGGCTTCCCGGTCGTGGTCTCCTTTGTTGACTTGGGAACGTTGCATTGACGAGTGGATCGAACTCTTGACGACGGGCAAAATTCACAACCCGGTGCAGCCGTGGCGGGAAAATCAGGACCTCGCCGCTCTTTCTGTTTCTTCACGATGATGAATGAGCCAGGCAATTCTTCGACGTGGTGTTGTATTCAGGCGGGCCATCGCGAGCAGTATGCCATTCCCCGTGCGCTTCAGCGGGTCGGTGCTTTGGATCGATTGATCACCGATCTCTGGATTCCTCCGGGTTCGGCGCTGGCCCGGATTGCGGTGGGCCGTTTGGGCCGGCGCATGAATGATCGGTTTCATCGTGATCTTCCGATCGGAAAAGTGGCGGCGTTTCCGGGGCGGGCGTTGGCGTGGGAGGCTTTCGCTGTCGTCCGTCGCTGGCAAGGTGCGCGTCGGGTGCTGGCGCGCAATGACTGGTGGTCGCTGCTGGCGGCGCGCGCGCTTCGCCAATCAGGAGTGGGTGAGGCACGGTATCTTTTCAGTTATTGTTACGAAGCCCGTGCGCTCTTCACGGGGGCACACAAAGCCGGTTGGATCCCCGTGCTTGGTCAGATCGATCCGGGGCCCGAGGAGGATCGTAAAGTTGGCGCAGTTGTCCGTCGCTGGTCGGATTATCGTACGTCATTCGAACCCGGGACTTCAGCCTATTATGAAAACTGGCGGCAGGAATGCCGGCTCGCGCGTCATATTGTGGTCAATTCCGAGTGGTCACGACTCGCACTGGAAAAAACCGGGATTGAGTCCGAAAAAATTGAAGTGATCCCACTGGTCTATGTGCCGCCGCCCGAAGCAAAAAACTGGCAGCGAAATTTTCCCGATAAATTTTCCGTCGTTCGGCCGCTGCGGGTGTTATTCCTCGGTCAATGCATTCTGAGGAAGGGGATCGCGGAAACAATCGAAGCGGCGTTGAAACTTTCTGATCGCCCGGTGGAATTCACTTTCGTCGGTAATACGGACATCGCAAATCTGGCGAGCCACTTTGGTCGCGCGCGAATCCGACACTTTCCACGGATTTCCCGGGCCGAATGCCAGGAGTTCTACAAGTCGTCGGACGTTTTTCTTTTTCCGACCCACTCGGATGGCTTCGGTCTGACCCAGCTCGAAGCGCAAGCTTGGCGGCTTCCGATCATTGCCTCGCGGTTTTGTGGCGAAGTGGTGAACGACGGTGTAACCGGATGGATATTACCGGAGGTTTCGAGCGAAGCGATAATTGCGTCGCTCGAACAGATTCTCGCTTCCCCCGCGCTGCTGGCGGACCGCTCGGCGGCGATTGTGCCATGGTCGTTCGATTTGGAGCAATTGGGGCGGCGTCTTGTGAATCTAGGAAAACCAGTGCCGATCCACGCATGAAGATTCTCCATATTCTCCGGTCACCTCGGGCCGAGGGCACGGTCAAGCTGGCTCTCGACTGGTTGCATGAACCGACTTTTAATCAGGAAGTCTTCGTGCTCCATCCTGAGCCGGCGGAAATGACGGAGGCGCTGCGCACACAGGCACGGTGGTACGGGCAGGGGAAGGCACTGCCGGAGGGACTGGCCAAATATCCGTGGATGGTGGGCAAGGTGGCGATGGTTTGCCGCCAGCGCCGGCCCGATCTGGTGATCTGCTGGGCCAATGGATTTTCCCCATGGGTTCTCGTCGGAGCGCGACTGGCCGGAGTGAGGAAATTGATCACCCATGCCGGAAATCCGCCGACCTGGACGAGGTGGGGGAAAATTCAAACGACGGTCAGCACATTCGTCACTTGGTTCACCGGCGGACGGATGATCTGCTGCTCTCAGTATGTGGCGGATCAGTTTTCCCGCTCACCGGTGGCGTGTTCTTCGGTGCTGCGTGTCGTATACAACTGCGCGCCGGTATTGCGTATTCGCCAAGCAGCCGACTCTGCCCGACAGCAGAGGCGTGACCGCCGCCCGACATTGATCATGGTGGCCACTCTGGAAGCGCACAAAGATCACGCTACTCTGCTCCGTGCGATGCCAGCTGTGATCAAGGCGGTTCCGGACGTTCAACTCTGGCTGGCGGGAGAAGGTTCGCTGCGTGGAACCTTGGAAAGCATTTGTGCGTCGTTGCACTTGGGCGGAACAGTGAAGTTTCTTGGCTCGCGTCGTGACGTGCCGGCCTTGTTGGGACAGAGTGATGTCTTCGTATTCTCCACCACGCCGGAAGAGGGCTTGGGCACGGTGTTAATCGAGGCTCTGGCCGCAGGTTTGCCGATTGTGGCAAGTGATGTACCGGCCTGTCGCGAAGCGCTCGATGGCGGAAGCTGCGGTTTGCTGGTGCCGGCGGCGGACTCGGGCGCATTGGCGATGGCCATTCTAGGTGCTCTGCGAACTGAGGCGAAGAAGAGCCCGACGAATAGACAGGAATATCTCCGCCATTTTTCTCCCTCGGGAATGATCGCCGCGTATGTCGCTGCGGTCGCATAAAACGATGCAATCCTCCCTTCACGCGACATACATAGTGGGATCATTACTCGCGGCGCTGGTGGCGGTGCTGGGCATCGCCATGGAGTCGTCGCTGCTCTATGGCATAATTCCCGGATTGATCGGTGGTGTGCTCGCTGGAATCGCGACCGTGCGTTTCCTGAAAGATAAGATCGATCTCGCTGGATTCATCGCAACGACTTGTGGCTTTATCTATTATCAGGCCTTTCAGGCGAATCCGGTGATGCTGCCGGAATTTACTGCAAACCTCGCCGGGATTCCACAGATCGACCAGTTGATCGGAATATTTCTCGGGAATTTCACCAGCGGTATGCTGTTGATAGCGTGCCGGCTCGTTTCGAATTTTCTCTCTACTCCGCTGGAGGGACTGGTGCCTCATCCGGTTGCAGCAAAACGGGACAATATCGATCATATGATCCTTGTCGGCTTTGCGCTGGTTTTTGTCGTGGTCGCGATACCGAATGTTCTGTTCGGGAAGGTAGTGGTGGGCGCGTTTAAAAACATCGTTTATCAACGTGCGGCGTGGTCGGAAACCGGTGAATTCAGTGGCTTCGAGCTCTGGGGTGGTCCGGTGGGCTCCAGTGTCTTGAACATGGTTTTCTGGTCCACCAGTCTCTTCATGCTCTGGATCTATCTTCTGGGCTCGCGTTATCGCGTCCTGATGTTGGCGCTCTGTCCGCTCGTGCTGTTGTGGACCGCGAGCGTTGCCTTGCAGGGGTCACGTACTTACCTCGTCACTCTCGGCGTCGGGCTGATCGTCTATTTCTTGGGTAGTCCACGGTTCGGAACCAAAGGATATGCGTACGCCATGATTGGAGGTCCCCTGATGTTCGTGCTGTTGCAGACCGCATCTTTTTACCGCAACGAAGGATTGGGCTCGATCGATCTCAAGGATCTTGGCCAACGGATGTTCGAGATTCGGGGCAACGAAGGAACGTCGAGTCAGATGGACGGGTTGGAATTCTTCCGCACCGAGTTCGTCGCGAAGGAAGCTGCGCCGAATCCGCTGCTCGGTTTCATCCGCGGACTGGTGGAACGACCGATCGAAGGGATATTGATGCCGGTACCGCGCTCCGTATTTCCGTGGAAACCGGTCGATGACACGGCCCGGGAATTCACCCTGTTCTTTCAAAACGTGCGATTGGGCGTCCCATCGGCGGAGACTTTTCTGGGTGCATCTCCGGGATTGATGGGAAGGGAAGTCATCCGCTACGGAATTTTCGGACCCATCACGGTCTTATTCTGGCTCGGGCTGGTGCTGGCTTTGGCTGACAATCTTTATGCCCGAGCGCCCTCGTCGGATTTCCATCGGATATTTGCGACGGTGTTGATCGCCTTCTTTGTCGCGCAAATGCGTGACTGGGTGCCGATGTGGTTTCTGCCCTTTTTGCCGGCGATGCTGATCTTGGGTTACGTGGCGCGGCGGGCCAAAAAAATCCCCGTTGCGGTGCGCCGCAGATTGGGGGGCGCCCGCCAGATCCCCCGCTCGGTGGCTTACCGTCCGTTTCGTAGATGATGGAAAAAATCCCCGTCGCCTTTTTTGTTCAGCGTATTGGCCCGTACCATCACGCGCGCTTTTGCGTTCTGGGTGGGAGTGAGTCGCTGGCCTTGAACGTGGTGGAATTCAGACCGGCTGACTCGGTTTATGCCTGGACCGCCGTGGAAGAGACCGGTCCATACGCCCGCTTTCAGGTTCAATCGACCGCGGAGGTGAATCATCTGCTGCACCGTCTCCAGCCTGGCGTGATCGTGTGTGTCGGCTACTCGGACCCAGAAATCAGCCGGGTACTTGCTTACGCCTTAAGCGAAAATATTCCGCTCGTCGTCTGTAGTGACAGCACCCATGAGGATGAACCACGGTCGTCAATCAAGGAGGCCGTCAAACGTGGCGTACTAGGCTCCTTTGCCGCAGGCTTGGTGGCGGGACAACGGGCGCACGACTATCTGGCGAGCTTGGGCATGGGTGCCGAACGTCGGTTTCAACCGTGGGATGTCGTCGACAACAGTCATTTTTCGTCTGGCGCGGAATTGAGCCGGCGCGAGGCCGCGACGATTCGGACGCGTCTGAATTTGCCTTCCCGGTATTTTATTTGTGTGGCCCGATTCATTCCCAAGAAAAACCTGGGTCGATTGATTGAGGCATACGCGCTTTATGTTCAGCAGGCCGGATCCGAAGCCTGGTCGTTGGTGCTTTCCGGTTCCGGCCCTCTCGAATTGGAATTGCGGGCAATGGCCGATGCGGCGGGATTGGCGAGGAAAGTTATTTTTCCCGGATTTCTTCAATACCCGGACTTGCCGGTTTGGTACGGTCTGGCGGATGTTGCGGTGCTGCCGAGCTTGTCCGATCAATGGGGGCTGGTGGTAAACGAAGCGATGGCCGCTGGCTTGCCGGTGCTGGTTTCCGCCCGTTGCGGCTGCGCGGCGGATTTGGTTTCTGAAGGAGAGAATGGATATACGTTTCAACCCGAAGATGCCGCCGGACTCGCTGCACTGCTCGCCCGGCTGGCCGCGTTGAATCCAGCGCAACTTGCCGCGATGGGGAAACGGTCGGGTGAAATCATCGACCGGTTTTCTCCCGCCGCCTTTGCGGAGGCTGTCCAAGCCGCTGTCGCGTATGTCCGGCAGCAGCGGCCAGGACATTCCGCGTCATGGCGCACCCGGCTGACGGTCAACCTCCTCGCGTTGCGAGCGGTTCCTGCATCGACATGACGGCTCGTTTGCCAACGCGAGGGACAATCTATTTTTGTTTCGTCAATCCCACCGGCTTCTCCGGGCAGAAGGCGGCGACGGAACTTGCTATCAGGGGTCTGGAAGAGCGCGGCTGGAATTGTCGGCGGTTGTCCCATCCAGTGTTCGACCACTATCGCGGGAAGCGTGGGGCTTTGTTGCGTTATGGCCTTGGATTGTTGGCTGCTTGGTTACGCACGCTGCGGTTGCTGTTTTCTCCTCGAGCGTGGCTCTGTGTTAATCTGTGCCAGACCCGAGCCGGATTCGTTCGGGATCTCCTTCCGCTGTTGCTGGGGTCAGTCAGCTTGGGGCGGAAGCGGATTGTGATTTCACTGCACGGCAGCCTCTTCATGCAGTGGATGCCCTCGTCGCTGGACGGTCGGGTGTTTCGCTTTCTTCTTCGTCGCGCCGGAACGGTAACGGTGTTGGGTGAACGCCAGCGGGCGCGTTTGATCGAACATGGGATTTCAGCGGAGCGTGTGGTGGTGCTCGTGAATTCCTGCGATCTGGAAATAATCTCGATTGAGGCAACGAGCGCCAAACATCCGTTGCAGACTGAAGCAGATCGTCCGGTGCGCTGCTTGTTTCTCAGCAGTCTGATCGATACGAAAGGATTTCCCGAGTATCTTGAGGCGTTGCAGCAACTGGCCATGCGCAATGGACCGTCGATTGACGCGGTGATGTGTGGACGTTTGGTGGCGAGTGAATTTAGCGGCCGGTTCCGGAACTTGGCGGAAAGCGAACGTTGGATTGAGCAGCAGCTGACGGCCATCAACCTCAGTGCCCGGGTACGGGTGCGTTGGATCAAGGGAGCGGTCGGGGCTGATAAAGCTGCGTTGTTTCGCGATGCCGCGATTTTTGTTCTGCCAACCCGGTATGCGGTGGAGGCGCAACCGCTCGTGCTATTGGAAGCGATGGCTTCAGGTTGCGCGATCATCACCACCCGTGCGGGCGAGATTCCCACCATCCTCGACGAGCAAGGCGCGGTGTTGTTAGCGGAACCATCAGCCGAGTCGGTCGCGGATGCGATGCGGACCTTGGTCTTGGATGCGAAGGTCCGCCGCCGCTATGCGCTCACGGCGCAGGCGCGCTTCGTGGATCGTTATCAAGTGCACCGCCACATCGATGCGTGGGAGGCGTTGCTGGCGCGCGGTATGACGGATCGTTCACCCCGGGCACCGCAGTACCTCCCTGTTCCCCATGCTGATTGAAGTGTATAACTCGGTAGGCGGGGCGGCTTTTTTTCGACGACTCCTGCGGGAATGGCAAACTGGTGGAGCGCGGGTGGTGCAGCATCAGGCGATCTCTGAATCCGATTATCGCGCGGTGCGGGGCATTTTCCGCCGTCTTGTGCTGCGCTGGCGCATGTATCCCGGTTACGCTTGGATTTGCTGGCGTGCCGCGAGTAAGCGGACCGGGCTTGCGCCCATCCGCGTGGTGACCACCAATCCGTTCTTTGCCCCCGCGCTGGTGGAAAAAATGGCCAGTGGTTCCGGGACGACCATCCACTTGCTTTATGATCTTTTTCCCGAAGCCTTGATTCAGGCGGGAAAAATCGAACCGAAATCGTGGACCGCCGGCCGCTGTGCTGCGATAACGCGCTTCGCCCTGCAGCGATGTGGCGTGACGGTGTTTCTCGGCGAACGCCTGCGTCAGTATGTGGAAACGACCTATGGTCCGGCCCGTCGGGCGGTGGTGATTCCCGTCGGCGCCGATGGGGAACCCTTTCGAAATGCTCCGCCACGTTTGCTCGCGGTGGGCGAGCCGCCGCAGATTTTATATTCGGGGTTAATGGGAAGCATGCATGACGTGCGGACCTTGGTGGATGCATGGGCAGGTGGAATATGTGATGGCGTCTCCTGGCAGTTCAACGCGAGCGGAAGCGGTTATGCCCTTCTGCGCCGTGAAGCTCGGACGACATCGAACGTGACTTGGGGCGGATCGTTGAACGATGCCGAATGGACGGTTGCGATGAAACGAGCCCACGTCGCCTTGGTTACGATTGCCCCCGGTGCAGAGCGGGTGGTCATGCCGAGCAAAACGTATAGCGCTTTGGTCGCCGGTCAGGCCGTTTTGGCAATTTGCCGGCGCGAGTCGGATCTCGCTGACTTGGTTCTCCGTCATGATTGCGGGTGGGTGGTTGAGCCCGGAGACACCAGAACGTTGAATCACGTTCTGGCGCAGATTGCCCAAGATAGGGACACGTTGTGGACCAAGCGGCGCAATGCCTTCTCGGCTGGTCACGAATACTACGATATGGGTCCGGTCTCCGCACTTTGGCTGCGGCTTTTTGCTGAGCTAGAAAACAAAGATTCATTAACGGCGGTCGATTTAGTCGTGGCCGATATGGCGATGAAGATCGGCATCAACTGAGGAACTCCCATGAAACGCCCGTTTGATATGGTCGTCGCGTTCACCGCCCTGATTTTGCTCGCGCCCGTGTTCCTCATGTTGGCCGTGCTGGTGCGGATCAATCTTGGATCGCCGGTGCTCTTTTCGCAGCAGCGACCGGGGCGGCGTGGCGTGATATTCACCATGTGGAAATTTCGTTCGATGGTGGATGCACATGATGAGGCAGGAAATCTTCGGACAGACGCCGAGAGATTGACCCCGTTTGGCCGATGGTTGCGGGCAACGAGTCTGGATGAACTACCAGAACTTTGGAATATTCTCCGCGGTGACATGAGTCTGGTCGGCCCTCGGCCCTTGCTGGTTGAATATCTGCCGTTGTACTCGAAGGAGCAGGCTCGGCGTCATGAAGTCCGGCCAGGTCTGACCGGTTGGGCGCAGATCAATGGTCGCAACTCCCTGAGTTGGTCGGAAAAATTTCGGCTCGATGTGTGGTATGTGACGCACCGGACCTTTTGGCTCGATCTCAAGGTGATCGCACTCACAGCGTTGAAGGTGATTCATCGCAAAAATGTTTCTGCGGCGGGTGAGGCAACGATGTCTCGATTCACTGGAAATCACGCGTCCAGGTAAATTCGGCATATCCGTAATTACGGACTGACGGACCGGTGTTTGTAAGGAAAGCGATGCGGTTTCGGCGATGGGGCATCGCTTTGGTTACAATCCGGAGCGCGGTCACAATAATGTAACCTTCGCATTCTGGACAGAGCCCGTTGGCGCAAACAACGTCCGGGTCATGACTACGTCCGCGCAAATCTCTTTAGAAAAAGTACGTCACTTGGTAATCGAGACCTTGCCTCAATCGGCAGGAAATTCGCCAGGTGAGGCGATTTTCGGTCCGGGTGGAACGCTCGATAGCCTCGGTTTGGTGGGCTATCTCGCCGACCTCGAATATCGGATTGCCGAAATATTTGGACGCGAGGTCGTGTTGGCGAGTGAAGCCGCCATGAGTCGCAGTCGGTCGCCGTTCCGGGATGTTACGGCCTTGTCGGAATATATTGTCGAACTCCTGGGCGCATGAAATCTCCGCGCGTCCTCATTATTACCGGTACCAGTCGAGGGATCGGCCTGGGTTTGGCGGAGCATTATCTGGCCCAAGGTGATTTGGTCTGTGGCTGCAGTCGGGCGCCGGCTTCGCTTCAGCATCCGAATTATTCTCACTACGAACTTGATGTGTCCGACGAGAAGGCGGTCGTGGCCATGGTGCACGCGGTGGTCCGTCAACACGGACGGATCGATGGCTTGCTGAACAATGCGGGCATCGCCTCGATGAATCATGCCTTGTTGTCGCCGCTGGCGACGGCCCGGTCGATTTTCAGCACTAATTTCTTCGGGACATTTCTTTTTTGTCGTGAGGTGGGCAAGGCGATGGTGAGAAAAAAATCCGGTCGTATTGTCAATTTTGCGACCGTGGCCACACCGCTGCGCCTCGAAGGGGAATCGCTCTATGCCGCGAGCAAGGCGGCAGTGGAATCTTTCACGCAAGTGCTGGCCCGCGAGCTCGGTGAGGCTGGCATCACGGTCAATGCCATCGGCCCGACGCCGGTGCCGACTGATTTGATCAAGAATGTGCCCAAGAATAAAATGGATGCGTTGCTCGCGCGGCAGGCGATCCGGCGTTTTGGGGCGATTCAGGATGTGATCAATGTCGCGGACTTTTTCCTGGCCCCGAAAAGCAGTTTTGTCACTGGCCAGATTATTTATCTGGGAGGCGTGACCGGCTGATTGCCACGGCGCCCTGTGAGGGCGTTGACGTTTCCACCACCATGAACGCTCCAGCTGACACCGTCTCTTTTTCCGTGGAGGCAATCAGGGAACTCGCACAGCGCCGCCATGACGCCGTGGTCTGGCTGGACGATCATGGGTCGCGGAACTGGTCGCAATTTGGCCGGGCGGTCGAAGTGGTGTGGCAACGTTGTGCCAGTGTTGGGGCGGTCGCCGGCGAGGTAATCATCGTGCCGGGGGAGGCGTCGTTCGAATCGTTGGCCTGGCTTTTTGGTGCCGCCGCGATGGGACTGATCGTGGCACCCCTTCGTCGGGAACGATGGAGTGAACTGCAGGGATGGAAGGAATTTATCCATATCGCTTGGTGGGTTCAGCATGACCGGTTGGAACGGGTGGGTTTGGGAAGTGCATCCCCCGTCGCGGCTGCACTCCTCGAAGAGTTGAGTGTGAGGCAGCATCCGGGATTGATTCTGGCAACCGGGGGAACCACCGGTGCGCCGAAAGTTTTATTGCACGATCTCAGCGGATTGCTGGCCACCGTTTCAGTGCGGGAGGGACGGCCCCGAAGAATCCTGCCCTTGATGCGTTTCGATCACATCGGTGGACTCGATATGGCGTGGCGCGCGTTGGCGGGTGGGCAGGTACTGGTCGCGCCTCCCTTGGATCTGGCACCCGATGCCATTGCCGCAACCATTGCGCGCCACCAGATCGAAGTTTTGCCGGCGACGCCCAGTTTGCTCAATATGCTGCTGATCACCGGGGCGACGCTCAAACACGATTTGAGTTCGCTGCGGGTCGTGCCGTACGGGGCCGAACCCATGCCGGGCGGTTTGCTGGAGCGGCTGCAACGGGCGCTGCCGCAGGTTCAGTTTGTGCAGCGATTCGGCACGAGTGAAACAGGTGCGCTGCCGGTCCAAAGTATGGGCGACGGACTCACTCTCAGCGCGGCGTCCGACGGCTTTGCCTGGAAAGTGGTTGCGGGCGAACTTTGGATTAAAAGTCCCGCCCGGGCGCTCGGCTATCTCTCGGGCGATGGCCGCAAATTTGCCGAAGCCGGCTGGTTTCAGACGGGTGATCTGGCGGAAGAATTGCCGGATGGCACCTTACGCGTGCTTGGCCGCAGGGATGAATTGATCAATGTCGGAGGAGAAAAAGTTTTGCCCGCCGGAGTGGAGAGTGTGCTGCTCACGCATCCCGCCGTGGTCGATTGCCGGGTGATGGCGGTGCCCAACGCTGTGCTTGGGCAGGTGGTGGGGGCGGAAATAATATGGCGAGGTGAGGAACGTGATCCGGTCGCTGTGAAACGTCTTTTGCTGGCTCATGTTGGGGGACGGTTGCCGCGGTTTCATCTGCCATCGGTGGTGCGACTGGTCGAGAGCATTGCCACGACGAGAAATTTTAAAAAATCCCGCGTGAATCCATGAAACAACTGGTCATCATTGGGGCCGGTGGATTCGGCCGCGAAGTGTTGGCTTGGGCACGGCAAGCGACCGTGCCTTGGGCCGTGAAGGGATTCGTTGATGACAATTTGCGGGCACTCGATGCGTTTCACAAGAACGTGCCAGTCTTGGGGCGGGTGGACGATTATCAGCCCGAAGAATCCGACGTATTTGTCTGTGCCATCGGGAACGTGGAATATAAGCGCCGGGCGACTGAGTCGATTGCCCGGCGGGGAGGTAAATTCGCGCAGGTGATTCATGCCAGCGTGGTGATCGGGGATAACGTGAGTCTCGGTGAAGGGGTCATTCTTTGTCCCCACGCGGTCGTGGGTTCGGATGCAAAATTGGGTGATTTTGTTTCAATCAACCTGCACTCGACCGTGGCGCACGATGCGGTGGTCGGTCGATGGTCCCAGCTTCATTGTCATGTCGATATCACCGGTGGCGTGGTCTTGGGCGAGAGCGTGTTGGTGGGGAGTCATGCCTCAATTCTGCCGGGCGTGCGCGTGGGAGACGGGGCTATTGTGGGTGTCGGATCGGTGGTGATGCAGGAAGTGTCGGCGGGCGCGACCGTTTTTGGCGTGCCGGCGCGACCCTATGTGATGAAAGGAGTGAAGCATGAGTGAGGCGACGAAAGTTAAGCGGCCTTGGGCCCTGGTTTTGCCGGGTGGCGTGTTGGTGGTGGCCGTGGCTTTGCAGGGCATGAGTCTATTTCGCGAAACGCCGCAGGCCCGCGGTCGCCATCTGGCCCATTCGATTCCGGCCGAACTGCCGGGCTGGACCGGGCGCGAGGTCCCGTTGGGCGCCAATGAGTTTATGTCCGGTGAAGTGGAGAAGGTGTTGAACTATGACGAGTTTGTTTCGCGCGAGTATAGCCGTAGCGGCGAACGATTTGGCGTCTACGTTGCCTATTGGGGTGCCGGAAAAATGCCAACGCGGCTCGTAGCCTCGCACACGCCCGACCGTTGCTGGACGGAAAATGGCTGGCGGTGTCTCCAGATGAAATTCAAAGCGGCGGAAACTTTCGAGGGCGCGGCCCTGCAGCCGGCGGAATGGCGGGTCTTTGAACCGCCCAACGGCGGCGCGTCCATCTATGTCATGTATTGGCACCTGGTCGAGGGGCGGACCTACGACTACGGCGAGCGTTTCAATAATATCCCCGACCCCGTGCTGTGGTGGAAGGATGCCGTGCAACAGGCGCTCCTCGGGAGTCGTGAACAATATTTTATCCGGCTCACGAGCACTGAACCCCTTGAAAATCTGTGGAGCGATCCCGGTTTCTGCGACGTGTTGCGGGGCTTGGGCCGGCTCGGCTTGGTGATGAATCCTCCGGAAAAAAGCAAAATTCTATGAACGCGCCCACGCTATCGCCCCCCGTGAAGTCCCGGATCTTTCTTTCCCCGCCGCATATGGGGGCGGTCGAACTCGCCTTTATCGAAGAGGCTTTTCGAACCAACTTCATCGCGCCGGTCGGACCGCATGTGGACGCTTTCGAGAAGGAATTTGCGGCCCGTTTTGGCTTTCGGCATGCGGCGGCGGTTTCCTCCGGCACGGCAGCCATTCATCTTTCGCTCCGACTGCTGGGCGTGCGGCCTCGGGATGAGATCGTGTGTTCAACCTTCACCTTTGCGGCTTCGGCCAACCCCATCATCTATGAACAGGCCAAGCCGGTGTTTATCGATTCGGATGAGGCGACCTGGAATATGGATCCGGGTTTGCTTGAGGAATGGCTGGCCGCCCGGGCCAAGTCCGGTCGTTTACCGCGTGCAGTGATTGCGGTCGACCTGTACGGGCAGTGCGCGGATCTCGAGCGGATTGCCGCCGCCTGTAAACGATATGACGTGCCGTTGATCGAGGACGCGGCCGAAGCGCTGGGGGCGACTTTCGCGGGAAAGCCGGCCGGTTCGTTCGGCCGGACGGGAATCTTTTCTTTTAACGGCAACAAGATCATCACGACCTCGGGCGGCGGTATGTTGGTTTCAGACGATGCGGAGTTGATCGCCAAAGCGCGCTTTCTCTCGACGCAGGCCAAGGATCCCGGGCAGCACTATCAGCATTCCCAACTAGGTTTTAATTATCGGATGAGCAATGTACTGGCGGGGATTGGCCGGGCGCAGCTTCAAGTCTTGGGCGAGCGGGTTGAGTCGCGTCGACGGATCTTCGCCAAGTATCACGAAGGACTGCATGATCTGCCAGGGCTGAAATTTATGCCGGAGGCGCCGCGGTCGCGGAGTAATCGTTGGCTCACGTGTTTGACTATCGATCCGGCGATAGCCGGATTGGATAGCGAGAAAGTACGGCATGCCCTGGAGGTGGAAAATATCGAAGCGCGACTGGTGTGGAAGCCGCTGCATCTTCAGCCGGTCTTTGCCGGTTGTGAACATATTGGGGGGGCGGTTTCCGAAAAACTTTTTGCGCAAGGTCTTTGTCTGCCCTCCGGTTCTTCCATGACGGAGGAGGATTGTCTGCGGGTGGTCGATGTCGTCAGGAATACTTTCCCGAACAAGCCGCGTCGTCGGACTGCCGTCGCCGCATCCGCGCCATCCGCAATCGAGGCGGCTCCGTCTCTGCTGATGAGGCTGGGTCTGTCGCTGCGCGAAAAATTGAGGGTGGGCGCACGGCGGGCACTGGAGTGGAGCGACCTGAATATTGGGCGATCACAATTTGCCCGGGCTGCCACCATTCTGCTGATCTATACTCTGGAACTGGGTGCGGTCTTTTTCCTGTCGTATCAGATGCGTTGGGATTTTGATGTTCCGGGGAACTTTCAAAACCAATGGCTGACCCTGATCATCCCCATTGTGCTCTGCAAATTGATCCTCCTGCGTTCGTTTGGACAATTCCGCAGCGTTTTGAGTTACTATGGCTTGGCGGATTTTGGCGGGGTGGTCCTCGCGATGGGCACGGTATCCGGCATGATGTTGGGCTTGTGGTATCTGTCGGAAGTCACGGCTGCTCCGCCGCGTGGCGTCATTCTGATGGATTTCGTCCTGAGCGTGGCGTTGATCTCGGCCTTCCGTCTTTCCCTGCGGATTGCGCGGATGTGGAGCGTGTCGGGCCAGATGCGGCCCGGACTGGTCGAGCGGCAAGTGGCGATCATTGGGGCCGGTGAAGTCGGTCAGGAATTCGCGAAGAACCTGCTCCAGCGGCGCGGGTGCGGGCTGCAGCCGGTTTTCTTCATTGATGATGACGCCAAGAATATCGGCCGCAGTATCCACGGCCTTCCGATTTACGGGCCGCTCGAAAAACTGGCGAAGCTGTCCACGCGGATTCGGGTGAACGAATTGGTCATCACCCAGGCGGGGGTGACGCCGAAGCGATTACGGGAAATCGTCGAGTTTGGCCGAAAGATCGGAGCGACGACCCAAATCATTCCGATGTTCAAGCAATTGGCATCGGGTGCGGTGAAGGTTGATCGCACCCGGCCGGTGACCATTGAGGATTTGCTTGGCCGCGAACCGGTGAATCTGGATGGAGCGGAGATCGCCCGGTTGCTGAAGGATCGGGTCGTGCTGGTGACCGGTGCGGGTGGCAGCATTGGTAGCGAATTGTGCCGGCAGATTTTGTCCTGCGAACCCCGCCAACTTGTGATGGTAGACCAGACCGAGCTGGCGCTTTTCGAAATCGAACAGGAACTGGTTGGAGTCGAGCATGGCGAAAGCATGTTGCCCTTGATTGCCGATGTGACGGACGAATCGGCGATGCGGATGGTATTTGCGCAGCACCGTCCAGCGATCGTGTTTCATGCGGCGGCGCACAAGCATGTGCCGCTGATGGAACGTCAACCCGGCGAGGCGTTGAAAAATAATACCCTGGCGACAGCGGGGCTCGCCCGGCTGGCCAGCGAGTTTGACGTGGAACGCTTCGTGTTCATTTCGACCGACAAGGCCATCAATCCGACCAGTGTGATGGGATGCAGCAAACGGCTCGCAGAAAAGGCCCTGCAAGCGCACCAGCACGCACCAGGCAATCGCACGGTGTTTCTCGCCGTCCGATTTGGGAATGTCCTCGGCTCCAGTGGCAGTGTGATCCCGACATTCAAGCGGCAGATCGCCCAAGGCGGACCTGTGACTGTGACGCATCAGGACATGACGCGCTACTTCATGACGATTCCCGAGGCGGTGGGTCTGGTGTTGCAGACGGCCACCATCGGCAAGGGCGGGGAGATTTTCATCCTCGATATGGGACAGCCCGTGAAGATCATCGATATGGCGCGGCAGATGATCGAGCTGAGCGGCTACAAGCCCGATGCGGATATCAAGATCAAGATCACGGGACTGCGGCCGGGGGAAAAGCTCTTTGAGGAACTCTGCCATGACGAGGAGACCCATGCACCGACGGAGCATCCACGGATCTTTCAGCTCAAGAATGGAAACGGTGTGGGGGATGCGGAACTCTGGCTCTCCCACTTGCGGACGACGGTGGCAGTGGGCAACCCAGTGGCGATCAAACAGGCGATGAAGCGACTGGTGCCGGAGTATACGCCGTTCATGGACTAGGCGAAGCCGCTGGTCGCTTTTGCGCACGCGGCTGATCGAGTTCGAGCCAACGGAGAGCGCCAACCAGCAGGACGCTCCACGAAAGAAGGATGGCGGGGTTTTGAAAAACAAAATCCACCCAGGCATGCACCAGGATCAACGCGCAGCCTACCCCGAGGGAAAGCGAGACGACGTTGCGCCAGAAGCGGCGGCGATAGAGTTGCCACGCCGCGCAGCCAAGAATGCCCGCCAAGGGCAACATGCCGACCACGCCCAATTCGACTGGGAACTCCACCAGATCGTTGTGGGCGTGCTCCCAAAGCCGACGCGGCCCGTACGAAAAATAATGAATCTCCGGGAATTTTTCCGTGTATTTGGGGAAGCCATACTGGAAGCAACCCGCACCCCAGCCGAAGAGCCAATAATCATGCAGCATGTTCTCCGCCGCTTGTCGGGGAAGGGTCCGGTCGAGGATGGCGCTGGTGGGGTTGGAAATGATGGGCGCGAAATGGTTGCGGATGCGATCGGTGTTCAGGGTCACGATGCCGAGGCAGAGCATTGCGGCCAAAGCCAGGCCAAGCGGGAATATTTCCGGACGGGAACGGGCCGGTCCGCTGCGTTGCAACAGGCGCAACACCAGACACCCGCTGAGGCCCAGCATAAACGCCAACAGGAGCAAAATCGACATGCGGGAATTGGAGATGATGACGAGTAGGCTGCAACCGGCGGAAATTAAAACGAATCCCGCCACCGGCCAGAAACTTCCGATTTGCTTTCGCACGCGCTGCGCGTGCCACAAAGCCAGTCCAACCGCGAGTGACACCAAGAGATACAAGTAAGGGCCGGCATGGTTGGGATAAATGAAGCTCGCGACGAAACCCGCATTGCTGGGCACATAAGACCAAAAGATCCGTGGGGTGTCGCTCAGACGCTGCACGAGGCCAAACAACGCCAGCAGACCTGCATTGACGGCGAGGAGAACGAAGAAAGCGTAGTAACTTTTTCGCCGGGTAAAACCCACCCAGACCGAGTTCACCAGCAAGAAGAGCGATCCGAAGACGATCATTGTTCGCCAGGGATTCGAACGGGCAAACGGTGCTTCGACACTGGTGGGAAGCCAGGTGACTGGGTCGAGGGGCTCAAGCCACCAGGAGTCGGCATCGCTCACAAAATGCCAGGCGGGATTCAAACCTTGCAGGATGATGTAGCCCAGTAAGGCGAGACCGGCCCAAAAGACTGGTAGTCTGAGGAGTGACGTGGCCGGCCAGAAAACCTGGCCCGGTTCACCACCAAAATCCTCGCTGGTGCGGCGCGGCCAGAGGGCCAAGATAAAGCCCGCGATGGCGCAACCGAGACTCGTGAGTTGGCTCCACACGTGCATGGTGCCCAGAGCCCACGGCAGAAAACATAAATGCAGAGCGGTGATTCCGACCAGTCCGACCTCTTGCGGGTGGAGCGGGGGGCGTTTGGCTTCGACCCACGAATTATCGGGGGACAGGACAAACTCGGAACGATTGGGCCCATGCGGTTGAGTCACTCCTCATAAGAATCGCTGGTCCTGATCGGGGTCGATCAGAGTTATGTTACAGCCAGGTGAAATCGAGCCGAGAAGGGGAGGAGAAGCCGGTTGGCGGGAGGAATCCTGTTGCAGGCCAAAAACCGGCTCCCAACTTTTTTTGTGCATGCCGAAAATACTCAGCCGGCTTCTGCCTGGTATTCCAGACCGCTTTCTTGCCGCGCTCGCGTTGGCCTTGGTTTTTGTCGTGTGTCTGACGTTGGACCAAATGCATTGGTGGCAATCCAAGCCGGATTATGCCTTCGGCTGGCTCGTGCCGGTGTTTGTCGTTTATCTGGTCTTTGATCGTTGGCCGAAATTGCAGGCACTGTTTCTTACGACTGGGCCGAGTCCGTTGCCGAGTGGACTGAGACATATCATCTCCTGGACGGCCGGTCTTACACTGGGACTTGGATTGATCTTCTTTTTGCTGGGTGCCGTTTATCGGGCCGGTTCCGGGGTGACCCAGCCTGGTTCGTTGGCTTTGGCCGTGGGTTTTTCCGGTGTGCTCCTTGGTATGATTTATTTCAACGTCCCAGAGGGTCGGATTGGAGATGTGCCCGCATTGGGCTGGCGGTCCCTCTGGATCGAGGCGCGTTTGCGGGCCGTTGCGCTGTTTGTTTTCCCGGCTTTGATCTGGATTCTTTCCGCCCCACTGGTGACGGCTGTGGAAAATGCCATCAGCCTGATGCTGTTGAGAAAAGTAGTCACGGTGGTGTTCACCGTTTTCAGTTTGCTCGGCTATCCGCTGATCCAGGAGGGCAACGTGCTCGTGCTGCCTTTGGGGCAGGTGGGGGTGGCCGATGCCTGCTCGGGTATTCGCTCACTGACCGGCTGCCTGTTTGCCGGCTCATTTCTGGCGGCGGCCTTTTTAGATCGGACCTGGAAAAAAATGCTGCTGGTCGTGCTCGCCATGGGTTTCGCGTTCGTGACGAATCTCCTGCGCAGTCTTTTCCTGACCGCGTGGGCTTACGCGTATGGCAGCGATGCGATCGAAGGAAAATTGCACGATGCCACCGGTTACGCCGTGCTCGGCCTGACCAGCATCGGGTTGCTTTGCTTTTTGCCGCTCTTCAATTCCGCCAACTGGTACCGGTGGCTCGGATTCGGACCGAAGAAAATTCCGGCGGCTGGCGGAGGGGAGACCGAAATCGGGAGCGGTGTTTTTCCTCCGGGGAAGATCAGTGCTGCGTCGAAGCAGGTGCGTTAGGGCGTTCCACGGCCGGTCTGCGTACCGCTCGACGGATAGCCGTTTCCTCGGCCACGTGGCCGAGGCGGAAGGGCTGGTCATGATAGGATGTATCAAGGGCCGGGGTCGGCTGGGGCGCACGCGTTGGGGTTGAGGGCGCGGACCGGACCCAAGCGACACCGCCTTTGAGTGGCAGCGTCAGATGTTTTTCCTGATAAACCACAGTGATTGTCATGGTCGCGGCATCGTAGGACTTGATGGAGATTCCGTTTGCCGAATTGTTCAATCCCACCCAAGTGGAGCGACGGGGGGTAATTTCAAAGATGCTGAAAATGGGGCTGCCGTTTTCTTCCAAGATGCCACGAAATTCGAGCGCATTGCCGATCAACGCGTCTCCGACGTTTTTCGTCTCGGGAATCCCAAACGGTGATCGGTCAAGCAAGTCGTTGAGCAAACCTGACTGGCTGGGGCTCGCTTCCAGTTGGTGGAGCACCCCGAGACAAGACAAGGCTAGCAAAACAGCGCGATGCCGCATGGCAAATTTCGCAAACGCAACGTCAGCCATAAAGACGTTCGGTGAAATTTCCGAGACCGGGTAACGGTCCTTTCTTGGAATCCCAATCACTGTCGATGCCAGCTGTCCAAATGGACAAATCCGGGGCGGCCGCTTGCAGCCGGCTCAAGCCTTGGAAACTCACGATGTAACTGATCAGCGTGACGTCAGTGGCACCAGTTCGGTGGATGAACTTGATCGCCTGGCTGGCGGTCAGGCCAGTGGCCACGACCGGATCAAAAAGAATTACCCGTGCGTCGCTCAGTGCTGGCGCATTGACCAGATGGAGGCGGGGCTCAATCCCGGGATTGCCGTTTCGTTCCAGACTGATCGCACCTACCAAAAGGTCGGGAAAAAAATCAGCCATGTGATGGGCTAGCCCGAGCCCTTGGCGGTTGACCGAGAGAAAGACCACGGGTTTGGCCAACACGGGTCCCGTATGGGTCGTCGAGTGCGTCTGCACCAAGTCGTCCCTCGTCGGCAGCTTGCGGGTGGCTTCGATCGTGAGCAACGCCAGCAGGTGATGGCAGATCTGACGAAACTGGGGCGAGACGGTGAATTTATTGCGGAGCGCCATCAGGGCGTGTTGGGCGAGCGGATGATCCGCGACGTTCACTTTGTTGGCGACCGAGGGTTGCGCCACTGGTGCGCTGACAACGGGAACAGGATCAGCTATCGCACCGGGGAAGGCCTGTCGCGTGGCGGACGTCTCGATCACCGCTGGCATGTTAACCGGCTCTTCCATCATTGGGGACGAGGTCACCAGAGGGAGATTTTGGCGGAGGGCTGGATCCGAGCGACGGAGCCGGACCATGCGAGGAGAGCTGGTGATCACGGGAAAATGGGTGGGTCGTGGGCTTGTGGGCGAAGCAGCGGACGAAAGAACCGCGAGCGGTGTTCAATCAGATGGCTGGTGGAAAATTAATATTTCCCAACCTGCGTGGTTGAAATGACCAGTCAAGGCCGGGTTCGGTTCGACACCCAGATGTTACCTGGGCGTCAGATATTCGTCACCGGAATGGCGCAATCACCGTGCATGATTTTTTTGTGCGGGTGATCCGTCCCTTGCGGCTGGCGGAGGCTATGTGACATCGTGGTGACGGATGTGCGGCGAACCGGTGAAATCTCCCTTGGGGGTCTGCGGCTCGCTTGACCGGAGAAAATTTTCGCCGCGATAGTGCGGCCTTCCCGAATCATGCGCATACCCACCACCACCGTCCTGCTGTTGACCACGCTGGCTTTCAGTCATGGCTGGGTGGCGGCGGAGGGAACCGCGCCGGCGGCAAAGGATCCGGCGTTTTCGTTGGCCCCGGCGGAGAGCCAGCCGAGTGCGTCCCAGTTTAGCGATGCCCAGCTCGCCTATGTACAAAGCTGGATCAAGCAAAAGGCGCCGGAATGTCCGCTCGCACTCTCTGCCGCGGTGGCAGCGCAATTTTTGGAGGAACTGCAGCGGACCCGTCCCGGAAAAATTGATCAGCTGATCTCCGCAGATGTTCCATCCGGGCCCTTTGAGTCGATGTTGTTGCGCCAGGTTGGTCTCAAGTTGACGGGCGCGGCTCAGGCCTCGTTGCGCGAGGAAATTGCGCGGCGGCGAGTGGCTGCCGCCTTGGCGGCCGGTGGTCGTGAAGCGCGGGCAGCTCTCGCGGAGGCCGCCGGTTTGATCGCCAAAATCAAGGATTCCTCCCCGAGTCAGCATCGCCGGCTGACCGAAGGGAAAATGGATGATGACGATCTCGAGCTTTTGCTGAAAAAAACCAGCCAAGTGGGGTCTGTGCCTAAGGAAGCGGCGCCCGTGAAGCCGAAGGTGCTGACTGCAGCGGATATTGTATCCGAATTTTCCCGGCGCAATCAGGTGGGCTCTGCCATGCAGAAATTACAGGCCTATGCGGTGGAGGGAAAATTAAAAACCGTAACGGGCGAGGAGCAGCAGCTGTTTTTATTCAAGATGCGGCCGGACCGTTTCCGTTTGGTGATCCGGTCGGGCGGGAACACCCGCTACATCTTGGCGGCTGATGGCGAGCGCTTCTGGCAGCAAGTTCCGGGGCAGCCCACGCAATTGGTTTCGGCCCAGGAGATGGGCCCACGGATTCATCTGACCGAGTTTGCCGACCCCTTGTTTGTCGGTGAGGGCTATACTTACGAGCGGAAGGAAGATGGTGGAACTGTCGGTAAGGAATTTCACCGCGTGGCTGTGCACCGGGCGGACGGATCGGGTTATGTGGTCTGCATTGATGCGGCTACTTTCCGGGAAGTGGCCCGCGAGAACGATAATCAAACGGTGGCGCGCTATTCGGATTTCCGGGAGGTCGGCGGCGTGACCTATGCGTTTCGGGAGGAAGTGACCGATGCCACCGGGCGCAAAACCGTGCTTGAACTCACCCGAATCATTCCGAATCCCGGCTTGATTCAGGACTTTTTTGAAATGCCGGCCCAACACAACCAAAGCTATTTTGAGGCTGAGCGGCTCTTGGCTCCGGTCGCCCAGGCTGCCGGGAAATAACCTCGATGAAAAACAATCCCAACGCGCCCACCCCCGGTCAGATTCTACGCAAGCTCGCGCTTTATGGCTTTTTCGCCCTGTTTTCCCTCTATCTTCTGGGGGTGGCCGGCGGCTATTCGTGGCTGCGTTTTATGCGCAAGAATGATCAGGTGCGGGTGATGGATGTGGCGTTGCTGCGGCTGGGGGCGATTCGTCGCGGCATCGCGGCCCAGCACTTTGCCCATGCGCAGAAAGAATGGGACGCGAAAAATTTCCAGGCGGCGTATCTGCTTTTTTCCGCCGGAGTTCGCCAGGATCCGGTCAATGTGCCTGGCCGTCTTTCGGCGGTGAAATTTCTGCGCAGTGTCCGGGCGGGCAGTCTGGCGCTTGTCATGATGGAAGAAGGGCTGGCGCTGACTCCGGAGGATCCGCGTTTGATCACCCCTACTTTTGATTTTTTGCTGTCCGCCGGTCGGGATCGCCACGCCCTTGATCTGTTGAAGCAGCGCTATGGCGCGGGATTAGTCGGGAAAAACAGTGCGTTGCTGCAGCGTTATGAAATCGAGGCGACCCTGACGGCTGATGGGGCGCCGGCGGCGAAGAAACTTTTGGATCAACATCCCGGACTGTTGCAAGAGCGGGCCGCCACGCCCGTATTGGCCCGGGTGCTGTGGGAATCCAAAGAGCAGTCGAAGGCGGTCGGCCTGCTGCAGGACTACGTGCAATCCTCCTCGGCAGCCTACGGGGATTTCGCGCAACTGGCGCGGTGGCAGGCGACGGGTGGACAGACGGCGGATGCCGTCCAGACGGCCCGGCGCGCCTGCGAAAAATTTCCCCGTGAGTTGCCGGCTCACGTCCTCCTGATCGAAATGCTCATGACGGAAACACCGGGTGGTGCGGCAGGAGGACAGGCCATCGCGGATTACCTGCGAAATTTTGGAGGCCAGCCTGAGTCAATTCTGTTGCTTGCCGCCCTCGCCGGACAAAAAGGCTGGGTGGAGCTGAACCGCACACTCTACCAGATTGGAGCCACCCGGCAGCTAGATCTGAATTTGTTGGCTCTTGCCTACAGCGACGGGCTGGCCCGGCTTTCACGTTTTAAGGAAGTCCGGGAGATTTTGACGGAGATCGAGGCGCAGGCCATCGAGGGCAATGTCGCCTTTATGATCCAGCTGCGTCAGCGCCAAGTGATCGCGGCCGCCGCCCTCACTGATGGGGAAGGGGTGCGCGAGTATAGCCGACGGCTTGCGTCCCTGCTATCCCGGGATGCGGACGGGCTCGATGCTTGCCGCCGGTTGTTTCGCCGGATGGGCATTGCGGAAGCGGTGGCGGAACTTTCCAGCCGCTCACTCGCGGCCAAGGCGACGACAGCCGCTCCGACGAAGCGCAAGTAGGCGCGGGTGGCGCTCCAGGGTTGAGAGCTGAGAGTCCAGAGTTGAGAGCTGAAGACAACGAGCAGAGGTCAGTAGTCAGATGTCCGTTGTCAGTGGTCTTTAACATCAGTGGTCTCTCGTCTGGGGTCTCAGTTTTTGGCCCTTGGTTTTCTCCTGCTAGATAGAAATGCTTTGGATGCCTTGGTTTTCCTTTCGTGTGTTCCGTGGTGACCCAAGGTCTTAGTTTCAATCCGTGGTATCCGTGCCATCCGTTGTTTCGCTTTTGTTTGATCGTAGGTGGTGCGCTCGTCGCACCAGGTTGCGAGGCAAGCTCGCAACCTACGGGATGCTGAATCGTCCGTCGGCAATGGTCAGTAGTCTGTTTTCTTGGATCTATTCATTCGTTCATCCGTGCCTCGATCTGCGTGAATTTATTTTTTTAGAAGAAATCTTTCGGATTATTTTGGGACAGATTCCGGACGCGTTGGCATATATTCTGACAAAGCGACCGGGACGTTCATCGCGCGCAGAGGGAAAACGGAATTATTTCCGGCGTAGTTCCCGATGAAGTTCATGGTCGTCACTTCGGTGTAACACAACCCGTCACGGGATCGTTTCCGAATAGTCACTCAAGTAGCAATCGATTGACACAATCTTCCGCTAATCTGGCAACGTTACGAAAGTTCTCCCCCTCAGACACACGCCTCCTCCCATTCAGCCCTTCCGCACTTTCCGTGACAAAAAACACAACCACAGAAATCCTTAGATAAAATGAAACTCCTCAAATCAATTGCTCTGGGCGCTCTCGCGCTTGCAGCTGTTAGCGTGGCCTCCGCCACTACGGTAAAAGTCACCGGCTCGACCGCCTTCCGCAAAGCGCTCTATGCCTCCATCATCAACCAGCTCGGGTCCGGCACCGTCAAGGTCGCCTACATCGGCTCGGCCCTTAACGGCGCCAATCAGGCTACTTTCACCAACGGTACGGACACGGTGCAATGCGCCATGGCCGGTTCCGTCGGTGGTATTAACTGGGTGGTGAACGACGTCAATGTCGCCACCTCCATCGGCGGCAACACCGCCCAGGCTTGGATCAAAGAGAGCGTAGCCGCCGCTGGTGCGACTGCCGCGATCGGTGCCGGCCCAGGCTTCACCATCACTGGCGGCACGGGCCAGTCCAGTGTTGCTAACTTCCTGATCGCGAACCCCGCCGGTTTCGATGCGGCTTCCATCGCCGACTTCTGCATGTCGGACTCGTTGCAGGATTCGACTCCCTATGATTCCGCCAGCACCGGTATCACGCTCACGCAGGCTCAGGGCGGCGGCCTCGGCGTCGTACAGTTCCTGATGGCCAAGGGCAAGCTCCGCACCGGTGCGGATGCCGCCTTCACCGCCGCTTATGCCCGCTTGACCAACATTTCGGCACTCGGCTTTCAAAATCTGTCGAATCTAGGTGCCGTTCCCCTGTCGTTCTTCACGGGCGTCGATACTGACAGCGCCTATAATGTAGTGCTCGTGGGTCGCGATAATGACTCCGGCACCCGTCTCGCTACCACGTTCGAGACCGGTATCGGCAGCGTTGATACTCCCATGTCCCAGTTCCGTGCTTTCGACGGAGCCAACGACGTTGGTTCTGGCACCGGCACGACCGTCAAGACTATGACGGGCGTTGGCGCTACCGCCGGCTACTCCAGCGGCGGCCACGTCAAGAAGGTCCTCGACGCCGCGGTTGACGCGACTGCCGTATTCGGCGGCAAGCCGTTCATCGTGGTCGCCTATGTCGGCACCGGTGATGCTCCTACCGACAGCACCCAGCGTCTGACCTATCAAGGTGTTGCCCAGAGCGATCTCGCCACCAAAGCCGGCCAGTACACCTTCTGGACCTACCAGCAGGCTTACTACAAGATCACCGATGCCGCCAAGATCAGCATCATCGAGGCGGTCGCTGGTAACATCCTTACCTCCAAGGCCACGGCCGCTGCGGGCATTCTGTTGGGCGACATGACTGTCTCCCGCGGTGCCGAAGGCACCGTGGTATTCTAAGTGTCCAGCCTCATTCATCCTAAAATCTCTACTCAAATACTCATATGAAATTGAATCTTAAATCCATTGCAGTCGCCGCCGCTTTTGCCGCGACGACTTTCACGGCCTTCGCCGATACGGCTGGCCTTTATGATCTCGTGGTCGGCTTCAAGTCTGCATCTGCGACTAACGATGTCATGATCGATCTCGGTAACGTTGCCAACTATTCTGCTCCGGGCACCTATGTCATTGGCAACTACAATTCCATCCTCAGCGCCAACTTTGGCGGTGCAAGCTGGAATACGTCGTCGACGCTCCTGTGGGGCGCGGCTGCCACGTTCAAAGATCCTGCCTTTGTGCTTCCTACAGCAAACTATATCACCAGCAAGTGGACGACCACCTCGGGAGCTCTTGGTGCCTCGGGCAATTCCACCGTCTGGGGTGTGCAGGGCACCGGGTTGCCCACTGCCAACACCAGCATCGGCAAGGCTTACAATGGGATCAACAGTCTTGCCAGCAGCGGTGGTACTGGTTACACGGTGGGCGTTGCCGAGACGATCGCGACTAGCAACCTGAGCTCTTGGAAAGCGGCTACGACCACGACCGCTGCAGCGTTCCAGGTTTATAGTGCAGCCCAGTTCAACAATACGATGGCCAACATCGCTAACTCCAGCTACTCGGCATCCGATCTCTACAATGTCGGTAACACGGCCATCCCGTCGGTGACCGAGCTCGTCGGTACGTTCGCTGTTTGGCAGAATGGTGATCTGACCTTCACGGTCGCCGCCATTCCCGAGCCATCCACCTATGCCGCCATCCTCGGCGTAGCGACCCTCGGCTTCGCGGCTCTCCGCCGTCGCAAGCAGGCTCAGCTGCTGGCTTGAATCGGTTGAAAATCCGTCCACTTGGTGAGTCCTGTTAGAAGAAACTGATTGAACCCGGCGGTCGCGCTGCAAAGTACGACCGCCGGTGTTTCTCCCCAGCAGGTAGTTTTCTTAGCAGCTGCCTTTCCGACAGGATACGACCAAGGCGAATTTTTTAAAACAGTACGGCCCCTTTCCAGTTAATGGAAAGGGGCCGTTTCTGTTTCCAGAGATAAAGACTGTAATGTTTTCACCACGGATGACACGGAGCACACGGATTCAACCTGAATTCAGCAATACATGAGAGACACGGATTACACAGATGAACACGGATGAAGGTGATCCCTTCAGCACCACACCTGATTGAGCTTCATCTGCGAGGTGAATGATCGTTTTTCGGCAACCAATTGTACTCAGTGTTAATCCGTGAAATCTGTTTCTCCAACTGCGTTTCTAGATTCAAACCAAGGCGTCGAGGTCACCACGGAACACACGGAACACACGAAAGAAAAACCAAGACAGTCGAAGTGATTTTGATCTAACTGGAAAAAGTAGAGGCAAAGCCGGAGGTTTGGCTCTCGATCCTGGACGCGGGGATGCCCCGGCTTTCGTTAGTATGCAGGCAGAGCTCCGCGCACTCAGCGATCTCCTGTGAAAATTGAGATGGTTCGATCATCCGTGTTCATCGGGCCAAGCCATGGTTAATTTCTCCGTGGCTCTACCTCAGTGTATTCCGTGTGTTCTGTGGTTAAAGTGGTTGCTTGTGGTTTCGAGTATTATGCCAACCTGACGGGAAACCTGGCGGTGATTGTTACGAATCCGTGTCGGGCTCTGTTACATTATTGCGCACGCGGTGACGGGACTTGAAAGGGGTCACGGCGATTCGTTTTCTGCATTCGATTTTTAATTCTCTCCTCTGTCCGCGCCGATCCTTTCCCACTGAAAGGGGTCTGTCGCGCCGGTCACTTTTCATCCACATTTTGCGTTTTCTCTCTCCAGCCTATTTCGGTTTTTCTGGCGTCATTCCACGACGTGGTTTGGGCGTGCTCTGGCTGGCGCTTGCCCTCGCGAACGGACTGACGGTGGCGGCGCTTGAGCAGCCTCGCGCGGACGCGGAAGCGCAGAGCGACGGGGCGATTTTCATCAATGAGTATCGGATCGATGGGGCGCGCAAGCTACCGCGCCGTGCGATTGAGGAAGCGGTCTATCCCTATCTTGGTCCCGGCCGGACGAGGGAGGACGTCGAACTCGCGCGCGCGGCTCTGGAGCAGGCTTACAGTGCGCGCGGTTTCCAAACCGTCGCCGTGCAAATCCCGGATCAGCTGCCGCTGCAGATCCAACGCGGCATCATTCATCTCCAAGTCGTGGAGCGCACCGTGGGCCGGCTGCGCGTGAAGGGCGCGAAGTATTCCTCGCCGAATCAAATCAAGGCGATGACGCCGTCGCTCGCGGAAGGCGCGGTGATCGATTTCAACCAAGTGCCGGCGGATATCATGGCGTTAAACCAACTGCCGGACCGTCAGGTGTCACCTTCATTGCGGGCCGGTGTGGCTCCGGACACCGTCGACGTGGATTTGGAAGTGAAGGAAACGGCTCCGTTGCATGCGAGTGTCGAGGTGAACAACCGCCATGGCCCCGACACGACTTCACTCCGGGTGAACGGTTCGGTGAGTGCGAATAATCTCTGGCAGGCCGGACACGGGTTGGGATTTAGTTTCCAAACGGCACCGCAAAAAACGAGCGAAGTGAAAGTTTTTTCCGGCTACTATCTCGCGCGCTTTGCCGGGACGGAGTGGCTGACGCTGATGGCCAGCGCCACGAAGCAGGACAGCAATGTCTCCACACTGGGTGACATTGCGGTCGCCGGACGCGGCACCATCGCCGGACTCCGTGCGAATTTCAGCCTGCCGGCCGGCAAGGAATTCACGCACTCGGCCAGCGTAGGGCTGAATTACAAACACTTTGATCAAAAAATCCGCATTGCGGCTGCTGGCACCAGCCCGGCTTCCGACATCGTCACGCCCATCACCTATTATCCACTGGAGGCCAATTATGCCGCCACGTGGCAGGACAAGCGTGTCACCACGGAATTCAATACCGGGGTGACTTTTCATCTTCGCGGGGTGGGGGACAACTCGGCCGCATTCAACAACAGCCGCTTCAACGCCGATTCGAGCTTTCTCTATTTCAAAGCCGACCTGGCCCAAACGCGCGAACTGCCGGCCGGCTTGCAGGTTTACGGCAAGCTGCAGGGGCAGATCGCCGACCAGCCCCTGCTCAGCGGCGAGCAGGCCAGCGGCGGTGGGCAGGGCACGGTCCGCGGCTATCTCGAATCCGAGGCGGTGGGCGACAGTGCGCTCTTCGGCTCGCTGGAACTGCGCAGTCCGTCGTTGGCTGGCTGGCTGGGCAGAAAGGATGACGATTGGCGGCTCTATGTTTTCGCCGATGCGGGCTGGCTGAAGGTCATCGATGTGCTGCCCGATCAGAAAAACCACTTCGATTTCCTCAGCTACGGCGTCGGCAGCCGCTGGCGGTTGTGGAAGCACTTTTCCGGCTCCATCGACGCGAGCTTTCCGCGGCTCAAGGTGGGCAGCACTTTCGCGAATGACCGGCGCATCACTTTCAAGGCGGGCATTGATTACTAAGGTCACGAATACCGACTACGAGACCACTGACTAAAAGACTGAGAGACGACCGACCACTGACTTCAAATCCAAGACCCTAAACCCGAGATCCCAGACCCCAATTTCCCTTTCCCTTCGTCCAATGATTACTTCCGTAAAACAAAAATTACTTGTCCGACTTTTGCTGGTTGGCTTGGCCCTGCTCACCTGCGCCAGTTCCGCCTCGGCCTCTTCTTGGTGGAACAGCGAATGGACCACGCGCAAAAAAATCGTCATCGATGCCACTGGCGCGGGCGCGAGTGTCAACGAGTCGTCCGGCCGCGTGCCGGTTTTGGTCCGTCTTTTCGACGGCAACTTCCAATTTGCGAATGCCCAGCCCGATGGCAGCGACCTGCGCTTTGTCGCAGAGGACAACAAGACGCTGCTCGCCCACCATATTGAGAAGTACGATTCGATGCTCAACGAGGCCTTTGTCTGGGTTGACCTGCCAGATCTGAAACCCGGGGTGCCAGCCACGTTCTGGCTCTATTCCGGCAACGTGACCGGCAAAGTACCGAACACGGAAAATGCCAAGGAGACCTACGATGGAGACACGGTGTTGATCTATCACTTCACGGAGCACAGCCAGCCGGCCTCTGACGCCAGCGCCAATGGCAACAACGCGCAGAATCCCGGTTTGCCGAGTGACGCTGCGATGATCGGCACCGGCCTGCGGATCGACGGGAAAACCACGGTCACAATCCCTGCTTCTCCCACGCTTCTCTGGTCGGAAGGCGCCGCGATGACGTGGTCCGCCTGGGTCAAATTCGGGGCGCCGCAACCGCGCGCGATTTTTTTCAGCCGTCGCAACGGCACGAAGTATTTTCTGATCGGAGCGGACAACGGCGTGCCGTTTGTCGAAGTCACTTATCAGGGAGCGGCGGTCCGCAGTTCGGCTGGCGCACCGGTGGCAGCTAATGCGTGGAGTCATCTGGCGGTGGTCTCCTCCGGGGAGAAGATCACGCTGTATCTTGACGGCGAACCTTACGCCACGGCTTCCGCTGCGTTGCCCGCCCTCGATGGTCCGGTGGTATTGGGCGGCGACGGGGTCGGCGGCTTGATGAATTCCGCAGGTGGTAATTTCAGCGGCGAGATCGATGAACTGCAAATTTCGAAGATCGCTCGCTCTGCGAGTGCGATCAAGGTGGCGGCTTTCGGCCAGGGACGCGAGGGACAGGGAAAATTTCTCACGCTGGGGGAGGACGAGCACGAGACGAATTGGTTGAGCGCGCTCAAGACCGGCTATTTCGGCGTCATCATCGGTTCACTCACCGTCGATGGCTGGGTGGTCATCGGCATTCTCGCCGTCATGGCGGTCATCAGCTGGTTCGTGATGATCAACAAAGCCTCCTATTTGAATAAAATAGGCAAGGGCAACAGCCGGTTTCTCGATGAATGGAGCCACGTCGCGACGGATCTCTCCGCTCTCGAAAATGCCGAGGGCAATGACGCGAAGAATATGAGCGGCCGTTTGGGTGCCGCGGAGCACCGGGCCATGACGAACACTCCGCTATATCGGATCTACCACATCGGTATCGTTGAGATCCAACACCGCCTCTCGGCCGGCCAGACCGAGGCGGACAAAGTCCTTTCGGCCCGTTCGATGCAGGCCATCCGTGCGACGCTCGACGGCGGGCTCGTGCGCGAGACGCAGCGACTCAACAATCAGATGGTGCTACTCACGATCGCTATTTCCGGTGGCCCATTCCTCGGGCTGCTCGGCACGGTGGTCGGTGTCATGATCACGTTCGCGGCGGTGGCCTCGGCGGGTGAAGTGAACGTCAACGCCATCGCGCCCGGCATCGCGGCGGCGCTGCTCGCCACGGTCGCCGGCCTCGGCGTCGCGATCCCGGCGCTGTTCGGCTACAATTATCTGCTCACCCGGATCAAGGTGGTCACGACGGACATGCACGTGTTCATCGACGAGTTTGTTTCCAAACTGGCCGAGTTCTATTCGGAACCAGGCGAATAAAATTCGCAAAGAGCCAAATCACAAAATTCCAGACGCCAAAGCGGAGACCACTGACTGCTGACGACCGACGACTGCCTCCACCTCTCAACTCTAGACTCTCAGCTCTCAACTTCAATTTTTCCACCCCAACCCACCCATGCAAGTCCAAGGCGAAGACAAACCCTACGACGATATCAACATCACGCCGATGTTGGATCTGGCCTATGTGCTGCTCGTCATTTTCATCTTGATGTGTACGGCGTCTGTGGCCGGCACGAAAGTGAATCTGCCCAAGGCGAGCAATGCGCCGACTCCGCTGAGCAAACCAAAGACGAAGGCGATCACGGTCACGAATGATGGGAAATTCTTTTTGGATACCATTCCGTGTACGCTGCCGGAACTCGAGCAGCGGTTGAACCAGCAGAAAACATTGACGCCGGATTTCCCCGTGGTGATTCGCGGTGACAGCCTCACGCAATACCAAGCCGTGATGGACGTGATCGATGTCGTGGGGCGGCTCGGTCTCAGCCAGGTCGGCCTCGCCACCAAACCCGCCGGCAAATAACGGCGCCCGCCCGATGAACCAACACGACCAGTTTGAATACAGCGAAAAACGCGGCTTCGGTGCGAAGTACGGCTTCGTTATCGGTATCGTGGTGGTTGGAGCACTCGGCGTTTTTATGGTCATCAAAATGCTCAGCGGGCATAGCGGACCGCCGCTGCGCAAGCAGCAGGAAATCGTTTCGATCAAGCTCCCGCCACCGCCACCACCCACTCCGCCACCGCCGCCACCACCACCGCAGGATGCGCCGAAGCAGGAGATGATGTCGCAGGAGCCGATCAACGAGGACGACGCCAAACCTGAACCACAGGAAGCCGCTGCGCCGTCCATCGGCACTAATGTTACTGGCAATGGACCGGCGGATGGATTTGGTTTGGGTAAGAACGCCGGCAATGGCTGGGGGAACGGATCGAATAAATCCCGAGCCAACGCCAGCAAGTTTGGTTGGTACGCCACGCAGGTAAGCAGATCACTAGCCGACGCCTTGGGTCGCAATTCCCGCACGAAGATCGCCGGTTTTAATATTCAAGCCAAGATCTGGTCTGATGCTGGTGGCCGTGTCACCAAGGCCAAACTCGTGGAGTCAACGGGTGACGCCGCCGTCGACGAAGCGATCAAGAATGAAGTGTTGATCGGCTTTCAACTTAAGGAACCGCCGCCCGATGACATGCCGATGCCGATCGTTATGCGGCTCGTCGCACGTCGGCCCAACTGATCCACGCTTTATATAACTTTTCTCCTATGCCTTCTTACAATCGTATTTCACCCCGGCGCGTCACGGTGCTGCTGGCTCTCATGTTCGGTGCCGCTGCGGTGCAACCTGGCTTTGCGGCCGAGCCCGCCGATCGCATCGCGAATGGTACGACCCGCGCGCCGAGTGTGACTGGTACGTTGATCAAACGTCTCGCCGCCCGCGGTCTGCTTTCGAAGGAAGATACAGCGGAATTGCAGTTGCTGGCCGAAGCGGAGGCGGCCGAGGCGCGTGCGCAGGAAGCGATGCTCCAAGCAGCCCTCGCCCAAGCCGCCGCGGCCCAAGCTCGATTGAAAGCAATCATGGCCATGGCCGAAGTGCGAAGCAGCGAGGCGGAGTCGGATGTAGCGAACGCTGAGCCAATGGAACCGTTGCCCGCGCCCCGCGTGGCACATCGCGTCGTGCGTCCAGCGGTCCGGACGCGCGTCGCGCCGGTCCAGTCCGCCCCTGAACCCGTCGAAGAAACCCCGGTGGAAGAAGTGTTCGTGGAGGCACCTGCTCCGGTTGCACCTCGGGTTGCTCGCGTGCGTGCGCCCTCGCATGTTACGCCAGCCCCGGTCGCGGCGGCCGAACCGACGGCACCGGCCGAGGAGGAAGAGGTTGTGCCGGATGATGTGGTGCGCGTGACCTACGTGCCCGAAATCGTGAAAGCGCAGTTGCGCGAGGAAATCAAACGCGACATGATGGACCAGGCCCGCGAGGAAAACTGGGCGAATCCACGGACCTTTCCCGAGTGGGTTTCAAAGTTCCGGCTCTTCGGTGATTTTCGTTTCCGGTATGAGGCAGTGAGATATCCGGAGGGCAATGACGTCAGCGGGCGTCAGCTGAATTTTCATGCCGTTAACACGGGTGCACCGTTTGATGTTACGGCACCCTTCAATGGGGGGAATTATTTTCCGACCCCGAACGCCGATCAAGATCGCAGCCGGTTTAGAATCCGGGCCCGGTTGGGGTCGAGCGTGGACATCGGCCAGAATTTCTCGGCGGGGGTGCGGCTTGCGACTGGTGAAAACAATTCGCCCATTTCACAAAACCAAAGCCTCGGCGCGGCGGGTTCCGGCCAGGGTGGCAATTTCAGCAAGTACGCTGTGTGGTTGGATCGGGCATTCCTGAAGTACGAACTGGGCGGCATGCCGGACAACGATCACACGTTTAGCGTTGGTCGTTTCGACAACCCCTTTTTCTCCACCAGCATGGTCTGGGCGGATGATCTGGGTTTCGATGGTGCGGTGGCGCAGGGCCGCTTTTCGCTCGGTGAGGATGTGACGCCGTTTTATGCGGTCGGCGCGTTTCCGGTGTTCAACACCGACCTCAACTTTGCTTCCAATCAACCGACCAAATTCAAGAGCAACGACAAGTGGCTGTATGGCTCGCAACTCGGCACCACGTGGGAACTCGGCAAGAATTTGAGCCTGAAAATCGCCGCCGCTTACTATCAGTTCCAGAATATCGAGGGAAAGCTCTCCGGCCCGCTCACCAATATTCGCACCGCCGCCGATGTGGGGCCGACGGACGCCAGTCGTCCCGCCTTCGCCCAAAAAGGGAACACTTACATGGAGCTGCGCAACATTACTCCGATAGCCGGGGATGCTTCGGTGGGCGGCAACAACAACGGCACGATCAACCAATTTCAATATTACGGTCTGGCCTCCAAGTTCGGCGTGATGGCGGCCAACGTCCGTTTGGATTTCAATCGCTTCGAACCTTTCCAAATCTCGCTCATCGGGGAATTCGTCAAAAACCGCAGCTTCGATGCCGCGGCCGTTACCGCCCAAGCGGTCAATAATTTCGGTGATGATATCACCGATCCCAAGACCAACATCACCACCACGCCCTTTGTCGGCAGCAATACCGCTTGGTTGGTGGGTCTGTCGGTGGGCGACATTGCGCTCAAAGAGCGTTGGAAATGGAACGTCAACTTCGGCTACCGCAAAGTCGGGTCCGATGCCTTGGTCGACGGCTTCGTCGATTCGGATTTCGGCGGCGGCGGAACCAACGTCAAGGGCTTCACCTTCGGCGGCAACATCGCGTTGTCTTCTGGCGTGAAACTCGGACTGCGCTGGATGAGCGCGAGCGAGGTCGCCGGTCCCGTCTTCAAGAATGACATCCTTCAACTGGATTTAAGCACCAAATTCTGATTCCCATGAAAAAGAACGCCTACACTAATTTCGGATTTCTGACCTTGCTCGTAGCGGTGGCGCTGCCGGCCGCCGAACCTGCGGCCGATGCCTCCGCCGCCTTGCGTTCGGCCCTGCGGGACAAAACCCAGCAGTTGCAGACTGCGCAATCCGACCTCGCCACGTTGCAGACCGGCCAGCAGGCGCTGACCGATGCTAACAAGGCGCTCACCGAAAAACATGAGGCGCTGAAAAAGCAAATTGTCGCTGATCGCACCACTAGCGACAAGTCCGCCGCTACTCTGAACGCGCAGCTGGCCGAGCAAAAACAACAGCTCGTCCGCCTGAACGAGGAGTTGCTAAAAGCCAAAGCCGAAGGTGAGGCCGCAGCCCAAGCCGCCCGGGTCGCCGAAGCGCAAGGCGTCAAGCTGGCGAAGGAAGCCATCGGGCAAGAGCGCAGGGCGGCCGATCTCGAGGCCAAGAATCTCGCGCTCTTTCTGGTCGCGAATGAAATTCTGAGCCGGTACGAGGAGTTCAGCCTGGGGAATGCGATCCGGGCGAAGGAGCCGTTCGTCGGCAACACGCGCACCAAGCTGGAGAATCTGGTGCAGGCTTATCAGGACAAAATTCTCGATCAGAGGATCAAGCCATGAAGGCGGCAGGCACATTTGTTCTTCGCGAGGGCTGGCCTCAGGCGTGGGCAATTTCTGCGCCGAGGATAAAGCGGACCAAGGCAGTTTCTCCGCGGAGAGATGCGGAAAAAGGCCAAGGGAAGCAGGGGGCGGATTGGTTTTCCATTCGTGTGCATCCGTGCGATCTGCGGTTGCTGCCCGGTTGTGAAAAGGGGACCGCTGCACTTTCGCCCGAGGCGTCGATCCGGGTGATTAGCGGGCCGTACACGTGGTCGATTCCGGTTCGCATGTTCAATCCCGTCGAGCGGACTCGCGGATAATCTCGTCATGGCTCCACGACAAAGTCCCTTTTCGTTCATCAAGCTGGTCGCACATACCGGGCTGAGCCTGGCGGTTTTGTGGAGCACGGCGCACGCGAAGGAACGGCGTTTGGGCGGTCCGGGGGTTTCTGCTTCCGCTCCGCCCGCCGCTTCCGCCACAGGCAGCGGAGCCACGCCGACCACGGCACCGGCTGTGCCGGGCGCTCAGGATCGGCTGCAGCGGACCAACAGTACGTTGGCGGCGGTGAAAAAAATGCAGATGGATGCGTACACCACGGCGCGCGATGCCGCTTTCGCGGCGGCGGCAAGCAGGCTCAAAGTCGATTTGCCGGTGGTGCCGAAAAATAGCTGGAATGTGACCAACGGGTTGAAGCCGTTGACCGGGGCGACTTGGACGGGCGCCGCGATTCCGGATCTTCCTGCCGGCTCCTCCGATGTCACCATCACCCAGACGCAGCAGCAGGCGTTGTTGCACTGGGAAACATTCAATATCGGTGCGGGCACCACGCTGACTTTCGATCAGAGTGCGGGCGGAACGAATGCCGGTCAGTGGATCGCGTTCAACAAGATTGGCGTCACGGGTTCGCCTTCGCAGATCTTGGGCAAAATCAACGCGCAGGGTCAGGTCTACGTGATCAATCCGAACGGCATTATTTTCGGCGGCTCCTCGCAGGTGAACGCGCACGCCTTGGTGGCGTCTGCGCTGCCGATCAATGACAATCTGATTCAGCGCGGCGTGCTCAACAATCCCGACGCACAGTTTTTGTTTTCCGCCCTGTCCCAAGATGCCGGCAAGAATGGGACGCCGGCTTTTGTGCCGACGGTGATCGACGAATTTCTTCCGCCGGCTGACACCAGCGCGACCCATAAACTGGCTTGGAAAACAACCACTGGTTCGAATCCGAGCATCAGTTTTGTTTCCGCCAGCGCCACCGCCGTGCCGCTCATCGCCGGGGATGATTATATGGTGAGTGCACCGGGGACTGACGGCCGGATGACGGTGGCTTTCACCACCGCCGGGCTGCAAAAAAAACCAAGCGGCACGAGTATTGTGCAAGTGGCCTACACGCCGACGGGCGACCAGTACGGCAACGTGGAAGTTCAGGCCGGCGCTTTGCTGAAAGCCCCGACCAATGCTGATCATGTCGGTGGCCGGGTGGCCCTGATTGGCGCGAACGTGAGCAATGCCGGCACGATCTCGACCGAAGACGGCCAGGCGATCCTCGCCGCCGGATTGCAGGTGGCGTTTGCCCCACATAATGCGGCCGATCCGACGTTGCGCGGCCTCGATGTTTTTGTCGGAGCCGTGGCAGATCCTGCTTTGAATGTCACGAATGACGACGGAACCGTTACCAATACGGGGAAACCTGTTGGTACGGTGACGAACGATCTAATTTTCAACAGCGACAAAACCGTCGCGGCGGAAGGCCTGATTGAAGCACCCCGCGGTGCGGTCACGCTTACGGGAAAAACCGTGAATCAACTTGGTTTTATCGAAAGCAGCACCTCGGTGGCCTACAATGGCCGGGTCGATCTCGTCGCGGGCTACAACGCGGTGGCCAATTCGAAATACAATCCCGGTCTCAGTGCAGCGGCGGATTTCACGCTGGCGCTGCCGTTCTTCTACCAGTCGCACGAGAATAATGATATTGCCCGGCCAGCGGTTTCGAATTCGGGCCGGGTGACCTTGGGGCGGGAAAGTGTCTTGCGGATCTTGCCAGAAGCATCGGGAACTGACCGGGTGGCGGGAGACCTGGCCTTGCCCTCGCAGGTGAACATCCAGGGCGAGTCCGTTCATTTTGAGCCAAGCGCAATCCTATTGGCTCCGGGTGCGGCGGTGCCGCTCGCGAAGGCGGTCGGTGCCGATGGCCGGGCGCTGGAAGCGGGAGTGTCGATCCGGGCCGGTGCCTGGTTTAATCCCGGCTCGACCGCTTATAACTTCGTGCATTCGTCTGACGTCCAGCAGATCTATCTGGACCAGGGTGCGGTCGTCGATGTCGCCGGATCGGCGGCGGTGAAGGCTGCGGTGACGGAAAATATTGTTTCCGTGGAATTGCGCGGGTCGGAACTGGCGAACTCGCCGTTGCAACGCGACGGTCCCTTGCGCGGCCAGACCGTCCAGGTCGATCTGCGGAAACATGGACCGTGGGATCAGACTTTGAATGGAGGACTCGGTGGATACAGCTGGGTGGGCACGCCGCTGGCGGATACCGCCGGGTGGGTGGGATTGACCACGCATTCCGTGGGCGAACTCACGGTGAATGGCGGCTCGGTCGCGTTCAAGGCGGGCGGGGCGGTGGTCCTGCAAGCGGGATCAACCATCGACGTCTCGGGAGGCTCCATCGATTATCAAGCCGGTTATACGCAGACGACCAAGGTATTTGCCGACGGCCACATCTATGACATTTCACAAGCCAGCCCGGATCGCCTGTACGATGCCATCTACGCCGGAACCACCACCACGACAGATCCGAAATGGGGGGTGACCACCACCACGAGAAATCCCCTCGCGCAAAGCACCTCTGAGACCGGCTACTCGCAGGGTGGCAGCGGTGGCAGTGTGGCGATCACGGCTCCGGTCCTGGCCTTGGATGGAACCTTGCGGGGCACCACGATGGCGGGGCCGACCCAGCGGACCTTTTCCCCGCTCTACAACCCAGCCAGTCCGCCCGACCCGGCGCATCCCGCCGCCGTCGCCGTGCCCGCCTGGCTGCTGAATACACTCAGCCGACCGCTACCCGGACAATTTTCGCTCACGGTTGGCCGGCAGTACGTCGATGCGACGAACAGCTATGCCAATTATTCACCCACGCCGGCGAACATCGTGTTTCGTCCTGATTCCGCGCTGGCACTGGCGGAAGCCTACAAGCCGCTCGGCAATTATCTTTTTCCGGCGCTGAGGAAATATGAGTTGGATCTTTCCCCCGAACTTTTCACCGCTGAGGGCGGCGGGTTTGGCGTTGTCCGGGTCAACAACCAAGATGATAATATTGGCGGCAGCCCGGCCGGGTTTGGCAATATTACGGTGAAGGCGGGCACCGCCCTCGCATTCGCTCCCGGCAGTTCAGTGAACCTCTCCGCGGGAAATATCACGGTGGAGAACGGGGCCAGCCTGACGGCCAGCGGCGGCCTGATCAGTTTAAAAGCCTATGACATTTCACCCTCGCGCGGGGAGCGGATCGATTATCTGGTGAGGCAGAAGGATCCGCTCAACCCGGTCTCGCCGCCGCTCTACAATCCGATCCGGGGCAATATCTCAATCGGCACGGGAGCGCTGCTCAGCGCTGCCGGCGGATTAATTGATGATCGCAACACCGCTCCTACGGCCGGAACGCTGCCCCTCCTGACCACCGGCGGTTCGATTGAACTCGAAGCGAGTGATCTCATCCTGAAAACGGGCAGCACGCTCGATGTTTCCGGCGGAGGACAAATCAGCGCGACCGGCAAACTGACTTATGCGGACGCCGGTCGGATTTCCCTCACTGCGGGCAAAGCCCTGGGGAATGGTTTCGGCGCGCTCTTGGGCGGACGCCTGAATCTCACCGGCGCGACTTTGCGGGGTTATGCCGGAGCTGGAAAAAAAGGAGGCAGCCTCAGTCTGCAGGCTCCTGCGATTCTGATCAAAGATCGTGTCGACGGAGCCACGGCCGTTACGGACACCACGACTGGAAAACTTTTCCTGGCGCCGGAGTTCTTTAATCAAGGAGGCTTCGCCAGTTTTTCGGCCACCGGGCTTGGCGTTGCTCTCGGTGTCGACGGTAAAATGACCGGAACCGCTCCCGCCTTGACCGTGGCGGCGAACACCCGGGTGAAACCGACCGTGCTTAATTGGGCGACCTATCCCGGCGGCGAGATCTTCCTGTTGCCGGAAAGCTTGCGCAAAGGAGCCAGCCTGAATTTTAAAACGGCGGGCCTTTTTTCAGACGTGAACAAGATGGATCTGTTCAACGACCTCAGTCTTGCGGTGGAAGCGGGAGCGGTGCTCGATCCCGGCGCGGGCGGCAGCGTCGCTCTCGGCGGCGGGACGGTTGATTTTCTGGGCACGGCCACGGCGCGGGGTGGCGCGATCACTATTACGCAAAGCGGCGGGGCCGCGCTGTACGTGCCGGGCATCCATCTGGGGAAAGCCAGCGTACTCGACGCATCGGGCACTACGGTTTATGGCTTGGATTTTACGGGCGAGATCAAGCCCGTCGATGTACTCGATGGCGGCACCATCGTGGTTTCCGGAAACTTGGTGGCGGAGAAAGGCGCCAGCCTTGATGTGTCCGGTGCTACCAATACCATCTTCGTGATACCGGGGCAGCCGTCGGATGGATTGCCCACGGCCGGCGGAGGGTCGCTCGTTTCCAGTTTGAAGGATAGCAACGGCGGCAAACTCACCATCGAAGGCAATCAGGTTTTGTTTTCCGCCGCCACATTACAGGGTGCTGCCGGTGGCACCACGGCGCGGGCGGGGGATCTGGTCGTGGTCTCCAAGCGGTCTTTAACTTCATTGGATGGGGGAGATCTAAATCCGGGACCGCTCGATCCGGTTCTCACCCTGACTGCCTCCACTCCGGAATTTGTTTATGCCGGACTGGGCCAAGCTGTTAAAAATACCGCCGGCGTCGCCTTCCGTGATACCCAGGGGCTCGGGCAGATCTGGTTCGGAGCCGATAGTTTTACCGCCGGACGATTCGGGGCTTTGGACTTATCCGTGGGCCGCGGCGCTCTTCAGGTGCAGGGCAATGTCGCGCTCTCGGCCAACCGCCAGATCACCATCGCTGACGGGGGCGTCTTGTCGTTCATTCCTGATCCCAAGGTTCCGCTGTTCAACGCCGGTCTCTCGCTTGGTGCGCCGTACGTTAAAATCGGCAGTCCTTTTCTTCCTCCCCTGGCCTCGGGTGAACTGGCCAATCCGCTTGGGCAAAACATCAGCGCCACGCACGGGGCCGGATTGTTGACGGTGCACGCGAGTAAACTGATCGATGTGGGCACGCTTTCTCTGCAGAATTTCGGCTCCGTTACGCTCGATGCCACCTATGCGCCGCCGCCTTTGATTCAGTTGCCCGGCTCTATCCAAATCAATTCGTCGGCGAACTGGAGCAGTATAACCAACGGCTCCATTCGGGGCAACGGGACGCTGGATGTCGCCGGCGAAATTATCCTGAAGGCCGGGCAGATTTATCCGCCGACGGCGACAACGTTCAACGTCATCGCCAATGACTATACGGAAGTGGACGCACTCAAACCCACGCTTGGGCGGGTTGTGGTGGTCCCATCTGGGATCAGCACGTCTCCGTCTTTGCCGCTGTCGGCAGGCGGCAATCTGAATTTGTATGCCTCGTTGATCGAGCAGGGCGGCTCGTTGCGCGCTCCCCTCGGGCAGATCCGGCTCGGGGCCGACGACGCCTCCGCGTTGAATGTGGTGTCGGGCAAAAGCCTGCCCCCCGCCACCAGGCTGACGGTGCAGCCGGGCAGTGTGACCTCGGTCTCTGCGCTCGACCCGGTCACAGGCAAGCCGGTCGCGATTCCCTTTGGCATTAATGTCAACGGTGACACGTGGATCGCGCCCACCGGTACGGATATCACCAGCGTCGGGTCGCTGGCGAAATCGATTACGCTCACGGCGAAGGCCATCAATTTTCAAGGAGCGACGCCAGCCACGGCCACGACGCCAGCGGTAGCAGCAGCGAGCATTGACCTGTCCGGCGGCGGTGATCTGTCCGCTTATCAGTTCGTCCCCGGCGTGGGCGGCAAGACGGATATCCTGCTCGGATCCACCGCCGGGGTTTTCGCCATCGTGCCCGGGTACGCGGATGTCTTTGCGCCCGAAGCCGCCTACAATACCACGACCGAGGCTCAGATCAGTTTGGGCAAAGATCCCGGATACTTGATTGGAAATACCAAGCTCGGATACGCGGTGGGTGATCGCATCCATCTGGCGGGTGGGGGTGGGCTGCTGGCCGGCGACTATACGCTTTTGCCAGCCCGTTACGCCCTGGTGCCCGGTGCCTATCTCGTCACTCCACGCACCGATGCGACCACGAATGGTGCGACGACGAGCCTGAAAAAGCCCGATGGTTCGCTGGTGATGTCGGGTTACCGCTTCAAGGGTTTTGATGCTGCCGGTCAAACCCAGTCCCTGTTCCGCAGTTTCGAGGTTGCGCCACAAGCGGTGGTGCTGAAACGCGCCGAATATAAACAGTATTCGGCCAATCAATTTTTCGCTGACGTCGCTGCGAGTAACGACACCGTCGCACCCCGTCTGCCGGTGGACGCGGGTCGTCTCGGTCTTACGGTCGATACGGAATTACTGCTCAAAGGAAATGTTTTGACGCAGGCCGCCACCGGTGGACGCGGCGGTTTGATCGATCTTAGCAGCTCGGCCGATATTGTGATCGGGAGCAAGGCAGTGATTACCCAACTTGAGGCGGCAAAAACGAAGAACACCCTCTTGTTGGAGGCGAAACAATTAAGCGGCTTCGGCGCCGACAGTCTGCTCATCGGTGGCGTACGCACGACGGATGACAAAGGCACGACCGTAACAGTGAAGACCAATAAAATCACGGTGGATAATGCTGGCGAGGCCTTGACCGGTTCCGATGTGATTCTGGCGGCCAACCAAAGCCTGACGCTCAAGGACGGAGCTGAAATCGGAAAGACCGGCCAGCCTTTGGTCGCGGCCGATCCGTTGCTGGTCACCGGCACGGCGGCGCTCAATGCGATAGGGGAGAACATCACTTTCACTCGTGGCGGCCTCCCCATCAGTCTGCCCAACGGAACGCCCGGCGCGGGGAAACTCACCTCGACCAGTGCGGGCACGATTACCCGCGCGGATGGCACCACCACGCGGTTTCTCGCCACGACCACGGGTCTGGCCAACGCCTTCACGGTTCCGGCTGGCGCTACGATCACACTCGATCAAGCGGGCCAATTGGCCTTTGCCGTCTCGACCGATACGATCGTCAAATCCATCGCGCTGACACTGGGTGATGGAACTTTGATTCGGGTCGGCAGCGATCCGAACGCGTCGATCACGCGCACGGGAATTGCCTCGTCCGCCAAGCCGGTCCTTAGCCTCGGTGCCGGTGCGAAGATTATCGGTGCGGGTGCGATCCTTGATTCTTCCAACACCACAAACTTGAATGAAAAAGTCGATCTCGGCGCCGTCGACGCGCTCTCGTTGAACAGCGGGCGCATCAGCATCCTGCTCGATCAGCCGGGCACGGTGTCTACAACGGGTAGTTTGGTGCTTTCCCGGGCGGCGCAAACCTCACTCCTCAAAAACGCTTCGGCGGTCTCACTGCTGAGTTACTCCACGTTGGATCTGTACGGGACGGGCACCTTTGGTTCATCCACGCTGGGCTCGCTTGCGTTGCACGCCGGCACGATCCGCAGTTATCCGAATTCGGTTGCCGATGCTGGAGTGATCTTGGCCGCAAAATCCCTCACGCTGGACAATGTGGCGAACGCCCCTGCCACGCCCCTACCGGTCTCTCTCCCCATTCCCCCCGGCACCGTGTCTGTGACAGGGGTTTTATCACCCGCCGTCTCTCTGGCTTTGAACACCGAGAACCTGCACCTTGGCGGGAATCAAGTGGAAATCCAAAATTTCACCAGCGTTGCGATGAATGCGTCCGGTGGCGTGCTCACGGGCGACACGGCTAAACTCGGCGTGAAAAATGGCGGACTGCGGGTAGTGGGCGGCGATTTGACGATCAAGACGCCGTTGCTCACGAGCGCGAAGACCACGGATCACGCCATCGTGGCCGATGGAAAACTTATCCTCGCTGCCAGCGCCGGGACGGCGACGGTTACTCCGGGCCTCGGAGCCAGACTGAGTTTGACGGGCGAGTCCGTGGACATCGGCACGGTGGTCCGTCTCCCTAGCGGCACGTTGTCCGTGAAAGCCACGACCGGCGACTTGGCCGTCACGGGTGGCACGCTTGATGTGGGTGGCACGGCGCAGCAGTTCTATGAAGTCACCCGATACACGGATGGCGGCCGGATCGCGCTCTCGGCGGATGCGGGTAAAATGATGATTGCGGCTGGGAGTAAGATTTCGGTGTCGGCGTTGGCCGGGGGCGGCTCGGCCGGCGCGCTCGAGGTGTTCGTTCCCACGGGCAGCTTCTCCATCGCCGATGACACTCTGTTCGGAAATGCTGCGGCAGGGTTCGGAGGAAATTTCAGTTTGGATACGCAAGGCATCGGCACCGATCCGAAAGCGAGTTATCTGAAAACGTTGAGTGAGGCGTTGGCGGATGGCGGCTTTGACCGGACCGTCGCCGTGCGGGTGCGGCAAGGCGATGTGGTGGCCGACGGCACGCTCCGCGCCCACGAGATTGCGCTCGCGGCCGATCAGGGAAAAATCACGGTCACCGGTACGATGGACGCCTCCGGGTTGTCCCTGCTGGATCCGAAAAAACCCGCCACCGATCCTACGGGCGGTAAAATTGACCTCACGGCTTCGGGCAGCGTGGTGCTGAGTCCGACGGCAGGGTTGAATGCGACAGGCTTCGCTTACAATAATGCCGGGAAGGGCGGGGCGATCTCACTCTCGGCTGGCAGTTATAGGAACGGGGTGGTCGATTCGACGGCGAAGGTGGATATCCAATCGGGCGCGCGCATTGATCTCGATGTGCGGCACCGCTTCACACCGAACGATCAGTTGTTGAATCCCGGCGTGGCTTTGCCGTTGAGCAACCGCACCGATCTTTTCACCGGCACGTTGCATGTGCGCGAATCACAAACCGCTTTTGGCGACGGCACGCAGTTCAGCTCGATTGGTAATGCCGTGCGTAATGCTTCAAGCATCGGCTTGGAAGGCTATCAGGTTTTCGATCTTACAAGCACCGGTGGTCTGATCGACAGTGCTGTGGAGAAAGCGGTGAAGGACAATGGAGCCGCCTTCCTTGGTGCCGTCAGCCCGGCGCTGGTGGGCAATGCGCTTATTCATGTCCAACCCGGAGCGGAGATCGTCAATAACGCCACGGTGTCCGCCACGGTCACGCGCAATTTCGTCGCAATGAACAGCAGTGATGCTGCGACCCGCAGTGTGGTGAATTTCAATCTGACGCCCGGCAATGGCGTTTTCACTTCGGTGCAGATTCCCGGAGGCCTCCCCTTGGGCGTCGGTTTGAAGACCCAGACCGGACGGAGGTTCACCCTCACGACGGCAGATGGCGTCACGTCCGCCGTGATCACCGCCACCAACACCACGACCATTGCCTCGGCTTCGGCTGACAATCCCGTCGTGGCGGTCAATTTTCAAAACACCGGGGCCACCGCGCTTTCCACCCAGCTCAATTTCAGCGCTGGTTTTACTCCGGTCACGCTCGCGCTCGATCCTGCCACGACGATCACGACCAGCAGCTTTGCCGGACGTTACTCCAGTCTCGCGGGTGACCTGACGCTGGCGAACACGTGGGATCTTTCCTCCAATCGTTTCGGCCCCAGACTTGAACCGGGCAATCTCACGTTGCGGGCCAAAGGCAACCTGGTCTTGGGTTTTGATGCCAGCTTGAGCGACGGCTTTGACCCTACGAAATATGGGGATGGAAGATATCCCTTGTGGACGGCGTTGCTGATGAGCGATCCCTCCACCTCCTACCGGTTGGTGGCCGGTGCGGATTACCGCGCGGCGGATTCCCGGTCCGTTCAGTCGCTCGGGGCGCTCGGCACTTCTGCCGGCTCGATTCTGCTCGGCCAAGGCAGCCTGCCGCTGCCAACCGCTACCGGCAGTACGGTCACGCGCGCCTCGATCATCCCGCAATATTTTCAAACCATCCGGACTGGCACCGGGAACATCGAGCTCGCGGCCGGTCGTGACGTGCAATTCCTGAATCCACTGGCCACGATCTACACTGCTGGCCGCACCGCCGCTGCGTTGGAGAATTTTGATGTTCCCGTGCTCGATGCCGACAAAGACTCAGCCCCCGGGCCGAAGCCTTATTACCCGGCCCAGTACAGCTGGCAGGGCGGCGATGTCACCATTCGGGCGCAAAACGATATCGCCCGGTATGTCCTGAGCGGAACGCGCTCGACTCCCGGAGCAAATCTGGTGGCCAATTCCAGCAAGGAAATGCCGACCAACTGGCTTTATCGCCGGGGCAATGTCGGGCCGGATGGCAAGTTCCTGGGTTTCACCGGTACCGTGGATGAGCCCATCCCGCCGACCACAGAAATCCAGTCTACGACCTGGTGGATCGACTACAGTAATTTCTTTGCCGATACCGGGGCGCTCGGAGGCGGCAATGTGGCGCTTACGGCGGGACGCAATGTGAGCAATGTGAATGCAGCCGCACCGACAACCGCCCGCATGCCGGGTCTGGATGCCGCGGGAAAACCGGTGGTGCCGGATGCGGCCGGTCTAGTTGAGTTCGGCGGTGGCAATGTGTCGGTGCAGGCGGGGGCCGACATCGACGGCGGCGTGTATTATGTCGAGCGCGGTGACGCCAGTGTGCGCGCCGGCGGGGCGGTAAAAACCAATGCCACCCGGGCAGCTTTCAACACCGGCTCCACCGTTAATCCGGCGACCTGGCTGCCCACGACTTTTTTCCTCGGCAAGGGTCGGGTCAATGTCGCGGCCAGTGGCGACCTGCGGCTCGGTCCGGTGGTCAATGCTTTCTGGCAGCCCCAAGGAGTGGGCAACCGCTTGTATGAAACCAGCTATTTCTCGACCTATGATTCCCACAACGAGGTGAACGCTGCCTCGCTGGGAGGCTCTATCACCGTGCAAGTACGACCTGACACCACGTCCGCCGCGTCGTTGATCGCGTGGTATACGAATATGATGTCAACCTTGCCTGCGGCGACGGCGGCAGCGCAACCTTGGCTGCGATTGGGTCCGCAATCGGCCGGTGGTGGCACTCCGTATATTTTTTTCCAGACGGTGACCAGTGTGTTGCCCGCCACCTATCGGGCGGCGGCTTATGCTGGCGACATCAACTTGGTTGGCCGGCTGACTTTGGCTCCTTCGCCCACGGGCACGCTCGATTTATTGGCGGCCGGCAATATCAACGGCCTGCAGGTGAATGGAATCAGCACCCAGACTCAGCAGTGGGGTACGGCGGTCATTAATTTGTCCGATGCCGACCCGGCTCGTTTACCAAGCATCACGAAGCCTCTTTCGAGCAGTCGTTACTCTACCTTAACTTCGTCTAGGTTGTTCTTCCCGATCGATTCCCTTTTTGCCGAATCGGGCCGGTCGAATTTCAGCTTGGAAGAAAAACTCGCCTTGCATGGTCAGACGACCGATGCCTCGGGCAAACCAGTGTTGCTCCACGCCAATGATACCGAGCCTTTGCGACTCTATGCGGTGGGGGGAGATTTATCCGGCCTCACTTTGTATTCAGCCAAAACCTCCCGGGTAATCGCGGGGAACGATCTCACGGATGTGGCCTTGTACGTGCAGAATGTCCGTCCGGCCGACAATACTTTGGTCGCGGCCGGTCATGATCTCATCGCGTACAATCCGGCATCGGCGCTGCGCATCGCGGCACTGAAACCGGGAAATCTTCTGGCGGGTGCAGCCGGCGAGACCGGTCCTGGTGCCGGCACTCCGGTCGCCGGAGATATCCAGATTGCCGGCCCCGGTACGCTGCAAGTCTTGGCGGGTCGCAATCTCGATCTGGGCAGTGGCAGCAATGCCACCAAGGACGACACGGCTGTCGGCATCACGAGTGTGGGTGCCGCCCGTAATCCTTATCTCCCGCAAAACGCCGGTGCCGGCATCGTCGCCGCAGCCGGAGTCGGCAGCGTGTACACGCCGGCAGCCTCCGCCCTGGGCCAGATCCCTAGCTTGGCGACCACAAGTCTGAAACTCGCCGGCTTCATTGGCAAATTTATCGATCCCAATGCAGCCGGTACGCTAGCGCCGCTTTATCTGCCGGTGTTGGGCAAACTCATGGACTTGACCACCACGGACGCGACCGCGATCTGGCAGGCGTTTGCTCTCAAACCCGAAGCGGAGCGGGCGATGTGGGCGCTGCGGCTTTTCAATACGGTGTTGCGCAATTCCGCCCGGGATCGGAACGATCCGGCGAAACCGACCTTCGGAACGTACGCCGATGGGTTTGCGGCGATCGAAGCCCTGTTCCCCGCCAGTCCCTTGCCCACCAAGGCAGATATCGAATCCAAGGATCCGGTGGTGCGGCCAGCCGGACCGTGGGAGGGGCACCTTTCTCTTTCGACCCGGTTGATCAAAACGTCCGAAGGCGGCGACATCATGATGTTGGTCCCGGGTGGTGAAATCACGGTGGGACGCGCCACCGATCCGCAAAAACCCGATCAAGGCGTACTCACCGCGCGCGGTGGGGCTATCTCGATTTTCGCCGCCGACAGTGTCAACGTCGGCACCTCCCGGATTTTCACGCTTCGTGGCGGCAATGAAATTCTCTGGTCCACCTGGGGCAATATCGCCGCCGGCAGTGGATCGAAGACGGTTTTCTCCGCCCCACCTACTCGCGTCCTGATCGATCCGCAGAGCGGTGACGTTCAGAACGATCTCGCCGGTCTGGCGACAGGCAGCGGCATCGGCGTCCTCGCGACGCTCTCCGGGGTGAAACCGGGCGACGTGGATTTGATTGCTCCGGTGGGCACGATCGATGCCGGCGATGCGGGCATCAGGTCGTCAGGAAATTTGAATATCGCGGCCCGCGTCGTTCTGAACGCGGGAAATATCCAGGTGGGTGGCACGAGCGCTGGCACCCCGCCACCGCCGCCGGCACCCAATCTCGGTTCCTTGACGGCTGCCTCCACCGCGTCGACTGGCGCTTCCAATGCGGCGACCGATGTCGCCAAGCAAAATACCACGAGCAGTCAGATGACAGAACTTCCCTCCCTGATCACCGTTGAAGTCCTCGGCTATGGCGGGGGCGATGATGAAGATGAGGAGGAGAGGAAGAAAAAAATTCAAGCCGATGCGGATGCCAAGGCACAAGGCATTCCCACTCCATGATTTTCCGTAACCCAAGCGTTGCCGGTTCGTAACCTGGTCGGACTTGTCGCGGTGCTGGTTAGCGGATAAAGTTGAGGGTTAAAAACAGCCACCACCACCGCCAAAACCAAACTGTGATCCCCAAGTATTTCGGTCCTGCCGAGAATTTTCCTTGCTCACTGTCATCCTGATGAAAAGACAAAGTTCCTCCCTTTTGCTGCTTGGCCTACTGCTCTGCAACGCCGGCCAGGCCCAGCAGTTTCTTTCTGACTTCGGACTGCTCTCTTCCCCGGGAAAACTGGTTTCAGGGTTTGATGAAGGGTCGGGCAATTCTGCTCACGGCAGCGCTTCCGCCTCATCCGACATTATCGGCGCACCTTCGGATGGCCCGTTGCAGTGGAATGATGCCGGGCTTCGCGCCGAAATGCCAAAATTGTCGGACGATCATCCTCCTTTGGCTTTGGGCAGCATGGAGACTCCCTCGTCGCATTCGCAGTACACCGGAGAAGCCCATCATGGAGATTGGCCGGATGAAAATCCTCACTCAGGAGATGCATTACACTTCCCGGAAGTCCATCATAGTGGATCAAGATTTCATTGCAGCGTGATTCCCGAACCGACGACCTATGCAATTTTCCTGGGGCTGGCGGCTTTCGGTCTGACCGTTTGGCGCCGGGCGGCTTTAAAGTCATCCCAGTCGTAATTGACGGAAGATCGCGCGGGCATTGGTGCGGTCAGGGAATAAATAATGTTCCGCTGGAAATTCCCCCCGTGAATTAATCTGAGAGATCTCCGCGATCTTTCAGGGGAAGCGGCAGGGTTCGTTGCGAGAACGTAACGCCTGATGTCATGGGTTCTTGACCGCTTCGTCACGCAGAGACGGCGGAAGCTATGATATATTCCGGGCGTTCCGGTGCTCGCGCCTTTTGGCCAATCCTTCTTTCAATATTTAAACTGAATACCTTCATGGACTTTGCCTGTACTCCGCGCTTGTCTTCTTCCCCTGTCGTGCCACGCCAGCTGCCGCCCCGGCTTATCTCCACGACACGTCATCTACTCGCCTGTTTGCTGATCAGCTCAGGTTTGGCACAGGCGGCGTTTGCAGGCGCGGCTGCAAGCGCTACGCCGTATCTTAATTTCACGATCCGCGACGATACGGGTAACGTGATCGAGAGCCAGAATGTATCGGGCCTCGTTGCTTTTGATTCCAGCACCGGCGATTTGAACACCGTCCCCGTTGGTACTTCGCTCAAAAATTGGAGCAACTGGTCGTGGTCTGATATCGATGCCGTCACCGGCCAGACCATGACGAATAAGATTCTGACTTGGATAAGTGAGACTCCGACGACGGAAGGCCTCGCGCAATCGATCGTGCAGCTGAAGGCCGCCGGAAATGTCGATCCGTTCATGAACTACAGTTTCTCCGCAAAGAACAATACCAGCCAGAATCAGCATTTTCATTTTTCCTACGGGGAATCGATCACTCCGGCAGTTGCCGGCAACCAGACGATCTACGCAGACATCGGTGGTTCTTTGACGCGTGGTACGTGCAGCTCGATCCCAAGTATCACGCCAACCTTGGGCGATCTGGACAGTGATGGAATTCAGGAAATACAGACGCTGAAACTTTCTGCGGATGGTGGGATTACCTTCTTTGATGCCGGCGTCGACGTCGGCTTGGCCCAGACGAACAGTAGCGCCGCCAACACCGTTGCTTTCGGAACGTACTCCGACCTGAAAACGCTCAATTTGAGCAGTGCGATTGATTACTGGCAGTTCGACGTGGGGTTCACCCTGACACCGAATAAGTCCGCCGTCGCCTTGTCTGGTTCTGCCGAATTGACTTCCCTGACGCCGATTCCCGAACCATCGAGCTATACGGCGCTCATCGGTGGGATTGCTCTGATCGGAGTCATGGTTCGCCGCCGCTGGTTAGTTGCCGTTTAAGATTAGAACAAGTCCCGCCGGCAGGCTCAAGGACCTGAGGGAAGGAGAAGGACTGGATCGCACTGGGCGCTTCGCGCTTCTTGCGCTGACAAGTGGAATGAGCTCAGGCCAGGGCTGATTCATTTTCGTCGCGCCCAGTGGGAATGCTCGGATGCACCGGAGGGCCTGATGTTTTGCAGGGACGGTGTCTTGCACAGGCCGGGTACGCACGCCTCCGTCCTCGCTCGCGGCGTCTGCAAGACAGACGCCCTGCTCTGGAGGTCCCGGTGGAATTAGAATGAATCAGCCCTGGAGCCCAGGCCGGGTGGTGCCCTATGAGCATTGCGACCATGACCGACGCTCTTATAGCGCGCAGTCAATGGTACGCCTCTGCCATGGATCGTGCGGAATCGAAGGGACACTGGAACTATTCAACGGAAGTCCGTGTTCTCAACTCGCGGCGCGCACCGGGGCTTCAGGTATTTTCGGTTCGTAGTATTCTTTGAACGCCTTGCTGTTCGTATCCATGTAATAATAGGCGCCGGTCAACCCGGCTTTCATGTCGTTCATGACTGCACCAAAGATGGGGATGTTGGCGGAGCGCAGCCGCTGGGCGCAGCGTTGCACCGCGCCGCGCTTGGCCCCGTTGAAACGAATGGTGTAGATCGCGCCGTCCATCAGCGGCAGGATGTTGAGCGCATCGCTGACGGCCCCGAGTGGTGGCGTATCAAAGACGATCCGATCATAGCGTTTGTTCAACTCGGCCACCATGGTTTCGAATTCCTGGCTGTTGAGCAAATGGATGGGATTCTTGGCGCGCGCCCCGACGGTGATCACATCGAGATTGGGATGGACGTTCTTGACGATGATTTCGTCGAGCGTCGCGGCGTTCGCGCAATAATTGACGACGCCTTTGCCGGGCTTCAGACGGAAAGAGCGTTCGATGTTGGGCTTTCGGAGATCGCAATCGATGATGACGGTGCGCTGCCCTTGCGACGCGAAGGTCAACGCGAGATTGGTGGCGATAAATGATTTTCCTTCTCCGGGGATCGTGCTGGTCACCAAAATCAGCCTGGCGTTCCGGCTCTCGTCATTGACGCGCAAGGTGGAATACAGGGAAAGAAAGGCTTCGGTCGCCATTCGATCGCTGCCATTCGCCACGATCTGAGCCTTGTCGGGTTGTTCCATTTTTTCCGTACTGGGAATAAGGCCCAGCAAAGGGAGTCCCACTAGAGTCTCCACGTCGAAAGGCGTTTTGATTTTATCGTCGATCGTGGCGATCAGGAAGGCGGTGCTCAGGCCGAGCACGATTCCGCCAATGATGCCAAGGGCGAGATTGAGCACGATCTTGGGGGAAACCGGCCGGCTGGGCTCGAAGGCGCGATCAACGATCCGCGCGCTTTCCATCTCGATGCTGCTCGTAACGGAGGTTTCGCGCATCCGGGCCATCATTGATTCCAGGAGCTGTTCGTTGACGCGGAAATCACGGTTTAGGTTCTCATATTCGACGGAGGATTTGTCCAGGTCCAGAGAGCGGGCTTCCTGTTCGGTCAGCGCCTTGCGGGCACCTTCGTCGTTCTGGCGGGCATTTTCGTATTCCGATTTGATGGAGGAAGCGGCCATGCTTAGCGCCACTTTGAGTTCCTGTTCCGTCTGGGCGAGCCCGTTGGTCGCTTCGATCAGGCGCGGATGTTTCTCTTTGTATCGTTCCTGCAATTGGGAGAGGGCGAGACTTTGCGTTGTCAACTGCAGGAGTAGTTGGTTGACCTTGGGCTGGATGGCGATGAACGGCAGCTCCGCGAGATCGCGACCACCCTTGCTCCACTCGCTCACTTGATTCCAGCGGACCTCGGCTTCCTTCAGGCGCGAGTTGGTCTGCGTGGTCAGCATGTTCAAGGCTTTGAGTTTCTCCGTCACGATATCCTTGCTCTGCATGAGCGAAATCAGGTTGCCGCGTTGCCGGAACGACTGGAGTCCGTTGGCCAGCTCGTCGACCCGCTTACGTTGTTGATCGGCGCGATCTTTCAGGTCATCCACCGCTTTCAACGACTCCTCGACTCGCACCCGCGAATTGTAGGCGATGTATTCGGTAGCGATCAGATTGGCCACCCGGGCGGCGATCTTGGGATTGGGGTGCTGGTATTGGACAATGGTGATGAGGCTCAGGCGTTGCGGCATCACCTTGCGATGCTCATAAATTATCCCGGCGGCGTTGGGCGGCGCACCTGATCCGCTTTTGTAGGGCTCGAGGAGAAGCTTGAGTTCTTCGGGCGTCAGTCGTGAAGCCACGCTTTGCACGATGGCCATGCTTTCCAGCACCTTGATCTGGGTGTTGAAATCAGTGTCGGTGGTGACGCTGCTTTCCACCACATCGGCGCCGCGCAAAATTTGCGTGCCATGTTTCAAAACCTGAATCGAAGCGGAGCCACCGTATATGGGCGTGGCGAGTGCGGTGTAGATCGAGGCGGCGAGAACGCATAGAACAAACACGCTCAAGGCGTACCATTTTCGTTCCAATACCATCAGCCAAGTATTGCGGATGAAGTTATTTGGCTCTGGCTCGATTCGCTCGTAGTCGCCTTCGAAAGGCGCGTTGTCGGAGCCCGGTGGTTGGGAATATTGTTTCATGGGTGCCGCGTCGTGATGAATAGTGGGTCAGAGCATTCGTTCCGGGACGAAAATGACGTCGCCGTCCTGAATGGAAGAACGATTGTTGGTGTCGCCCGAGACCAATTGGTCCGCGTCGATGATGTAGTTGACCGTTTGCCCGTCCGGCTTGGTCCGGGTGAGGCTTACCTTGCTGCGATTGGCCAGGCGGGAAAAGCCACCGGAACGGGCAATGGCGTCGAGCAAGGTCAGGTTTTTTTCCGGAGGAATGATTACCGACCCGGGTGCATTGACCGAGCCCAGCACATTGATGGTGCGCGGTGAATATTCGGTGACGGTGATATTGATCTGCGGATTGACCAGGTAGTCGCGTTGATAGAGTTCCGTGATGAGCAGTTCCGCATCACGGACGGTGCGTTCCTTCACATTCACCACGCCAATGAGCGGGGCCACGATGGTGAAGTCCTGCGAGACGCGCAATTCCCGGTCCAATTCCGCTTCCTGAAAAACCTGAACCTTGATCAGGTCCATCGGACGGAGTTTGTACGTGGTGAGCCGGCCGTCGGGTTTGGCCGCTTCATTCTTGGCGGCAAGAGAGGGAGACGCGAGCAGGCTGAGGCCGAGCAACAGGGCGAGTGCGGAGGCAAGGACGGATATTTTCCGGACCCACTGGGATGAATATGACATGCTGAAGATCCTTGGTTTAGTAGCGCCAGCCGACGATCAGGCTGATGATGCTGTCGGAATAATCCGCGGCCGAGAGGGGCAGCGAGGAATGATTGCGGCGGAGCGTGTAGTTTGCGCTCATGGAGAGCCAGCTGCGGAAAAGATACGACGCCTGTAAGTCTCCTTCCCACAGACTGTCGGTTCTGTCGACCGAAGGAATATTCAACCGGAAGACCGTGGGACCGTATTCTATGCGTCGAAAAGCAAGGCCGGCGCCCAGTTGCCATTGGGGGGTGAGATCGGAAGACAGGCGCAGAGCGTAACTGCTGTTTTTCAGTGATTCGCCCCGCGCTCCGGTGTTGAAGTCGTTCGAGAACGCGAGCGAGGAAGTCGTTTTGGGCGTCACTTCATAGTTGAGCGTGCCGTTGAAGCCCCAGAGGTTTTCCTTCGGATTGCCCGAGACAGAGCGGGTGCGATAATCCAGGGAAAATTCTCCACTCAACTTCGCGGTGAAACTGCCGCGGGCACCGATGTTGTAGTCCAGATCCTTGCTGCTGTTCACTCCGCCATTTTCAGGCGTGACCCGGCGAAAGCCCACGCCGGCCGACAGGCTTACCTTGGGCGTGGTCTCGAGATAGAACTTCAGCGGTACTTCGGTTTCCTGGGAGCCAATGAGTCCGCCGGTCTTGTAGTTGGATTTGTTGTAATTGATTCCCGTTTTGACGCTGGTCTTGGCGGTCAGGTGCGATTCGACGCTGCTGTTCACCGCCAGAACGTCACGCCGGTAGATCACCGACTGGCCAAGGCCCGCCACGGCGCTGTTGTTTTGGTTGAGCTGTTGGAAGAGGGCATTGCCGAGTATGGTCAGGCTTCCGGTGTCATAGCCAAAATCAGCGGCAGCATTGCTCAGCGCGACATTGGGGGCCGACTTGCCCGCGTACCGCGTAATGGCATTTTTGTAGCTCACGGAACCGTGCGTGAGGGAATTTTGGCCGAAACGGAATTCCACGCCCGGTGTGACGGCAATAATCGTATCGCTTACCTTATCGGTGGATGTGAGGAAAACATTGTTATCCCGGCTCACACTCAAATCGGCGCTGACGCCGAAGCTCGAATTGTTTTCGAAGGGGATTTTCAAAGCGCGCTGCGGTTCATCCGACATGGGGGTGTCAGCGATATAGCGGGAGCTTGGAGCTTCCGGTTCCGGCACATCCTCGGCAGGGGCGGAAGCTTCGACTTGGGGCGCGGCCGGGCGACTGGACTTGCGGGCTGGTTTCTCAGCTTGATGCGGGCGGGTTGTGGCGATGGTTTTTTTGCGCGCGGTCTTGGGGTTTTTCGCCGCGGAAAATGCTGCGGAGCGAATTTGTCCCGTGGCGCCGTCGACGTGGGCGAGGGTGGGCGAGAACGAAATGGCATTGGCGATCACTTCCGTGAAATGCGGAGCGGCTGCCGCTGCCGCTTCGGCCAGCTCCAGCGCAATCCCGAGCACTTCCTCAGGACTGTTTTTGTACGCGGTGGCCGAGACGATTGCGATCCGCACGGCGGTGGAGATCCGTTTCTCCTTTTTTGCCTTGGAAATCGCCGGGGAGCGGGCGATCTCGGCCACTTGCGCAGCGAGATTGGCCGCGTTGCCCGCTTGCCCGGTGCTTTCGGCCGCCATCCCCTGATCGGCGGACGGGCGCGTCGTTTTGGCCATGCCTCTATCGGCAATGACGGTCGAAAAAAGCAGGGCCAAGGCGCAACACTGCAGGCGGGAAAAGGGGACGGGTATCATTCGATGTCCTATTTATAAATCAACGAGAGGGACTGACCACGTGCTCGCCGCCGCCGGGTCCGTTAAACGGGGTGTGATGGTGGGTCCCCTGATGGGGCCGGCCTTCGTGGGTAGGATTGGCGGTATCAGGTTCCTCGCTGGCTTCCCGGGCATTTTTGACGGCGGCGTCGATTTCATCGGCCGCGCCCTTGATGCTTGCGATGGCGGGAAGACTGGAAACAGCACGGCTGATGGTCGTGGCAAATTGAGGTGCCGCCTTGGTGGCAGCGGTGGTGAGTTCCAGGGCGAGTGCCAGGCGCTTTTCCTGGTCCTTGATCTCAGCGGTGGCGGTCGTGATCGCCAGGCGGACGGCATTGGTGATCAGTTTCGTTTTGCTCTTGGCGGACATTGTCGGTGAAGAGGCGATTTCGCTTACTTGAGCAGTTAGAATGGCCGCAGGAGACTGGGCCTGGCCCTGCTCCTCGGTGTTGTGCGGGCGATTGGTGTGTGAGTCATCTTTGGCCGTCAAACCGGTGGCCAACGGCAGGGCTAAGAGCAGAATGGATAGATTAGTTTTCATGGGGGAATCGGTTTCGAATTGGGTATTGTGGTTGTGGGTGGGGAATGAAGTTGGGCTTAAATGTTGAGCAAAATTCGTTTCTTGGCGTCGGGGGCGACTTTCGTCCGACGGATGGTCACCAGCGTGCGCTCTTCCTCGTTGCTGTCCTGCTGGCTGGCTTCGTCGTCGAGTTGGTCGATAAAGTTGAGGACCTTGAGTATCTTGTGGCCGCGGGCGGTGAGTCGGTACTCGACCATCTTGGCATTGGTTGAATTGGGAAACCTGGAGATCAGGCAAAACCGGAGCATGTTCCGCAGCCGTTCATTCATCGCTTTGGACGACAGATATGTCTCCCGTTTGGCAATTTCGGTTGGATCCGAAATCCCACTGGCCAGATGCCGGAGAATCACCGCCGACCATTTCCGTTTCAGCAGATTTTCAGTCACGGCCGCAGTCCCGACGAGATATGAAGGTGGCATCATGTGAATGAACTAAACGTAGTGGCTGGGTGACGCGGAACGGTGTCGTTGGCAGAACGCGGTATTTTCAACGAATCATCGATCGATATAGTCTGTCCGGACGAAGTGAGGGGCTGGCGTTAACGAGCCGGTTGTCGGGTGAGCCGGGTCGATTGGCCGTGCGTAGGCCCGGCGAAAGGTAAATCGCTAAAGTTGTCTGCGGGGACTGCTGGATATCCTGATGGTTCGTGGTTCATATCGCGGCGCATCGTAGCGCTGGATTGTGTCGCTGAGGCGGCAACAAGGTGACAATTCCGTGAACAATCCGTGGGTTTTCCGGCCAAGCGCCGAATCGTGAACGGGTCCCGATCGACCCCCTGAAAAACGTAACATTCCAAGGGTTGTCAGCCGTGAGGGAATGTTTATATCTCGACCGTTTCTATTTTGCCACCACCCCGCGTTTTCTTCCGGAAAACACTTCAGTCCGAATCAGCCAGTCGCTTACCCCCATGAAAAATACTTCGAGTGCACCCGTAAAGCCCCAGTCAAAGCCAAGCGAAATCATCGGCAAGATGGCCGCCGCCCAAAAGCTCGCGGATGTCGCCAAGAAAAAGGCGCAGGAGGCCAAGGCGGTTCTCAAGCGCGCCCGGAAAACCCACAAGCTGGCAAAGAAGGCGGCCAAAGCGGCCCGCGGCGAAGTGAAGGGTTTGAAGAAAACGCTCGAGGCTTTGAAGCGATCAGCCACGCGAAAGAAAACCGCCAAAGCCAAAAAATCGGCGGCGATACGCAAGCCAGTGCGCGTGAAACCCGCCGCGACCCAACCGGCGGTCGAGACTTCTGCGGTCAATCCAGAGGTGGTCGTTGCATCCGCAAGAGCATCAGAGCAGGTCTAACGCGGGATTGGTCCGCAAAGGAGAAGCGTGCGGAGGGAACAGTCTTGGGTTGTGTGTGACATCGTGGCGACAGCGTCACCTCGATTTTACCGTCCAAGAGTTGGTCTTGAGCTGATTGCTATCGTAACCGGATGCTTTCGTTCTTTTTTGAGAGAACGATGTCCCACGCCGCTTCTTTTTTCACCCCGGTTCGCTCGAGCCGTTCCTTTTGTTTCGCCGGCCTGATCGCTCTCGCCGCAACCGCAGTCACGCCATTGGCGCAGGCCCAATTCGCGCCCGGCCCCAATCCGATCACCGGCACGACCGGCGCGCAGACGCTCTCCAGCGGAAACGGTACCGTCAATGCTTCCGGAACGATCACCACCACCAGTAGCGTCGCGGTGACGATGTCAGGCACCGGGACGACTTTAACGAACAACGGCGCGATCAAGCAAACCGGCACCGGTCGAGGCGTGCAGGCCAACGGCACCAATCTCCAGATCAACAACAACACCGGCGCCCTGATCCAGGTTCGGGAGTCCGACGCAATTCGCGCTGGGAATTCCAGCGCGGCCACTTCCGTTTCGCTGATCAATGCCGGTACTATCGAGGTGCTCGCCGGTGGTCAGGCGATCGACTGGGCCGGCATCACCTCGGGAGCAAACTCGATTGATAACAGCGGCACGATCAAGACCACGGGCGAAGATGCGGTCCGTCCCGGCAAGAACGGAGTCATCACCAATTCGGGAACCATCCTAGCCGTGCCTGTTGCCGGGTCAGGCAGCGATGGCATTCAGGCCGACTCCACCGGCGTGCAGATCACCAACTCGGGCTCCATCGGCGGCCGACATGCCATCACCGGCGGCTCCTCCAACTATGCGATTACGGTCATCAATAATGTCGGCGGGACGATTGCCGGCAGTTCAGGTTCCGGGATCAACATCGATGGCACCGATGCCACTTCCACGGCCAGCGTGACGAACTACGGTACGATCACCGGCACTTCAACCGCGGGTGATGGCGACGGCATCGATGTCGATGGCACGCTGACCTTGAATAATTATGGCATTGTCCGCGGACTGGATGCCGCCGGTGCCGGCAACAACAGCGAGGGTGTCGCCACGGGTGGCGGCACGATCAACAATTACGCCGGCGCGGAAATCTCCGGCAACATCAGCACCGGGCCCGGCGTGGGTCGCGGCATCTTCGTGGATAACAGCAGCGGAGGTAATGCCTTTTCAGCGACGACGGTCACCAACAGCGGACTGATTCGTGGCTACACGGCGGAAGGTATCAAGATCGTCGGCACCTTTGGCGACACGGTCACCAACAATGCCGGCGGTGTCATTCGTGGTGCAGGCACCGGAGCGGTGATCGATACTGGAGACGGCGATGACACCGTCACCAACTCCGGTTCGATCATCCACGACGGTGGCAACAGCCAGACCGCCATCGCCCTGGGCGCCGGCAACGATCAGGTGACCATCACCGGCGGCAGTGCGGTTATCACTGGCGGCATGGATGGTGGTAGCGGCGGTGAGACCACCGGCGACAAACTCACTTTCAATCTCGGTGCGGCTAACAACAGCGTCACCCACTCTGGAGTGATCTCCAACTTCGAGAAAGTCGAAGCGCTCTCCGGCAAGGTCACCCTGAACGGAAACAATACTTACGCCGGCACCACGAAAGTCGGCGGTGGTTCGTTCGCCGCGTCGCTGCGGGTCAACGGTCGGCACGCGGGTGGCGGTGATTACACGGTGCTCTCCGGCAACAAACTCGGCGGCATCGGTATTTTCGCGTTGGCTACGGCCGTCACCAAAATCGATATCCAAAACGGCGCGACCCTGCAGATTGGCGGCGGCAGGCTTACTCTTGAACAAGGGTCGTTGAATGTCGACGGCCTGTTCAGTTTCGATCTCAACGGCACGACGGCCGGCACCGCTGGTGGCTATGATCAGCTCATGTTCTCGCTGACTAACACCGGCAATATCACACTTGGTGGCGGCAGCGCGCTCCAGTTGAATCTCGGTTTCGCCCCGGTCTTGGGCCAGCAGTTCGAACTGATCGACGTCGTGAACGGCGGCACTTTCATCAACGGCACTTTCGCTGGTCTGGCTGATGGCGCGTTTTTCACCCAGGGCGGTCAGCAATTCCAGATTTCCTATTTTGGCGGCACGGGTAACGATCTCGTCGTCACTGCCATTCCCGAGCCTTCCACCACCGCAGCGATTTTTGGCCTGCTTGTTCTTTCCGGCGTGGCAGCGCAGCGTGCAAGAAATCGCAAAGTGGTGGTCCAAACAGAAATGATTTGAGCTGGCGTTCTGGAAAGCGGGGGCGAGGGCGAGCGATGGCAGGGGAGCGCGGGGAGGCTTCGGCGAAATGAGATGACGGACTACTGCGGGAGATGAGACGCCGTTATTGTCACGCATCTGTTGCCCCGGCAGGTAGAACGGCAGTTATTCACATGAAAACGGCAAGGCGCCCAATTTTTTCCGTGGATTGGCATTGTTAAATCTGCGCGTGGTTGCGGAATTTCTCTTTGAAGTGATGCACGGCCGCTCTATGCCATCCACGTAATTCAAACCTATTGGCGCGTCGAGAAAGTGACCTCGACAGGTGATGACGCGCTAAAAAAACCTCATACTCCCATGAAAACTCCCACCATCACCGTTGACGGACGCACCGGATGTGTTTTCGAAGGCGAACAGCCAGAAACCTATTGCTTCGTGCCGGAAGATTGCCTGTTACCGGAAGTGGAAGGCGTTCGAGTCCTCGAAGGAGATTACGTTCGCAGCCGATGGGATTTAAGAAACATGCGCTGCAATGATGCGGGAGAAGGCCAGCATCTTTTCCCCAAAACCCAAAATCCGGTGGTCGATTTTAATAGTGATTTAGTCAGGATTTTTCTCCGCCGCATTGGTGGTGCACAATACAGTTAAGCTTGGTGTGCCACGGCCCCGAGCGGTGGGCAGCCGCTATTATCTGCTGGCCACTGCAGTCAGTTGGTCGCTGATATTTTTTTCCGTCGCCGTGTAGAAAATCGCACAGACGCGACCGAGCAAATTGTCCGTCGAGACCGTCTCCCGATCGACCGAGGCGTTGTTGTCTCCCAGCACAAACCAGCGGTCGTCGTGCCGTTCGTAGAGACGATGAATGACAGCCAGGCCGGCGGTGTTTCGGTAAACAATGATGTCGCCCCTTTTCAGCTTGTCCAAAGCCACCTTTTCGATCGTCACGATGCTGCCCTCATCCAGTGTGGGGAGCATGCTGCCCGAGGGGGCGATGACATATACGCGACCGCCGATGCTCGTCGCGACGTGTTTGGCGAGCGCGAGCGCGGTGTCGCGTGAAACGGTCGAGTGCGGTGCCACGGTGAGGCCGGTGGTCCCGGTCGAGCAGCCGGAAAACGTGATCAGCGCCAGCGCCAGCGCGAGCGACGTCCCAACCCGAGTGCAAAATTGTCCGATGGAATCCATTCCACCTTGTTGCATCGGCGTCCGGGTCGGGGTCTTGAGTGATATTTGAAATCGTTGGCGCGATTTAACAAAGCCAGCACAGCTAACGCGGGCCGGACGAATCTGCGTTAGCGCAGGCGGCTCAACTCGTCCGCGACACGACGATCAGATCGGCAGCGCGGGGTTTTGCTTTGGCCACCCCACTTGCCGATCTGCGTGAGCCAGCGTTCGAAAAATCCGGCCGGGACGAGCCGCAACGCCGGCAGATCGAGCCCGCGGCCGTTGCGTTTGCCGGCATAGTCGTCGTTGCGCGCTGCGAGCTCGCGGTCGAGATCCACCGCGAACGCGGCTTCGTCCGGTGGCGGCGCATCGTCTGATGTGCGAAGTTCGATCCACCATTCATGCCGTCCGATCATCCGGCCTTGTGCCGGATCGGGAAAGAGCGGCGCGACGTGGAAGTTCGCCGCAGTCCGCTGATGTTTCCGACAAACCACCGCGAGAGTTTCAGTCAGTTCCCGTTCGATCACATGTTCGCCAAATGCGCTCAGCTGAAGTTTTGTTCGCCCGACATAAATCAGCCGCGGCGGCATCGTGCTTACGAAGCGCACGACGTCTCCGATCACGTACCGGACCAGACCTGCGGGCGTGGTCATCAGCAAAACATAATCGACGCCGGGCTGCACGCCTTCGAGCGGCACACAGCGTGCGTCCGTCATCGCGAGATTATCCTCATCGAAATCCGCGAAAGGAATGCACTCGTAGAATATTCCGTGATCCACCATCAACCGCAACCCTGCTTCGGGTTCGGCATCCTGCGCCGCGATGAATCCTTCGGAGGCGGGATAAACTTCGTGAAAATTCACCTCGTTGCCGAGGGCCGCGCGCAGCTCGTCTGCGAAGGGCGCGATCGGCACGCCGCCATGGACGAGACATTCGAGGTTGGGCCAGATATCCCTGAGCGTGGCCGGGGTCGTGCCGGTTTCCTGTTCGACCCGCGCGCGAAGCGCCGCCGCGAGCACGAGTAACCAGCTGGGAATGCCGGCGAGCATCGTGATGTTGCTCTTCCAAGTGCGCGCCGTGATCGCCGCGAGCTTGGCTGGCCAGTCGGACATCTGGGCGATTTCTATGCCGGGCTCGTAGAGGAGACGCTCGGCCCAGGCGGGCAGGTTCAGTGCGGTGATGCCGCTGAGGTCGCCGAAATGAATCGGCGGCTTGATATCCGGCAGGGCGGTGAGCGCCGTGCTGCCGCCAAGAAAAAGATGTCGGCCGGCAAACACCGAACTCCGGCCGCTGCGGAGTGAGTAGAAAAAAAGCGAGTCGAGTCCGGCGTCACGGAAATGATCCAGCATGGCCTCGTTGACGGGGAGCCATTTCGACGCCCCGGCGGTTGTGCCGGAGGAAACTGCGAAGTGACTGCAACGACCGCGATGTAACACATCGGCTTCGCCGCGTTTCATCCGTTCGATGTACGGCGCGAAATCTTCGTACGTGCGCGGTTCGAGCCGGGTGCGAAATTTCTCGTACGCGAGCTGCGGTTCAAGTCCCTCCGTGCGGCCAAACGCTGTCGGCGCGAGTGTGGCGAGGAGCTGTCGCAGCGTTTCGTACTGGGCCGCCACGCCATTGCCGTTTTTTTCCAACCGCCGGGCCGTCCGCGCGGCAAGTCGCGCGGCGAAGAAACGGGCCACCTCGCCGGTGACGGCCGGGCGACGCGCCGGGGCGGAAAAAGCCAGGGTGGAGGAAGTCATGGTTCAGGCGGCCTGCGCCAGAGCGTACCGCAATCGACGATAAAACGCCGTGAAATGCGGTTGAAAATTATGGCTGTGGAAAATCAGGGAAGCGTGCTGTACGGGATGATCCGGCGTGTTGGTGACGGTGACGCAGCGGCCGCGCGGAAACCAGGCGGAGCAGCGTTCACGGAATTCCTGCCACGTTGGCGAAGTCCGGACGAGGACGGAAGTTTCTTTCTCGGCGTACAGTACCAAGGCTGGTCCCGAGAAAAATACCGTGGGCACGCGCATCGCCGGCATTGCGGCCAGAGCCCGCACCCGTTCGCCGGCACCGGTGGCGTCGATCGCGTTGATCGTGCCGAGGACGGAATCGCGCAGGCGGAGCGATTCCGGGCGGGTGAGCACGAAGCGCAAGGCGTCCCTGTTGTTCGCCCCGGACTCAAACATTTTGAGAAAAACGGAGCGGGCTTTCTCCACCACGGAATCGTCGCTGCGGGCTGGGACGCTGAGGTAAGGTTTGATCACCCGGCCCAGCAGGGTGGATGGTTTGGGCTCGTCGGGATCAAGGAGATCGGCCGCGCACGCGACCGGACTCACCAAAATCAATCCCGCCAGTGGCAGCTCACGACCGTTCGCTGCGGCCTGACGCAGGAGTTCGAGCACGAGCCCCGCGCCGAAGCTGACGCCGATGAGCGCCGGCCGATGGCCGCGGGTGCGGGCGATTTCCTCAATGAGATCTTCCAACTGCGCGAGGAAAAGATCCGTCGAGAAACCGCGGCTGGGATAGTTGAGGTAGTAAACACTGCCGTGCGCGGTCAGGCCGCTGCGCATCAGATAAAACGCATCGGTCGAGTCGGGCACGAATCCCCCCACGATGATCGTCGGGCACGGCCCCGGACGTTTTTCCACGAGCACAGCCGCGTGTTGATGCAGTCCGGCGCGAGCGTTCGCCTGCACGAAATCCTGTCGCGTCCGCACGGTGGGCTGGTGCGGGACGGTCCGGGGCGGCCGCAGTTTGTGGCTGGTGGTGCGCAGCCAGATGCGCAGTGGAGCGGTGGGCTGGCGACCCAGTTGCGCCACGAGAGAAAAAACGGGAAGCATACTTAGCGGAGGCATAATGATGAATTCGCGGCTAGTTGCCCCGACCGTGACGCTCGCGGCAAAACAAAAACCACGCCGTCACTTCGCTTTAACCCTGCCGTAACCCGATTGTCTTTTGCGCGGTCGGACAACCCATGCACGGCGGTTTCACCCGGCGGCGTCGATCAGGCTAAGAGCCCATCCGAATAACCCGTGCTTCTCAGCAACGTGGGCCAGCGACCTTGGTCGCGCTCCGGGGGAACGCGGCGCGTGCAAGCACGCTGGCCCACCTCAGGCGGGGTTATTCGGATAGGCTCTAAGCGGCGGTTGCTGCCGTCTCACCCCGGTCATTTTCGTGCGGATTCAAAAATTGCGTTGTAGGATTCTCCTGCGACGCAACCCGCACCCTGATCCGCGCGAGGCGATCAAGCCGCTGCTGTTCCTCGTAAATGGGCCACCAATCATAAAGGCAAATTTCCAAGGGACGCCACATGGCCACCCAGCCGACGATGGTCAGGCCTTCCTGAACAATATCGCCGGTCGAGCCAAAACCGGATTCGGTGATCAGCTCGCCGAGCAACAGGCAGATAACCAAAAACAGCAGACCGACCCCGAGACTCAAGCGCCCGCGCCGCAGCAGCTGGCGAAATTCCAGCCGCTTGAGTTCCGCGCGGGTGGAAAAATACCGGCGCACCGCGTCCTGCACGCCGGCGAAGTCGGTGGCGGGTGCGGGACCTGCAAGCATAATGACCAATTCGAGATCATGGCCCGGAGGAAGTTCACGCGCTGAGCTGACGATGAATTCCTCCGCGTCGGCATCGAGGTCACGATCCACGAACGGAGAAGAATCCATCGCATTAAACAGCTGCGCCAGCTCGCGCAGACTGAGCCTGATGGCGGATGTGGCTGGAGAGTTCATACCGCTACGATGCCCGGCGGAATTGGCCGCGTCAAAAAAGTGGGTGGCTGGCGACCGCTGCTAATCGCAGGGCCGCAGCGACTCGCACGGGCCCGAATTCGTCACCTAGACGTCACAGGTGTAATTCGTTGGTTTTGAAAAATGCACACATCGGCTGCTCACGGAGTATTCACATTGTCCGGTTAGATGTGCGGGAAAAATCGTTTGTGCCGTTTGTGTAACGGGTCGGTTTTCGGCTGGCCAGGTTCAGTCTGCCCGCCACGGTGCGATTTTCAATTCACCCGGTTTGGTCATTATGGATTCATTTTTCTGGTTTCGCTCCACTCGTCCGGGCCTGCTCATGGCCGGCTGGATTTCGCTGGTTGCCATCTCCGGTGGGACGACACCGTTGTCGCACGCTGCGGATGGTGGCGCACTGCCTGTCGGTCAGGTTGCGAGTGCGGGTAAGAGCCGGCAATATTACATCGCCGCCGAGCCGACACCGTGGGAATACGCTCCGTCCGGTCGCGATGAAATGTGCGGCAGTGTTTTGCCGCCCGCCGCTGCGCAGGAAAAACAAGTCAGCAAATTGCGCTACTTTCAATACACCGACGCGACCTTTGCCACCAAGGTCGTGGAGACGCCGAGCTTGGGAATTCTCGGACCGGTGCTGCGCGGCGTGGTGGGCGATACACTGGTCGTGACCTTTCTCAACCGGTCGGGGCAGCCGCTCTCCATGCATCCGCACGGGGTGAAATACGACAAGGGCAGCGAGGGTGCCTACTATCAGCCGGGTCCGGGCAATGGCGCCTCCGTCAAACCGGGCGACACCTTCACCTACACTTGGAAATTGGACGAGGCTTCGGGGCCGTTGCCCGGTGAACCAAGTTCCAAGGGCTGGCTCTACCACAGCCATGTGGCTGGCGACGACGAGATCAACCAAGGGCTCATCGGCATCATTATCGTGACGGATCCGAAGCGTGCCCGGCCTGATGGTACTCCGGCCGATGTGGATCGCGAACTCGCCACGTTGTTCCTGATCTTCGACGAAAGCGGTCTCGGTGCGGAAGAAAAAGAAGCCTACGAATACGTGAACAATGGCAGCGGTATTCCCCAGAAAAGCTGGGCGGATATTCAGGAGACGCTCGAGATCGGTTCACGGGCGGCGATCAACGGCCGGACGTACGGAAATCTGCGTGGTCTCGAAGTGAATGAAGGCGAGCGCGTGCGTTGGTATGTTTTTGGTCTCGGTTCGCAGCAGGATTTTCACACTGCGCACTGGCACGGCCAGCGTGTGCTGGAGGAAGGGCGGCGGCGCACCGACGTCATCGAGCTGCTCCCCGCCTCCATGAAAGTGGCTGACTTGCTCGCCGATAATCCTGGCGACTGGCTGTTTCATTGCCATGTGGCCGATCATATGAGGGAAGGGATGTTTGCCAAGATGACGGTGTATCCGCGCGGTGCGGTGGGCGTGGACCGTTCCCCGGAGCACGCCTTCCTCGGTGTACCGGGAATGGCACCGAGCCAGTCATTGCGCTTCACCCGGGCGGAGGTGGTGTCGCGAGCCTCGCCTGACGGTCAGGCGAGCCCGGGCGAGATCAGGCTCGAAGTTACGGCGACAGTGTTCGAAGCATTTTCCATTTTCCGACAAACCGTGAATGTTCAGCTGGGAGACAAGATTGTCACCTTTGCGCCGGATCGGAGTGGCCTCGCCCGCGTGGCCGGCCTGGCCGGCGGCACCTTGCGGATCACCAACGGTGGCGATCAAGGTGTCGTCTATGGCGGACTCATGAATTTCGAACTGACCCTGAGCGGAGCCAGTTGGGCGCAGGAATTGAAAAAGATGGGTTGGTCCGCGACGGATGCGTCGACTCTAATACGTCCGATCCCCCTCACGATCACCATCGGTGAAGCGAGGCATATCGCGTCGGTTCCGCTTGGATTGGCGGCAAGAAAACAGTGAGCGCAGTCGGTGGCGAACGCGGTCCGATCCAAAAAATGTGATTTGCGACAGATCTGTGCCAGCGAAGTGACGCGCAGGTGATGATTGGGTGACGGCGCGTTTTGTATTTGTCGGAGCGACGGTGATCAGCCGTTTGTCGTTTCACCCGAATGCCCATATTCAGTCCATGTCCTATTTTGCGCCTCACGCGACCACACTTATTGCGCGCGCATTGGCTGGCTGTTCTGAGCGTCACGCTTGGTCCGTTGCTGGCGATGGCGCACGGCACCTTCGATGCGCGGCTCGCGGTGTTGAACGAAAAGCTCGTGCGCCAGCCGGAGGATGCGGCCCTGCATTTCAATCTCGCCGAACTCTACTGCGAACATGAGGAGCCGACGAAAGCGTTGGCAGAACTCGAACGCGTGAAAGCATTGGCACCGGGCAAACTCCCGGTGGATTATCTGAGCGGGATGTGTCTGCTACAGGTGGGACTACCGGCGGATGCCTTGGTCGCGTTGAATCGTTTTCAGTACCGTCCCACGGGATGAGGGCGTGAGGATGCAACTGCTTGCGCAGGAGCGCGGGCAGGGGTGCGGTGAGCACGAGTGTGATTGATGATTTTCTGGCCGATGAATGGATTGCTGGGCAGGAATCACGCGTGCTGTCCCATGAGGAGCGCGGTGAAACCGGGGAGTTCCCTCTGAGCCGGAGGCGCAGAGGACTTGGCGAGCCCCGGTGCTGTCCCACAGCGGCGGAGCAGTTCGGCCAGATCGCGGCGCAGCCACAGCGCGGCCCGCACATAGGTGAACAGGCGGGTGAAGCTTTGGGCCCAACGGTTGCGCCACGCGAGGAAGCGCAGGAGCAGATGCACCAGCAGCGCGGTCCACACCTGCCACTTCACGGCGTTGGCGCTGTTGCCCAGAAAGTCCACGAGTTGCACGGTCTGCTTGAGCTGCTTGAAGAAAACCTCGATTTGCCAGCGGCAGCCATACAGGTCGCAGACGGTGACCGGGCTCCACGCCGGGTTGTTCGTGAGGAAAACCATCACGTGTTCCTTGCCGTCGATCTCGATCTTCGCGGTCACACGCCGCACCAGTTGGGGATAATCCTTCGCGGTCTTGAGGCCTTGCAGCACGACCAGATCATCGCGCAGGATGCGCGGATCGGCGTGGGCGGGCAGGCGTTTCTTCACTTTCATCCGGAGGTTGGTCTTCGAGCGGGTGACCCAAAAGACGCCCCGCTGCGCGAGCGTCCACAGGTGGGCGAAATGCACGTAGGCCTTGTCGAAGATGACGATTTCCCCCTCCTGCATGCCGGCGCAGAGTTCCGGGGCGCGCACACTGTCATGCTCGCCGGCGGTGTCCACGATGGCGAAGCGGGGCAGGAAACTCCGCAGGTCCAGCCGCAGATGACACTTCGCCGCGGCCTTGCGCCGACGGTGCTTCGCCCACGGAATGCAATTGGCCACCAGTTGGATCGTCGTGGCGTCCACGAGCTGGATGGCGCGACGAAATCGCCAGGCGAGCGACTGTTTGCCGTGGCGCAGAAATCCGGAATGCTGGGTTTGCAGGTGCGCGAGCATTTGCCAGAAAAGCTTTTCCGCCAGGGTGCAGTCGCGCTCTTTGTTCGCGTTACTGAGCGTGTTGCGCGCCGGCGGAGTGGCTCCGCGCATCGCACTGAGCGCCGTCACCTGGAGCCGCAGGGCATCACACACATCGTTGAGGCCAAACGCGTGGCTGATCTGCGCATAGAGCATCGTCACCACGTGACTCCACGGGCTGAACGTGCGGGCGTGGTCATCGACGCCGGTCTCGCGCGCGAGTTTCGGCACGAGATAGGCGGGAATCAATTCGACGAGCTGCCGCAGGACAGTAGTGTGCCGACGGCTCGGTTGCGGTGGTTTTTTCTTTTTCACCACTGCCTTGTGGCAGGTAAAAATCATTCAACCGAGCCAACTCTTTCATTTTGCTACGCCATCGCTGTGGGATGGCACTGATTTACGGACTAACTCAGCATACGGGATTGGCCGAAAACGTGCTAGATCATCGCCTCAATTGTCGGACTGTCTATCTGAACCCGGTTAATCGATTTTTGTATTGGAACATGAATTATCACGTCGAGCATCACATGTTCCCGCTGGTGCCCTATCACGCGCTGCCCGCATTGCATGAGGTGGTGAAAGCGGACATGCCGACGCCTTATCCGAACTTGCTGACGGCTTGGCGCGAGATCATTCCCGCGGTGCTCCGGCAGGTGAAGGATCCCGGCTACGCGGTGAAACGCCGTTTGCCCGCTCCGGCGGCGGATCGGGCCAAATCCCTTTCGCCGGTTGCGGCCCGACCGGCCGCGGATGGCTGGATCGAGGTCGGTGCGGCCGGGGACCTGCCCAAAGGCGAGATCGTGCGATTCGATCAAGGCCGGAAAACTTACGCGCTGTATCGGGATAACCAAGGCGCGCTCTATGCCACCGATGGCATGTGCACGCACGGCAATACTCATTTGGCTGACGGCTTGGTCATCGACCAGATGGTGGAATGTCCTAAACACAACGGACGTTTTCATCTCACGGACGGGACGCCCGCGCGGCCCCCGGTTTGTCGGGGCTTGGCCACGTATCCCTTGGAGGAACGGTCGGGGCGGCTTTATCTCAACCTCAGTCGTCCCGGCGGGGCGGGAGCGCGGGCGACCAGCGTCCACGCGCTGCGCGTGGTGAGCAACGTCCATGTCGCCACCTTTATCAAAGAATTGGTCGTGGAGCCGGTCGTCCCGGGTAAGATCGGTTTCACTCCCGGTGACTATCTCCAGATCGAAATCCCGGCCTACGATGAGATTCGGTTCAGCGATTTTGAGGTGCCCGAGCCCTACCGCGCGGTGTGGGCGGCCCAGCATGTTTACGACTGGGTGGCGCGCAATCCCGTCGCGGGTCGGCGGAACAATTACTCCATCGCCAGTAATCAGCAATTGGAGCGAACCTTGCGATTCACGGTGCGGATTGCGACTCCGCCGCCCGGGCAAGATTGCGCACGGGGTGTCGGATCGAGCTATCTATTTGGCCTCAAACCGGCTGATATCATTTCGGCGACGGGCCCCTTCGGCGATTTCCATCCCAAGCCGACCCAGCGGGAAATGCTTTATATTGGCGGGGGCGCCGGCATGGCGCCGTTACGAGCCCACCTTTCTCATTTGTTCGAAACGGAAGGCACCGCGCGCAAGGTGAGTTTCTGGTATGGAGCTCGTTCCCGGCAGGAGCTTTTCTATGAGACCTATTTCGAGGCGCTGGCTCGGCGGCATGATAATTTTTCCTTTCATCCCGCGCTGTCCACCCCGCTGGCCGAGGACCAATGGCAGGGATTAACCGGTTTCATCCATGAGGTGGTGGCGGAAAATTATCTGCGCGCGCATCCCAATCCGCGGGCGGTGGAATACTACCTATGTGGTCCGCCCCAATTGATCAAAGCGAGCACCCGGCTGCTCGCCGAATGGGATGTTCCTGCCACCCAGATCGCGTTCGACGAATTTTAGACTATGCCCGGATTTCTCAATGATGGTACGCGCGATGCTCCCAAGTTGCGGGTTTGGCTCAACCTTGATACTCTCATCGATTTGCGGGCGGACACCCGGTGGCCGGGATTCGAAGGCCCTAAGCGCGAGGTGCGACTGGCCGTCGATGGGTTTACCGGGATTCAGCTGACGGATGCAGCCCCGCGCCTGGAAGCCGCCCGCTTGCCTTATGGCGGGTTGAACCGGATCAACCGGCCGGAGGAGGCCGATGCTATCGTGGCCAAACATGCCGAGCGGGGCGACCTCTGCCTGACGGTTCATGCGGGGTGGGGATTGGAGGACGATCTGGAATCAGGCCGCTTGGTGGAGGCGATCTTGTCCGCCTCCGAGCGCCACCAGCTCCCTGTGTTTTTGGAAACGCACCGGGCTACGATCACCCAGGACATCTGGCGCACGGTGCAACTCGTGAAGCGTTTTCCCGAACTCCTGCTCAATGCGGACTTCAGCCATTATTATTGCGGACAGGAAATGGTCTATGGGGGCTTGGCGATGAAACTGGAATTCATGGCTCCGATCCTCACCCGTATCGGCTTCATGCACGGCCGCGTGGCCAGTCCCGGGTGCATGCAAGTGCCGGTCGGCTCGGGTCAAAACAGACCGCGTGAGGCCCATGGGTTGGTCAACTATTTGGCGGATTTCCGCGAATTGTGGACCCGTGCGATGGTGGGTTTCCTGCGAGCGGCCAGACCGGGCGATATCTTGGTCTTCGCCCCCGAATTGCTAGCGGGCACGCATTACTATGCCCGGCTTTTCCCCGATGCGAGCGGCCGGATGGTGGAGGAGACCGATCGTTATGCCGAGGCCTTGCAGTACAAAGAGATCGCGCTGGCCTGCTTTTCTGAGGCGATGTGCCGGGTGGGACCTGAACCGGTTTAGGAAGGTGGGCCGCGTGCTGGTCGCGGTAATTTTACGGTTTGCACACGCACCGGGCGTCTCGCATCGGCCCCTCACGCGCTGCTCACGACCATGGGATTTTCGGCGGCTCGACTGCTTTTCACCAGCGACTTACGCGGCTCAACGGGTGCAGCTCCGGACTAATCTTATCGCGGAGGGCCTGCTTTGGTTCGGAAGGGTTGGACGGGAGCCGAGGGGAAATTGAGATAAGCTCATGTCAAAGGGTTGACGGCTAAGCGCGTTACGTGTTTTTCGTAGTCTCCTATTATTCACTCACCCTTTCCAGCTTCGAGCGATAATCGTGTGCGGCGCCCCTTTTTCTTGAGGAGCCGCGAGCCCCGGCCGCTGCGTTTGCCAGTCGCCTGATTTCCCTGCTCGATAGTTTGTTTCCTTTATGAATCCAGTGTCTCCCGTCCTCACCTCCAACTCCAATGATGCCGCCTGGGCTGATCTCGCGTGGAATCGCACGATCACCAAGCTCACCCGGACCAGTCAGCGCATCGATGACACCTTCCCGCACGTGTCGCGTCAAGGCCGCTACGACAGTGCGGCGCCCCAGTGGTGGACCGCGGGTTTCTGGCCCGGCCTGTTGTGGCTGGCCTACCGTGACACGCAGGACAAGCGCTTCAGCCGCTTGGCTGAGTCTTGTGAACTGAAGTTGGATGCCGTGTTGCAGGGTTTCGACACGCTCGACCACGACACCGGATTCATTTGGAGCCTGACCTCGGTGGCGCGCTACAAGCTCTTAGGCGGCGAGGAGTCGCGTCGCCGAGCCCTGCACGCGGCCAGCATTCTGGCGTCGCGCTTTAATTTGAGCGGCCGGTTTATCCGCGCTTGGAACTTTGGCAGCACCGGCTGGGCCATCATCGACTGCATGATGAACCTGCCGTTGCTTTACTGGGCGTCGGAAACAATCGGCGACCCTCGCTTCGCCCATATCGCCAATGCGCATGCGGAGACGGTGTTGAAACATTTCCTGCGCGCGGATGGTTCCAGCCGTCACATTGTGAGTTTCGATCCCCAAACGGGCGCCTTCATTGAGGCGCTGGGTGGCCAGGGTTACGCGCCGGACTCAGCTTGGGCTCGTGGCGCCTCGTGGGCCTTGCACGGTTTTGCGTTGGCTTATCGCTACACCCGGCTCCCGCAATACTTGGAAGCCTCGCGCCGCGTGGCTGACTTTTTCCTCGCAAGTTTGCCGGCCGACGGCGTCCCGCCGTGGGATTTCCGCGCTCCGCAGGGGCCGGACACCCCGCTCGATTCCTCCGCCGGAGCCTGTGCCGCCAGCGGCTTGCTTGAGCTGGCGCGCTTGGTGCCCGCAGCCGATGCGGAGAAATACCGGAAGGGCGGCGAGGATCTGGTGCGTGCCCTCGACCGCAAGTGCGGCGCGTGGGATCAGGATGAGGAAGGCTTGTTGTTGCATGCCACGGGCCACAAGCCCGAGGGCAGCAACATCGACGTGCCGCTGATCTATGGGGACTATTATTTCGTCGAAGCCCTCTCCAAACTGCGCGGCCACGTGCCCACCTTCTGGTAAGCGACTCTGCCCGCCGGCGGCCGGGTGCGCAGAGCCGCCATTCCCTTCATGTCTGCCCCTTCATCCGTTTCCGCACCGCTCTTGAGTTACCACACGCAGCATGCGCCCACGGGGGCGTTTGCCAGCTTCACCCTCGGCTTGGAAGGGCAGGGCGGCGGTTTTGGCCAGTCGCTCGCGGGTCCGGCCACCCAGTCGGTTTTCGTCGGATCGCGCCCGGCCCCGCAGGCGCAGTGGCGCTTGTTGCCGTTCCTCGACGCCACTCGCAAATCAGAGCAAGCGGCCTTTCTCGGCGAAGGCGCGGCGGCGAGCGCCCTGAGTGCTGGCCATGTCGTGCTGACGGGTTCGGACTATCAACGCCGGCTCGGTTGGGCCTCGGATCGCTGGACGGCCGATGGGCTGGAGTTCTGCCTGCACACGCCTTGGCATCGGACGAAGGAGCCGCGCGCCATGAGCGGCCCGGCGCAAAAATTTGCCTTTGCGCCGGTGGTTTGCGCGACGTTGGCCTACGATAATCGCGCCGGGGCGACTGAAGCCGAGCTGATCTTCGGCTTGGGCAATGCCGGCCAGCCGTTGTTTTACCAAGACGACCGGGCGGGGCGCTGGGCAGGGTTTTCCGCCGGCGGAATGTTTGGCTTTGCGACGGCGCGCTCGCGGTTGGTCAGCGCGCGCCAAGGCTTCGACGTGTTGGCGGAAAACCGGCTGAAGGATTCGCGCGGGCTGCACGCGATCGCCAGCGAGGCCGCTCTGATTTTCCGCGTGCCGGCGGGCCAGCGGCGGGAATTTCCCTTGGTCCTTGGATTTTACCAAGCCGGCGAAATCTCCCTCGGGCTCGCCTGCAGCTATTACTACACGACGCTGTTCAAGGATCTGGGATCGGTGCTGCGGCACGGTCTCGAGCAGCACTCGCGCTATGTTGCCCTTGCGGCGCAACGCGACGCTGAGCTGGCGGCCAGCCGCTTGGCGCCCGCACAGGCGTGGCTGTTGGCGCAGGCCACGCATAGTTATTTTGGCAGCACGCAGTTGCTGCGCCGGGGACGGGAGCCGGTCTGGGTCGTCAACGAGGGCGAATACCGGATGATGAACACCTTTGATCTCACCGTGGATCATCTCTTCTTCGAGCTCGAGTGGCATCCCTGGGCGGTGCGCAACACCCTCGATCTTTTCGCCGACCGTTATGCCTACCGTGATCGCCTGCACGATCCGCAGGGTCGGCGCGCCGCTGGCGGCATTGCGTTCACCCACGACATGGGCGTGTGCAGTCAATTCTCGCCTCCGGGCTACTCCAGCTACGAGTGTCGCGACCTGCACGGCTGTTTTTCCCACATGACAGCGGAGCAGTTGTTAAACTGGATCTGTTGCGCGACGACTTACGCGGAGCACACCAGTGATGCCGGCTGGTTGAAGCGGCGCCGCGCGCTGCTGGTGGATTGCGCCGACAGTCTGCTTCGTCGCGACAATCCACGGGCCACGCAACGCGACGGCCTTGTGAAGTGGGATAGTGATCGATGCGGGCCGCACGGCAGCGAGATCACGACCTACGATTCGCTGGACGTGTCCCTCGGCCAGACGCGCAACAATCTCTACATCGCGGTGAAAACGCTCGCGGCGTGGTTGCTGCTCGCCCGCGCATTTCGCGCCCTGCGGGATCCGACACGCGCGCGTCAAGCCGACCGCGCCGCCGACCGGCTCGCCGATACGTTGGGCCAGAAATTCAACCGCACCGATGGCTATTTCCCGGCGGTCTTCGAGGCGGGCAACCAGTCGCGCATCCTGCCGGCGGTGGAGGGGCTGGTGTTTCCCCTTTTCCTCGGATTTGCCGACGAGGTGCAGGCGCGTTATCCGCAGCTCTTCGCCGATCTGGCCACCCATCTTACGGGCGCGCTCCGGGCGGGGGTTTGTCTCGATGCGCAGAGTGGCGCATGGAAAATCTCCAGCACCAGCCAGAACACTTGGTTCAGTAAAATCGCCATCGCCCAGCATGTGGTGCGCAGGTTATTCCCCGAGACGCTGAAGGGGGCGGCGCGGGCGGCGGACGAGGTGCACGCCGGTATGCAGCAGCGCCTGCCGATTGCGCGGTTTGCCTTCGTCGATCAGGTGCACAGCGCCACCGGCGCCGACTTGGGCAGTCGCTACTACCCGCGCGGAGTCACCGCGAGCCTCTGGCTGCGGGAGTGAATCCCGCGCCGGGCGCCCGGTGGGGGGCGGGCTGCGCGTGCTCTCATCGATATCGGTCTACCGTGGCCGGGTGACCACAGGAGCAATGAAGCCGTCCGGGTTAAGCAGTCAGCTGGCGCGGAACCTGATGGAGGGCGGTGCCGGATTTGATTGTGGTCGGGCCGGTGAACGTCGATTGGTTGGAATCATGCTCCCGGCGCGGTTCGAGAAACCTGGTATTCGTAATCTGCTGGTCCTGATCCTGGCACTCTGCCTCGGGGCGGGCGCGTCCTCGATGCGGGCGGCGCACCAAGGCGAACTGACGTTGCGCGAGGTCCTCCCGTTGACCGCATCGCAACGCGCCCGGCTCGCGCTCCTCGTGTACGACGACCCCGAGGCGCAGACGCTGTTTGCTCGCCTGCAAGCGGAACTGCCGGCGCGCCTCGCCCGCGAGCCACGACCGCTGGCGACCATTGACTATGAGGGATTGGTGAACACGGACCCACGCCGGATCATAGCGGTGGAGCATTTGCAGGACATGGATGACTTGGCGGCGATTTTTGAAATCTGGCAGGTCACCGCTGATCCGGCGATGGCCACGAAAGCGCGCGAATACATCACGGCGTGGAGCTCGGTTTACCTGCCGACCGGCAACGATGTGAACGAAAACAAGTTCATGCCCCTGATCGTGGCCTATGAATCCTTGCGCGAGACCTTCGCCGCCGACGCCCGCCAACCGATTGACCGTTGGCTGCTGGCGATCGCGGAGAAGCAGGCCGCCGGCGCCCGCACGGATCACAACGGTCACCGGTCCAACCGACACACCAAACGGTTGCGCCTGATCGCGGCTATCGCGCTCAGCCAAGGCCGCGAGGATTGGCTCGCGCAATCGTGGGCCGGCGTGCGGCAGTTCGTAAGCGATGGATTGCACGCAGACGGTACGAGCTTCGATTTGCTTTATCGCGATTCGTTGACCTACCACACGGGCGCCCTCGTGCCCCTGCTTGATATCGCCCTGCTGGCCCGACGCGCCGGCGTGGAGCTCTACGACTGGAAATCCCCGGCCGGCGCTTCCCTGCGAGGTTCCGTGGAGTACGTGGTGCCCTTTGCCGATGGCCGCCAGACGCGGCAGGAGTGGGTGAACAGCCGGGTGGAACTGGATCGGCGGCGGGCGGCGGCGGGTATCGCAGAATATCAGGCCGGCCGGCTCTACGATCCCACGGATGCGATCTCGATGTTTGAAGCCGCTCATTTTTTCGACCCTGGCTTGCTGCCGCTCATCCGCCGATTACGGGGGGAGAGGGCGCAACATTTCCCGTCGTGGCGCACCGTGCTGAATGCCGCGTGTCGTTGATTGCGCGGTCGACTCCCGCGTAAGGCCCGCTGGTCTCCGCTTGCCGTGCCCGTGGTTTGTGGCCTGCTCGACGGAGTACATGGATCGCGTCTCCCTCCCTTCATCCGCCCTGGGCTGGTTGCCTGCCGCTGGCGCGCGGATCCTGCGCTGGTGGCCGGCCAAGATGATCGGAACCGCCGCGGGTATGACGCTGTTTTTCGTTTTGTATTTCTGGTTGCTGCACCACCCGCAGCGCACGCCAGTCACGGTGCCGCTTACGGCGGTCGACCGTTGGGTTGATTTCCAGCCGGCCTGGCTACCGGTCTACTTGTCCTTGTGGATTTATGTCTCGCTCGCGCCAGCACTGCTGATCAGTGGCCGGGAAATTGGGATTTTCGTCTGCACCACCGTGGGTCTGGCCGCCACTGGGCTCGGGTTGTTTTTACTCTGGCCCACCACAGTGGCTCCGCGGGAGATCGATTGGGCGACGCATCCGGGATTTGCTTTTCTCAAGGGGGTCGATGCCGCGGGCAACGCCTGCCCGTCCCTGCACGTGGCCTTTGCGGTGCTCGCCATGGTTTCGCTGGCGGGCAGCTTACGTGAGCTGGGCGCGGGTCGGGTGGCGCGGGCCCTCAACGCCGCGTGGGGCCTGGGCATCATTTATTCCACGGTCGCCATCCATCAACATGTCGTGCTCGACGCGCTGGCGGGGGCCGCCTTGGGCGGGCTTTTTGCGGCGCTGCTCCGACGTCAGGCGGTGCGAGCGGTTAATTGCGCCGCGGTGGGCACGATGCACCGGTAGCCGTCGATGTGCAGGCGCTCCAACACGAGCCGGATGGCTTCGACCCGAATGGCAGCCGGCACTCGCGGGCCCTCGTGCAGGAGCAGGATGGAGCCGGGCTGGACGTTCCGGAGCACGCGTTCGGCGACGACCGCGGCATCAGCCGAGCGGCGCTCCAGCCCGCGGGCGCTCCACCCGATGGCGGTGAGTCGGCGGGAAGACAACGCTGAGGCCAGCCATAGATTTTTGATGCCGGCCGGCGGGCGGAAACGCGTTGGATCCACGCCGGCGGCGCGCAGAACCTCCCGTGCCCGGTCGAGTTCGCGCGCGGTCCGCCCGGGTGAGGCGCACCAGAATGACGCGAGCGGATGGGTGTACGTGTGATTCGCCACCTCGTGGCCAGCGGCCGTGATCTGGCGGATCAACTCCGGATGCCGGGCGGCGTTTTCCCCGATCACAAAAAATGTCGCGCGGGCACTGGTGGCGGCGAGGAGGGTGAGCAGTTGTGGTGTGTCAGTCGGGTCGGGTCCGTCGTCAATCGTCAGCCAGACCTCTCGGCCCGATGGTTGAAAGCGTCGGTGCATGCGCCCGAGCCCCTGCGCGCCCGGCGCGAACACATGATACGCGAGGAGAAAATCAGGAGCGATCCACAACGCCAGCGCCAGGCCGGGCGCGCTCGACCCCAAGGCCAGCGCCGCGATTATTCCGCCCAGATTAACGAGGATCAGCAACCACACGTGCGAGGGAGAAAGGGCTCCGGCCCGTTTCAAAAAACCCAGCTATAGCCGGCGGTGAACCCCAGCGCGTCGATCCCGGGGTTGGGCTTGGTCTGACCCCCATTGGACATGTGCTGGTACATAACACCAGCGCTGACGCGATGGTCGCGACCGAACACGTGCTCCAGACCGCCGCGGATAAACCAGTTCAGCGTGAAATCCTGACCCTGTCCGCCGCGCACGCCGCGGGAATCAATCAAACCGAATCCGCCGGGGATGTCCCAGCTGTCGTTAAAAGTTCTGAGTAGATGGCGCTCAGGGATTGGTTTCAGGGATTGGGGGATGGGACAAGAGCAATCAAGCTCGGGGAGGTGTGGAGTGGCGTAAGCCCCTCCACCTCCGGAATTGAGTTAAGGCCGGGCGAGAGCCGCGAGGAGTTGTGGCAGATCGGCGTGACCTTTGATGCGATGGAAGCCGCGTTCGAT
>JBBRBC010000010.1:0-82270 GCA_038206205.1 Opitutales bacterium
CCCCCTCGTTGCGCGGCGAGCGCGTAACCTACCTCGCAACCCCATCGTTGCGCGACGAGCGCGCAACCTACCTCGCAACCCCATCGTTGCGCGACGAGCGCGCAACCTACCTCGCAACCCCCTCGTTGCGCGGCGAGCGCGCAACCTACCTCGCACGCCATCGTTGCGCGGCAAGCGCGCAACCTACCTCGCAACCCCATCGTTGCGCGACGAGCGCGCAACCTACCTCGCAGCGACGCTTCTCGCCTCACTTCCAATCTAACCTCTATGCCACTACCGAATTACGCATCGCCACCGCGAGCCGTCGCCCTTTCGTCACCCACTATTTTTCGCGGATGCTCGGTTATGGCAGCTTCCGACTTGCCAAGGGCAAAACCGGCTTGCAAGGTGGCCCATTACGCAACTCGCCAACGCCATCGCTGACATGAACCAGAACATCCGCAATATCGCCATTATCGCCCACGTCGACCACGGTAAAACTACCCTCGTCGATAAGCTTCTCAAGGAAGGCGGTGTTTACCGCGCCAACCAACGCGTCGAAGAACGCGCCATGGATTCCATGGATCTCGAAAAGGAAAAGGGCATCACCATCAAGGCCAAGAACACTTCCGTGCACTGGAAGGACAAGACGATCAACATCGTCGACACTCCCGGACACGCCGATTTCGGCGGCGAAGTCGAGCGCGCCCTCCGCATGGTCGACGGCGTGCTCCTGCTGATCGATGCCTATGACGGCCCCCAGGCCCAGACCCGTTTCGTGCTCCGCAAAGCCCTCGCCCACGGTCTGAAAGTCGTGCTCGTGATCAACAAGATTGACCGCGAAAACGCCGAGCCCGCCAAGATGTATGACAAGGTGCTCGAACTCCTCATGGAGCTCAACGCCACCGAGGAGCAGTTCGATGCCCCGGTCGTCTACGGTTCCGGCCGCGACGGCTACATGATGCTCCACCTCGGCGAAGAGAAGAAGGACATGAGCCCCCTCTTCCAGACGATTCTCGATCACGTTCCACCACCCTTTGCCAAACCCAACGAGCCGTTCCACATGCTCGTATCCAACATCGATTGGAGCGACTACGTCGGTCGTATCGCCGTCGGCAAAATCCTCGGCGGCACCGCCTCGGTCGGCGACACCATCTTCGTCGTCCGCCACTCCGACGGCAAACGCTTCCGCGCCAAGATTTCCAAGATTTTTGAGTTCACCGGCCTCGGCACCGCCGAAGCACCCACCGGCTCTGCGGGGAACATCGTCGGCATCGCCGGCTTCGAAGACGTCGACATCGGCGACACCATCACCGCCGAGGAAAACGGCCACGCTCTCCCCTTCACGCAAATCGATCCACCCACCCTCGAGATGCAGTTCTGCGTCAACGACGGCCCGCTCGTCGGTCGCGAAGGCAAGCTCGTCACCTCCCGCCAACTGCGCGAGCGGCTGATGCGCGAACTGAAAACCAACGTCTCGATCAAAATCGAAGACAGCGAGAAAGCCGGTATCTTCAACGTCAAGGCTCGTGGCGCCATGCAAGTCGCCGTGCTCGTTGAGACGATGCGCCGCGAAGGTTTTGAGCTCCTCGTTTCCCGTCCAACGGTGATCGAAAAAGTGGTCGATGGCGCCCGCCACGAACCATACGAGACCGTCTGGATCGAAGTTCCCGATGAGTGCGTCGGTGCCATCATGTCGAATCTCGCGAACCGCAAAGGCCGCCTGACCAACATGGAAAAGCTCCCGCACACCACGATGCTTGAAGCCACCATCACTACCCGTGGTTTGATCGGCATGGAAATCGACGTCGTCAACGCCACCAGCGGCCGCGGCGTGCTCAGCCATCTTTTCAAGGAGTACGGTCCGTTCGCTGGCGAAGTGCTCACCCGCATTACGGGCACGATCATCGCGACCGAATCCGGCATCACCACTGGCTACGCCCTCGAGATGGTGCAGGAACGCGGCAAGCTCTTCGTCGATCCAGGCGAGGAAATATATGAAGGCATGATCGTCGGCGAGAATCCCCGCAACGAAGACATTGCGTGCAATGCCGTCCGTGCGAAGCAGCTCACCAACTTCCGTTCCCAGGGTTCCGGTGTCGCCACCGGCCTCACCCCGGCCGCCAAGTTCTCCCTCGAGCGCGCGATCGAATACATCGCCGCCGACGAGTACGTCGAGGTCACGCCGAAGAATCTGCGTCTGCGCAAGCGGATCCTGAACAACGCCGCCCGCCAAAAGGCCGTCAAGTCCGGCAAGTAAGCGAACCTTCGCAACACTCTCAGCCCGCGCCCGCGAGAAATCGCGCCGCGGGCTTTTTATTTTTCCGACAACTTGGTTCACCCCAAGGTGTCGTCCTAAGGTGGAACCCGACCTCCGGGCGGGTTGGGCACCGGCTCTCGCTGCAAAACCCGCCCGGAGGTCGGGTTCCACCACGGCAGAGGTATGCGCCGTGAATTCTGAAACCCGTGCCACTTCAGCGGCTGGCCCGTCCCGGGAGTAGCCCGCGTTTGAGCCGCAGGCGAAAGCGCGGTGTCTAGCGGCCCCGTTTTCGAGCTGCGCCCTCAAACGAGGGTACACGCACGCTGCAAAACCTTACTCACGGGTCTTGAGACCAGTACCACTTCCCCATCACGTCAGGCTCCGCGCCATCCGCGTCCTCCACGTTAATTGCATTTTATCCCGATTCGCGGCGGAGTTTAGCTCACTCGAATTAATCGGAATCAGGATGTCTGAACCAAAAAGCGTTCGGTCCTCCCCGTCACACGATGCTGAACACAGATTGCCAAGCGCCGCCTGATGGATTTAGTTGATCACATGAAGCTTCGTCCTTCGGGCAGATTTACCCCCAGCGTCCGCCCGTTTCAGCTCGGCACAGAACCTGCAAACTAAAATCCTGCCATGGCCCAGTCACGTCCACGCAAGTCCTCCAAAAAATCCGCCGCCACCAGCGAACACCTCAACGCGGCCAAGCCCGCCGGCATCGGCTTGACCACCAAACAGGAGATCGTGAAAAACTGGTTGCCCCGCTACACCGGCGTCGCCCTGAAGGATTTTGGCCGCACCATTCTGCTCACCAACTTCGAGACCTACGTCGAATTGTTCGCCCAATGGCACAAGGTCCCGGTGCATGGCCGGCACAAACCGATGTCCACCGCGACGGCGAAGGGCATCACGATTATTAATTTCGGCATGGGCAGCGCGACTGCCGCCACCGTGATGGATTTGCTCACCGCCATCCAGCCGCACGCGGTGCTCTTTCTCGGCAAATGCGGCGGCCTCAAACACCGGGCCAAGCTCGGCGATTTGATTTTACCCATCGCCGCCATCCGCGGCGAAGGCACGAGCAACGATTATTTTCCACCCGAAGTGCCCGCCCTGCCCGCCTTCGCGTTGCAAAAAGCCATCTCGACCACGATCCAGGCCCACCACCGCGATTACTGGACCGGCACCGTCTACACCACGAACCGCCGCGTCTGGGAACACGATGCCGATTTCAAAAAATACCTGACGAAAATCCGCGCCATGGCCGTGGATATGGAGACCGCCACGATCTTCATCACCGGTTTCGCCAATGAGATTCCCACCGGTGCCCTGCTCCTCGTCTCGGATGAGCCGATGACACCTGAAGGCGTCAAGACCGCCGCCAGCGAACGCCACGTCGACGATGCCCACATCAGCCTGCACCTGCGGATCGGCATCGATTCCCTGCAGCAGCTCATCAACAAAGGCGTCGCGGTGAAGCATCTGAAATTCTGATCGTGTCCCGCCATGCATGCATATAGCACATACCGGAAGCAAAGCCTGAATTTCTTATTGGCACCGAGCGAACCGGAGGGCAATTCCAGAGGTCACAGAGCAGAGATCGGATACTATCCTCGTCGTAGGACCGGCCCTTGTGGCCGTGCCGCGCTGCGCTTTCATCTCACGAAACACAAACCCGGCGCGTCGGCCAGCGACGGCCCTACATTTCCAATCCGAATATCATTGCCGATCGTCACTCGATCCTCCGGCATTTCTCTGTGTCGGCGCTCTGGGTACTCTGTGAAAAATGTCTTGGCCTGTTCGTTAATTCGTCGTTTCGACTAAACCCGCCCGCCCAACCCGATGCTCATCCGAATCAAAGGTGCGATTTCGAACTGCTATCTCCTGCTCGGCGAAAAGCCAGTGCTGGTCGATACCGGTGCGCCCGGGGATTTGCGGCGCATCCTCTCTGCGTTCAAACACCACGGGATTAAAATCGAGCAGCTCGCGCTCATCATCCTGACTCACGGCCATAGTTCCTCAGCCGGTTGCGCCGCCGAGTTGCGTCGCTTGAGCAAGGCGCAAATTGTCATGCACGCTGGCGACCTCGAACTCGTGCGCCACGGCCGCAACGGCGTGCTCGCGGCCCAGAGCAACTGCGCGCGCTTCCTCCGGCCTTTCGCCGATGAACCCTTCGAGGCCTTCGAGCCCGACCTGGTCTTCAAGGAAGGCATTTCGCTCGAACCCTACGGCCTGCGCGCTCAAGTGCTCCCCACGCCCGGTCACACACCCGGCTCCATTTCCCTCGTCCTCGCCAGCGGCGAAGCCCTCATTGGCGACGTGTTGCGCGGCAGTCTGCTCTGGCCCAACCAGGCCCGGCCCCACTTCTTCTGCAACGACCCGGATGGCAACCAGCGCAGCATCATCCGCCTCGCGCGCGAAGGCCTGCTTCGCTGCCATCCCGGCCACTTCGGCAGTTTCCCCGGCTCGCAACTCGGCCGCCACCTCGACCCGACTTCCGGAGAAATCCTGGAACTCTCCGGCGAGCGCGCGTAAAATGTCATTGTTTTTCCGGCTCTATGACCGACGAACTTTTCCAACGCACGATCCGGATTGAGCGCTCGGCAGCTAAAGTCTTCGCGTGGCACGAACGTCCCGGCGCTTTCGGCCGGCTGTGTCCACCGTGGGAGCGTGTGGAAGTCACGGCTCACGTAGGCGGGATTCGTGATGGAGCCCGCGTTTCGCTGCGCACCAAGGTCGGACCAGGGTGGATCCGTTGGGAAATCGTCCACCGCGATTTCATCGAGGGACGCCAGTTTCGCGACGTGCAACTGAGCGGCCCCTTCGCGAAATGGGAACACTTGCATCTCATTGAACCCGCCGGGGAAAACGCCTGCATACTCACCGACAAGATTCATTACCGACTACCCTTGGGTGCGCTCGGGAGATTATTCGGTGCTGCTTTTACCCGCCGCAAACTCGAACGGATGTTTGTCTACCGGCACGCGGTAACGAAAGCGGATATCGAATCATCGACCTGACAGCCATAGGTGGAACCCGACCTCCGGGCGGGTTTGCATGCGATCGCTTCGAGCAACGACCAAAAAAAACCAACCGTCCCGACCGCTTGGTCAGACGTATGTGAAATTTCCCGAGGTGCCGCTCTGCCGCTTGCTTCGTCAGATTAATCCGGCTTTTCCTGAATCACACCGAGTCCCCTTTATGAAATACCATTTTGGATTGTGCGCTCTCTCCCTCGCATTGGTCGTCCCGGTCTTTGCGGTGAAGATCGGCGACACCTACCAGCAAGTGCTCTTCGAAAAAGGGAAACCCGCCGGCGTCATGCAAGTCGGAGCCACGCAGATTCTGCGCTACCCAGACCAGACGGTGAAGCTCAAGTCCGACCATGTCATTGCCCTCGAGCCCCCGCCGCGCGAAGCCAGTGTGGTTCACGTCATCGCGCCTCCGCCCACCGCCGCTAAGGCCAAATCAGCCCAGACTGGAATTCGCAAAACCACCGCAACCTGGGGCACCGATTTTGACGCCGCCGTCGCCCGAGCCAAAGCGGAGGACCGCAAGGTGTTCATGTTTTTCACCGGTTCCGACTGGTGCGGTTCGTGCCAGCGTTTGCAAAAAGAAATTCTCACGCAACCGGAGTTCAGCCAGTACGCCAGCGAGAAACTCGTCCTCCTCGAAGTGGATTTTCCTCAGCGCACTCCGCTAAGCGAGGCCCAGAAAGCCAGCAACCAAGCCCTTGCCCAGCGCTATCGCATCGACGGCTATCCGACGATTATCGTGCTCGGCAGCGATGGCAACACCGTCGGCCGACTCGGTTACCAAGAAGGCGGCCCCGCTCCGTTCATAGAGGCGCTGAAGCGATTCTGAGTTGTTATGCTCAAACGATCGAGCATCGCGCGATAAGTTAATGTGCTTAATGGCTGATCAAATCACCCCGTAGGTTGCGAGCTTGTCTCGTTCTGCTGGCCAGCAGAGTAGCGCGACCAGCGCGCTACCTACCTCGGAACAATCCTGACCGTTTATCACCCGAATCGCACGGGCTCATCCATTCACACCAACCCGCCTCTGGTGCGGCCTTCCTTCTTCTCTTCCTGCGGCTCGGTGGGTTTGGATTTCTCCGGAGCTAACTCCGGCTCGATCTCCTGCCCTCCTCCACCCGGCAAGACATCCACCCAGAAAGGAATGAAGGATTCATCATCATCGCCGAGTTTCACCTGGGCCCAGATGACGTAGCGGCCGGATTGAGGAATCAATACTTTGAAATTTAATTCCGGTTTCACCGCATCGGGCGGCTTACTCAGATCGGTCTGCTGCGGGTGCAGATGGGCGAAGCCGCTGCGTTGTTCGTCAAACGCCACCACATGCGCAAACGCTCCCATGACCGGTTGGAGCGGTACCGGTTTTTTTTCGACGCCCGATCTTTGGATGCGCAATTTTAAATCCGCCGGCACCCCTGCACGAAAACGCCGAGGCAGCACCAGCTCAAAGGTGAGGTTGTCGGATTGCACCGTCGTATTGATGACTTGCATGACGTTGGCCACCTCGCCGGGTACATTGAAATCAACTGCCGCATAAAGTCCGCGCTGCGTGGCGACGGGCGTGAAATCTGCAAACACCCGGTAATCGCCCGAACGCGCCGGCTTGAAATCAAACTCCCATTCGCCATTCCACCGGCCGGGCGTGGGGTGGATGTGCTGATAATCCGAGAGCGTGGGATCGACGATGAGCAAGTGAAGTTTTTGCGTGTGCGCGAGACTCAGGTCGAGCGGGCCGATGGCTTTGCCTCCAGCGGTGCTCATCTTCAAAGTGAAATGCGTCTGCTTGTTTTTCGCCGGCGGCTCGTCGCTCTTGATGGTCATCACCACGGGTGATTTAGCGGCAATCACGGGGATGAACTGCGGATTGGCCGGATCGCAAAACTCCAGGGCATTCTTCCCCGTCACCCGGAAATCCATGTGGTTGAGATTGGTGCCCGTCGGGAGCCAGCGCATGATGAAGAAAAGCCCGAGTGCCACCGTCGTGATGATCACCACCTGCCGCCGCTGGTTCGACAACACGGGTGGTTTCGACGTCGGATCGCCGGGTTGCTCGCTCGCCATTCTGTCGAGGATGTCGCTCATGCTAGAATTGTTGCTGCCGTAGGGCTGCCGCTTGACGGCATGCCGCGTATTTCGGCACGGCCACAAGGGCCGGCCCTACAGCACAGAGAACTAGCGTATGGATTTCCTCGCTCATTCTTTTTTCATCTTACTGAGAAATTCCTGCACCGTCCACGCGCTGCCATCGGCGCGGTATACGATCGTGCCCTGTAGATTGATGAGCAGCGTCGCAAGCGTGTGCTTGATCGTCTCGCCCTCGAACTCCCGGATAATGCCCATCTGCGCGAGCAGGTGGCGGACGGCGGTGTCGGGACCGGTGAGAAACGTAAAGTTAGAAGTATCGATGTCGCGCGCTTCAACGTATTCCTTGAGCACGCCCGGTGTATCATTGGCGGGATCGAAGGAAATGGAAACGAGTTCCAGATTTTTTATGCCGGCCTCGCGCGCGGCTTTTTGCAGCGCCTGCATCCGCGTGGTGGCGGCGGGACACATGTTCGCAATGGGACAGCGCGTGAAAATGAAATTCAGCATCACCTGCTTCCCGCGAAAACGACTCATCGCCACGGGCCGGCCTTCCTGATCGAGCAGCGTGAAGTCGGGGGCGGTTTCGCCGATTTCCCGGTAGGCACCTTTGCCGCGCATCGCCGTGTCCTGCGTCAGCGCATTGGTCGCCGCGGCGATCTGACCAGCGGTCTGCGAATCGTCGGGCCAGATTTTCTCGAGGTAAATATCGCCGCCCTTCACGTACATCTCGCCGCGAATGCGCGTGCCGGGCTTCGCGATGGCGACATCCCCCTGCCCGACCTTGAACTCCATGGTCATGGACGGCATGTAATCCGGGATATCATCATGATGAATAATCAGGAGGTGTTCGGCGGCCTTCACGCTGACGATCTCGCCCTTCAACGCGTAGCGTTTCTCCGCTGGCGCGGTGGCGGCAAGAGCGGGCGTAGCAGCGGACGCAGAGGCCGCCTCACGCTTGCGACAACCCATCAGGGCCAAACCGGTCATTAGTGCGTAGATCGCGAGTCGGCTGGCAGTCGAATAACAGGGCTTCATAACGAACAGACATTTGCCAATAAGAGATTTTGTCAAAAGGTTTGCGCCCGGCCGACGGGAAGGATGTTTACCACGGCCGGAGTTTCCTCGAATCAATCCAAGGTTACTACCACATAAACATTCACCAACTATGCCGTCTTTTTCGTCGCCTATAGGTAGGAGCCTGCTTGCAGGCGATTCGACACGCCCATACCTAAACGAGACTTTATATCGCCTGCAAGCAGGCTCCTACCTAAAGGCAAAAATGCCGTCAGCGTCGTGAGATCAATCCGCCCCAACTTTTCCCAATCATGAACCGCACCGCCACCTATAAACCCGCCGTCGCCTCGTTTGCCACCATCGGCAGCGCTTGGGTTTTCGTGCTCGTGACCTTGGGCGCGTTCACGACCACGATCGGAGCGGGCATGGCATTTGCCGACTGGCCGTTGTCCAACGGCTCGATCAACCCGCATGGCTGGCTGACAGAAATCGACAAATTTGCCGAACATTCCCACCGCCTCAGCGGCATGATGATGGGATTCATCACCCTGCCCCTCGCCATCGCGATCCATCGCACCGAAGCCCGCGCGTGGTTGCGCCAACTCGGTTGGTGGGCACTCGGCATCGTGATCGTGCAAGGCCTCATCGGCGGCACCCGCGTGACACTCGACGCCCTGCACGTGCCCGGCTTTGAAATGTCGTTCGGGCAAATGCTCCGCATCCCGCACGGGATTCTCGCCCAAGTCTACGTCTGCGTGCTCTTCGCGATCGCCGCCGGACAATCCCGGACCTGGATCGAGCGCCATGGGGGAGCCAGCGCGGCCCCGAGCCTCCGCGTGCGCCGGATCGGCTGGTGGTGCGTGGCCCTGCTCTTCGTGCAACTCACCGTCGCCGCCACCATGCGCCACAACTACGCGGGCATGGCCATTCCGACGTTTCCGCTCTCCACTCTCGACGGCAGCCTGTTGCCCGCCACCTGGGATTATCGCGTCGCACTCCAGTTCACTCACCGCGTGATCGCCGCGCTGCTCGGAGTCGGCATCCTCGCTTACGGCCATGTGCTCTGGCGCGAAAAAACTCTCGGCCCCATCCTCCGCGCATCGAGCATCGTGCTCGTGGCGCTGATCATTCTGCAAATCTCCCTCGGCGCTTTTGTTATTTGGACCTCCCGCAGCGTGACTGTGACCACCAGCCATGTCGTGGTCGGCGCTTTGACGCTCGCCGTCACGTTTCTCGTCACTTTATTTGTTCATCGCGATGTCGTTGAAACTTCCGCCCAATCCTCCGCATGACCCAGACCAGTGAACAGACTCCCAGCCACACCACCGCGTCAACGCCCGCGCGCGCGACTTGGCGGCATTACCTTGAGCTGACGAAGCCGCGCCTGAGTTTCATGTCCGTCATCACGGCCATGATCGGTTATCTCGCCGCCGTCCCCTATTCGTATCTCGACTGGCAACGCACCTTTCTCCTCGTGATCGGCACCGCGCTGTGCGCCGCAGGCGTAGCGGCGTTGAACATGTGGATGGAAAGCGACACCGATGCGAAAATGAAACGTACCGAGAAACGCCCCATCGTTATCGGCGTCATTCAGCCCGGCTCCGCCTTCGTGATGGGTTGGGCACTCTGTATCGCGGGCCTGATCGTGCTCTTCAAATTGGTTAACGGGATGTCGGCGTTCCTCGCCCTCGCCACCATCATCGCCTATCTCGCGATCTATACCCCCGCCAAACGTCTCTCGCGCTGGAACACCGAGCTCGGCGCCATCAGTGGCGCGTTGCCCCCGTTGATCGGCTGGGCCGCCGCCGGCCGCAGCAATCCCGCCTTGGGCTGGGCGCTGTTCGCCATTCTCTACACGTGGCAAATGCCGCATTTCTTCGCGCTCGCCTGGACCTACCGCAAGGACTACGCCGCCGCCGGTATGCCCATGTTATCCGTCACCGATCCGAGCGGCGTCAGCCTCACGCGCTGGACGCTCATTTGGACCGGCCTGCTCATCATCGCGAGCCTGATGCCCACGCTACTCGGTTATTGTTCGTGGTATTATTTCGGCGTGATCGTGGTACTCGGCGTGTGGATCATGCAATCCGCCTTCACCTTTCTGAATCCTGCGAAACAAGAAACCGAAGCCCGCCGCCTCTTCCACATCACCCTCGCCTACCTGCCGCTCTCGCTCGGGGCCTTGGTCGCGGACCGATTTATTTTCAAACTGTAGGAGCCTGCTTGCCGTGTCTTCCGTACGAGCATCGCGCCCAAGGCCGAAAGCCTCAAACCAACCCATTTCGGTTAGCCACGAAGAGGCACAAATAATCGACGGCGAACGAAACCATCAAGGTGCCTATAGGCGCACGAAAAGTTTGTCCTGCTCCCCCCAATCTCTTTGTGCCTTTTTGTGGCCAAACTGCATCGTCCCATGACCATTCACGACATCCCACCGATCAACGCCGCGCTGAACGCCACGGCCACCGTGCTCATCACGATTGGTTTTATTCTGATCAAGCTCGGAAAAAAGGAAGCGCACCGCGCCGTGATGCTCAGCGCCGGAGCGGTCTCCGCCGTATTTCTCGTGGGCTATGTGACCCACAAGATTCTCGTCCGCGGCGTGCATACTCCCTTCGGCGGCGAAGGCGCGATCCGCACGATCTACTACACGATGCTGATCTCCCATATCATCCTCGCGATCGCCATCGCCTACCTCGTGCCACGCACATTCCTCCTCGCGATCAAGGGCGATTACGAAACCCACAAAAAATGGGCCCGCTTCACTTTTCCCCTTTGGTATTACGTCTCCGTGACCGGCGTGTTGGTGTACTTCTTCCTCTACCAATGGTGGCCGAAAGTGGGGTGAGGACGGAGCGATCCAGTCGAGAGTCGAGAGCTGAGAGTTGAGAGCCAGCAGGGGTGGAGCGAGTGACCGCAACCCGCTCGGTCTTCCCCGCGAATCACGCGAATCGATGCGAAAACATCCACCAAACGTCGATCCATTTGACTACGGATTCCCCGGATGATCACGGATCAAGGCCGTCGATCCCCTCTCGTAAAAGCGCGATGTCTTGCCGAAAGCGTCTTTCATCGGCTTCACGGGCACGCCCATCGAGAAGACCTACGCCAACACGCGGACAATGTTCGGCGATTACATTTGATGCTCCCTGCCGATCGCACCGTTCGGGCACGACGCTCCGCTCCTGTCCGTCTCGCTCCGCTTGGTTCCATCTACGGCATCCAGCGCGCCGTAGCGAATGAGGAGACGAAGCCGATCCATAACGAGAGCCGTATCGCCAAGTTCCCTGCGATGGCGGCTTGTCAAACGCGTGGGGGCTGACCGAAATCGGACCTTCGCATGCCGTCACCTAAATCTGCCCCGGTCCCTCAACACGTCGCCATTATCATGGACGGCAATGGTCGCTGGGCCAAACCGCGCGGGCTGCCCCGGCTCGAAGGGCATTGCCCGGCGTTTAATCTTTGATCGGTTGGAATCCAATCTTGCGGCCATGGATGGGTGCGTCGGGCTCGATCAACTGGCGGATCGCTTCGAACAAGTTACCGATCGCTTCGTCGTGCCCTTCCAATCGCTTCTCCAATTCGGCGAGCTTACCCGCGAGCTGACGATTGCCGGCCAGCATTTCCCGGAGCTGCACAAACGCGCGCACGATGGCCACGCTCATCGTGACCGCCCGCGGACTGCGCAGCACGCTGGCGAGCATGGCCACTCCTTGCTCGGTGAAAACCATCGCGGGTTTGCGGGTGCCGCCATGCTTCCGTCCCGTTTTTATATCAGACTCCTTGGATGCAGGTTGTGAACTTGATGTTCCAACTTGGAACATCAAGTTTTGGGTCTATTCGCGTGTCAGTTGAAAGGCAAAATCTTCGGGAAAACGCATTAAATTACGCGCGACAGCCTTATTAAGTTCGCGAGTCGCCACGCCGTAGAAGCGTGCGAGATCAGCGTCGAGCAGCACGCGTTTGCCCCGCAAGATGAGGATACGCCGCTGGATGAGTTCGGCAGGAACGGACTCGAGGCGAGTGGAACGGGGCATGGCAATTTTTGTAGAATATTTCTCCGGCAAACTCACGCGGTGTCGGAAATAAAATTGGCGGGCCCGCCTGCTCTCTGCCGGCCCCGGAGCTGAAGTCAATAATCGTATCGTCGCTTTTGCTTCGCTTCGTTCAAACTTTTCCGACCCGCGATGGCGGCTTGTCAAACGCGCTACGGCTGACCTAAATCGGCGCTTCGCATGCCGTCACCCGATTCTGCCCCGGTTCCTCAACACGTCGCCATTATCATGGACGGCAATGGTCGCTGGGCCAAACAACGCGGGCTCCCCCGCCTCGAAGGCCATCGCCGGGGCGTCGAGACCGTCCGCACCGTCGTCGACGCCGCGCGTGAAATGGGCATCCGCTACATCACGCTCTACGCTTTCTCCGTCGAAAACTGGAAACGTCCGGCCGAGGAAGTCTCCGGCCTCATGGGCCTGCTCGATTATTTCCTGAAGCGCGAACTCGACAACCTCATCAAGAACAAGGTCCGCCTCCACACCATTGGCCGCACCGACGATCTGCCCGCCAACGTCCGCCGCGAACTCGACCGCGTGAAGGCCGCGACCGCCGATTTCAAGGACTGGAATCTCGTGCTCGCCCTCAACTACGGCGCACGCACCGAGGCCGCCGATGCCGCACGCGCCTACGCTACTGCCGTACGCGATGGTAAGGAAAAACTCGAGGACTCCTCGTGGGAACGTTTCAACCGTTATCTTTACACCGCCGATATCCCTGATCCCGACCTCCTGATCCGCACCTCAGGGGAAACGCGCGTCAGCAATTTCCTCATGCTCCAGCTCGCGTATGCGGAAATGATTTTCACCCCCACGCTCTGGCCGGAATTCGGCAAAGCCGAACTGCAAGCCGCAGTGGATGAATATAATAAACGCGAACGCCGCTACGGCCTCACCTCCGAGCAAATCAATCGACCAAACGACCCGACGACTAAATGACCAAAAGACTACAATTTCCCGCCAGTGCCAGCCCTGTGTCCCTATAGTCGATGATCCGATTCATCTGTCATAAGTCGATTCACCCCTTCATCCCTTAGTTCCTTCGTCTCTTAGTCTCTTTCCCCCTCCCATCGTGACTTCCCGTATTCTCAGTACTCTCCTTCTCTGGACCGTCGTCGGTGCCAGCCTCATGCTGTTCGGCGTTCACGCCGCCGTGGCGCTGATCACGTTGCTGGCCGCGCTTACCCTGCTCGAATTCTACACACTCACCGAGCAGTTCGGAGCCAAACCGTTCCGCTGGCTGGGCGTAATTTTTTGCGCGGTCATGATCGCCGCCCCCTATTACGTAACCGTATATTTATTGGACGGCGAAGAACTGCCCGACCTCGTGCCTGGCCTGCTCGCATTGTCCGTGGTGCTTTTTTCCACGTGCATTTTGTTTTTCCGCGATAACACCAACCGCATCGAGTCGCTCGTCGCCACCGTGCTCGGTCTCGCCTACATCCCCTTCATGCTGCACTATCTGGTGCGTTTGTTGTTATTGAATCCGGAACCAACGCACGGTCTCGCGCTCGCCCTCTGGGTCGTGTTCGTCTCCAAATTCTGCGATGTCGGTGCTCTCCTGACCGGTCTGGCGTTCGGCAAACACAAGATGGCGCCCCACATCAGCCCGAAGAAAACTTGGGAAGGGGCAGTCGGCGGCGTGCTGACCTCGGCCGGACTAGGCGCGACGATTTCCCATTTTCTTCCTGAGTACTTTCCGGGATCATTTGATCCGGCTTGCGCCGCGATCATCGGAGCCATCCTCGCCCTCACCACCGTCGTCTCCGATCTAATCGAGTCCGCGATGAAACGCCGCGCCGCCATCAAGGACACCGGCGCCCTCATCCCCGGCATCGGCGGCGCCTTCGACCTGACGGACAGCCTCATCCTCACCGCGCCCGTCGCGTATTTCATTTTTTTGTTTTTGATCTGATGAGGGCGCACCGCACATGTGAAAGAAACTTTGAGCGGATTCTCGCGCTTGATAAGGTGGAACGCGACCTCCCTTTGGGCCTGAGCCTGTCGAACGGCCGGGCGCGTTTTCTCTTTTGCAGGCGAAAGAGCTTCGGTGTGGAAACCGGCGCCCACCCACGCCGAGGAAACCGTTCCCATGTAGGGCCGCTCCGTGTGGGCGTGCCGTCTGCGCACCACTCGGTTCGGCCGCAAGGGCCGGCCCTACATCCGCTCCGCACGTGTGGGCGTGGCTTTGGCCGGATGACTTTGCTTGAAAAGGTGGAACGCGACCTCCGGGCGCGTTTTCCGTCTAGCGGCTCGAACAACCCGCCCGGTTTCTCCGCCCTAGCATGGGCGACGGCGGAAGGTCGGGTTCCACCTTTAATCTTGAGCGCGTCAATCGGAGAACTCTCTTCTCCCACCTCGTGACCACCGTTGCCAAAAAACGCATCGTCCTCCTCGGCGCCACCGGCTCCATTGGCGAGAGCACGCTCAAGGTCATCGCCGCGCACCGCGACCGGCTGGAACTCGTCGGCATTGCCGCCCAGCGCAACCACGGCCGCCTCGCCGAAATCGCCCACGAATTCAAAGTCCCTCACGTCGCGCTGCACGACGAATCCGCTTTCCACGCCGCCCGCTCTTCCCCCGCGTTTCCCGCCGTCACCCAATTTCACTGCGGCCTCGCCGGCCTGTGCGAACTCGCCGTTCTCCCCACAACTGACATCGTCCTTGTAGCCGTCGTCGGCACGGCCGGCCTCCAACCCACACTCGCCGCCATCGCGGCCAAGAAAGCCATCGCTCTCGCCTCCAAGGAAATTCTCGTGCTCGCCGGCAAATTCGTGATGGCCGCCGCCCGCTTGAGCGGCAGTCCGCTCTTGCCCGTCGACAGCGAGCACAACGCCGTTTTCCAATGCCTGCAAGGCCATGACTCGTGCGACGTCCGCCGGCTCATCCTCACCGCCTCGGGCGGAGCGTTCCGCGACTGGCCGCTCGAAAAACTTTCGCAGGCCACCGTGGCCGACGCACTCAAACATCCCAACTGGGCGATGGGTCCGAAGATCACGGTCGATTCCGCCACGCTCGCCAACAAGGGCCTCGAGCTCATCGAGGCGCAGTGGCTCTTCGATCTCCGCGCCGAGCAATGCCAAGCCGTGCTCCACACGCAGAGCATCGTGCATTGTCTGGTCGAGTTTACCGACAGCTCGATGCTCGCGCAGATGTGTCCGCCCTCGATGACGTTTCCGATCCAGCACGCGCTCTTCCATCCCGACCGCGCACCCAACCCGACCGGGATGGCGTTGCCGCTCGACCAGATTTTCTCCCTCGATTTCCGTCCCGTGGACAACGCGCGTTTCCCGATGCTACGCCTCGCCCAAAATGCGATGCACGCCGGCGGCACCGCTCCGGCGGTCTTTAATGCCGCCAACGAAGTCGCCGTCGCCGCTTTCCTCGAGGGGAAAGTGCCGTTTCTTGCGATTTCGCGGATTGTTGAACAAACTCTGTCGCAAATAAACACCATCGAACCCACCACGCTCGATGATGTTCTAGCCATCGATCAATCCGCCCGCCGCACCGCCCAACAATTTTTAGCCTGATGACATCTGACACCTTCACTTCCCTGCTCGGCAATCTCTGGTCGATCTTTTTGATCATCCTGTTTTTTGGCGGCTCGATCTTTGTGCATGAGCTCGGCCACTTCCTCGCCGCCCGTCGGCGCGGCTTGAAAGTCGAACGCTTCTCCATCGGCTTCGGTCCCGCCCTCTGGAAAAAACGCGGCAAAGACGGCTGCGAATACCGCATCTCCGTGCTGCCGCTCGGCGGCTACGTCGCCCTTCCCCAGCTCGCCGATCTCAGCGCCATCGAAGGCGAGGCGGAGACTGATGTCGCGGCGCTCCCGCCCATTAGTTACTCAACCAAGATGATCGTGTTCGTCATGGGTGCCGTCTTCAACGTCCTCTTCGCCTTTACGCTCGCCTGCATACTATGGGTCGTGGGTCAGGAGACCAGCGAAGAGCAATCCACGACCCGCATCGGCTACATCACCGACACCATCACCATGCCCGATAAAAGCGTCGTGACCAGCCCGGCTCGCGAGGCCGGTCTTCAAGTGGGCGATACGATCCGGGCCATCGATGGCGAAAAAGTGGACGACTGGCCGGACATGATGCAAACGCTCGTGACCAGTTTCGGCCAGACCGATGACGGCCGCCGCGAAGCGATCTTCACGGTTGAGCGCGCCGGCAAGACTTTTGATATCACGGTCTATCCCCGGCTGGTCACCGAAGACAAGGTCCGCAAGGTCGGCATCATCGCCGCGTACACGCCGATCGTCGCCGCAGTGCCGAAGAATTCCTATGCAGAAAAAATTGGACTGAAAGTGGATGATGAACTGACGGCGCTCAACGGCGCGCCCTTGTTGAATCTACTCACCTTGCATGATGCGGTGGCGAAAAAAGAGCTGTCCATCGCCCTCACCATCAAGCGTGGCCAGGAAGCAATTATTCTCACGATTCCGGCTGACCGACCAGTGGAGGCCTCGGGAATTTTCGGCGCTTCGTTTCGCACGACGACTGGTTTGATCCACACCAATCCTGTCACCCAGATCGCAAATCATGCCTCGATGATGGTGCGCGTCCTCTACAGTCTCATCCATCCGCACTCCGACATCAACGCCTCCAAACTGAGCGGCCCGGTGGGGATCGGAAAGATTTTCTGGGACGCCTCAGAAGCCGGTATTCGTTATGTGCTCTGGATTGCCATTCTGGTAAACGTGAATCTCGCCCTCTTCAACCTTCTCCCCATTCCCGTGCTCGATGGCGGCCAGATGCTCTTCGCCACCATCGGCAAACTTCGCGGGCGTGCTCTCTCGGTAAATTTCGTCGCAGCCAGCCAGAGTGTTTTCATGGTGCTGCTTTTTTCCCTCATGATTTACGTCAGCGTATTTGACGTCGGCCGCATCAGGCGCGATTCCAAAGCCGAGACTCAGGCCAAGGAAGCGGCCGCCGAGCGGAAAAAAGCCGCCGAGCAGCCGGCTCCGGCCAAGCCGTAAAGCCGTGGATCTGGGCCATGCGGGACGCGCTGGTCTTCTGGAGGCGGGGTGCCCTCACCCCGCTAGTTTCTGTTTCGCGGCACGTGCCTCGCGGGGTGAGGGCACCCCGCCTCCACCCAATCCGATCCAGAGGCCGCGGCAATTTGCATTCGTCATTCGTCATTCGTCATTCTTCATTCCTACTTTCCCGCCATGTCCTACTGCGCTTCCCGTTTCCATACTGTCCGCCGCCACACTGTTGAAGTGAAGGTCGGAGCTGTCGGCGTGGGCGGTTCAAACCCGCTCCGCATTCAGTCGATGACGACGAGCGACACCCAGGACGTCGCCGCCACCGTAAAACAATCCATCGCCCTCGCCGAGGTTGGTTGCGAAATCGTCCGCATCACGGCACCAAATGTGGCGGCTTCGAAATGCCTGAAGGATATCCGCGCGCAATTTTCCGCCGCCGGCTTCGGTCACATTCCCCTCGTGGCGGACATTCATTTCCTGCCTTCCGCCGCCATGGAAGCGGTGGAGCACGTGGAAAAAATTCGCGTGAATCCCGGGAACTACGCCGATAAAAAGAAATTCGCCGTCAAGGAATACACCGAGGCCGACTACGTGCAGGAACTCGAGCGGTTGCACGAAACGTTTTCCCCGCTGGTCCTGCGCGCCAAGGAACTCGGTCGCGCCATGCGCGTCGGCACCAATCACGGTTCGCTCTCGGACCGGATCATGAACCGCTATGGCGATACGCCGCTCGGCATGGTGGAAAGCGCCCTGGAATTTCTCCGCATCGCCCGCTCGCATAGTTACCACGACATCATCCTCTCGATGAAGGCGAGCAACCCGAAGGTGATGATCCAAGCCTACCGCCTGCTCGTGCAGCGCATGGGGCAGGAAGATATGCATTACCCGCTGCACCTCGGCGTGACAGAAGCCGGCGACGGCGAGGACGGACGCATCAAAAGCGCCATCGGCATCGGTTCGCTCTTGCTCGACGGATTGGGCGACACGATCCGCGTTTCCCTCACCGAAGATTCTGTTTACGAAATTCCGGTCGCGCAGGCCATCGCAGCCAAGGCGATGTCGCTTTGGGCAGATGATAGGGTGCGACCGCGGGGCGCGCCGCTAGCTACGGACGGCCCAGCGGTCCGTCCCTACCCCACTGCTGACGCTCAACTCTCAGTACTCAATTCTCAGTTGCCGCCAAGCGACAGGATCGATCCGTATCATTTCGAGCGCCGCACGACGACCACGCTCTCCCTCTCGCCCAAATGCCGCGTCGGCCCTGAGCAACCGCCACGTGTGATTGTCAGAATCGGATCAGTCGCCGAACTCGGCGCTGCCACCGAAGCCCTCGCCTCGCCACGTCTCACGGATACGCCCGCCGAGGGAATACTCGTGCCGATTAACACCACTGCCGACCTGCAGACGGTAGGAGCCTGCTTGCAGGCGAATTCAGCTTCGATTGAATTCTTCGCCCTCGAACTCGCACCAATTATCACCCCCACGAATCTCAGCACGCTGCTTGCCTCCGAGGGAAAACGCCTGATCCTCGTGAGAAAATTTGGCGCGAGCGAGAGCGCGCTCCTGAAAGAATTCCTCCTGCTCGTCCGGCAGCACGGCCATTTTCTCGCGGCGGATATCAGCGCGGAGCATTTCACCGCGCTCGAAGCCACGCTGCGCGAACTCGGTGACGCGAATCGGCTCTTCACGCTCTCCCACGTCGGTTCTCCCTCCACCGCGAGCCACGCCACTGGCGCCTATCGGCACTTGCTCGAACGCCTGCGCGGGATCGGCTCGAAGGCACCGATCTGGATGCGCAACACCACCGGCACCGCGGTGCAGGGCGATCACAGTTTTCTCTCGAAATTACTCGAGGCGAGTTTCCTCACGGGCGCTTTGCTCTGCGACGGCATCGGCGATCTCGTGAGCATCGAGACCGAGAGCGAGGTGACGCGCGCGACGAAGCTCACGTACAATGTGCTCCAAGGCGCGGGCGCGCGGATTTCGAAAACAGAATTCGTCGCGTGCCCCAGCTGCGGACGCACGCTCTTCGATTTGCAGACGACGACGCAACGCATCCGTGCGCAGACCGGCCATCTCAAGGGCGTGAAGATCGCGATCATGGGTTGCATCGTGAACGGCCCGGGCGAAATGGCCGACGCGGATTTCGGCTACGTCGGGGGTGCCCCGGGAAAAATCAATCTCTACGTCGGAAAAAACTGCGTGCAGTATAATCTCCCCCAGGCCGAAGCCGACGGACGACTGATCGCGCTTATACGTGAGCATGGAAAATGGGTCGATCCGGAGCCGCATCATGCCCAAAACGGGTAAACCCTGCAGGCGCTGGCCAAGTTTTCAGAGGGAAATTCGTTCCCCTGATTTGTCTCAAATGGAGCAACATTTATTTTCCAAAACTTATACTCAGTAGATTGGGAATAACTTGGTGGAAAGTTGATCTTGAAAGACATTTTTTGATTCACGTTATTCACCTTTTCATTTCTAACAGTACACCGCTCGTCTGTTCTTTGCCACTTCCCCCCCGCCTGCCCTCGCCACCCGCTCTTCCAGGGTCTCCCTAGACACTGATGCCCTAGAGGCTTGTACGAACGACTCACCTCGCTCGTCCGCCCTCCGGACTTATCCCCCATTTTCCCCTCAGAGCTGAGGTTCGCTGGCTGCGGAAAGGTTGTTGTTGCAAGACTCAGAATGGACGATGTGAATAAACCCGCCCCCCGCGCCAACTACCCCATGCCCCCCGCCCTGATCCATGCCAGCCTTTGGGAGACCGTTAAATGCGATCTTAAGGGGCTTTTCCCTGAAGACGTGTTCCAAATGTGGTTCGAACCGTTGACCAGCATCGATGGGACCGAAGATTCACTGGTTCTAGGCGTTCAAAACGATTTTGCCGCCATCTGGATTCACGATAATTATCTCGATCTCATCTCGCAACGCCTGCGCCTGACGGCCGGTCGTACGATTCATGTGACGCTGAAGAAACTGGAAAACGGCACCGCCGCCACCCAAGCATCCCGCGCCGAAACCGCCAGCCGCTCCAAGCCATCCTTCAAACCCCGCACGATTCGCTATGACGATCGCCAAGTCACCGGTGGTTCGCTGAATCCGCGCAACACTTTCGAGAATTTCGTAGTCGGTCCGAACAACCAGCTCGCCCACGCGGCCTCGCTCGCCGTCGCCCAAGCTCCGGCTCAGGCCTACAATCCCCTTTTCATTCACGGGGCCACCGGTCTCGGCAAGACCCACCTGATGCACGCCATCGGCCACAGCATCATCCAGCGCAATTCCGAGGCGCGTGTCGCTTATCTCTCCACGGAAAAATTCACCAATGAGTTCATCCACGCCATTCAGGAAAACGCGCTCACCAAATTCCGCCAGCGCTACCGCAGCGTGGATATCCTCCTGATCGACGACGTCCAGTTCCTCGCCGGCAAAGAGCGCATCCAGGAAGAATTTTTCCACACCTTCAACGATCTCTTCGAATCCGGCAAACAGATCATCATCTCCAGTGATCGCCCGGTCGCCGAAATCGCCACCCTCGAAGCCCGCCTCGTTTCCCGTTTCCAATGGGGCCTCGCCGCCGATATCCAATCACCCGACCTCGAGACCCGTGTCGCGATTCTCCGCACGAAGGCCGCCAATCTGAAGATGGAAATTCCCGCGCCCGTCCTGGAGTTCATGGCGCAGCACATCGTCAAAAATATCCGCCGGCTCGAAGGTGCGCTCATCAAAGTTTCCAGCTACTCCGCGCTCACCGGCAAGACGCTCGACCTCGCCATCACCGAGCACCTGTTGAAAGACGTGCTGATGGAAGAGGCGCAGAATCGGCTCAACATCGAAGGTATTCAGAAACGCGTCGCCGATCATTTTCAGATCCGCCACTCCGACATGCAGAGCAAGCGCCGGCCCAACGCCATCGCGTTTCCCCGCCAGATCGCCATGTATCTTTGCCGTCAGCTCACCCGCCATTCCCTCCAGGAAGTCGGCGACGCCTTCGGCGGTCGCGATCACGGCACCGTCATCCACGCCATCAAGACCGTCGAAAACATGATGGAAACCGACCAAAGCGTCCGGGGCAGCGTGGATTTTCTGAAAGCACAACTCTCAAAGTAACGCGCCCAGCACGTTACCAGTTGAGAGTTGAGGGATGACTTGAGTTGAAGGTTGAGCGTTGAGGGTTGAGAGTTCTATGTTCCTGCTTTGGCCGATTTTTCTCGGCTTCTATTCCTCTCAACTTTCATCTCTCAACTCTCAACTGCCCTTTCTCCCATGTCCCTCACCCCCGAACAAAAGCAAACCGTCTCCGCCTGGGTCGCCGGCGGCGACAATCTCTCGCTCGTGCAAAAGAAACTCGCCGAGCATTTTAAAATTTCGATGACGTACCGGGACGTCCGCTTTTTGGTGGACGATCTCAACCTGGACCTGATCGATCCGGCTCCGAAAACCGACGCCTCCGATGTGAGCAAGACGCAGGTCGCTCAACCCTCTGGAGGCGGGGTGCCCCCACCCCGCACCGCTCCAAGCCCCAAGGCTGGGCCACAAGGTGTGGCTGAAAATACCAGATCCGGTGCCGGCACTGACGATGAAGACGAAATTCCCGGTGCCGAAGACTATCCGGCCACCGATGAAGCCGCGCTGCCCGAACCCGCGCCCGAGGGAGCCAGCACACTTACCTTGGAGCTCGACCGCATCATGCGCCCCGGCGCGATGGTCAGCGGCAACGTGACTTTTAGCGACGGCGTGACCGGCAAATGGGCGCTCGATCAGCAAGGGCGCCTGATGCTCGACACCAGCGTGAAAGGTTACAAGCCCTCGCCCCCCGACATCCAAGCCTTCCAACGCGAGCTCCAAACGCAACTGCAACGGCAAGGCTACTGAGCTGCTCGCCGGGGCAGTCTAACCCCTCGCGACAACATGGGGTTCAAGCCTGCCTGCAGGCGACGGTTTGAGCGTGCACGTAATCGCCCGCCAGCAGGTTTCGACCTTCAAGCCAGAGCGGGGAAAGCCCAGTGGGATTCAACCCACCGGAAATAAAAGGAGCGCAAAGCTTCCCAACGCCTTGCCTTACGGCCAACCCGACCGGCCTCGGCGAGGCTGGCGACAATTCAGCTCTTCGCTGTCGACAACTCGTAGCTGATCCGACCCTCGATAATCTCACGCAGGGCGACATCCTCAGGCAAAAGTTTCTCCAACGACTCCACCAGCGGACGGCTGCCCCGACGAAGCTGTTTCACCCGCCGGGAAACCACGTTGACCAAAATATAGGGATCGCTGATTTTTTTCAGGGCTTCTTGCAGGTATTCGTCTCTCATGGCGGGGAATATGTTTCGTGTTCGGAGGGTTGGACTAAGGCGGAAACAACATCCTGTTAATCTCCTCTCCGAACACGATGACTATTACCATGATTCGTCTCACGACCGGCCAATCTGTTCGCGGGCCATCGGCTTAGAACGAATATACTCAAAATCATTTCCTCCCCTTCGCTCTGATCGCAGCGAAGTCGGCTCACTCCACTTTGGCGCGTTCGTTATAGAACGTCTCGAGCAAAGTGTAGATTTTCTTGGGATCTGTCAGGCTCAAGGCGGTTTCGGCCAATTTTTTTGCATCGGAGAACTTCGTATTCCGAATGAGAAATTTAACGGCCGGTAACAACGGCGGCGTCATGCTTAGCTCATCGATCCCCAACCCGAGCAGCAGGGGCGCATAGACGGGATCGCCGGCCATCTCTCCGCAAACGCTGACCTTGAGCTGAAGCGAACGGCCCACATCAACCACCTGCTTGATCAAGCGCAACACAGCGGGATGCGCCGGATCATAGAGGTGTGCGATACGATTATTCCCGCGATCAATGGCGAGCGTGTACTGGATAAGATCGTTGGTCCCGATGCTGAAGAACTGGCATTTCTCCGCGAGCGCATCGGCCACCAGCGCCGCACTGGGAATTTCAATCATGGCGCCGACGCGCATTTTTTCGTCGAAGGGCAGCTTGCGCACTCTGAGCTCATTCCGCGCCTCAGCCAGCAGAAGATTAGCGCGATCAAGTTCACCCACGCCGCTGATCATCGGGTACATCAGCTCCACCTTGCCGTGGGCACTCGCCCGCAGAATGGCGCGCAGTTGCGTCTTAAACATTTCCGGATTCTCCAAGCACATCCGGATGGCGCGGAACCCCAGAAAAGGATTGGCCTCCGGCCCGATGAGCTGGGGATCACCCGGCAATGGCTTGTCTCCCCCCACATCAAGCGTACGAATCGTCACCAATGCCGGAGCAATGCCTTCCACGATGGTCCGATAGGCCGTGTATTGCTCCTCTTCGCTCGGGATCGTCGGTGAGTTTAAAAACAAAAACTCCGTACGATATAGCCCCACCCCTTCACCCCGATATTGCTGGACGATGGAAACCTCATCCGGCCGCTCAATATTGGCGCGCAAGGTCACATGCACCCCGTCGAGGGTTTGCGCGGGCAGCTCGTTGGCCGTCATCAACCGCGTCTCAAAAGATTGCTTCTCCTCCCGAATCTTCCCATAGCGCATCAACGTGGCCTGCGTGGGATGGAGGACAATCACACCATCATAACCGTCGATGATCACCCAGTCCCCGTTCTCCACCTTGCTCGTGAGATCACACAAGCCAACCACTGCGGGGATCTTCATTGATCGAGCCACAATCACCGCATGACTCGTGCGACTGCCCCCATCGGTCAGGATGCCGAGGGCCGCACTGGCATCGATACTGGCTGCCTCAGAGGGAGAAATATCCTTGGCCACGATCACACGCTTCTCCACCAGCTCGCTCAGATTCATGCAGGCCTGACCGAGCAGCACGCGCAACACCCGGCCGGTCACATCCTTGATATCAGTGGCGCGCTCGCGCAGATATTCATCGTCGATCTGGGCGAAGGCCTCAATGTAGCGCTGGGCCACATCATGGAAACAGGTCTCGATATTCAGGCCGCTGGTCTCAAATAACCGGATCGTTTCACCAATCAACGCCTGATCCTCGAGGACCATCTGGTGCGCATCAAAAATCAGTGCCTCCTCCTCGCTCAATTTCTTTTTCACCTGCGCCTGCACTTGGGCGATTTGCTGCCGTGTTTTAACGAGTGCTTGCTCAAACCGGGTGATCTCCGCCGCCCGTTTATTGGCTTCCACCGTGTACCGCGGCACTTCCAACTCGCTTTGCAGGTATAAAAACACCTGTCCGTAAGCGATGCCTTTGGATGCAGCATTGCCCTGGACGACGATCTCGGTTTTTACGCGCGGGTCCATGGTTCTAAGGTCAGACGATTAACGCCCCCTGCTCGGACCCGGTCAATGCGGAACTCTGCGCAATACAACCTTCGTGCACGAAAGCCGCCTGCCCCCAGCAATCACGAATCACGCTGACCAGCGGCGCACTCGCTTGTTTCTCCCCCAAGAGCAGGTAACAAGCGCTCCCACTCCCACTCATCCGCCCGATGCCCCCAAAATCCTTGCGCAATTTCTCCAGCAACAACGGCAACGCGACATACTTCTCAAAAGCGACACCCTCCATGTTATTAAATAGCAATTCCTCGAGTGGCACCGCGCCCTCAAGCCAACACTTCAATCGCAACTCCGCCTCCTCCTTCGGCAGATAGTCAGTGCCGCGCTTCGCCATTTTCCCGTAAGCCCAAGCCGTACCGATCCCGAAGCTGGGTTTGAAAAGCAACACCCGTCGACCAACCAATCGTGCCACCGGACTCGTCGGCCCATTCGGCATCAGCTTCTCCACGCTTTCCCCTCGACCACGCATGATAACCGGGGTGTTTTTTAAGAACAGCACGCAATCCGACCCGAGCTTGGCCGCGATCTCCCTCAAGGTCGTCTCGCTCGCGATGCCGCCCGCCAACTGATTCAACGCCCGCAAAGCCGCGACCGCATTGCTGCTGCCTCCGCCCAACCCGGCCCCCATCGGGATGCGTTTGGTGAGCTTGAAATGCGCTCCACCCTTCCATTTCGTCGCGGCCGCAAACGCCACTGCCGCCTTCATAATCAAATTGCTCCCATCCAGCGGCACCGCCGGAGCATCACATTCCAACGTGAACCGATCACCCGCCTCGATGGTCAGCTCATCCCCGAAATCCAGGGGAGCCACCACCGACACAAGATCATGAAAACCATCCGCCCGCCGTCCAGTCACAGCGAGAAAGAGGTTGATTTTGGCAGGACTAAAGAAGGTAGGCACAGGGCCAAGCTGTAACCGCGATTTAACCCAAATAAACACTAATCATGAATCCTCGCGCCACCGTTGCTTTTCTCTTCAATTCAGCTCTATTCATGTTCATTCGTGGTTACCTAAAATATGTCCTGTGATCTGATTCTGGCCCTCGATGTTCCTACGCGCGAAGAAGCCGCGCCCATACTCCGCCAATTGCGCGGCCAATTGCGCTGGGTCAAAATCGGCCTCCAGCTGTTCACCGCCTACGGCCCCAACTACGTGCGCGAAATCGCCGGCATGGGTTTCGATATCTTTCTCGACCTGAAACTCCACGACATCCCCAACACCGTCGCCAAATCCGTCGAGTCCCTCGGCCCGCTTCCCATCAAAATGCTCACGCTGCACACGGCTGGCGGCAGCGAAATGATGCGTGCCGCCCTCGCCGCCCAACAGAAAACTAATCCACAACTCTTGTTGCTCGGTGTCACTGTGCTCACTTCGATGGATGCCACCGGCCTGAGTGAAATCGGCGTCACCGCCGCGCCCCCCGATCAGGTTGCCCGCCTCGGTCGCCTCGCCGCCGCCTCCGGCCTGCGCGGCCTCGTCTGCTCACCGCTGGAAGTCGCCCTGCTGCGCGGTCAACTCCCGCCCGAGATGCAACTCGTCACCCCCGGCATCCGCCCGGTCAACGAAGCCGGCGGCGACGACCAGAAACGCGTCATGACTCCCGCCGATGCCGCTCGCGCCGGCTCCTCTTACATCGTCGTCGGCCGCCCCATTTTGAAAGCCTCCGATCCCGCCGCCGCCGCCCGCGCCATCCTCGCCGAGCTCGGGGAAAAAGACTGAAGGCCTAAAAAACTAAAAGCCTAAGACGAAAACAATCCCCCCCCCGCCCCATGCGAAACCCACCGCCCATTCTCTTCACTTATTGCTTCCGCCCTTCAGCCCTTCAGCCCTTCAGTCCTTTCCTCTAATGCCCCGTACCGCCGCCATCCTCCTCGCCGCCGGCAGCAGCCGTCGCATGTCCGGCTCTGTGCCCGACAAGATTCTCGCAACTCTCGCCGGCAAACCCGTGTTCGCCCACTCCGCCGCCGCCTTCCTCCGCAGCGGCGTGATCGATACCTTCGTCATCACCTACCGCGATCAACACCAGTTGCTCGAACTTTCAGCTTACGCGCCCACGCCAACTCTCTTTGTCCGCGGCGGAGCCGAGCGCCAGGATTCCGTGGCCGCCGCCCTCGCCGAGTTACCCGACTCGGTCAACTACGTCTTTATCCACGACTGCGCCCGCCCGCTCATCCAGGTCGAGCAATTAGTCGCTCTCCACAAAATCGTTCGCACCGAAGATGCTGTCGTGCTGGCCCACCGCGTCACCGACACCATCAAGAAACACCGGGGCGAAGGCCTGCTCCGCTCATTAGATCGCGACCGCCTCTGGGCCATGGAAACCCCCCAGGTTTTTTCCCGCGAACTCATCTGCCAAGCCTACGCCAAAGTCGCTGCCAAGAAACTCCGCATCACGGACGACGCCTCTGCCGTCGAACTCCTCAGGCACCCCGTCGCTCTGTTGGAAAACACCAATCCGAATCCCAAACTCACCACCCCCGCCGACCTGCCTTACTTGGAATTTCTCCTCACCCAGACCGGCTCACGCTCCCCCTTCGCCTCTGCGAAATAGCCTCTGAATTTTCCGCCGCAGACACTTTCACCTTCACTTTGTCCTCTCCCTTCATGTTTCGCATCGGCCACGGCTATGACATCCACCGCATCACCCGCGGCCGCCCGCTCGTCCTCGGTGGCGTGACCTTTGACACCGACTACGGCCTCGATGGTCACTCCGACGCCGATGCGCTCACTCACGCGATCTGCGATGCCCTGCTGGGAGCCGCCGCTCTGCCCGACATCGGTCACCTTTTTCCCAACACCGATCCCGCCTACAAAAACGCCAACTCACTGGTCCTGCTCCAAAAGGTGATCGCCAAACTTCGCTCCCACGGTTGGTCACCGGTCAATATCGATGCGACCCTGATCGCCGAGAAACCAAAGATCGCGCCCCGCATCGCCGAAATGCGCGCGGCCCTCGCCCGCGCCACCGAACTTGCCCCTGAATCGATCGGCCTGAAGGCCACCACGAACGAAGGCGTCGATGGCATCGGTCGCGGCGAAGCCATCGCGGCCCACGCCGTCGTGCTGATCCAAAAATTATCGTGACGGCTTGATCCCACGCCCCCCCCCCATGCGCCGCCTCTCCATCCTGTCTTTTGTAAGGCCGTCGCTTGCGACGTCCTCCGCTAGGACGTTGCTCAGGGTGGGCGTCGGTTTCCGTACCGACGCTTGCGTGTCGCCCATAGCCTGGGCAAACGTCTTTCGCCGATATGGAAATCGGCGACCACCTTTCGTTTCCCAGCCCGCTGAGGATCGGCCCATTCGCCGGCTTCGTTCCCACATTTCCGACCCCGGCCTTCTGCTCGCGGTCCTCTGCCTTCTGTTCCTCGCCGGCTGCAAACCCCGCGGCACCCCGGTCGAGCGCGGCATCACCGATCAGATTCTCTACCGCAGCCTCAGCGCCGATCCCTCAGATCTCGATCCGCACCTCGTCACCGGTCTGCCCGGCATCAACGTCACCTCGGCTCTCTTTGAAGGATTGGTCACGGAATCCCCGGTCGATCTCCATCCCGTCGCGGGTGTCGCCGAATCGTGGGAAATTTCCCCCGAGGCCCTCATCTACACTTTTCATCTCCGCAGTAATGCCCGCTGGTCCAATGGCCAGGCGGTGACCGCGCACGATTTTGTCGCCTCGTGCCAACGCGCGCTCACCCCCGCGCTCGGGGCCAGCAATCTCGAATTCATCGACCCCGTCCGCAACGCCCGCGCCTATCGCCTGGGCCGGCTCACCGATTTCACCCAAGTCGGCATCACCGCCCCCGATGCCCGCACCGTCCGTATCCAGTTGGAACACCCCACCCCGTATTTCCTCTCCCTCCTCACTCATCCGATCTGGTTTCCCGTTTATCTGCCCGCTCTCGAAAAGTCCGGCTCACCCACCGCCCGCGATAATCGCTGGACCCGCCCCGCCACCTTCGTCGGCAACGGCCCATTCACTCTCAAAGAATGGAATCCCGGCACGCTCATCCTCGCCGAAAAATCACCCACCTACTGGGATGCCTCCACGGTACGACTCCGTGCGATTCGTTTTCTGCCCGCCACCAGCGTCGACACCGAGGAGCGCTCCTTTCGCGCCGGCCAGGTGCACATCACCGAAGCGCTCCCCCTCGCCCGCCTCGAGGCCTATCGTCGCGAAAAAAATCCCGCCCTGACCGTCAGTCCGTTCCTCGACACTTATTTCTACCGACTCAACGTCACGCATCCGATTCTCAACGAAGTCAAGGTGCGCCGCGCGCTCTCCCTCGCCCTTGATCGCCGCCTGATCAACGAGACCATTCTGCGTGGCCAGCAACGCCCCGCCTTTTCCTTTACCCCGCCCGACTGCACCACGGGCTATGTGCCCCCCTCTCTCGTGCTGAACGATACCATCACTGCCCGGGCTCTGCTTACTGAAGCGGGTTATCCCGGTGGCCACGGCCTGCCGCCCTTCGAGCTCCTCATCAACATTTCCGGCAACCACCAGATCATCGCCGAAGCCGTCCAAGCCATGTGGCAACACGAACTCGGCCTCGATGTCCGCATCGTCTCGATGGAGCAATCCGCCGCGCTCGAACAACGCCGCAATCTCACCTACCAAATCCTGCGTTCCGACTGGGCCGCCGATTATCCCGACCCCAAAGCGTTCCTGGAAATTTTCACCAGCGATGCCGAATCCAACCACACCGGTTGGAAAAATGAAAAGTACGACGCGCTCCTCGCCGAAGCCGACCGCACCGCCGATCCCGCCAATCGCTTCGCCCTCCTCCAACGCGCCGAGACCATTCTGCTCGATGAGTCGCCATTGATTCCGATCTACCACCTCAGCACGGTCCGCCTCGTACACCCCGCCGTGAAAGGTTGGTACCCCACCCTCCTCGACCACCACCCCTATAAGCACGTGTGGCTGGAGGCGGTGAAATAGAGAGACGGCCTTTCAAATGACTCGGCCAGGCGTTCTTTCCGAGGTGGTCGTCGATCTCCGCATCGACGATTCTGAGCGTCGGTACGGAGACCGACGCCCCCCTGGAGAACCGCACCCCTTCTCGCTCTTGCCAAATCTCGCCCAACTGCCATGCAGGATCGAGTTAACTTGATCCACGTTCCCCGAGTTTTCCACCACCCTACCCCATGACTGTTTTGAAAAAATTGCTGCTACTCTGCCCTGCCATCACCGCGCTTCTCACCGGTCTCGCCCACGCCGAAACCAAGACCACGCCGGCTCCCGTCGCTGTGGCCAAAGGCGGTTTGCGCTACACCATCGGCGTCACGAAATTTGAAAACCACTCCAATTTCTCCGGCCAATTCGCGCTCGCCGATACCTTGGCTTCGCTCCTGACCGACTCACTCCAGCGCTCCAATCACTTCATCGTGCTCGGCGAAGGTGAAATGCGCGCCGCCGCTCTGGCGGAGCAAGATTTGTCCACGGCCGGCCGCACCGCAAGCGGCGGCAAGGAACCCGCCAAAGGTAATCTCACCCCCGCCCAGCTTCTGGTGAAAGGCGACGTCACTTCCTTCCAACCCAACACCAAGGGCGGCACCGGCGGTGCCACCATCGGAGGCCTCCACCTCGGCGTCACCAAAGACACCGCCGAAATCAACATGGTGATCTATGTGATCGACGCCACCACCGGGCAGGTCGTCGCCTCGCAAAAGACCGTGGGGCAGGCCAAGTCCACCAGCACCTCGCTCGCCTTCACCGACAAAAACTACGGCACCGATCTCACCAGTTTCAAAAACACCAACATGGGCAAGGCCGTGGAGAAAGCGATCGATGATGCCGTCACCTTCATCACCGCGCAGATTCCCAAACTGCATTGGAGCGGCGCGGTGATTCTCCTCAAGGACAGTCAGGTCTACATCAATCGCGGCGAACGCGAAGGCGTGACCGTCGGTCAGGAATTCAAAGTCGGAGCATCCGAAATCCTGCGCGACCCCGCCACCGGAGAAACGCTCGAAGTACTCTTCACCCAGAAAGGCACGATCAAGGTCGAGACCGTCCGCGAAAAAATTTCAATCGGCGCGATTGTCACCGGCGAAGGCCTCGCCCCCGGAATGAGCATCGCGCCGCTCTGAGACGGGCGACCAGGTTCCGTTCCCCATGGCACGACCTCAGAAAAAATCATGGATTCCGGCCCAACCGGCCTTCCGTCCGGCCATACCGCTTCCCGTGCATCGCGTGAGCCCCGCCTGGTGTACGGCTCACCCGGAGGGTTCGCCCTACCCATTCAGTGCAACCTCGGTAGCGGCGCTTGCCCTCAAGCGCCACAGGTTCACTCGCGGCGCGCCTCGCACGATTGGCGCTTGAGGGCAACCCGCCCCTACCTGAAGTCCAAAATTCTTCGGGACGCTGGGGTGGTTCGTGGGCCCATCCTCCGAGAGAAAATCCAGATTGCCCACTAACCACCAGCCGTCGCCCCAGCGCTTTGGCTCGGCCAGCACGAATTTATCCGAAGGGAAACCAGCCCGGCCGACGGGATAACGCGGGGGGAAATCACGTCAGGCTCCGCGCTCTCCGGCCATGCGACAGGCTCAGGCCGTCCTGAGCGAAGTCGAACGGTCGCGTCCTCCGCGTTAATTGTATTTTATCCCGTTTCGCCGCAGAGTTGAACGCAGCCCAATTCATCGGGATCAGGATGCTGAACCTCGGCGGCTGGACCCGCCGCAATTCACGAATGAAATTCGCCAAACCGGACGCCCCAGCGGTCCGTCCCTACCTGTACTCCTCTTTTCGAGTATCCGTAGGTGCTCGTCGCGCTATTCTGCTGGCCAGCAGAACGAGGCAAACTCGCAAACTACGGGGCGATCCCCGATCAGACGCCCGCACGGTAGGCTACTCGGTAAGACTCGCTCGGGCGGGGATAATTGTAACAAGTTAGTTACAGAAAACTACTTCAAGCCCGGCCTACTCTTGCGGTATTTTGTTTTCCGGGCGAGAAGTTCCTGCCTGGTTTGCCCTTCATGACCACCGATCAAAATCACCCCGCATCCACGCTGGCCGGCTTGTGCCTGATGCTGGCGCTTTTTTTGCTGGCACCGCGGCAATCGGCGGCGGAAACCGTCGTGGCGTACAAGTATCAGGATTATCAGGAAGGCGGCGGGCGCATCGCGGTGCAGGCGCAATCTGCCTTGATCGAACAAAACCTGGGCACGGAGGCGCGGCTGAAATTCACCGGCGTGCTCGATGCGATCACCGGGGCGACACCGACCGGGCAACCGTCCGCCACACCCGGAAGCGCGGTGCCGCTCACCACGATCAAGGACCGGCGCAAAGCGTGGACGCTGGACGTGTCGCGGCAGTTTGGCCGCGTAAATCTGGCACTTGGAGCGGCGAATTCTCGCGAGAACGATTATGTGTCGACGGGCTTTTCGCTCAACTCGCTCACAGATTTCAACCAGAAAAACACCACCCTGCTGGTCGGGTTGGCGGGGACGAGCGATGACGTGAAAGTATTCTACCAAGCGGCGCGGGCGGGGAAGCGGACGTTCGATGCGATCGTGGGGCTCACGCAATTGCTCGATGCGAAAACGAGCGTGCAACTGAATCTCAGCTATGGCCGGGCCAGCGGCTATTTGAGCGACCCGTATAAGATTATTCAGAAAAGAACCGAGTTGCTCCCCGGGCTTTTTCTGCCGCTGACGTTCGGGGAAAACCGACCCGATGAACGGGACAAGTGGATCGCTTACGCGGGCTATAACCACTCCATCGAGAAACTGCACGGCGCCGTGGAGGCCAGCTATCGCCTCTATCACGACAGCTTTGGCCTCACGAGCCACACCATCGCGCTCGGTTGGTTTCAAAATCTGGGTGCGCAAGTGATCGTCACGCCGACCATACGTTACTACACGCAAAGCGCGGCGGATTTTTATCAGGTCTCGCTCGATGGCAGTGCCATCGCACCCGGGTCCAAGCCCAATCCGACGGGTCCGTTTTTCTCCGCAGATTATCGGCTGACGGATCTGCGCACACTCACGTACGGGGTGAAAGTGGTGTGGACGCCGAACAAAACGTACCAGTTCGATCTGGCGTGGGAACGCTACGAGATGACCGGTCGCGACAGCGTCACCTCCGCCAGTGCTTTTCCGCAGGCGAAAATCCTGACGGCCGGAGTGAGGATTAGTTGGTAATTCAAACCGCATGATCACCCTCGAGCCCAGATCCAGCAAAAGCGTGCCGTCGATCACGACGGAAGCAGCGGACGGGGCGTTGCGGAATTTCGCGTTCCGCGCGTTAGGGACCGCATGCACGATCCGTTACACGACGACCTCGGACGAGTTGGCCGGGAGTTTTGAGCGAGCGGCGCGGCAATGGGTGGAGGCGTTCGAGGCGCGTTATTCACGGTTTCGGCCGGAGAGTATGGTTTCGCGGATTAATAATTTTGCGGGCACCTCGTGGGTGGAAGTCGATGCGGAGATGGAGCAGATGCTGGATATTTGTGCGGAGTTGCACCGGATGACCGGCGGGATTCTGGACGGCACGGCGGGTCCGCTCATGCGGTTGTGGGATTATCGTAATCCGGCGGCCGTGTTGCCCGATGCGGCGCGAGTGCAGGAAGTGCGCGAGCTGGTGGGCTGGACGAAAGTGCAACGCGCGCCCGGACGCATTTTTTTGCCGCGCGCGGGCATGGCATTGGATTTCGGCGGCTGGGGCAAGGAATGGGCGGTCGATGCGGTAGCGCAGCTCGCAACCACGTTTGGCCTCGAGCAAGTGCTGGTGGATTTTGGCCACGACATCCGCTGCATCGGCGCACCGCCCGGACGGCTGGCTTGGCATGTGGGGCTGGAAGATCCGGCTCAACCTGGTGCGCATCGCGGCAGCGTCGCGCTTTTCGCGGGCAAAGGCATTGCGTCATCGGGCGATTATTTACGGGGCTTCACACGCCACGGCCGGCGCTACGGGCATATCGTGGATCCGCGCACCGGTGAGCCGGTCGCACACGACTGCCGGCAGGTGACGGTGATCGCGGATACTTGTCTGCAAGCCGGAATACTGTCGACCACCGCATTTATTCTCGGGCCGGTCGCCGGGCTGGATTTTATTCAGCGTTTTCCCGGAGCGGAAGGCTTCCTGGTCACTTCAACCTCCCGCGCCCAGACGCGCGGGTTTTGGCATTATGTCGCGACGTAATTTTCAATCTATCTTGTGCGCCGGCCTCGTGCTCGCGGCCATCGTGCGCGCCGTGGCCGCGCCGTTGGGGGTGGGCGATAAGTTTCCCGAATTGTCCGGGATCGCGCTGGAGGGAAAATTGCCCGCGCTCGAGGGCCGGGTGTTGGTGGTGGATTTCTGGGCCTCTTGGTGCGGACCGTGCAAGGAAGCCTTTCCCGCTCTTGCCCGCGTGCATGCTTGGTATGGGCAGCGCGGCGTGGTCGTGCTGGGCGTGAGTGTGGATCAGAAAGAAAACGAGTACGCGGATTTCCTGAAAAAATTTGCCGTGCGCTTTCCCACAGTGCGCGATCACGAGCAGAAGTTGGTCGCCCTTGTGCAGGTGCCGGCGATGCCCACCACCTATGTGATCGGCCGGGACGGCCGGGTTCGGGCGATCCTTTCCGGCTACCATGGAGCGGCCACCGACAAGGAACTGCGTACCACCCTCAACACCATTCTCGCTGAAAATTCCTCCCCATGATCCGTCACCGCTCATTTCGCCCGGTTCTTTTCCTCTGCGCCATCGTGGGTGCCGGTCTGCTTGGTGGTTGCACGACTACCATGGTCCAGCCGTGGGAGCGCGCCGCACTCACCACTTATTCCATGCGGACTGATCGCGATCCGCTCGCTAGCACGATGGCGGAACACACGTGGTTCTCGCGGGAAGCCGCCACTGGCGGCCGTGGCGTCGGCGGCAGCGGCTGCGGCTGCAACTAAAATTTTCAAGTCCATTCACCATGTTCCGCCTGCTTTCCTTTCAGTTCGCCCGCCGGACGGCTTCACTGCAATTGCCCGTGCTCATGTTGATTGCCCTGCTGCAGCGTACGCCGGTGTTGCGCTTACTCGCTTCGGCTGAATCCGTCTGGGTGAGTTCCTCGCTCGGGCAAGTGCTGAAAGCGACGGCGGTGGTCGCCACAATGTTGGGGGCAGTCGATACACTCGCGGGTGCGACAGGACTGGTGACGGATCCAGCCAATCCCGCCGAGGCAACGGTAGGCGTTCCTTTTGCTGCCGTGTTTGCTTACTTGGGAGGGGCAAGCTCGGCGGATTCGTACCTCCTTAGCAACTTACCGCCGGGACTTTCCGTGCCAGGTTCGTTTAGTGCGACAAACGGACGAGGCCTCAATAGTTCCTCAGGGGGGGGCATCACGGGTACGCCGACTCAAGCAGGCGATTACGAGGTTAGTATTACTGCGTTTGATAATGCTAATCTTGATCCCAACGGGCCGCATACCTTTGCGATAACCACGTATACGATTTCCGTAGGTGCTTCAGAGGTGGGGGTGGGGCCGGCGATTACATCACAACCTTCGAGTCTGACCGTGACTGCCGGGCTGCAAGCAATGTTTTCGGTGGCAGCCACCGGTTCACCCGCTCCGACCTATCAGTGGAAAAAAGGCGGGGTGCCGATCGCCGGAGCGACCAATAGCTCGTACACGATTGCCAGCACAGTGGTGGGTGATGCGGGCAATTACACCGTGGTCGCCACGAATTTAGCCGGCTCCGCCACCAGCAATGCCGCGACGCTGACGGTGAATGCGACCAGCGCGGCACCAGCGATTACGACTCAGCCGCAAAGCCAGGTGGTCGTGGCTGGTGCAGCAGTCACGTTCACCGCCGCCGCCAGCGGGAACCCCACGCCCACTTTTCAGTGGCAAAAAAATTCCGTGAATATTTCCGGAGCCACCAGTAGCAGCTACACGATTTCGGTGCCCACCGGCAGCGACTCCGGCAACTACCGGAGCATCGCCACGAATAACGCCGGTTCGGCCACCAGTGTTGCGGCGCTGCTCACCGTGATTATCGCCCCCAGTAGTGCCGTCATCACGATTTCGGTGGAATGATCGGGTCGGGGCAAAACGTCTACGGGCGGACGGAAAGTGAAACGAGATTGAGACGGCATTTTTTTCCGTTTCGGGAGGGTAACTGACCGGTTCAAATTCGCTGGGAAAACCTGTGACTGGAAATGTTCTTTAATTAAAGAAGACGAGCGAGTTGCGTTCGGGTGGGTGTCACTGGCTCGGTCATTGCTATGCACAGGGATGGCATCGTTCAGTCATACCCCAATGCTCCGTCGCCTCGTCGTTTGCTTGGCGCTCACATTGGCCATCGGCGGCACGTCGCTCTGCGCGCAACAAGCTATGATCGCAGATTTTGGCGTGGGGAAAAAACTGGATTACCTGCAAAGCGCCGCCACCTCGACCACCAGCCAAATCATTCTTGGTGATCCTAGCGGGCCTTTTCATTTCTCTGCGGATATTTCCGGCACGAACTTAAATCTACTCTCGCCCGTTCCCAAGGTCACCTTGCCCGATTCCACGCAGTTTACCCTGACGGGAACTAGCCTCGCGAAGAGACTCGCCGCCAGTTATGCGAGCAAGTCGGCGCTCGATGTGGCTTTTCCCAATGGAAATTATGCCATCGTGGCGGCCGGATCGAATCTGGCGGTTTCGTTGGGCGTGAGTGATGCCTATCCGGCGGAGATTCCGCAAATCACGAACGGCACTTGGGACGGTCAGGGAAAGCTCCAGATCAACGCGGCCAGCGGAGCTACCTTGAACTTCAATAATTTTTCCAACTATGCGACCGGCGTGGGCGGGACGATCACGTTTGACCTCTATGCGGTTTCTGGAACCACGAAAGGCAGCTCCGTGCTCTCGGTGAACAGCCTCGCCCTCAGCGGGTACGCGAGTGATCCAGCGCTGACTTCGTACACCATTGCGGCGGGTGTGTTGCAGGCGGATCGGACCTATTATGCCGAACTGTCTTTTTCGCGGATCGTGACTTTGAATACCAGTTTCCTTGCTTCGCTGAATGCGATCGGGGTGGCGAATTTCATGAAGACCACGGGGCTGTTGATTTCAACCGCATCTGCCGTGGTCGCGCCGACCATCACCACCCAACCATTGAGTCAGACCGTGACCGTCGGGGGCAGCATCAGCCTCACCGTCGCCGCCAGCGGTAATCCTGCGCCGACTTTTCAATGGCGCAAAGACGGCGTGGCGATCAACGGAGCCACGTTCACGTCGTTCTCGGTGAGCAATGCCCAACTCGTCGACGCGGGTTCCTACACCGTCGTGGCGAGCAATGGCGCGGGGATCGCGACGAGCGATGCCGCCGTAGTGACGGTGAATCCTCCGCCGGTTGGACCATCGATCGGCACGCAGCCGAGCGACCAAACCGTGACGGTCGGCCAGCCGGCCTCATTCAGCGTCGTGGCCACGGGCACGGCCCCACTCAGTTATCAATGGAAAAAAGGGGGAGCCGCCATTGCCGGGGCGACCAGCGCCACCTACCCGATTGCGCCCACCACGAGCGGCGATGCCGGCACCTACACCGTAGTGGTGACGAATTCGGTCAGCAGCGTCACGTCCAACGGCGCGAGCCTGACGGTGAATCCGGCACCGGTCGCGCCGGTGATCACGACTCAGCCGCAAAGTCAGGCCGTCGCTGACGGCACCGCGGTCACGTTTACCGTCGCCGCCAGCGGCACGCCTTCGCCAACCTATCAGTGGCAAAAAAATGGAGTGAACCTCACCGGAGCTAACGGCAGTAGCTACACGATCGCTGGCGTGGCGGGCGGTGATGCCGGCAACTATACGGTGGTCGCCACCAATGTCGCCGCTTCGGTCACCAGCGATCAAGCGGCACTTGCGGTGTACCCGGTCGGCGCGGTTCCGCCCAGTGCCGCGATCATCACCATGACGGTTGAGTGAGTTGGGCGCGCGGCGGTTTGATCACGTACGTCGAGAGCGAGGTTGAAAAGTCACGGCGATCAGGCCGACTCACCCGGCGATAGTTGCAGGGCTTGGACGGTGTTGCTGGAAACCGGCGGCGATTTTGATTTACCAGTTTTAAGGAACGGCCAATGGATAGGGCCGAAATTAACTGATATGGCTAAACAAAAACTGGCGGGCGTGCGCATTCTCGTGGTGGAGGATGAGGTGCTTTTGCGCAAGCGCTTCACCGCCTGCTTGGAAATTCTGGGCGCCGATGTCACCGCCGTTTCCACCCGACAGGAGGCGGAGAACGCTTTGGCCGGACTCGATCTCGACGTCGTCTTGCTCGACGTCAACCTGCCCGATGGTCGGGGCACGGACCTGCTTCGCGCGCGCAAGATTCCGGCGACGCTTGCGACGTTGGTCATGACGGCCGGTGGCGGCGTGGCGGGCGCGGTTGAGGCGATGAAACTCGGGGCGGTGGACTACTTGGTGAAACCCTTCGATCTCGAAGAATTACCCGTACGAATCGAACGGGCGAGGAAGACGCAGTTTCACCAACGGGCGGAGGAATTCCGTGAGAGTGGCAACACGGGACGCGCCCAGGAGACGGAATTATATTTCGGGCCCAGTCTCGCCGGCGTGGAGACGCAGCTTAAAAAAATCATCGAAGCGGATCGGCGGCGCGAAGGGAATTTGCCGCCCGTGCTGATCGAGGGAGCCACCGGCACCGGCAAGACCGCCATTGCGCGTTGGCTGCATCGCCACGGACCTCGGGCTGGCGGACCTTTGCTGGAAATCAATTGTTCCGCCTTGCCCGAGGCGCTGGCGGAGTCGGAGTTGTTCGGCCATGAGCGCGGTGCCTTCACGGATGCCGCGGCGACCCGGATTGGCCTGATGGAAGCGGCTGAAGGCGGCACGCTTTTCCTCGACGAACTCCCCAGTTTGTCTCCGGCGCTTCAGGCCAAGGTGCTGACGGCGATCGAAGACCATGTGATTCGCCGCGTCGGCTCCAATCGGGCCAAGGCCATCAACGTCCGCATCATCGCCGCCACCAATGCCGATCTCCGAAAGCTGGTTACCGCCGGGCGTTTCCGGGAAGATCTGTTGCAACGACTCGATCTGTTTCGCGTCCGCCTCCCGGCGCTGCGCGAACGCGGGGCCGACATCATCGCACTGGCGGAGCGGCTCGTGGTGAAGATCGGCGGCCAATATGGCTTGAAGGTGAAGGAAATTCCGGCCGAAGGCCGTCGGCGGTTACTCGCCCACCACTGGCCGGGAAACGTGCGTGAACTCGCGCATGAGATTGAACGCGCCTTGGTTTTTGATGATAGCGGCAAAGCGCTCCACTTCATCGGGCTGACCCGGAGTGAAGCGGCGGCTGATGCGCGGAGTCCGTGGAAAAATGCCCAATTTATCTTCCCGGAAACCGGATTTTCGTTGGAGGCCGCGATCGACGAGCTGATCGCCCAAGCCCTTCGACAAAGTGACGGCAATACCTCGGCCGCCGCCCGACTCCTCGGCGTGCCTCGTGATTATGTACGCTATCGTTTGAAAGCTCCCGCGGAACAGGAGTGAGTTGGGGGAATTTCCCCACTGGCGGCGGTGGATCTTGGGAAATAATTCCCAGCACAAAAAGCCTCAGCGTCGGGTTTATTTTGGTATGTCTTCGCCCGATAACGATTAATGACTTCGTGGTTTCGTTGGCACAAGTCCCGCTAATTGATTTAGCAACTCAACCCTGTTTTTTAATCTCAACCATAACGCATCCATGAATATCTCATCACTCAAAGTACTCCTTAGCGTCCTCGTGCTCGGTTTAGCGACTCTTACGGCCTCCGCCCAAACCACCACGACTCCAACTCGGCCACCGATGAATAGGCTCGGGGCGGACTTGAAAGACATCATCGAACAGCATCGCGATACGATGAAGGCATTTCAGGAGACCCATAAAGCCGCGTTGGAAGCATTGAAAAATGCGACCCCGGCGGAACGCGAGGCACTCAAGGCGGCTCTTCGTTTACTCATGCAGCAGCAGCAGCAGAATCAGCGTGAATTGGCCAAGGAGATCCGTGATGCGATCAAAGCTCGTCGCGATCAGCAACACAAGGGCGTCTGATTCCGCAGTCGAGTCAACGACAGGAAGTATTATTTCTCCCAGTTTTCCCGGCACCTTTCCGCAGACGCTCCACCTCGTGGAGCGTCTGTTCTATTTGTTGGCGTAGGACCGGGTCCGTGAATACTTAATCATTCCGTTTCGGACCAATGCTCGTTTTTCCACAGCAAACTGCTGCCAATAAAAACCCCAGCCTCACGGGCGATTTCCGTGGATGCCGGTCAATGGGCCGGCGAAATCCTGCGGTCTCTGTCCGGTCACAGCTTGGTCAGATTTCGTCGCCGGTTTATCGCGCACTGCCCGGGGGTGGATTGCTGGTGGCGCTGCTGCTGATCGCCGGCCGACCGGTGGCCGCAGCCGAGTCCGTGCTGCCGGAGAGGGAACTTAAAATTCCCCGTTGGACTCTCACGACGAACGTGAGTGCGGCCGCAGGGTACCGCGACAATGTCTTGCTCAGCCCGTCTCAACCCCAAGGGAGCGGATTTTTCCGGGCGGAGGTGGAAGCGATGTTCCTTGCTCTGCCGGTGAAGGGGTTTGATGGCTACGTATTTTTCGATGCGGTCGAGCTGCGATTTTTTTCCGCGTCCCAAACGGATCACGAGCGCTCGGCCTTTATCACTTCGGAAATTCATTGGCAGACCGCAGTCGATCCGCTCAAGGCCAGCTTGGCGGTGCAGGCTTACCATCATGATCAAGTGTTCGATGTTTCCGTCACTGAAATTAATCTCGATACCGCCGCCTTGAAAGTACTCGGTATTTCGGCTGCTCCCTTTGTGCGTTGGAGTTTTCCCCAGATCGGCTGGGTGGAATTGAAGGCCTCTGGACGGAGGGAGGTTTATGCCGATGATCTCGATGCACTCAAAGAGGGCGAAGGCAGCCTGCGCCTCGGCCGGGACTGGGGTTACGGTTCCGAGATCAGTATTTCTGCCGCAGAGCGCTGGCGGGCGCACGATTCACGGGAACAGTACACCGTCGGCGGCCGTCCGCTTGCCGGCTCTCGGCTGAAAATACGGCAAAAGGAACTCAGGGCCCAGCTCGCCTACGTCGTGGACCAAAAGAAGCTTTGGCGGATCACCCTCGCTGCGGCGCTTGAAGAAAATCGGGATAATGGGACCGGTTACTTTGATTTTCACCGGAAACAGATCACCGCTGGCGTCGCCTGGCAACCGACGGGCTGGGCGATCCGGCTGTCTGCGGGAATCGTGAAATATGATTTTCTGGTGCAACAAGTCGGCTTCGGCATCACGCCCGAGAATCGCCATAAGGCTGAGTTCCGGGTGAACGTGGAGGTGATCCGCCATCTCACGAAAGCTTGGGCCCTCGTGGCCTCATATGAAGGGGAACGGGCGCGGTCGAACGACGATCGTTCGCGTTTTCGCATCAACACCAGCTATCTCGGTCTGCAATGGACTTGGGAAAGCTTGGACCAACAAATACGCGATCTATGAGACCAGCCGCGCGCACCACTCTGCTGACCGGACTGCTCTTGACGACGATTGTCGTCGTGCTCGGCGTGGCCGTGGCGGGTATCACGTGGTGGCTGCGGGCGGGGCTGCGCGAACAGATTCTGCACCGCGAAGGGGAGTCGCTTTATGCGGTCACCATCATGCAACGAGCGCTGGAAACGGAAAGCCTCGGCGAAATGGGACTGACCGGCGATGATGAACAATTGGCTTTGCTCGCCTTGCAAACCTCGCGCTTGCGCGGCGTGCTGGGCGTGCAGGTGTTTGATCGCGGCGGTCGGCCGCTGGCTCCGTCATCGGCGATAATCCAAATTCCGCCGCCCAACCCGGAGGAGTGGCAAATCTTGCGCGCGTTGAAGCCGGTCGTGCGGTTCAGCGCTCACGCGTCACTGGAAAAATCATACGGCTGGGAGAACGAGCCGGGGCAACCCATTCCGCTGCTCGAAATCAGCGTGCCGCTGCATCAACCGGAGGCTACCGCCATCGAGGGGGCGGCTCATTTTGTGATCGAGGGTAAGAGGATCGCGCGGGAATTCGAACTCTTGGATCAGCATTTGGTACGTCAGGCGGGTTTCGTGTGGCTGCTGGCGGCGATTACGGTGGTGACCGGATTAGGTTGGGTTCTGCGGCGGCTCGCTCGGGCCAATGCGAGTTTGCAGGCTCGCACGGAAGATCTGGTGCGAGCCAACCGGGAGTTGGGCTTGGCCGCCAAGACCTCGGCTCTCGGGGCCATCACCGCACACTTGGTGCACGGCCTGAGAAATCCCATCGCCGGTTTGGAATCTTATATTGAGGAACAGCGGGATGCTGCTTCTCCCGTGCGCAGCGGGGCCTGGAGTGAAGCGACCGCGACTGCCCGGCGCATGAAGATGATGATCGATGAGGTGGTCAGCCTCATGCAGGAAGAGCAGTCCGGCGCGCGCTATGAATTATCCGGTCGCGAGGTCTTGGCGCTGGTCGCTTCCCGGATTTCGGCCATTGCCGGCGAAAAAAAGGTGCAGCTCGCGCTTGAGTCGGAGGGAGACGGTCGATTGACGAATCATCAAGCGGGACTCGTGGCGGCCATCCTGACCAATCTGGCTCAGAACGCTTGTGAGGCTTCGCCTCCTGATGCGGGAAAAGTGCGACTGGCGGCTAAATCGGTGACTGGCGGAGGCATGGAATTTTTCGTTGAAGACAACGGAGTTGGGTTATCCGCAGAGTCACGCTCCCGATTGTTCAGCGCGGGGCAAAGCGCCAAACCCGGCGGTGCGGGGATCGGCTTGGCGATCAGTCGGCAACTGGCGATTCACTTGGGTGGCACGCTGGAACTGGTAACGAGCGGATCGACCGGGACGTCATTTCGCCTGTGCGTTCCACCTTCCTCCCGCTGATCCTGCCAACGCTGACGTCGCTGACTTTGGCGGATAATTGACTCAACTACACTTGAGTCTTCCGCGATGTTCGTAAGAAAATACACCGGTTGGTCCTCTCTTCGCATGCTTCGCTCGATTCCCTTATTCGTCGGCTTGTTTTTTTCCGCTATTGCGGTGTTCGCTCAAACGGACGGCACCAAGAAGTGGGCCTTTCTCACCAATGGCTCGATCTACGGATCTCCCGCGATTGGTCCGGACGGCACCGTGTATGTCGGGACCGAAGGAACCTTTGCGAGCCAAAGCCGGTTGTTTGCCATTAATGCGGATGGCTCATTGAAATGGCAATTCGCCGGTCCCACCGACTGGATCGACTCGACTCCGGCGCTGGCCCCCGACGGCACGCTTTATTTCGGTTCTTGGGATGGGAAACTCTACGCCGTCAACTCCACGAATGGGACGAGAAAATGGGTATACGCGACGTTGGGTTTCATCTCTTCCTCTCCGGCCGTGGCCTCCGATGGCACGATCTACATCGGATCAGGCGACCGCAGTCTGCACGCTGTCACCTCGGCTGGGGTCTTAAAGTGGAACTTTCCGGTCGGAGATTGGATCGACTCGTCCCCCGCGATCGGCGCGGACGGCACCGTCTATTTTGGATCTTGGGATAATAATGTTTACGCTGTGCGGTCCGATGGAACCCTGCGCTGGCAGTTTAACGCCGGCGACAACGTAACCTCATCCCCCGCGATCGGGGCGGACGGCACGATCTATATCGGCGCCGCGAATGGAAAAATTTTCGCGCTGAACGGGGCGACGGGGGCCGAGATTTGGGAGTACCTCGCCGGAGCGGGCATCAGCGCATCCCCGGTGCTGGGTACCGATGGCACCATTTATGTCGGGTCGATCGATGGATATTTCTACGCACTCAATCGCACCGAGGGCACCTTGAAATGGCGCTACAACACCGGGGCGGAAATCTATGCTTCCGCCGCGATTCGCGCCGATGGCACCATTATCTTCGGCGCCAGCGACTATAATGTCTATGCGCTCAACCCTGATGGCTCCAAGAGGTGGAGCCTGCTGACGGGCGATTACATCGACGCTTCGCCCGCCATTGCCGCCGACGGCACGATCTACGTCGGATCGCTCGATAAAAAACTTTATTCGATTAACGGCAACGGATCGTCCGTGGCCACGTTGTCCAGTTGGCCGATGTTCCACCTTGATTCGAGCCATCGTGGCCAGTGGATTGCCCAAGGAGGATTGGCCGCCCCAGCCATCCTAGCTCAGCCGAGCGACCTCTCGGTGACGGTCGGGCAGTCGGCGGTGTTTTCGGTGACAACCACGGGGTCGCCGGCCCCCACCTATCAGTGGCGGAAAGACGCGGTCGATATTCCCGGTGCAACTGGCGCGACCCACACGATTGCCTCCTCGGGAAGTGGCGATGGCGGCATTTACAGCGTCGTCGTCACGAATTCGGTCAGCAGTATCACGTCCAGCAATGCGACACTGGCGGTGGCGCTCGCGCCCGCTGCGCCAGCCTTTACGACCCAGCCGCCAAGCCAAGCCGTCGTGGCCGGTGCCTCGGTCACGTTTACCGTCGCCGCCAGCGGCACGCCCATCCCGATGTATCAGTGGCAAAAAAATGGAGTAAATATTGCTGGGGCTAACAGCAGCAACTACACGATCACTGGAGTGGCTGGCGGTGATGCCGGCAACTATAAGGCGGTCGCCACTAATACCGCAGGCACCGTCACCAGCGATACCGCACTCCTTACGGTCATCGTTGCGCCAAGCGATGTTATCATCGGCATTACGGTTGAGTAGATTTTGCCCATGCAGTTGCATTTCCAGAGAAGGGCAGGATCGAAAGTCATGCTTATGGTGGGAGGAATCCATAGGCGTTGTAAGTGGATTATTAAACCCCCTGCACGGGAACTAATGTAATGCATAAGGTCCCCAAACTGTTCATATTTTCACCTGTGCCTCGACACCATGCGGCCTGCTCACTATCCAACCAGTGCTGCTCCAGTTAGGCTAACGCCAGAAGTCACCTCATGAATATTTCACTCACTCCATTCTGGCGGCGTCAGCCCCAGAATTCTTCGTTGCTGACGGCTCTCGTCACGGTCGGTTTCTCACTCTTGGGCGCGATTCCAGCCCGAGCGCAGGTCGCTCCGGTCATCACCGTAAGTCCGATATCGCAGAGCGTTTTTGTTGGAAGTACCGTCACCTTTACCGCTGCGGCGACCGGCACTCCTACGCCTACTTACCGATGGTACCGAAATGGCGTCAGCCTTCCGGCAATTTCCACCACCCTCACGCTCACCGGAGTCACGGCCAATGATACCGGCAACTATACTATGGTGGCGAGCAACAGCACCAATACCGCTACCTCCAAACCGGCATTTCTGAATGTTGTGACCTCGCCGAGTACGGCCATCGTCTCGTTCACCATCGGCGATGACGGCAATTGGGAATACAGTCCGATCCCTACGAATGAGGCCCTGGCGGGGCGCTTTCTGATTCAGGCCAGTTTCGGACCGTCGGCTGCATCCGTAGCTGATCTGCTTTCCACGAGCTATGCAGGTTGGATTGATACGCAACTGGTCATGCCGCCGAGTTTTCACCTGCCCTATGTCAGGGCTCGGGCCACTGAATACCTGAATCGTAAGTCTGGCGATGACGGCTATCAGAAACCCCGTCAGGAAGCGTGGTGGCAAAATGCCATTGTGGCTCCCGACCAACTTCGGCAACGGATGGCTTTCGCATTGAGCCAAATCCTCGTAATTTCCCAGGACAGTAATCTCGACGACGACAACGATGGCGTCGCCGCTTACTATGATATTCTGGTGCGAAACGCGTTTGGCAATTACCGCCAACTGTTGGAAGAGGTGACGCTCAGTCCGATGATGGGGACTTACCTCAGCATGATTCGAAATCAGAAACCGAATGTGACCACCGGCCAGCAACCCGATGAGAACTATGCCCGCGAAATCATGCAGTTGTTTACCATCGGGCTTTCCCAACTGAATCTTGATGGATCGGTGCAACTGGATTCCGGTGGGGCTCCCATCCCCACCTACACGCAGGCCGATATTGTCGGTCTGGCTCATGTCTTCACCGGTTGGGGGCCTTACTATGATCCGGCGAATCCGCCGAAGAAGGATAATGGCACGAGCGAGACCTCCAATAACTGGTTCCGCTACGGCTGGGATCCACTCCGGCCGTTGACTTTCTATACCAACTATGGCGATTTGCAGACCCGCACGATCGTGGGTGGCGTAACGGTGGCCAGCACCCTCACCGGTCCACAGCGGATGAAGCTCGCACTGGATACTTTGTTCAACCATCCGAACGTCGGTCCGTTCTTGGCGCGCCAATTGATTCAGCGTTTTGTGACGAGCAACCCCACTCCGGCGTATATCAGCCGGGTGGCGACGGCTTTTAATAACAATGGCTCGGGCCTGCGGGGCGATCTCGGCGCTACGATCCGCGCAATCCTCGTCGATCCCGAGGCCCATCGGGCCGATCCGCTCGCCGACAACCAATACGGCAAACTGACCGAACCCTTGCTGCGGATGTCGCGGATTCTCCGTGCCTTTCCGCCCACGCCACGGATCTATGGCGCGTCAGGAGACAACCGGTTGTTTCTGAATTTGCTGAGCTATCCCTATTACATGGATGAACAGTCCCCGTTGTTTTCACCGACAGTGTTCAACTTCTTCAAGCCGGGCTTTGCGAAACCGGGCGCGATTACCACGGCCGGTTTGGTTTCTCCGGAATTTCAGATTTATGACGACGTCACGGCCATGCAGGAGTCGAATCGCAACTACACGCTGATCTACAGCAATATTACGGTCACCGAGCCGGTCCCCACGGGCATGACGATCAAACTCGATTTGAGCGAGCCGCTCGCGATTCTCACCGCCACGACCCCGGTCCGCACCCGGGCGGAAGCTCAGGCGGTGTTAGTGGAGTACTTCAACCAGCGGCTTCTGGGCGGGATGATGTCAGCCTTCCTGCGGCAGAAAATCCTCGATTCATTTACCGCAGCCGCGACCGCCGCCTCCAACCCCCTCACCTACACTTCCGCCAACGAACTCAAACGCGTGCAAATGGGGCTCTACCTCGTGATGTTCTCCCCGGAATTCAACGTTCAGCACTAAACAAAAAATATTCTCATGAACACCAGACGCGAATTTATCGGGCAGGCCACGTGCGCCGGCTTCAGTCTCGCCGGCATGCTCTCGACCATGGGCACCCTGCGCTTGTTTAATGCCTCGCTTTCCGCGCAGACGATTCCCTTCGACACGGACTTCAAGGCGCTGATCTGCCTCTTCCAATATGGCGGCAATGACGGCAATAATCTCATCATCCCCATGGATGCCTCCGGCTATGCGGCCTATGCGACTGCGCGGGGCGCAGCTTTGGCGTTGCCGAGCACGAATTTGAACGCCCTCACGTTGCCGGCGGGAGATGGGCGCAGCTTTGGTCTGCATCCTTCCATGCCCCGTCTGGCCGGACTCTTTAACACCGGCAAGGCAGCAGCCATTGCGAATGTCGGCACGTTGGTCGGTCCGCTGGACAAAACTAAATATAAGAAGGGAGGCGCCGGAGTGCCGCCTTATTTGTTTTCACACAGCGACCAGCAGGTCCAGTGGCAAACTTCCGTGCCTGATTCTCCACTCAAAGTGGGTTGGGGTGGTCGGCTGGCTGATATGACCCAGGCGCTCAACACCGGCTCCCAGATTTCGATGAACCTCTCACTCGCAGGGGAAAATTATTTCCAGGTGGGCAACGATGTTTTCCAATATCCCCTGAACACCAGCGGCAGCATCGGGCTGACCAATTACACGAGCACTTCCACGCCGACCAAACAACAGTATGCGGCCGTTCAAGCCGTGGTCGGTCACAGTTACGGGCATGTTTTCGAGCAGGAATACGTCAATGTCATGGACCGGGCCATTGGTAACGATACTCTGCTGAAAGGCATACTAGATCCTAGCAAAATTCCCCTATATAATGAAAAGTTCGTCGCTTCGACTACCAGTGGTCTCGGCACGGCCAATCCGACGCTCAATCCGGTGGCGTCCCAGCTGCGCATGATTTTGCGCATGATTGCGGCCCAGAAGGCGCTGGGTATGAAGCGGCAGATTTATTTTGCGGCGGTCGGCGGCTACGACACCCATGACAACCAACTGACTGGGCAGGCAAAATTGCTCGGCCAACTGGACAATGGTCTCGCTGATTTCAATCAAGCGGTCGCGGATCTGGGCATGGCGAACAATGTGACCACCTTCACCGCGTCCGATTTCAGCCGGACCTATGCAGGTAATATCACCGGCTCCGATCATGCGTGGGGCAATCATCACTTTGTCACGGGTGGGGCGGTGAAAGGCGGGCAGATTTATGGTAACATGCCAGACCTGACGCTCGGGGGACCGAATGATACGGGCAGTCGTGGCTCGTGGATTCCCGGTATCTCGACCGACGAATATTCCGCCACGCTGGCCAAATGGTTCGGCATCAGCCCGGGCAACATGGCCATGGTTCTGCCGAATATCGGTCGCTTTGCTCAGCCTGATCTCGGTTTCATGCTATGATCGCGCTCGAAGCCACCGTGGGGGCGGGCGGGCGCTCAGGCGAACATCCCGGTCAATTTTCCTCGGGCTCTTTTCCCGGACAAGCGGTGGGCCGAGAACCCTCGTTGTTATCGTCCTGTGGTCGTCACGATAAAGCCCACTGCTGCGGAAAATGCGGCCCGGCGAAGTCCGACTTAAATCACGCCGGTGTTTCATCCGAGCCATCCGGCGCGAGGCTCCACTCAATTTCTCCTGCGCACCAACCGGCAGCTTGCTCATGAAAACACGCCAAGTTTTAGGAGCAGGTGCGATTCTTGCCCTTGTTTCACTCGTAGTGGTAATGCTGCGTCACGATGACGTCGCCGAGTCGGCGCGCAGCCCTGCCTCGCAAAAATCACCCGCGCCCAATCCGGCTCAGCCGAAACCGCTTGAGTCACGGACGGCAAATTCACCAGTAAACGACTTAATTATTCCCACGCGCGACCAAGTGGAGGGGCAGCCGGCGCTAGTTGCCCCACATCTGAGTGAGCTGACCACGACTGAGTCACCCGCGTTGGCCGACAAGATTGGTTCGCCCAATACCCCGCCAGAACAAGAGGCCAAGGTTGTGTTGGATCTGCTCAAACTTTATCGCCGTTTGTTTGGGACGTACCCGGCTGGTGAAAACAACCACCAGTTCGTGAACGCCCTGCTCGGTGCCAATAAAGAAAAACTGCCGTTGCTCCCGCACAATCATCCGCGACTCAACGCCCAGGGCGAGCTGGTCGATGCTTGGGGCACCCCATTCTTTTTTCATCAGAATTCCCGGAACTCAGTCGAGGTAAGATCGGCCGGCGCCGACCGACTCATGTATACCAGCGACGATATCTTGGCGGGCCGACCTTCGCCTACGGGCGACTCATCGGCAGCTCCCGGCGACATGCAACGGACGGTTAAAGAATCATCCGAATAACATTCTATCGGGAACGTCGTTTGGAGTGATGGCCGAGCTCCCGCGAGACTGCGACCGCGTCGGTCTCGCAGGAACTCAACCTCCAGCGCCTGATTTTCATGCCATCGTATGTATCCGTTTGATAGGGTGCTGTTCGTGCGCTTCATCGAACCGAAAAAACATACGGTGGCCAAAGGCGGGCGGAGCGGTTTTGCTGATCGCCGCCCGGTTGCTACAAACCGGCCGTGATAATAAATCGGCGGAATATTTTCATTAATGACCGAGTCAGTGATCGAAATGATCATTTCGATAGTAAATAATCCCGAACTTAAATAGGGCTAAATACCCATTAAATTAGCCTTTCGGCTAAGAAATTAATCCCTGAGCACTGTGTCCCTTAATAGGTGGAGTATGACTCAACAGAAAAGAATTTTGTTAGAGAAAAATCTCTATAAAATATCCGCTTAATTAACTAATGTTAAAGTAAATAAAAAATATAATATAGATTAACTACCCTGCGTTATGAGTATTTAAAACCTTAAATTCACACTGCTCGTAACAAACATGAAACATTGTACAAAAACGAATATCCGACACTTCTAATATATGATTAATAACGATTTAGTTTTAAACCACGAAACGATTAGGTATTTTCATCCGTTTTAACAGGTTTATTACTTGCGATTTCGCAATATTACACTCAATCACATGGCCGACACGGAAATGTTACACACAAACATATTTATAATCCGACATAAAATCGTTGGCATAACCTCTCAAAACAAATCTGACGATTTTGATGAGTCATTTAAGCAAAGCCTCCAAAGAGAAAACCAAGTAATTTACTCATATTTTCAATCCACTTCGACACACAACCTCGAAGCGTAAGCCCTATAAAAATCAAGTCTAGGTACAAAAAACTGAATGTACGATAAGGCTAACTCAAGATTCGGGCGAGAAACTCCATCCATAATTCACCAGCACCTTTTTTCCCATGGAATACATTTGTATCAATTCCCCCTCTTTGTCTGGTTATCAAACCTACTCATCAACTATGCCTTTTTGGAAACGCACCATCGATATCACCTGCTGCTTGTTAGCTATGCCAATTCTTGGCGTTTGCACCTTGTTCGTAGCAATCATAACCAAGCTTGTTGCACCAGGTCCCATCCTTTTTAAGCAGGAGCGGATTGGCTATCAAGGAAAGCGCTTCAAAATCTACAAATTCAGGACGATGCATGTCGCCGCCGACACCGGTATCCATCAAAGCTATTTCAAGGATTTGATGCAGACGAATGTTCCGATGACCAAGTTGGATGCCATCGGTGATAAACGCCTGATTCCCTTGGGTTGGATATTCCGCGCAACTGGTCTCGATGAACTACCCCAATTGCTCAATGTGCTCCGGGGCGAAATGAGTCTCGTGGGACCCCGTCCATGCATTCCAAGTGAGTACGAAGAATACCTCCCTTGGCAGCGTGAACGTGTCAATGCCACTCCCGGATTAACCGGTCTCTGGCAGGTTTCAGGGAAGAACAGAACCACTTTTGATGAGATGGTTCGCTTCGATATCAAATATGCCCGTAACGTAGCGCTCGGCCAAGATATCAAAATAATCCTGGGGACGATACCCGCACTTTTTCAGCAAGTGGGAGATACCGTCAAAAAACGCAAATCCACTTCCACGGCAGCTTCAGCTCAAATTGGCAGTCTCCCAAAGCAAACCAACCCAGCCAGCAATCGCTGATCCGTCGCTAATTGCGTGATTTTGATACAGGGGCTTGCTATGGCCCGGCGTTTCAGTTTGTAAATATTTCCATGAAGAAACCTATTTCTGTTGGCGTCGTTGGCTGCGGCTACTGGGGACCTAATCTGATTCGCAATTTCCGTTCGCTGGCTGACTGCCGTTTAAAATCTATCTGTGATGTGAGCGAAGACCGCTTGCGGCATCTCCAATCACTTTATCCCGAGGTGGAAACAGAGACGAAATACGACAAACTGCTCGGCGATGCCAGTCTCGACGCCATCGTCGTCGCCACGTCAGTCAAACATCACTTCCCCATGGCCAAGGCCAGTTTGCTGGCCGGTAAACACACGTTTATCGAGAAACCCATGGCCGCCTCCCTTGAGCAATGCGAAGAACTGGTCGCTCTCGCGAAAAAGCAGGGACTCATTCTCATGGTCGGCCACACTTTCCTGTATTCACCCGCAGTACGTAAGATCAAAGAGCTCGTCGACAAGGGTGACGTGGGAGAAATACGATACATTTCAGCGCGCCGTCTAAATTTAGGTCTGTTCCAAAAAGACATCAATGTCGCCTGGGATTTGGCCCCTCATGATATCTCGATTATTTTGTATATCATGGGAGAAAATCCCATCAGCATCAATTGCCGGGGCGCCGCGCATGTGACTCCGGGAATCGAAGACGTGACGACGATGAACCTGCACTTCTCCGACGAAAAAACCGCCACGATCCAAAGCAGTTGGCTCGATCCGAAAAAAGTGCGGGAGATGACCATCGTCGGCAGCAAACGCATGATTGTTTACGACGACATCGTCGCTCAGGAGAAAATTAAAATTTTCGACGTTCGCGTTGATCGGCCACCGCACTACGACACCTTCGCGGAGTTCCATTATGCTTATCACTACGGCGACACCTATAGCCCGTACATCAAGCAAGACGAACCACTGAAGACCGAATGTCAGCACTTCTTGGATTGCATTCGCAACGGCAAGACGCCGATCACGTCAGGCGCCAAAGGCCTCGAGGTGGTACGAATTCTCGAAGCATCTTCCGCCTCACTAAAGTTGAAAGGCGCCCCCATCGATCTCCCGCATGGTTCTCGAGAGGCTCGTTCATCGAGCGTATCAAACCCACCGATGAAATCATCCAAGTCCACGCCACCGATGCCCGTCTCCCGCGGAAAGTAATCCTAAATTTACGCCGAGTATCCGATCTGCCAATTTTTGACCACCGCGCTTAATCCTGCATGAATCCTGCCCCGAACCCCCATCAACTCATCTCCCCTGACGTAATATTGGGCCAGGACGTCAAGATCTTCGGTTTCGTGAATCTCTATGGTTGCGAGATCGGTGATGGGTCAAAGATCGGCACCTTCGTCGAAATCCAGCGTGGCGCAAAAATCGGTCGACGCTGCAAAATCTCCAGCCACACCTTTATTTGCGAAGGCGTCATGATTGAGGACGAAGTATTCATCGGTCATGGCGTGACTTTCACCAACGACCTCCTCCCTCGCGCCACCAACGCCGACGGCAGTCCGCAAACCGATGCTGATTGGAAATGCGCAAAGACCTTCATTAAAAAAGGCGCCTCCATTGGCTCAGGGGCAACTTTGCTCTGCGGTATCACCGTAGGCGAAAGAGCCGTTGTCGGCGCCGGCGCGGTGGTCACCAAGGACGTTCCTCCCGGCATGATTGTCGTCGGCAATCCCGCCAAGGTTCTTCGTGCCGTCTAAGTCACCCGGAGTTTCTTTTTTTCATCTTAACCTTCCACTTACTCCCACATGTCCTCCGTCAAAGTCCCCTTCCTCGACCTAAAAGCCCATCACGATCCCATCCGCCAAGAAGTCATGGCTGCGATGAACGCCGTGATCGACGAAAACGCCTTCGCCGGCGGCAAGTTCGTCAACAAATTCGAGGAAGAATACGCCAAGTTTTGTGATACGAAATTTTGTATCGGTGTCGCCAACGGCACGGACGCCCTCTGGTTTGCCCTGCTCGCGAAAGGGATCGGCCACGGCGACGAAGTCATCACCGTCCCCATGACCTTCATGGCCACGGCTGAAGCGATCACCTATGCGGGCGCCAAGCCGGTCTTCGTGGATATCGATGAGCAGACCTACACGATGGATGCGAGCCAAGTGGAAGCGGCCATTACTCCACGCACCAAGGCAATCATTCCCGTGCACCTCTTCGGCCAGTGCGCCGATATGGATCCCATTCTCGCCATCGCGAAAAAACACCATTTGATCGTGATTGAAGATGGCGCGCAATCCCAAGGTGCCCTCTACAAGGGCCGCAAAGCCGGCTCCATGGGCCATGCCGGGGCCACCAGTTTTTATCCAGGCAAAAATCTGGGGGCTTGGGGTGAAGCGGGCGGCATCACCACGCAGGACGCCGACTACCGTGAACGCATGGTGATGTTCCGCGAACACGGCCAAAAGAAAAAATATTTCCACGAGGTCGTCGGCTGGAACGGTCGCATGGATGGCATCCAGGCTGCCGTTCTGAGCGTGAAACTCAAATATCTGGAAAACGCGAACAACGGCCGTCGTCGCGCGGCCGCCCGCTACAATCAGTTGCTGGCCGGCACCCCCGGCTTGGTGCTCCCGGTTGAAGCGGCCTATGCCCATCACGTTTATCACATCTATGCGGTGCGCGTCAGCCAACGCGACGAATTGATGAAACAACTCGGCGATCGCGGCATCAGCACTGGCATCCATTATCCGGTGTGCGTGCATCTCCAGAATGCCTACGCCAATCTCGGACACGAACGCGGCAGCTTCCCCGTGAGCGAAGCCTGTGCTGATTCCTATCTTTCGCTCCCCCTGTTCCCTGAGTTAACCGATGCGCAAATCGATGCCGTGGTCCGCGAGCTCAAAACCTGCCTGGCCGCACGCACGAGCTGACCAATCTGAAACGAAATTTGCCCCATGCTCACTGTCGAAACACCCGCCTCTGAGGCGTTCGGCGGCATCGGGGTTTCGGGCCGACTTGCCCGATCAACGCTAACTGATTGGTTAATCGTTAACCGTAGATTCGCTCATCCAGCATATACTGGTTCCGCGATGTCAGGACAATCGCGACAATCAATTCCTGTTTTATGGCGCACGCTGATTTCCAGCCCTCTCCATTCGGCTAGTCACTGCACTATTCCCATAGACTCCTTAACCATTCGAGTTAGCGTGATCGCTTCTATGCACACCCCTCTTTCCGTCTATTGACCAATTCTCGCACATGGAAAACATAACTGCTACAAACACTGGGCCCGGTCTGCAATTAGGCGACATCTACTATCTGCTGTTTCGGCACAAATGGAAAATCATCATCTGCACGGCGCTGGGCCTGATAGGCGCGAGCCTGACCTACCATCGCCGGCCGCCCCATTACAGATCCGAAGCCAAGCTTTACATCAAATACGTTTTGGATAGCCAGACACTCGGTACGATTGATACGGCCAGGATGAAATCCGTAGATGAGCGCGGCGAGAATATCATAACCTCCGAGGTCCAGATTCTTACCAGCATGGATCTTGTTAAAGATGTCGCGAAGAGTATCGGTCCGGAAAAAATCGCGCCAAATATAACTGAGCCAAGTCAGTTGAATGCCGCGATCTGGGCGATTCGTTCAGGCCTTTTCGTTGAACCCCAACCAAGAAGCAATGTGATCAGTATAGTATTCGATCACTCGAACCCGGCGATCGTGCAACCAGTACTGGATGAGATTATTAAACTCTATCAAAAAAAGCATATCGAGGTGCATAGCTCCAACGGTCCGATGGGCGATATGTTATCGAAGGAGACGGACCAACTGCGGGCCCACCTCGCGCAAACCGAAGAAGACCTGCGCAAAGCCCGCATAAAAGTAGGCGTAATTTCCCCGGAAGAATCTAAAAAAGCCTATGCCGCGTTGATCACCAACCTCAAACAGGAGATTTTCACCGCCCAAGCCCAATTGGCCGAACAAACCGCCATACTCCAAGCCATCAGCACGAATCAGCCTTCGCGCGGGGAAGACGATAAAAACCAACCGCTGATTCCACCGGAGGCGATCCAAGCACACCGAGATGTAATCGCCCGACTTGAAGCCCTCCGCAAACGAGAGCAAGACCTGCTCATTCAATTCACGCCGGAAAACACCCGCGTACAAGATATCCGGAAAATGATGGTCGAAGTCGATAACCGGAAAACTCAACTCGAGACAGAATTCCCGCAGATCAACCTCCGCGCGGTGATCGTAACCGACTCCAATCGAGACCAAGTCAATAAAACCATCGCGCAGATCGCCGACACCACCGCACTCTTGGCCTCCACCGAAGCTAAAATAAAAACGCTTCGCCAGCAATATGAGCAGGTACAGGCGGAAGCGACCGCTCTTGACCAAATGGAGGGATCGATCGTCGAACTACGGCGTCAACAGGAACTCGAGGAAAAAAACTATCTCAAATTCTCCGAAACGCTCACGAAATATCGCAGTTCCGATGCCCTAGGTTCCGATCGGGTATCTAATATCAATCAAATTCAAGCTCCGACTCCGCCCATCAGAGATTGGTCCAAGACCTACAAAATCATCGCGGGAATCGCGGCTGGCGGTTTGGTTTTAGGTCTTGGTTGGGCTGTACTCATTGAATATGTTTTTGATCGCAGTATCCGCCGGACCAATGATGTGGAGCAGTCACTCAAACTCCCTCTCTTCCTCGCGATTCCCAGACTGACGAAGGGTTCGCCACAAAATGCCCTCACGAATAAGGACGTGAAATTGCTCCAAAATTCGGATCCCTCGGATACGAGCGAGTCCATGGTCCCACAGGAGGAGGCGAACATCCTGAATCCCTATTTCGAAACTTTGCGTGACCGGCTGATTGCCTACTTCGAAAGCATCAATTTGCGCCATCGGCCCAAATTAATCGCCGTTACCGGCCTTGGCAAAGAAAGCGGGGTCAGCATGACTGCCGCCGGTCTCGCCCGCTCTCTTTCGGAAACCGGTGAAGGCAACGTCCTGTTGGTCGACATGACCCAAAAAAAAGGCGAAGGCACCGCCGTTCCCTTCTTCCAAGGCAAAGCCATTACCGACATTGATCATATCTTGGACAGCCGAATTTCCACCAAGAGTGAAAATAAACTTTTTGTCGTCTCCGAAGGTTCCACCAGTGAAAAACTTTCGCGACAACTCCCGCAACGTTTCAGCCAACTCGTCCCCAAACTCAAAGCCAGCAACTTTGACTACATCATTTTTGATATGCCGCCCGTGAGTCAAATCAGCGTCACGCCCCGTTTGGCCGCCGCGATGGATATGGTGCTTCTGGTGGTGGAGTCGGAAAAAACCGATCGCGAAATGGCCCAACGAGCCGCCGCCCTCCTCAGCAAGGCGAACGCCAATGTCGGCGTGATCCTGAACAAAACCAAAACCTACGTTCCCGGAAAACTCTTTAAGGATCGGGAATTCTTTTTGGATTCCTGATTCACTGGGCGCCCCTCAGCTCGTTTTCCTTCATGCTTCATCGCCATATTTATTATTGGATAAAGCCGTTTGTCCCCCGGCGGATTCGTCTTGGCATACGCCGCTGGTTCGCCGAACGCCGACTGGCGAAGCTCTCGGGAATCTGGCCGATTTTACCCGGCTCAGAGTCCACCCCACCCGACTGGCCGGGCTGGCCAGAAAAAAAACAATTTTCCTTCGTCATCACCCACGATGTGGAAGGCCCCGCCGGGCTGGCCAAGTGCCGCCAGCTCGCCGAATGCGAAATGAAACTGGGTTTTCGCTCCTCCTTTAATTTCATCCCCGAAGGCTCGTACTCCGTGCCGGCAGAGCTGCGCGCCTGGCTGCTGGAGAACGGTTTTGAAGTCGGGGTGCATGATCTCCATCACGACGGAAAACTTTATTCCTCAAAAAGTGCTTTCCAGGAAAACGCGCGCCGGATCAACTCTTACTTAAAAGATTGGGGTGCGGTCGGCTATCGCTCGGGCTTCATGCTGCGCAATCTCGATTGGCACCATGAGCTGGAAGTCGAGTACGACGCCACCACGTTTGATACCGACCCCTTCGAACCCCAGCCGGATGGCGTGGGCACAATTTTCCCTTTTCTGATCCTTCCGACCAAACCGAAAAAGACCGGCGTTAACGGCGATGAAGCGAAGTCGTCACGCGCCACATCGCGGCCGGCGAAAAAGGGCTACGTCGAACTGCCCTACACGCTTGCCCAAGACTCGACGCTGTTTCTCCTCTTCAAGGAAAAGACCCCCGCGCGCTGGCTGCTCAAGCTGGATTGGGTCGCCCAACACGGCGGGATGGCGCTCGTGAACGTGCATCCGGATTACCTCCGATTTGACGGTGAAAAACCTTCCGCCAATACTTTCCCCGTCGCATATTACACCGAACTCCTCGAAGCAGTTAAAAACAAATACCCGGGCCGTTACTGGCAGCCTCTGCCCCGTGAATTGGCCAGCTGGTTTCGATCAACCTGCCCTGCCGTGCCTCCATCCCTTTCGTTCACCAACCCCACCGCATCGACCGAGCCTTCGCCCGGCACCATGGATTATTCCGGCCTAAGGGGCAAACGCGCCGCCGTCCTCCTATACTCCAGCTACCCGGGCGATCCCCGCCCCTACCGCGCCGCTCGCGCCATGTACGAAGCCGGGATGGAAGTGGATATGTATTGCCTGGGCGACAAAGCCGTCCAGCCACCGCATGAAGTATTGGATGGAGTGGATGTCACCCGGATTCCGCTCAAGCACAAGCGCAGCGGGGCCCTGATGTATTTCCTGCAATACGGCCGTTTCATCACTTCCGCATTTTGGTTTCTCACCAAACGCAGTTTTCAAAAGAAATATGATGTCGTCCATGTCCACAACATGCCCGACATTCTGGTTTTCAGTACGCTGATCCCCAAGCTGCGCGGCGCAAAGATCATCTTGGATCTGCACGACCCGATGCCGGAACTCATGATGACGATCTACGGCGTCAAGCCAGGCAGCATGGTGGTCAGCTTACTCAAGTTCCTCGAGAAGGCCAGCATGCGCTTCGCCAATTCCATCGTCACGGTCAATGAAGCGTGCCGGAAAATTTTCTCCGCCCGCAGTTGTCCGGCAGAGAAAGTCCATGTGGTGATGAACGCGCCCGACGAGAAAATTTTCCAGCCCCGGGAACTCGCGACTCTCACCCCGCCGGCTCGCTCCAGCGCCACGCCCTTCGTGATCATGTATCATGGCTCCTTGGTGGAACGCCATGGCTTGGATCTCGCGGTCGACGCGCTGGCCAGCATCAAGCCCTCGATCCCGAATGCCGAGCTGCACATCTACGGCTCACGCAACTCCTATCTCGAAGAAGTCCTCGCTTCGCCCACGGCCACCAGTCTCGGAGCGGCCGTGAAATATATTGGTTCCAAGAGCCAGCAGGAGATTGTCGCCGCCATCAATGGCTGCGATGTGGGCATTATTCCCAACCGCCGCAGTATTTTCACCGAACTCAACACGCCCACCCGCATCTTCGAATATCTTTCACAGTCGAAGCCCGTCATCGCCCCGCGCGCCCCCGGCATTCAGGATTATTTCGGTCCCGATGATTTGATCTATTTCGAACTGGGCGACGCCGTCGATTTGGCCGCCAAGCTCACCTACGTCTATCAGGAACCGGCGGCGGTTGCCGCCATCATCAAACGCGGGCAATTGATCTATCGCCAGCATGACTGGGCCCATGAAAAGGCCCAGTTGATGAATCTCTTCACCAAAACGCTCGGCGTCGCCCATTTGCCGGCAGATAAATCACCCGCAACTGTCCGGACCCGAGGTGACGAATGATTGGCGTACTTGTCCGACCAGCTGAGATAAAAGCGGCCAGGGAATTTTTCGAGCTGTGCAAAACCCCATGGGAGTTTTGCCAGACTAGCCGCTCGTATGAAATAATTCTTTCCACCACGGGATCGACGGCCAGCAAAGCCACCCGACTGCTTTTGGTTTTCGACCCTCCCGCTCAGGACCATGCAGCCCGAGATAAACCCGGCACCGAATCACGGCAAGCCAGCCGGGCGCTATCATATGGCAATGATCGTCTGCCGCTTTTCGGAGCGACGACCACCTTTCCCCAAAGCACTTCCCGGCTTCTCGTGGATGAAGTGACTCGCGAATCCGTCATTCATGCCCAGCGGCATGAGGCGATCACGTTAATCCGTATCGGTTATAATCTTTTTGCCGAGGTTCGCCATCTGTTGTCCACGGGCCAGCCCGCCGCTCATGCCGGCACCGCCACCTTGGAACTGCATGTCCAACTGCTCCGTGATCTGATCACCCGAGCTGGGCTGCCCCTGGTGGAAATTCCGCCTCTCCCCGGCGACCACGATTTTATCGTTTGCCTCACGCATGATATCGACAATCCGGTGCTGCGAAATCATTGCGGCGACAACACCATGATCGGGTTTCTTCATCGGGCCACGCTCGGCTCCTTGATGCAGGCCGCCCGAGGCAGAATCCCGGTCGGACGCATGATCCGCAATTGGGCGGCGGCCATCCGGCTGCCTTTTGTATATCTGGGATTGGCCCGGGATTTTTGGAGCGAGTTTGATCGCTACCTGCAGATTGAAGCCGGCCTCGCCACCACCTATTTTTTCATTCCGGAACGAGACAACCCGGGTAAGAAAAAAAACGGCTCCGTCCCGGCGAAGCGCGCCTGCCGTTACACCTTGGCCGAATTGCAGCCCCAGATGCAGCGCATACTCGCTGCCGGTAATGAAATCGGCCTGCACGGCTTGAATGCCTGGTTCGATTCGCCCAATGCCCAGCGGGAAAAATCGCTGATCGCACCCGTGACCCGTTCGACCGAAATCGGACTGCGCATGCATTGGCTCTATTTCGACGAAGGTTCGCCCGCCGTGCTCGACCAAGCCGGTTTCGCGTACGATTCGACCATCGGTTACAATCAGACAATCGGGTTTCGCGCCGGCACCACCCAGGTTTTCCGCCCCCTCGAAGCCGAACAGCTGTTGGAGTTGCCGCTCCACGTCATGGATACGGCGCTGTTTTATCCCGACTACCTTAATCTCGATGAACCCGAGGCCTATCGTCGCGTCACCGAAATCCTGGAAAACTTCACCCGGTTCGGCGGCGCGTTTACCATTAACTGGCATGATCGCAGTATCGCTCCGGAAAGATTATGGGGCGAATTTTATATAAAACTGCTCACGACCTTAAAACAACGCAGCGCCTGGTTTGCCACCGCCGGACAAGCCGTGGGTTGGTTTCGCCAGCGTCGAGCCGCGGCCCTTCAGGTCGAAGTCGAGGCCTCCGGAGCAGTCAGGGTGCGCACGCATTTAACTAAACTTGACTCCACTCTTCCCGGCCTAAGAATTCGCATTCACCGACCGCATATCAACGACTCGAACCAGCCCTTGGCGGCCGGCCCTGACTTAGGATTTGTGGACACCCCCTTTAACACCAGCACCGAACTTCTCATCGCATTATGAACACCAAAAAAATCGTCGTAGCCCAAATCGGTTGCGGTTATTGGGGCCCCAATCTCGTTCGCAATTTTTCCGCTCTTGCCAACTGCTGGGTGAAGTACGTCGTCGATTCCAGCGCCGAACGCCGCGCCTTCGTCGAGTCCAACTTTCCGAAAACCAAAGCCGTGGATTCAGTCGCCACCGTGCTCAACGATCCGGAAGTCGATGCCGTACTCATCGCCACTCCTGCCGGTTCCCATTACCAACTGGCCAAGGAAGCCTTGCTCGCCGGCAAACACATCTTCGTGGAAAAACCCTTGGCGACGAAGGTGGCGGAAGTGGACGAATTGGCCGTCCTCGCCGCAGCGCGCAAACTGGTCGTCATGGCCGGGCACACTTTCATTTATAATGCAGCCGTCCGCTACGTGAAGAAATTAATCGACGCCGGCGAGTTGGGTGAAATCCGCTACATCTACAGTCAGCGCCTCAACCTCGGACGCATCCGTTCGGACATTGATGCTCTCTGGAATTTCGCGCCGCACGATATCAGCATCATCCAGTATTGGTTGAACGATCTCGAGCCCCTCAGCATTACCCGGAACGGTATGGATTTTATGCAGAACAGCGTGGAGGATGTAGTCTTCCTGAACATGACCTATCCCGGCAAGATCATGGCGAACATTCACGTCAGCTGGCTCGATCCGCAAAAGGTCCGCAAAATGATCGTCGTCGGCTCGAAGAAAATGGTCATCTATGACGACATCGCCGACGATAAGATCATGATTTACGACAAGGGCATCGATCGCAAAGCCGTGCTGGGCGAAAACATGGATTTCGACAGCCCGCGTCAGGTTCAGTTCAACTACCGCAGCGGTGATATTCTGCTGCCGCAGGTAAAATTCACCGAACCGTTGCGCGCCGAAGCCGAACATTTCCTCGACAGCATCGCCAACAGCAAGGTGCCGCTCACCGGCATCGCGCATGCCCGCACCGTCGTCTCCATTTTGGAACGCGCCCGCCCGCATAGCTCCACTCCGTGACCATCATCTCCATGGGTGAACCCAAATTACTTCAGGCGGGCATCGTCAACGTTCGCTTCGGCGAGAACGTCAAGGTCGTCCAACCGGTCAATCTCTACGGCTGCGCGATTGGCGACGACTGCTTCATCGGCCCCTTCGTCGAGATCCAACGCGACACCGTGATCGGCCACCGCTGCAAAATCCAGTCGCACGCCTTCATCTGCGAACTCGTGACCATCGGTGACGATTGCTTCATTTCCCACGGGGCGATGTTCATCAACGATCTCTTTGCCACCGGCGGACCCGCCATGGGTCGCAAAGACCTTTGGCGCTCCACCAAGATCGGCAATCATGTCAGCATCGGGACCAACACCACCATTTTACCCGTGACGATTTGCGATCACGTCGTCGTCGGTGCCGGCGCGGTTGTCACGAAGGACATTACCGAGCCGGGCGTGTATATTGGCAATCCCGCCAAGCTCCAACGCCGCCTGCCACCGCTGCCCGCGAAGTAATCGCAGCCCCAGCCCTCCGCCCTCCTTCCTCTGTCCTCTGTCTTCCCTCCTCCTCCCTCCGCCTTCCGCCCACCGCCCTCCGTCCTCCGCCCTCCGCTCTCCGTCCTCAGTCTTCCGCCTTCCGCCTTCCGCCTTCCGTCCTCCGTCCTCAGTCCTCCGTCCTCAGTCTTCCGCCCTCATTCCTCCTTCTCTCAACTCTCAGCTCTAGCCTCTCAACTCTCAGCTCTTGACTCTCGACTCCCCCGAGATCCCCGACCCTATTTAAGCACCATCGCCATGAACATTCCGCTCGTCGACCTGAAGACCCAATACCAAGCGCTCAAGACAGAAATCGACGCGGCCATCGCCGTCGTCATCTCCGAAACCGCCTTCATCGGCAACATGTCCAACAAGCATGTGCTGAAATTCGAAGGTGAGTACTGCAAGTATACCGGTGCCAAACACACCATCGCCTGCGCCAACGGCACCGACTCCCTCGAAATTCTCCTCAAGGCCGCCGGCCTTGGCCCCGGCGACGAAGTCCTCGTCCCCGCCCTCTCTTGGATCGCCACCTCCGAAGCCGTCAGCAACATCGGTGCCAAGCCCGTCTTCGTCGACATCGAGGCCGACCACTACTGCATGGATATCGCCGCCGCAGCGAAAAAGATCACTCCGCGCACCAAAGCCATCATTCCCGTGCACCTTTACGGCCAGCCCGCCGACATGGACGCCGTCATGGCCCTTGCGAAAAAACACAACCTCTTCGTCCTCGAAGACTGCGCCCAGTCCCACGGTGCCGCCGTCAACGGCCAGATGGTAGGCCGGATCGGCCACGCCGGCAGCTTCAGCTTTTTTCCCGGCAAAAATCTCGGTGCCTACGGCGACGCCGGCGGTATGATCACCGACGACGAGAAGATCGCCGAGACCGCCCGCATGATCGCGCAGCACGGCCAGTCGAAAGCCAAGCACGACCACAAAATCGAAGGCCGCAACTCCCGGCTCGACGGCATCCAGGCCGCCATTCTCAACGTGAAGCTTCCCCACCTTGAAGCTTGGACGGAAAACCGCCGTAAGAACGCCGCGCTCTACCGTGAGCTGCTTCAAGGCAGCGGCCTCCAACTGCAAGCCGAGCGCGCCAACACCCGCCACGTCTATCACCTCTTTGTCATCCAGGTCGACGACCGCGAAACCATCGCGAAGCAACTCGCCGACGCCGGCATCACGACCACCCTGCAATACCCGCGCGCGCTACCGCTGCTCACCGCGTATCAGCAAGGCGGACACAAGCCCGAGGATTTCCCGAACTCCGTGAAACTCGCCGCCCGCTGCCTCTCCCTTCCGATGTACCCGGAGCTCACCGCCGAGCAGATCCGCTACATCGTCGGAGAGCTCCGCACCGCCCTCGGCAAAGCCTGAGTAACTCACCGCCAGTTCGCCTCTCTTTCGCCAAACAGTATTGAATAGACAATCCATCATAAGACGAAGAATCTGAATTTTCATCCTTATACGCGGGTGTAGCTCAACGCTAGAGCGGCTGACTACCAGTTAGCAGACGGAGTGTTCAATTCCTCCCACCCGCTCCATTTCTTACTCTCCGCCCCCCCCAAAAACAAAGCTGGTTGGACAAAACAAAGCTGGTTGGACGCTACATCGGCGATGAATTCACCCAACTGCTCATGGTATTTCTTGGTTTTGGTACTGGCTGAGCGAACTCTAACATCCGACAATAGCGGTAAACTAAAGAATGCCGTCGAATACGGCCCGTCGCGCCACCGTAACGAAGCGATTGCCTCCCGCTTTCCCTACCTCGCGCTTTTTTTCAATAGACCTGAAACATGCCTCCGCCGCTAGCACTTCTGCTCACTATAGCGCTTTGTGTCTTTTTGTACCGCCGCCTTGCGCGTGAAGCTGCAGGGATGAGTCATGATTTATGGCTGCCGTGCATTTGGATTTTTTTTATTGGATCACGTTTTCCTACCCAGTGGCTGACGATGTTAGGATTTCCCACCATTGGAGGCTCATTGGAAGAAGGCAGCCCGCTCGATGCCTTATTTTTCGGAGCCTTGATTCTTGCAGGCATCTTGGCTCTGCGTCGCCGCCAGATCACCCTGTCCTACTTGACGCGCGAAAACACCTGGCTGATGGTTTTTTTCGTTTTTAGCTTTTTCGCAATCATCTGGTCGGACTTTCCCTTCGTCGCCTTGAAGCGATGGATCAAAACCTTGGGCCACCCGACAATGGCACTGATCATTCTCACCGATCCCAATCCCCAGCTGGCTTTCCGAGTAGTGATGAGGCGTTGTGCGTACGTGATGATTTCCCTGTCGGTCACCTTCATCAAATATTTTCCCGAATTTGGTCGTGGATTTGATTATTGGACCGGTTATGCCACCAACAGCGGGATCAATCTAAATAAAAACGAGCTTGGATACTGTTGCATGATATTTGGGATTTTTTTCATGTGGAACCTCATCGTCGCGGGGAAAATAAGTGATAAAATCCAACGGCGCAGCGAAATCTTCATTAGTTTAGTGTTCTTTGGCCTGATAGTCTGGTTGCTTCAAATGGCGAATAGCGCTACCTCACTGGTCACCATAAGCCTTGGAACCGCTGTGATTTTTGGCTTAGGTCTAAGAACAATCACTAAGCGATATTTCGGGACTTTGTTTGTAACGAGTTGTGTTTTAGTTGCCGCTTTGGAACTCGGCATCGGGGTGTATAAACCGTTTTTAGAAATGCTGGGACGAAACCCAACTCTCACAGACCGGACTGAAGTTTGGGCTGATGCGCTGTCCTTGGCCGATTCTCCCGTTCTTGGCGCCGGATTCGAAAGTTTTTGGCTAGGTGAACGCTTGAAAATAATGTGGGCCAAATGGTGGTGGCAGCCAAACCAAGCCCACAATGGCTATGTTGAAATTTACCTGAACCTCGGTGCGGCAGGATTGTTCTTGTTTGGCATATTGATTGTAAGCACCTTCAATAAAATAACATCTCGCTTCTTAACTGATTTTGAATTTGCCCGCCTGAGAATGGGCTTTCTCCTGACCATACTGGCCTACAATTATACCGAGGCTACTTTTAAGGCACTCCATTTAGTTTGGACGCTCTTCTACATTGTTGCGTTAGATGTACGGCGCGGGCCTGATTCCAGTTCCCAAAGTCTCACGGCAAAACATATCCCGCCTCAAACATTGATTTAAGCGCTCGGAATTCACTCCCAATGGATCGAATACCTCGGGGCCCTCCGTTGTCCTAAAATTCTAATTCCAATGCCTTCTGACCCAATACGGTGCGCACCTCCACTTTGGCAATTTCCACTCGACGCGATACGAATGCGATCATTAATCTTACCGCTTCTTGAACGACCATTCTGCCACTTCCGCCGCCACTGATACCAGAAAGGACATTCTTGTGCTTGTCACCGGCTCGAATGGCTTCATCGGCGTCAATGTAATCCAATTATTGCTCGAATACGGCTACCGGAACATCCGGTGTTTCGTCCGGCCAGCCAGCCGTCTTGATCGGCTCAAGGAAACGCTCCGGAAATACGATGCGGAGAGTACTACGGATATTGTGGCGGGGGATTTACTGTCGCGCGATGACTGCGCCAAAGCCGCCAAGGGAGTCGAAGTGATTTATCATCTGGCTGCCGGCTTCGACAAATCGTTCGCCGGTGCCTTCATGAATTCCGCCTTGGCCACGAGAAACCTCCTCGAGGCATTTGCCGCGCACGGGAAACCCCTGCGATTCGTCTGTGTCAGTTCGTTTGCGGTCTACTCCAATCTGCGGTTGAAACGGCGTTCGGTGCTGGATGAAAACAGTCCGCTCGAAGACTCGCCCCAGAAACGTTTCGATGCCTATGCCTTTGGCAAACTCAAGGAGGAGGAGATTGTCCGTGATTTAGGCCGCACCCTCAACATACCTTTTGTGATACTCCGACCAGGAACAGTGTTTGGTCCGGGCAAACGCGATCTGACCGGGCGAATCGGAATCGATACATTTGGATTTTTCATCCACATCGGTGGCTCCAACCGGCTGCCACTCACCTATGTCGAGAACTGCGCTGACGCGATCATCCTGGCCGGAATCCGTGCCGGAGTTGAAGGGGAGACATTCAACGTGGTCGATGACGAACATCTGACCAGCCGCCAGTTTCTTCGCGCCTATCGTAAGCGCATTGGCCGCTTCTTTTCGGTCCCTCTGCCCTACTTCATGGCTTATTTGCTTTCCGCCATCTGGGAAGACTACGCCATTTTTTCCCATCAGTTACCTCCCGCATTCAATCGCCGTCGGTGCGCCGCGGAGTGGAAGGGCAACAAGTTCCCCAACGCCAAACTGCGTGATAGACTCGGGTGGAAACCCCGCGTACCCATGAAGCAAGCGATGGAGCAATTTCTTGCGCAATTCGAATCCCCCACCAAATAAGCCATGCTTCGCGTTGCCCTCATCGGTTGCGGCAAGATTGCCGACCAGCACATTCAAGCCGTCTCCCGCATCCCCGGCTGCGAAGTGGTCGCGGTCTGTGACCGTGAATTGCTGATGGCCCGCCAGTTGGCGGAACGTTTCGCTATCCCAAGCTGTTTTGCAGATGCCGCCGAGATGATCAAGACGGCCACGCCCGACGTGATCCATATCACCACCCCACCGCAAAGTCATTTCGCCTTGGGCAAACTATGCCTTGAGGCCGGATGCCACGTGTATTTGGAAAAACCTTTCACCGTCACTGCTGACGAAACCCGCATCTTGATTCAAACCGCCGAAGCCCGCGGAAAACGGATCACCGCCGGGCATAATTACCAATTCACCTCCGAGGCATTGGAAATGCGCGAGCTGGTCAAACAGGGTTTTCTCGGCGGCAAGGCAACCCACCTCGATTGTCATTTTTCCTACGATCTGGGCGATGCCAGCTATGTTGGCCCGATCCTCGCCAGCCGGAAGCATTGGGTCCGCCAGCTGCCCGGACAGCTGTTTCACAATATTCTCAGCCACCCGGTGGCAAAACTGGCGGAGTTCCTCGATGATGATATTGTTGAGATCATAGCCAGTGCAGATCAAAGCCCGGCTCTTAAAAAAATGGGGGGAGCGGAAATCCACGATGAATTGCGTGTCCTGATCCGGGACGCCCAAGGAACAACCGCATTTCTTTGTTTTACCACCCGGATCAAACCCGGAATGAATGTGCTCCGGATCAGCGGGCCAAAGCAGTCATTGGTGTCCGATCAATCCTGCGCCAGCCTCATCCGGCTGGAGAGCCGCTCCTACAAGAGCTATCTGACTTTTTTTGGGCCACCCTTTGTCCTGGCCCGGCAATCTTTCCGCAATGCGCGGCACAATCTCTGGCGATTCATTGGGAGGAAGCTTTTTCTGGACTTCGGGATGAAGGAGTTGATCCATCGCTTCTACGACTGCATCCAGAATCCTGCGCAACCACCGCCGATTCCTTACCGGGAAATTATTCTGACCGCATCAATCATGGAGCGGATTTTCACCCAAATCTATCCTCCGAGCGACACCACCACTGAGCATTCGCGCCCATGAAATACGCCCTGATCACCCCGGCCAGAAATGAAGCGGACAAGATTGCCAAGACTATCGAGACTGTGGCGGCGCAGACGCAGCTCCCGGTGCGCTGGGTCATTGTGGACGATGGTTCGACGGATACCACCGCAACCATTGTGGAGCAGTATGCCGCCCGTCATTCATGGATCGCCCTCCTGCGCCGCCAAGCCCGCACCGACCGGAGCTTTGCCGGCAAGGCTCACGCGGTTAACGCGGGTCTCGAACAACTCGCCGGTCTCGATTTCGAGGTGGTGGGAAATCTGGATGCCGATGTTTCCTTCGACCCCGATTATATGGAATTCATCATGGGGAAATTCTCCCTCGACCCAAAGCTGGGCGTGGCCGGAACCCCTTTCACGCAAGAAGGCTACGATTCGAGCCGAGACAGTTTCGAAGGCGAAAGCTACGTCGCGGGTCCGTGTCAGCTTTTCCGCCTGACGTGCTTCCGCGAGATCGGCGGTTATGTCGCCAATCACGCGGGCGGCGTGGACTGGATCGCGGTCATGACCGCCCGCATGAAAGGGTGGACAGTCCGGGCCTTCCCCGAGAAACGCTTCCACCATCACCGCCCCATGGGCACCGCCGAACGCAGCGAGCTGAGTTCGGCTTTCTCTTACGGGGAGAAGGATTATTATCTGGGCGGCTCGCCGATCTGGGAACTCGTCCGCTGCACCTACCGGATGCTGAAGAAGCCGTTTCTGGTCGGTGGCCTCGCCCTGTTTTTCGGTTATTGCTGGGCCGCGCTCTGCCGGGTCAAGCGTCCCGTTTCCCCCGAGCTCATGCGTTTTCACCGTCAGGATCAAATGACGAAACTGCGGGCCGTATTCCGGTCCCTTTTTCGCCTGAAAAAAGTGAACGCATTCGCGCCCACCTCCGCTTCGCCCAAATGAACCAAGCCTCCCAAGATAGCCCACTGCCTCCCCTTGCCACCGCCGTTTCCGGCACCTTGAATAATTTTGTTGGTTGGCTGGATCGCTACGGCGAAACGTCGTGGGACCATCAATCCTACTTCGCGGGCGCGATCGGCGGGCGCGCCAAGGCGATGTATTACACGCACCCGAAATTGGGACTGCTGGCCGTGGCCCCCATGATTTTTTCGGAAGCCTTCCTGCCTTCCGCCCGGCGACTCTTTCATGAGCGCATGCGTTTTCCCATCGCCGACGCGCATTATGCGATGGGCTTTGCCTCCCTTTACGAGACCACGGCCGACCCGGCCCACCTCCAACGGGCCGAGCACTTTCTCGGGGAGCTTAAAAAGAGCCGGTCCCCACAATCCAAGGAATACTGCTGGGGTTATCCCTTCGACTGGGTCACCCGCAACGGGGTGATTGCGCGCGACACGCCCTTCATCACCACTTTGCCCTATGCGTTCGAGGCGTTCTTGCAGGTGCACCGCCTTGCCCCGCGCGATGAATGGCAAGTAGTCCTCGCCTCGATCGCCCGCCACGGCTTTCACGAGATCAAATCCGTTCCGGCCACCGCCACCGCCAGCAGTTGCGGATATTCTCCGTCCGACACGGCCGGCGGAGTCATCAATGCCGCCGCCTACCGTTCCTTCCTGCTGACCAATGCCGCCCAAGTCCTCGGCAACGCTGAATACCGTGAGGCTGCCGACCGCAATCTTCAGTTTGTCCTCGATGCCCAGAACGCCGACGGTTCTTGGTTCTACGCCGTGGATGGCGTCCGCGATTTCGTCGACCACTTCCACACCTGTTTTGTGATGAAGGCGCTCGCCAAAGTGCACACCCTGACCGGCCACGCCAAGTGCCTGGAGGCATTGCAACGCGGAGCCGACTACTACGTGAAGAATCTTTTCGATGAGGACGGTCTGCCGAAACCTTTCTCCAAAGCCCCACGGATGACCGTCTACAAGCGCGAACTCTACGACTGCGCCGAGGCCATCAATCTTTGCCTGCTGCTCCGAGGCCGCATCCCGATGCTGAATGATACGTTGACCCGACTCATTGAAGGCATTTTGAAGGACTGGGTCCGGCCAGCCGGCCATTTCCGCGCCCGCCGTCTCTATTTAGGTTGGGACAACGTCCCGATGCACCGCTGGGGCCAGTCTCAGATGTTCCAGGCCCTCGCGCTCTATCTCAGGGACGTGTCGAGCCAGAAGGCAGAGGGCTGAGGGCGGAGGACTGAGGACGGAAGACGGAAGACGGAGGACGGAGGACGGAGGACTGAGGGCGGAAGGCCGATGACGGAAGGCGGAGGGCTGAAGAATTTCACCACGGATTTCACAGATCGAACGGATAAAAAGAGGGCACGAAAATCATCGGATTAAATTTATTCACCAACGAGGTGATTGCCGGGACATTCTTAAACGATGCTTCATCCGTGTTCATCCGCGATACCGAGCGAAGCGTCCGAGAGCAGAGGGCGGATGACGGAAGGCTGTAGACAGATATCCGACGATCTACCACAACCAGACATGTCATATATCAGTTTTCAGACCAAGTTAGACTGTAGGGCCGGCCTGGGCATCATCTGGTGATTGGCATTATTCAATGGCTGAAATAATTTCCAGTTTTAGGGATTTACGAGTCTACCAACTCGCCCTGAAGCTTCAGCAGATGATATTCGCAGCCACCAAAAGCTTCCCCACCGAGGAGCGCTACTCCCTGACGGATCAAATCCGACGGGCCTCGCGAGCGATCGGGGCTAATATCGCGGAAGCTTGGCAGAAGCGCCGTTACCCGGCCCATTTTGTCAGCAAGCTCACCGACTCGGATGGCGAGCAAGCTGAAACCCAGCACTGGTTGGAATCTGCCCGGGCCTGCGGTTATCTTACGGAAAAGAACCACCTTGAAATGCTGACTCATTGCCAACACATAGGCCAAATGCTCGGAACCATGATTTCCAAACCAGAAAAATTCTGCCAAAACTTCGAAGCCCGGCCCTCGGTCACCCGCCCTCCGTCTTCAGTCCTCAGTCATCCGTCTTCCGCCCTCACTCCGCAACCCTCCGTCCTCAGCCCTCGGTCTTCCGTCCTCTAATCCCATGTGCGGCATAACCGGCCTTTTCAATTACTCGAATTCTGAACCAGCGGATCAGGAAACGGTCCGCCGTATGACTCGCTCCATCATCCATCGCGGTCCCGACGACGAAGGGTATTATTTCTCCGGCCCGCTGGGCCTGGGCTTCCGCCGTCTCTCGATTATCGACTTGAGCTCCGGTGGGCATCAGCCGATGTCCGACGCCGAGGAATCCGTCTGGGTCGTCTTCAACGGCGAAATCTACAACTACAAGGAACTGCGGACCGAACTGGAGCAACGCGGGCACCGTTTCCGTTCCCAGAGCGACACCGAGGTAATCGTCCATGGCTACAAGGAATGGGGCAAGGACGTGTTCAACCACCTCAACGGCATGTTTGGCCTCGCCATTTGGGATGTGAAAAATCGCCGTCTCGTGGTCGCGCGCGACGCGATGGGGATCAAGATGGTTTATTTCCGCAACGCGGGCGGGCGGCTCACCTTCGGTTCGGAAATACGTCCCGTTCTGGCGGCCGACTCGTCCAAACCAGAAGTCGATCCGATTGCGCTCAATCTTTTCCTGCGCTTCCGCTACACCCCGTCTCCCCTCACGATGCACCAAGGCATTCGGAAACTCGCCTCGGGCACGATGCTGGTGCTGGAAAACGGCCAGTGCACCGAAGAGCGTTGGTATAACTTCAGCCCCACTCCGTTCGAAAAACCCAAGACGGATCAGGAAGCGGAAGAGGAACTCCTGGAGCTTTATCGCGGCGCAGTAAAACGCCATCTCCTCGCCGATGTACCGGTCGGCATTTTGCTCAGCGGCGGATTGGATTCCGGACTATTGCTCGGGCTCATGAAAGAAAATGGCCCGGACTGGCCGGCTTATACCGTGGGCTATGGCTCATCGTTTGCGGACGACGAACTGGCCGATGCAGCCGAGTCCGCCAGATTGCTCGGCGGCCGGCATATTCCAGTCCTGTTGGACCAGGCCGAGTTCGAACGCTCTTTGCCGAAAATCGTGGAATCGCTTGAAGAGCCCATCGCGTCCTCGTCCATTGTGCCCATGTATTTCGTCTGCCAACGGGCCAGACAGGATGTCAAAGTGGTGATCATCGGCCAAGGCCCCGACGAAGTATTTGCCGGATACAAACGCCATATCGGAGTTCATTATGGCCGGTACTGGCGCAATCTGCCCGGCCCCTTGCGTTCGCTGCTTCAGTCGGCCGTGCAAATGCTGCCCCGAAATGAAACCGCCAAACGCGGCGTCCAGTCCCTTGGAATCGATGACCGGTTGCTCCGCTACCAAAGTGTTTTCTCCCTGGCACCCGCCGGCTCCATTCGGAGTCTCTTTCGCGAAGGGACGCTCGATGGCCTGCGCGACGATGCGGTCGTGGATTATTGGGATTCCCTCAGATCGCAAATGGGTGGGCTGGATGAGTTGGGTGGTTTTCAACACCTCGAAATTCGTTCATCGCTGCCCGACGAACTCCTGATGTTCGGCGACAAACTCACGATGGCTCATGGTGTGGAAGGCCGCGTCCCCTTCCTTGATCGAACCGTCGTCGAATACGCGCAGCGATTGGATTCCAGTTTCAAGATCCGCAACCGAAAAGGCAAATGGCTGCACCGCCGCGTCTGCCAGAAATATTTGCCCCCGCAAATCATCGCCCGCAAGAAGCGGGGTTTCGCCGTGAATGTTGTGGACGGTTGGTTCAATTCCTCCCTGCAAGGCGCGCTCCCGGAGATGCTCCTGAGCAAGGATTCACTGATGTATCGTCTGCTGGACCCAGCGCCCGTGAAGCAAATGCTCGACGCCCACCGCACCGGTAAGCAGGATAATCACAAGGTTCTCTTCAGCCTCGTCATGTTCGAACAGTGGCTGCGGGTGCTACGTTAAAGCCAAAGATGTCACTCATACGATCTTGATCTACACACCCCGGCTCGCGTAATTTCATTGTATTCCATGGTCCATTCCAACCCATCCAAAACAGTATCAACCGGACCAATCTACTTCAAAGAGACACTCATCAAAGGTCAGCCAGCAAAAATCGAGTGCTTGGATATCAATGGACAAACCTACTTGGTGAATCGCGGCCCAACAACCACGATCAGCTTGGAGGACGAATGGTTTGAAGATGTCCTCAACCCTGAACTCGTGATCGCCGCGCTCAAGACCAGCAAAACCGTAAAGGCCGACCTCTTCACCTTCTGGCAGCGCCTCCCCGAACTCGAACCGAAGCATAAGAAATACCACATGGAATGGGAGGAAATCGCCGCGCTGCCCGTCACCACTTACGATCATTGGTGGAACAATCAAATCAAATCCCGCGTACGCAGCCTTATCCGAAAATCTGAGAAGGAGGGCATTACGGTCAAGGAGACCCAATATGATGACGAATTTGTGCGTGGCCTGACGGCCATTTTCAATGAATCACCCATCCGGCAGGGGCGGAAATTCTGGCATTACGGCAAGGATTTCGAGACCGTAAAACAGCAATTCTCCCGCTATATTTTCCGCGAGCACATGATCGGGGCCTACTACCAAGGCGAGATGATCGGCCTGATCATGCTCGGTCATGCCGGCAATTTCGGTCTCACCGGCCAGATCATCTCCAGTCTGAAGCATCGGGACAAATCCCCTAACAACGCCCTCGTGGCCAAGGCGGTCGAGGTATGTGAAAAGCTCAAACTGGGGTATCTTTGCTACTTATTCTGGAGCGAAGACTCACTGGCCGAATTCAAACGCCGCTGCGGATTCGAAAAAATGCAGGTGCCCCGTTATTTCGTCCCACTCACCGCCAAAGGCAAGCTGGCACTGAAATGCGGCGCGCACCGGGGATGGAAGGAAATGCTTCCCGCCGGCATCCGTGCCCAACTGAAGAAAATACGCAAAGCATGGAACACCCGTGAGCAGGCTGATTGATGTTTCCCTAGCCATGCCGGCTGCCCACCTCAACGAAAGAATGAATTTTCCACCCCGAGTTGCTCCAGATCTGGATGGTGAATATTACCTCGGAAAAATCACGGGCGCCAAACTTAGCCCCCCAAAGCAATGCCAGGCATAGCCGGAATAATCAGTAAGCGGCCATCAGACGAATGCGAGAGCGACGTGGCAGCCATGATCCGTTCAATGGACCATGAGCGTTTTTATCAATCGGGCTGCCGTTCCGACAAGAAGATGGGCGCATATGTCGGCTGGGTGGCCATCGAAGGGGCATTCGCGGCCGGTCAGTTGTTGGAAAATGAGCATAGAGATATCGAACTCATTATGGCCGGCGAATGCTACCTTGATCCGGAAGTTGGACGGAAGTTGGCGCAGCAGGGACATGCCATCGGAAGCACTCCAGCCAGCTGGTTGGTTCACCTTTATGAGGAACAAGGGGATGCTTTTTTCCAAAATCTAAATGGCCTCTTTAGCGGCCTGTTAATTGACCGGCGCACCGGTCGGCTGATCCTATTCAATGACCGCTTCGGTTTTGAGCGTCTCTATTATTATGAAACTGCGGATTGCTTCTTTTTTGCCAGTGAGGCCAAGGCGCTACTACGCCTCCGGCCGGAGCTGCGTGAATTCGACGCACTTGGCGTCGCCGATTATCTAACCTTTGGCTGCACCTTGGATTGTCGCACGCTATTTCGCGGAGTACGGCTTGTCCCCGGTGGAACCGCTTGGACATTTGAAGGCACTATGAGCCGGAAAACCTTGTATTTCTCACCGAAATCCTGGGAGGACCAGCCCGTGATGGATGAGCAGGCATTTGAGGAAGAGTTCAAGCAGACGTTCAATCGGATTTTGCCCCGCTACTATCAATCCCCTCCGAGTATTGGCATAGCCCTCACTGGCGGATTGGACACGCGCATGGTCCTGGCCTGCCAGCCTCCGTCGAGTGCTCCGCCCGTATGTTATACCTATGCCGGCATCACAGGAGAAACCTTGGACGTCAGCCTGGCCGCCCAAGTAGCAGCGGCCTGCGCGTTGCCCCATCATCCGCTGCGCGTCGGCCCCGATTTCTTTTCGGAATTCGGCACACTAAGTGATCGGACGGTATTTATCACCGATGGAACCTTTAGTGTCCTGGGCGCGCACGAAATCTATTTTAATCGGATCGCTAGGAATCTCGCCCCGGTCCGACTGACCGGTGTTTTCGGCAGCGAGGTCCTGCGGGGCATGTCCACTTTTGGACAGCAACATCTGGCATCCGAACTGTTCAGCCCTGCAATGCAGTCGCAGTTGATGGCCTCTGCCCAGCGCAATACCCTCTCCAGCGATCATCCAGTCACATTTGCAGCCTTCAAGGAAATACCCTGGAATATCGGCGGAAGCCTGGCCGCATGCCGATCCCAAATCATATTTCGCACCCCGTATCTCGACAACGAAATCGTAGCCCTCTCTTATCGCGCCCCCTCGTCACTGCGTAAAGTTGCCTCCCCCGCGATACGTCTGATCGCCGGCTTCAATCCCAAGCTCGCCGCGATTCCCACTGATCGGGCCCTGCTGGGCTCCTGGTCCCCCATGGCAAAGCGCTATCACCGCCTCGTGGCAGAAGTGACCTTCAAACTGGATTACTATTACAATGAAGGGATGCCGCACGCTCTTTCTCGTTTTGATCCCATGCTGGCCAAGGTAAATTCGAAATTCCACCTCTTTGGCCGGCACAAGCACTTAAACTACCGCAAATGGTTCCGGACTGAGCTGGCGTCCTATTTGTCCGAAGCGCTGGCCGACCCAACCATCCAAGAATCCCCTTTTTGGAATCGAGATACGATTAAAACATTGGGGACGGATCATATCCAAGGAAGGAAAAATCGGATTCGTGAAATTAATGCGGTGCTGACGATTCACGCGGTTGAGCGCTTGTTGTTGAGGAGTAATTTCACCTGAATAATCCACTTGCCGCCTATTGCATCATCCGACGAATGGTTCCCCGACCGGCCAATCACATCATTTCGGGTTTCATGACATTCACCAACGGATGTTTACCCACTAGGAAGTTATTATCCCCAACAATAGCGTCCCTTTGCAGAGTCTATTCTTGATCAAAAACAGCACGTCCCACAAAATATCCTATGTCCGGATCATTAAAATCTACACTTCAATCCTTGCTTAAGCGCGTGGGAGTCTATCATCGGTTAAAAGCCTCACGCTTGTACGACTTTTATTGGAGCTTGGCTGATCCACAATTTGTCGAGCGCACTAAAAAGGAACTGCAATTTTATCAGCACACGCTGGTAGGCTTTACCAAGGGAGACCTTATTTTCGACATCGGTGCCAATCACGGATTTAAAACCGCTCAATTCCTGAAGCTGGGTGCTCGCGTCGTTGCCGTTGAACCGGATGCAACCAATCAAGCAATCCTCAAAGAAAGCTTTCACGCACTTCGCCTGGTTAAAAAACCTGTCACCATCGTGGCCAAAGCAGTCAGCGATAAGACGGGGCAAGAAACTATGTGGGTGGATGAGCCTGGATCCGCAAAGAATACTTTAAATCCCAAATGGGTTGAGACCCTGAGACAAGATTCCAGCCGCTTTGGGGAAAGTCTGCAGTTTGGCGAGAAGAAGACCGTTGAAACAACGACGATGGAAGATTTGTTCAAAGCCCACGGTCGCCCCTTCTTTATTAAAATCGATGTTGAGGGTTACGAAGCCGTCGTTCTCAGCGGTATGAAAAGCTCGGTTCCTTATGTTTCCTTTGAGGTCAATCTTCCTGAGTTCCTACCGGAAGCCGTCCAGTGCATTGATACACTTGAAAGCATCGGGACGAACGGAACCTTTAATTATGTCACTGACTCCCTGCAAGGATTGGCCTTCACCCAATGGCTGTCATATGCTGAATTTGCCAAGGCCTTGCAGTCATGCCGAGAACCTTGCATCGAAGTGTTTTGGCACGCTCCAAAACAAGGCTGAAAACTTTACGTCCAGGGTTTCTGCTGTAAAAATCATACTCAGGAGACTGTCCGCGTATCCGATCAACTATTTCCTCCAATCCCGTCCGCTCCTATGCAAATACTCATCGTCAAATTGAACGCCACCGGCGATGTCGTCCGCACCTCCACCCTGCTGCACCGCCTCCAAGGCGAAATCACCTGGGTCACCGCCAAGAACAATGTCTCCTTGTTCGACGGCCTGGCGAAGAATGTAAAATGCGTTTGCTGGGGTACTGATGAGCTCAACGCCTTGCGGGGCTCAGCCTACGATCTCGTCATCAGCCTGGAGGACGAGCTCGATACCGCCAACTTCGTCAAGAGCCTGAAATACCAGCAACTCTTCGGAGCCTACGTAGATGATAGCGGCAAGATGCGCTACACCGATAGCGCGAAAGCCTGGTTCGACCTCAGCATGATCAGCGTACATGGCCGGGCCAAAGCCGATCAGCTCAAATATGAGAACCGCCGCACTTACCAAGATCTCGTTTTCGAAGGACTGGGCTACCGCTTCGCCGGCGAAAAATACGTTTTGCCGAAAGTTCCGTTCACCGATCTGCGCGGTGACGTAGCCATTGCCCCCATCGCAGGCAAAGTTTGGCCAATGAAAGCGTGGGCCTACTACGAGCAGCTCAAGACCGAGTTGGAGACTCGTGGCTTCAAGGTGAACATGCTTCCCTTCCGCGAAACCCTGAAGGAACACATTGGCGACATTCAGGGCCATCGCTGCCTCGTCGGCGGTGACAGCCTGCCGATGCATCTGGCCCTTGGCGTCAACGTCCCCTGCGTCTCCCTTTTCAACTGCACCAGCCCGTGGGAAATCCACGACTACGGCATCCAGACCAAATTCATTTCGCCGCTCATCGGGGAATTTTTCTATAAGCGCACCTTCGATTCCCGGGCGACGACCGCCATCAGCCTTGAAGACGTCCTCGCGGCTACGCTGAAATATTGCAAACGGTAAGCTCAGTCAAAAATGCCCCGAGCCAGCCCGGGGCATTTTTATTAAATCCTCATGCGATACATCCGTAGCAAATTTGGTGACACGGGTCTCCCGACCCGTGATTCTGACCCCACGGGGCCGGAGACCCGTGCCACTTCCCGACCAGGCCGGAGCCAGTTCGGCAGGCTCCTGCGCAACTGATCCCTCGCGAGTGAATTTTTCCACATCCGAGTATGTCTGATCTTGCCACACCCATCACGCCTTCAGCCCGGAATTCTGGCGTCGCCGTCCTTACGGCCGGCCAAGACCGACCTTATGCCCTAGGCCTTGCTTCAGCACTCATTGCCCAGAAAATTCCGTTCGATTTCATCGCCAGTAATTTCCTGGATTCACCGGAACTCAGGAACAACCCCTTGGTTCGTTTTCTCAATCTGCGGGGCGATCAAAATGCCGATGCACCGATGATGATCAAGATGCAGCGGGTCTTGATTTATTACATACGACTCATGGCTTATGCCGCCACGTCACAGCGCAAGGTCTTCCATATTCTCTGGAATAATAAATTCGAGGTCTTCGACCGGACGTTGCTTTTGCTCTACTATAAGCTCTGCGGAAAACGCCTCACGTTCACCGCGCATAACGTCAATAAGAACAAACGGGACAACAACGACTCGTGGTGGAATCGTTTCACCTTAGGAATTCAGTACCGCCTCCTTGACCATATTTTTGTCCACACCGAGCAAATGCGGCAGGAGTTGCTCACGGATTTTGGCGTACCTAGCCGCAAGATTAGCGTGATCCCGTTTGGCATCAACAGCACGGTGCCGAATACGGCTCTCACCCCCGCCGAAGCGAGAAGCAAACTCGGCTTGGCCCCCCAAGAAAAAACCCTCCTCTTTTTCGGCCATATCGCCCCGTACAAGGGCGTGGAATACTTGATCGAAGCGGTGCATCAACTGGCACAATCGGGAGAGAACTACCGCGTGATTATTGCCGGTCGGCCCAAGGGTTCCGAAGCTTATTGGGCGGGAATCCATCAGCGCATCATCGACACTGGCCTAAGCAAGAGCGTCATTCAGCGGATTGAATTTGTGCCCGATGAAGACACCGAGATTTATTTCAAAGCTGCAGATGTTTTCGTCCTGCCTTACACGCATATTTTCCAAAGCGGCGTACTTTTTCTCGGCTATAATTTCGGCCTGCCGGTAATCGCAACGGACGTGGGCTCACTCCGCGAAGACATCATTGAAGGTGAAACTGGTTATGTTTGCAAACCCAAGGATGCCGCGGAACTAGCCCGGTGCATTCAGTGTCATTTTCGCAGCCCGCTTTATCTCGATCTTGAAACCCAGCGAAAGAAAATTCTCAACCACGCCCACGAACGCTATTCGTGGGAAAAAGTCGGCGCCATTACTCGCGAAGTGTATCGGTCTTTATCTCCGGAATCCTTTTGAGCTACTTTATCGGCAGACAAAAGATGGAGGGATCAGCCGGTGAAATCAGTCATTCACCGACAATGATGACTCAAATCGCTGGGGGGATTCACCCATACCTGTCTGTTAGAAACCGATGAAATTCAGTCCCAGTAGGCTTCCCCCCTTGCTGCTGGGCGTCCAAACGCAAATTTGCCTTCATATCCAACGGCCACTACCGAAACAGAGCAGGTACTCAAAGAAATTCAACCCAATGCAGTTCATGAAAATTACGATCAAGCCATTCTTCTCCACGTATGTTATTGGAGCCGTCACAGGTATTATGGGCCTACTGCCAATCGCAAGTTATGCAGCAACACTTGCCTCCAACGGTTCTCAATCCGATGTTGCAGTCAAAATCGCCTCAGCGGTTGATGGCGATGTTGTCACCATTCCTGCCGGAATATTTTCGTGGACGAGCGGAGTTACGCTCAGCGGCAAGGGTATCACCATCCGCGGAGCTGGTGGCGGTTGGGTGAAAGGATCGAGCACCACGTCGAATACGATAGTGAGCAGCGGAAATAAAACATTCACCGTAGCGGCTGGTCTTGGCTTCGTAACCAATGAATCAATCACGGCCGTGCAGAAATCGGACGGCGCCGTGAACTACATGACCGGAACGGTTGCCAGTTATTCTGGGACGACACTGGTCATTGCAGTGACCTCCTCGGGAGGCTCTGGCACCTACACTCAGTGGAATTTCCGACAAGCTGGCTCAACTATCATCGTGAACAACGCAGGAACTGCCGTATTATTCACGATCACCGAGGACACCACCACTGCCTGTCATGTGCAGAACATCCATTTTCAACGCGGCACAGGCAGTGGAGAACATATCATCATCAACGGAGGTGGCAAACCCTGCACACTATCAGAGTGCCGTTTCGAGGAAGCTATTGGCACCTTCGCCATCGAGCTCAGGACCCCTCACGGTATTATTAACTCCTGCTACTTCGATACCGGATTTAATTGGCCCCGCAACGGCGCCTATACCGGCATGAACACCACTCAGTTTATTCGTATGCCTGCAGTCACGCAAAACAGTTGGGCTGAGACCACCCCCTATGGGTCATTAGATGTCAACGGAGACCAAAATCTGTACATCGAAGACTGCTTCTTACATGGAGCCTTCACTGAGGCCATCGACTTTGACGGAGGCATGCGGGTAGTATTCCGGTACAATGTCGTCGATAATTGCGGTCTCACCTCGCATGGCGCGGACACCGGCAACTTTGGCCTGCGTTGGTTTGAGTGCTATAATAACACTTTTATCTTTGATGATATGTCAGCAACGCAAAGAACCGCTCCCTTAAGTTATTTTTTCTACATGCGTGGCGGTTCAGGGCTATTTACCGACAACGTGATGCCCGATATGCGCTCCTCTGATTATGGAGATAAAGCCGAAATTTCTCTTACAATTCAAAATCTCCAGCGCAATGGCGGACCCTATCCTATGTGGGGCGATGGCATAGCAGGCATCCAATATCCCGCCCCACGTCAGGTTGGCATGGGGCGTGTAACCGGCACAGGCACCTCGGGTTCAGTTGGCTATAATGGCGATCCTGAGCCGATTTATCAATGGAACAACACCGGTGGCGGCAACTATGCCGCACCCGCCATCCTGAATTACGCGTCTCCTACGGCTACTCAGGACGACATCTCTGGTTACATCCAAGTTGGGCGTGATTGGCTCAACCAATCCAAACCCAATTATTCTAAATACACATACCCTCACCCACTGAGAATAGCACCGTTTGGCGTAGCCAGCCCACCAAAAAACGCAACGATTGCAATCTATACCCTATAAATTGCCTGGAATTCATATTCAAGCGCATTTGATGAAATCCAGTTGAAATATTCTTAACTGCTAAAAACGCATCATTCGGGCTTTCTCACTCTGGCCAATATTCCCGTCGCCAACTTGGGGTCAAATTTCACCGAATACTTCGCATGTACAACTGATGCGTTGTCGTGATTGATGTTCTGAAATGTGCATGTAGTGGCATATCAATAGTGCTATTTCAGTCTCTCATGCAGACATCCTGCACGCCGCAACATTTTTGGTTGAATCATACATTGCCCCAGCAAGATCTAATCATATACAAGTTTGAGCCATGTTTTCATAGACAGGCTAAAGTCTATTGGTACAAATCGATTTATGCCCCTTTCGCCGCCTTTGGTCTCCATTCTCATCCCGGCCTATAACTGCGAATCCTGGATCGCCGACACGTTGCGTTCCGCCCTCGCGCAAACCTGGCCAAACAAGGAAATCATTGTCGTCGATGATGGCTCAACGGACGGCACGTTTGCTCTCGCCCAACAGTTCACCGCCCAAGGGGTGACCGCAGTCACTCACAAAAATCAAGGTGCCGCAGCCACGCGCAACAAGGCCTTTTCTTTCTCCAAGGGCGAATACATCCAGTGGCTGGATGCCGATGATTTATTGTCTCCCACCAAGATCAGCCGGCAAATGGAAGCCTTGGCGCGCTGTCCGAGCAAATACACGTTGCTCTCGTCGGGCTGGAGCTATTTTCTTTCTCAACCCAGCAAGGCCAATTTCGTCCCCACCGCGCTTTGGCACGATCTGTCGCGCTCAGAATGGCTCATCCGCAAACTCAGCCTGAACCTTCACATGCAAACGGGAACCTGGCTGACGAGCCGGGAGTTGATGGAAAAAGCCGGCCCGTGGAACCCCCAGATGCTCTCGGATGACGATGGGGAATATTTTTGCCGCGTGCTCATGGCGAGCGATGGAGTGGTCTTTGTCCCTGGCCCAGGAGTGTACTACCGCGTAGCCGGCACCGGTAATCTGAGTTATATCGGGCGCTCCAATAAAAAAATCGAAGCCATGTTCACTTCGATGAAAATTCACATTGAATGCCTGCGATCCCTGGACGATAGCCCTCGCGCCCGGGCCGCTTGCGTGCAATATTTGCAGAACTGGTCGCTTCAATTCTATCCGGATCGCATCGATCTTTTCACCCAGATGCAAACCCTGGCCACCAGCCTTGGCGGTCAGTTGAATGTACCTAAGCTCTCCTGGAAATATTCTTGGATCTGCAAACTGTTCGGTTGGGATGCGGCCAAACGCATCCAAGTCGCCGCCCCGGCCTTAAAGTGGAAATGGGTCCGGGCCGCAGATAATTTTCTGGCACGCAAGGCCGGCCCGATCGATGTGAAGCAGCTCGCATAGCGCGGCAGCAGCACTCTTTTCACCGAACAAAGCTCATGGTGTAGGGTCGGCCCTTGTGGCCGGACCGCTTGTCATTGGCCACTTCAAAACCAGCCACCCGGAGGGTGGCTTGGTTCATAGGATCAGACATCCTGACCCCACCGTGGAGTGAGGATGAACGAGGAAACGAGATGAGCCCAGAAGGGTGATTGGTGTCAGGTAGCGGCCGTTGCCCTCAACGGCCACGGGGAAGCGGTGCCGCGAGCCGCACTGGCGCTTGGGGGCAAGCGCCGCTACCGGCCATTCGGATCAGGCATCCTGATCCCAGCCCGTGGAGTGAAGGGTAACGAGGAAACGAGCTGAGCCTATAAGGGCGATTGTTGTCAGGTAGCGGCCGTTGCCCTCAACGGCCACGGGGAAGCGGTGCCGCGAGCCGCACTGGCGCTTGGGGGCAAGCGCCGCTACCGGCCATTCGTCTCAGGCATCCTGATCCCA